>NZ_JALGCN010000033.1:0-70013 GCF_038085055.1 Bradyrhizobium sp. ISRA442
CTTCACCGGATGGGTACCTTCGTTCGAAAGTGCGCGATCAATCTCTGACCTGCGGGCAACAATCGTTCGCGCGCTTTGGACCAGAAGACCTTGGCGGATCTGAACGTTGCGCTCGCAACCATTGCCAAGAACGCTCGACTGGCTGCACGATTGCTGGCTATCGACGTTTCGTGACACCTGATGTTTGAGACGCCTCTGGCGGAGTTCCCTGACTACAGAGTCGGCTCACAAACTGGTCTGCTGTTGAGTTGGACGAATCGCCACATTGCGCGCCCAGCCTGCAAACTGGCCGAGCTGGCGCAGTGCGGGCCTCAGAGGGCATCGCGCTTGGCTGGGACGGCGGATTGTTTGCAAATTGTTGAGGCGCGAAAGATGAAAGATGGTCGGAGCGGAGTATGATGCAGAACGGCCCGGCAGCGATACCGGGCCTTTCTTGTGCTTTTTGGGCGCTCAATGGGTGGCTTAGAAGTCCATACCACCCATGCCGCCGCCCGGAGGCATGGCCGGGCCGGCAGCGGCCTTCTTCGGCAGCTCGGCGACCATGGCCTCGGTGGTGATCAGCAACGCCGCAATCGAAGCCGCATTCTGGATAGCCACACGCACGACCTTGGCCGGGTCGATGATGCCCTTGGTGACCAGGTTGCCGTATTCGCCGGTCTGCGCGTCGAAGCCATAGCCGTACTGTTCTTTTTCCAGGACCTTACCGACCACGACCGAGCCGTCCTCGCCGGCATTGATCGCGATCTGGCGGGCCGGCCAGGACAGCGCCTTGCGCACGATCTCGACGCCGGTCTTCTGGTCGTCGTTTTTGGTGCGGATGCCCTTGAGATGCTCGGAGGCACGGAGTAGGGCGACGCCGCCGCCTGGCAGGATGCCTTCCTCGACCGCCGCGCGGGTTGCATGCATCGCGTCATCGACGCGATCCTTGCGCTCCTTCACCTCGACCTCGGTCGCCCCGCCGACGCGGATCACCGCGACGCCGCCCGCGAGCTTGGCGAGACGCTCCTGGAGCTTCTCACGGTCGTAGTCCGAGGTGGTCTCCTCGATCTGCGCCTTGATCTGGGCCACGCGCGCCTCGATGTCGGCCTTTTTGCCAGCGCCGTTGATGATCGTGGTGTTCTCCTTGTCGATCATCACCTTCTTGGCCCGACCGAGCATGTTGAGCGTGACGTTCTCGAGCTTGATGCCGAGGTCTTCCGAGATCGCCTGGCCGCCGGTCAGGATCGCGATGTCCTGCAGCATGGCCTTGCGGCGATCGCCGAAGCCCGGAGCCTTGACGGCAGCGACTTTCAACCCGCCACGCAGGCGGTTCACCACCAGCGTTGCGAGCGCTTCACCTTCGACGTCTTCCGCGACGATGACGAGCGGCTTGCCGCTCTGCACCACGGCCTCGAGCAGCGGGAGCAGCTCGTTCAGCGACGAGAGCTTCTTCTCGTTTATGAGGATGTAGGCGTCTTCCATCTCAGCGCGCATCTTGTCGGCATTGGTGACGAAGTAGGGCGAGATGTAGCCGCGGTCGAACTGCATGCCCTCGACGACATCGAGTTCGGTCTGGAGCGATTTCGCTTCTTCGACGGTAATTACGCCTTCGTTGCCGACCTTCTTCATGGCGTCCGCAAGGAACTTGCCGATCTCGGCATCGCCATTGGCCGAAATCGTGCCGACCTGGGCGATCTCCTCATTGGAGGTGACCTTCTTGGAGTTCTTCTCGATGTCGGCCACCACAGCTTCGACGGCGAGGTCGATACCGCGCTTGAGGTCCATTGGGTTCATGCCGGCGGCAACCGACTTGGCGCCCTCGCGGACGATTGCGGCCGCAAGGACGGTCGCGGTGGTGGTGCCGTCGCCGGCCGCATCAGCGGACTTGGAGGCCACCTCCCGCACCATCTGCGCGCCCATGTTCTCGAATTTGTCCTCGAGCTCGATCTCTTTGGCGACGCCGACGCCGTCCTTGGTGATGCGGGGTGCGCCAAACGATTTGTCGAGCACGACGTTGCGGCCCTTGGGGCCGAGCGTCACCCTGACCGCATTGGCGAGAATGTCGACGCCGCGCAGCATCCGGTCGCGGGCATCGACCCCGAATTTGAGTTCTTTAGCTGACATATTTGTCCTCCCTGAATTGAAATTCGCCGCTCACCTGCGAGGCAGCACCGGTCGGGCGCTCCTCAGGGGGTGACGGTGGATTAGGCGGCCTTCTTCTTGGACGACACGTCGGTAAGAACGCCCATGATGTCGCTCTCCTTCATGATCAACAGCTCCTGGCCGTCGATCTTGACCTCGGTGCCCGACCACTTGCCGAACAGCACGCGGTCGCCGACCTGGACGTCGATCGGGATCAGCTTGCCGCTCTCATCCCGGCCGCCAGGGCCAATGGCGATGACTTCGCCCTGGGAGGGCTTTTCCTTGGCCGTATCGGGAATGATGATGCCGCCACCGGTCTTCTCTTCAGCTTCGATGCGCTTGACCACGACGCGGTCGTGAAGCGGAGGGAATTTCATGCAGTCCTCCCTGACTTTTGTGAATATTCTTTAGGTTGGCAGTCGCAACGAGCGAGTGCCAACCGCTCTCACATATACCAGTGACATTGGGGCGCAAGAGGTTCGGCCCACGATGTTTGTGCAACTTTAAACACAGACGTGTCGAGCGTGTGCGCTCAAGTTGACGGGTGCCCCTGCCGCAAACAAAAAGATAACAGGGTGAAACAAGCTCGCCGAGGCCATCCGCTACGCCTTCGGTCCGGCCTTCCGGGGCTGTCTCGTCCTGACCGGCCTCGGCAGAAGCTGCGACCTGCTCGACGTCCTCGGGGCCCAGCAACATCTGTTCCTCAGGAAGCGACTCCGCCTTCCGGCCAAAGCGATGACGCTGCAGCTTCTTGATGATCTGGCGCAGCCGCTCGCTCTCGTGCCGCTCGGCAAGCAGCATCGCCTTCAGCGTCTCGGGATCATCAGGAAGGTTATCGCTCACAGGCAAATCAGAGCATATTCGCGCTCGCCTGACGGCGCGCTCGATGCCCCTGATTCACTTCGTCGCAGCGCGGCCCACAATTATCCGGCTTGCGTCGGGACGACCGTCTCCCGTGCCGCGTGGACACGCCGCCAATCGAGCCCTTCGAGCAGCGCCGACAATTCCGCCGCCGACAAACGCATCACGCCATCCTCGATCTTCGGCCAGCGGAAGACGCCTTCCTCGAGCCGCTTGGCGAACAGGCACAAACCCGTACTGCCGCTACGCCGACGACTTCCTCATCGGCGTAATCGGGAGCAAGCGGGAAGCGTGTGAGATCATGGCTCGCGTCGAACAGTTCCTGACGCAGGCCTTGAAGCTCGCCGTATCGGCCGAGAAAAGTGGAGTTCACGCCGCTTCAAAGGGAGTGACCTTCCTCAGCTATCGCATCTCGACATACACATCCTATGGGGCTGGACGCAAATCCAACCGCACGGGGCCGGATGGCCGGACATGGCGCGTGGTACGCCGGCCGACCACCGGCAATGTCAGTTTGCGAGTGCCGCGCAAGGAGGTTACCGCGTTCTGCAAGCGACACGACTATGGCGATCTCGCCAGAAAGACTGGCCGTCCGCGCGAGCAGTTCTTGGTCACCAGCGATGTCGCAACCGTCCTCGCCTATAACTCAGAGTTCCGTGGTTTTGCGAACTACCATTCGTTTGCCGATGACTTCAAGAGCGCCTTGGGACTGTTGGAGCTTGTTGTGTTCCGCAGCCTTGTGAAGACGCTGGCGATGCGACATCGGACGACGAGAGCGAGAACCATGGCACGTCTGTGGAAGGGTACGGACTACGAAGTCAGCTCCGTGGTCCGTGGTAAACTTCGCAGTATCAAGCTGTGGAGACTGAAGCATCTGACCCAGACCTACTGGACGAGTCCTGTGGTGGACAACGTCACGGCAGGGGCGTGGTGGGTCAAAAGCCCCAATGATCTGATCGATCGCCTCAACGCTCGCAGGTGCGAAGGGTGCGGTGATAGGACCGGACCATTTGAGATGCATCACCTCCGCCGCGTTGGAGACCTGCGAAGCGGTTCGCTGACGGTTTGGAAACAGTCCGGTTGGCGGCGCAAGACGATCGTCCTGTGTCCGTCATGCCGCGCAACCGTCTCCGGTCGAGCGCATGCGCGTATGGAAAGCCGTGTGCATTGAAAAGTGCCCGCACGGTTTGGGGGGAGGCGTAGGGATATCCTCGACGAGGTATCCCGCGCCTACCCTACCGAGACGCTGCGCGGCTCGGTTCACAAGAGCCCGGTGCGGCGCAAGCCGCTCGCGCACAAACGACAGAGACAGAATTGAATTCCCCTCGCATACATCTGTGTACCGCGACAGACGCTGTCTGCCGTCGGATCCAGACATGTCTGCCATTCCGACAATTGGAGTTCCTAACCCTGCTTCCCGAGCGACTTGAACGACAGATTGTTGGAACGAGGACGCATGGGTAAAGGGAATCAGATGCCTCTCGAGCAGCGGGCAAACACCACCCTGCCGAAAGTCATCCAGACCGGATGCCCACCTCTTGAACTGTTTTGTGATCGATTTCGATCACCTTTTTCCCAAGCAGCTCTGTGTTCCACCCTCCTGCGCCAGTCCCGACCTAAATTAGTTGCGCGCGCACTCCAGCCCAATTTCCCTCCAGGCCACCCGATTGCCGCACGAGCTATCGCCTCGACTTGTTTCTCAATTAGTTTTCGCGTTCGGATTCGAGCAGTGGGTCAACTAGAGCTAGCCGGAGCCCGCATGGCGGACACCGAGACAGACGATTTGGCATCCTTATGCGCGCGCCAGCGAGAGAGGACGGCGAAGAAGCGCGAAAGCTTAAATCTGTGGCGAACTATCTGTGCGGATGGAGACTAATGGGATCTCGCATTGCACTTCCTGCTCGTTACCCGCCGGTCGGCGCATGGCCAGCCGTCATGCGGGCGGATATGGTCGCAGCGTATTTAGATTACCGCAATACAGTCGAACTTGCGCGCGCGATAGTCCGCGGGGAAGCTCCTCCGCCGACGCATTATCACGGAACTGGTCGCTCCCGAGAGCCAGTTTGGTCGAAGGCAGCTATTGATGACTTCGCGGCAGCGTGCAGCGCTACAAACCCCAATAAGCTAGACCGACAAGACCTGACCTCGCTCGTATGAATTTGTCCAACACTACGCCTGGACTTCCTCGTTACTGTCGGCGGAAGGCATTGAAGCATGGCGGTTGGGCCTATTTTTTCGAGCCGCCCACCTGGGCACGCAGACAAGGCTGTACCATCGAACCTGAGGCACTTGGCGAGGATTTCGATGCAGCTGTAGACCGGGTCAAGAAAGTCTTGTTACCCGCTTTTGACAGCTGGCGTTCTGGGGGGCTAACCGACCTGTCTTCTACTCCGCCTGCACCTGGCACTTTCGATTGGCTCGTATGGGTATTCAAGACGCACCAGAAGTGGAAAGAACTCGATCACAAAACGCAGCGACTTTACGCCCAGGGCTTAGCGCTTTTTGCTAATCACGAGCTAAAGGACGGCAGTCGGGCGGGCTCGAAACAGATTTCTGCCTTCTCTAGAGGATTTGTCGATGCCGTCTATGCGAAGTTGCTGGTCGTAGAACGCAAGGAAGCGGACGGCAACACCGTCAAATACGAACGCCGGCGCTTCGCAAATGCTGCCATGACGGCTTGCAGGCGCGCTTGGTTTGTTGGCCAGCGCGCTCATGAGGCGAAGGTCCCCGAAATAAACCCGTTCTCCCGGATGGGGCTAAGGTCTCGAGCCCCTGGTCAACCGAAGCGGGAGACGCCCACTGCAAACTGGGACGAGCTTGTCGCGTTCAGGCGCAGTGCCAAGAAACTCGGGTTTTACTCCATCGCTACAGCCGCTTTGTTGAGTTGGGAATGGCTGCAGCGCGAAGAGCATGTCTTCGGCATTTTCGAACTTGCGCACTACCGCCCGGAGGGACGACCAGATAGCGTCAGGATTGTCCATCCAAAGAACGGCGAAGAAGCATGGTGGCCCCTCTTTGACGAAACTGGCACGCCGCTTTTCCCCGAGTTGATGGCGGAACTCGACGCTATCAAAGCGGGGCACGGCTCCGGATTGGTCTTCCGGCGCGACCACCCTCATCGCAGATCGAGCATTCCCGTCCCATGGATCACCCAACGCAAAGATCTGCGATACCTCCGCTCCGTCGTAAAAAAGATCATCGCCGCAGCCGGGCTTCGTCACGAACTTTCATTCACATCATTTCGCCATGGCGGCTTCACCGAAGGCGCCGACAGCGATCTCACGGATGCTGAATTGCGCACCGCCGGCCGCCATCGTTCAAAATACCAATTGCCAACTTATGCCAAGCGCACGCGCAAGCAGCTCATTGCGGCTACCAAAAAGCGCCGATTGCAGCGCGCGGGAACAGCTTCCTTTGACGATCAGCTCGTGGCGCGAACGAGATAGGCATCGTTTTGCCGGATGCCTCTCTGAGTTTGTTCCAACATCGGGTCTACCGCCCCGTCCATACCGGCTTGCGCTTTTCGCCGAACGCCTTCAGCCCCTCCTTGGCGTCCTCGGTCATCGCGAGCAGCGCGATCTGGCTTTCGGTGTAGGCGATGCTCTCGTCGAACGACATCGAGGCAATGGCGCGCATGGCGTATTTGCCACGGCGGATCGCGGTCGGGGATTTGTCGACGGTGCGGCCGATCAGCCAGTCGACCTTGGCGTCGAGCTCGGCCGCCGGTACGATATAGTTCAAGAGGCCCGCGGCTTGCGCAGCTTTCGCATCGAACGGCTCGCCGGTGAGCGCCCATTCGTTGACGAGACGCGGCGGCGCGATGGACTGCAGCAAGCTCAGCACCTGCATCGGAAACACGCCGACCTTCACCTCCGGCAGGCCGAAGATGACATGGTCGGCCGCAACCGCCATGTCGGTCATGCACAAAAGGCCCATGCCGCCGGCCATGCAGACGCCACCGACCCGCGCGATCGCGGGCTTCGTCGCGTTCTGTGACAGGCGGAGCAGATCGGCATAGTCGACATTCGGCCGGGAATGATCCATCGCGAACGCCGCACCGGAATTCTGCAAGTCGGCGCCGGCGCAGAACGCCTTGTCGCCGGCGCCGGTCAGCACGATGACGCGGACGTCCTTGTCGTCATGGGCGTCGCGATAGCCCTTGCTGATGCCGGCGATGACCTCGCCGTTCAGCGCGTTGCGCTTCTCGGGCCGGTTGATGGTGATCCAGAATGCCTGCCCGCGCTTTTCGGTGATGACGGCTGTGTTGTCGGTCATGACGTCGCTTCCTTGCTGTCCGTTTGCAGCATTTGCGGCAGCGCGGGCGGCAGGTGCAAGAGCAATCTGCAGCGAGGCGCCGCTTTAGCGCCTCGACGCAAATTGCTGGCAACGGAGGCGCGCGGTCAGCCCGCGACCGCTTTCCTGATCCAGACCTTGTTGTCGTGGAATGCGGCGCCGCCGATCGGCGCGACGGCTTCGGCTCCGGTCAGCATGTTGATGCCGCGGCCGCCGATATGGTTCTTGTTCGGGTGAACGGATTCCGCGATCAGCACGCCGCGCCGCACGCCGTCGAACAGCGTTGCGATCAGCGTGGTCTCGCCTCTGATGTTGCCGAGCGTCACCGCATCGCCGTCAGCAATGTCGAGGGAGGCTGCATCCAGCGGATGGATCATCACGCTCGCCCTGCCCTCGCGCGCCTGCGAGGACGGCGTCTCGTTGAAGGTGGTGTTGAGGAAGCTGCGCGATGGGCTGGTGGCAAGCCGGAACGGATGGGCCTGGTCGGCCTGCTCGATCACCGCCCAATGGTCCGGCAGATCAGGCATGTTGTCGATATCGCCCATCGTCTGGCCGAACGGCGGATGCGCCCAATCCGCCCTGAAGTGGAATTTCTTGTCGGGATGGGCGAAGCCGTCGAGAAAATGCGAGGTCCGGAAATCCGGCTGCAGGTCGCGCCAGATGTCGGCCTCGAGCCCGGCGATGTCGCCGTGGCCGCTCAGCTTCAGCGTCGCATCGATCAACTCGCGCGACGTCATCTCGAAGCCTGGATGCATCGCGCCGACGCGCGGCGCCAGCGCCTGCAAGACCTCATGGTTGGAGCGGCATTCGCCGGGCGGATCGATCAGCTTCGCGCCCACCGAGATGTGCTGGTGGCCGCCGCCGTAATAGAGGTCGTCATGCTCCATGAACATGGTCGCCGGCAGCACGATGTCGGCCATCTGCGCCGTCTCGGTCATGAACTGCTCATGCACGGCGACGAACAGGTCTTCGCGCGCAAAACCCTGTGCTACCCGCGCCTGCTCCGGCGCCACCGTCATCGGGTTGGTGTTCTGGATCAGCATCGCCTTGATCGGGCCCTTGCCGTGCAAGGCCTCAGTGTCGCCGGTCAGGATACGGCCGATCTGGGACTGGTCGAGCACGCGCGTGGTGCGATCGATCGCGTCATGGCCCTCGATGATGGATTCGTCGAAATGCCACAGCGCGTAATTGTTGAAGAAGGCGCCGCCGCCTTCGTATTGCCAGGCGCCGGTCACCGCGGGAATGCAGAGTGCCGCATGCATCTGCGTGGCCCCGTTGCGCGAGCGGGTGAAGCCGTAGCCGAGGCGCAGGAAGGTTCGCTTGGTCTCGCCGACCGCCTTCGCGAACGCTTCGATCTCAGACACCGGCACGCCAGAGATCGCGGACGCCCATTCCGGCGTGCGCGTTCTCAGATGCGCCTCGAGCTCGGCCGGGCAATCGGTGTACTTGTCCATATAGGCGCGGTCGGCATAGCCGTCGCGGAACAGCACGTGCATGACGCCGCAGGCGAACGCGCCATCGGTGCCGGGCCGCAGGATGATCCTGATGTCGGCCTGCTTCATGGTCTCGTTGTCGTAGATGTCGACGGCCGCGATCTTCGCGCCGCGCTCCTTGCGCGCACGCGCGGCGTGCGTCATCACGTTGACCTGGGTGTTGACGGGGTTGGTACCCCAGATCACGACGAGGTCGGACAGCGCCATCTCGCGTGGATCGACGCCGGCAATCTTGCCGGTGCCGATTGCATAACCGACGCGCGCGACGTTCGCGCAGATCGTCGAATAGAAGCGCGAATATTTCTTCACATGCGTGAGGCGGTTGAGACCGTCGCGCATCACCAGCCCCATCGTGCCGGCGTAGTAATAGGGCCAGATCGATTCCGCGCCGAACTCGCGCTCGGCCTCGTTGAAGCGATGGCCGATCTCGTCGAGCGCCTCGTCCCAGGAGATCCGCGCGAACTGGCCGGATCCTTTCGGCCCGGTGCGGCGCATCGGGTACATCACCCGCTCGGGGTGATGGATGCGCTCGGCATAGCGGGCGACCTTGGCGCAGACGACGCCGGCCGTGTAGGTCTGCCGCTTGGAGCCGCGAACGCGACCGATGCTGCGGCCCTCGACCACCTCGACATCGAGCGCGCAGGCCGAGGGGCAATCATGCGGACAGGTGGAGTGGCGGATCTCGATCTTGGCGTGCTGGTTCATGGGGAAATCCGTAACATCAAAATACCGGCCAGCCGAGGGCATTTATCCGGCAATGCCTATGCAATTTGCTCAAGCCGCGTGCGTTGCCGGTTCCTGCCGCGACTGCGAAATGCGGCGCGGTCACCCCGGAAGCCGGCCGATATTCCCAGCGTGATCGACTTTCTGAGGCGTCGACAGTCCGCGCGCCCTGCCGCTACAGTGCCGGCCAACAACAACGACAGAGGGAGGTGGGCATGACGCCCGCAAGGATTGTGCTGGCGCTGGCTGCCGGCCTGTTCAGTGCATTCTCCGCGCCCTCCTGTTTCGCGCAAGACTATCCTGCCCATGCGGTCCGGATCGTCGTTCCCTTCGGCGCCGGCGGGCCGGCGGATGTCGCGGCCCGGCTAATCGGCAACGTCCTCCAGGAGAGCTTCGGCCAGCCCTTCGTCATCGAGAACCGCACCGGCGCGGGCGGCGTCATCGGTACGGTCGAGGCGGTCAAGTCGCCGGCGGACGGCTACACCTTGCTGATGATGTCGAACACACAAACCGCCAACGAATCACTGTTGACGGCGGCCCAGCGCAAATACGACCTGATGCGCGACCTCGCGCCGATCGCCCCGGTGAACTATTCCGATCTCGTCATCGTGGTGAACCCACAGGTCGCAGCGAAGACGCTGCAGGAGTTCATCGCGCTCGCCAAGTCGCAGCCGGGCAAATTGAACTACGCCTCCTCCGGTCAGGGCACGCCGTACCACATGGCCGGCGAGCTGTTCAAAGCCATGGCCGGCATCGACGTCGTGCACGTCCCCTATCGCAACAGCGGCGAGGCACGCAGCGGGGTGATCGGCGGACAGGTACAGATGATGATCGATGCGGTGCCGGCGATGGCGCCGAACGTCGGTGAGAACCAGGTGCGCGCGCTTGCGACCACCGGCAAGCAACGCTCCGCGGTGCTGCCGAACGTGCCGACCGCGATCGAGGCCGGCGTGCCTGGCTATGAGGCCACGATCTGGCTCGGCCTGATGGCGCCGGCCGGCACGCCGAAGCCGATCATCGACAAGCTCAACGCCGCCGTGAACGCAATGCTGAAGCGGCCGGACATCGTCAAGCTCTGGACGGAACAGGGCGCCGTGCCCATGTCGATGACGCCGGAGGAGTTCGACAAATTCCTGCGCGGCGACATCGCTAAATGGGCCGATGTCGTCAAGAAGTTCGACAAGTCCTGAGGCCGCTGTTCGACCATGCCGACCATTCGTTTCCAGCTCAACGGCGCCGCCATTGCGGTCGAGACCGATCCGGACCAGATGCTGCTCGACGTGCTGCGCGGCCGGCTCGGCGTGACCGGCCCGCATTTCGGCTGCGGGGCCAATGAATGCGGCGCCTGCTATGTCATGGTCGGCGATCGCGCGATCGCGTCCTGCGACATGCCGATGTGGTCGGTCGCCGACAAGGACGTCACCACGATTGAGGGCCTCGGCACAGCGGAGCATCCGCATCCGCTGCAACGCGCCTTCATCGCCGAACAGGCGATGCAATGCGGCTATTGCGTGTCAGGAATCCTGATCAGCGCGGCGGCGCTTTTGAAGCGCAATCCGTCGCCGACCGAGGCCGAGGTCAGAGCTGCACTCGATCGCAATTTGTGCCGCTGCGGATCGCATAACCGCATGGTGCGCGCCGTGCTGCAGGCGGCCTCGGAGCTGGCTGCGTCATGAGCACGCCCTCCTCTGCCCCGAAATTGTCGGTCAGCCTGGCCGCCAATCCAAAGCTGGCGTCCTGGGTGAAAATCACCGACCAAGGCCAGGTGGCGATCGCGCCCGGCAAGGTCGAGATCGGCCAGGGTATCGTCACCGCGCTGACCCAGATCGCCGCCGACGAGCTCGATGTCGATATCGGCCGGATCGAGATGATCCGCGCCTCAACGGCGACCAGCCCGAACGAGGGCGTCACCTCGGGTAGCCTCTCGATCCAACAGTCCGGCCGTGCGCTGCGCCAGGTCTGCGCGGAGGTGCGCCAACTCTTCCTCGCCGCGGCCTCGGAGCGTCTCGGCGTCGATGCATCGCAGCTCGAGGTCAACGACGGCACGATCTCGGGACCTGGCAATGTCAGGACCAGCTATTGGGAACTGGCCGGCGAAGTCTCTCTCGACCGCGACGCTACCGCGGGCGCGATGGCGAAGTCCGCTTCCACACGCGGCATTGCAGGACGTTCGATCCAGCGCGTCGACATTCCCGACAAGGTGTTCGCGCGTCCGCGCTTCATCCATGACTGCGCGCTGCCGCGCCTGCTGCACGGACGCGTGCTGCGGCCGGATATTTCGGGCGCCAAAATGGTCGCGCTCGATGAAGAGAGCGCGCGCGCTGTTCCCGGCCTCGTCGCAATTGTCCGCGACGGCGGTTTTGCCGGCGTGGTCGCCGGGACTGAAGCAGCGGCCGAAGCTGCACTGAAGGCATTGCGCAAGGGCGCGACGTGGTCGGCCGGCGAGCCGCTGCCCGATGAACATGATCTCGCAGGCTTCCTGAAGAGCCAGCCGGTCGAGACGACCGTCATCGACACCAAAACAGGGGCAAGACCGAGCGCGATCGCGCACACCCTTCGCCGGCAATATACCCGCCCCTACGTCGCGCACGCCTCGATCGCGCCCTCCTGTGCCATGGCGCAATGGGACGGCGATCGCGTCCACGTCTGGACACACAGCCAGGGTGTCTATCTGCTGCGCGCCGATCTCGCGATCGTGCTGAAGCTGCCGGTGGAGAGCATCATCGTCGAGCACATGGAGGGCGCCGGCTGCTACGGACACAATGCGGCCGATGATGTCGCCCTCGATGCCGTTCTGCTGGCAAAGGCCGCCGCGGGCCGACCGGTCCGGGTGCAGTGGTCACGTCACGACGAGATGTCCCACGCGCCGTTTGGCGCAGCGATGGCGATCGAGATCGAGGCCGATCTC
Organism: Bradyrhizobium sp. ISRA442; assembly: GCF_038085055.1. Classification (NCBI taxonomy): domain Bacteria; kingdom Pseudomonadati; phylum Pseudomonadota; class Alphaproteobacteria; order Hyphomicrobiales; family Nitrobacteraceae; genus Bradyrhizobium; species Bradyrhizobium sp. ISRA442. The sequence continues at coordinate 12,400 of NZ_JALGCN010000033.1, forward strand.
GACGCAGACAACGAGATCATCGCTTGGCGCCATGCGATCTGGAGCAACGGCCACGCCGCGCGGCCGGGTCGCGCGGCGCAGCCCGCGCTGCGTGCGGCAACCGAGATCGCAAATCCCTACCCGCGCATGATCTCGTCCAACCCGCCGGCTGCCAATGGCGGTGGCGGCGACCGCAACTCCGTTCCGCTCTATGACCTCCCGGCTTGGACCATCACGAGCCACCGGCTGCTGACCATGCCCGTGCGCACCTCGGCGCTGCGGACCCTGGGCGGGCAAGGCAACGTGTTCGCCATCGAATCCCTGCTCGACGAGATCGCTGCTCTGCGCGGCGAAGACCCGATCCAGTTCCGCTTGCGCCATCTGCGCGACGAGCGGGCAAAGGATGTCATCCGCGCCGCGGCGCGGCGCGCGCAGTGGAAGCCGCAAAGGCAAGCCGGAGTCGGTCACGGCGTCGGCTTTGCCCGCTACAAGAACACGGGCGCCTATTGTGCCGCGATTGCCGAGATCGAAGGCGCCGACGATATCCGCGTGAAGCGGCTGGCGCTTGCGGTCGATGTCGGCGAGGCCATCAATCCGGACGGTGTGATCAACCAGATCGAGGGCGGCGCGATCCAGGCGACGAGCTGGGCGCTGAAGGAGCGCGTCCGCTTCGACCGGACACGCATCACGTCGACCTCCTGGACGGACTATCCGATCCTGACGTTCAGTGAAGTGCCGGCGGTGGATGTCGAAGTCATCCAGCGGCCGGAGATCGAGCCGGTCGGTGCCGGCGAAGCCGCCCACGGCCCGGTGACGGCCGCGATTGCGAATGCGGTCTTCGATTGCCTCGGCGTGCGCGTGCGCGACCTGCCGATCACGCGCGACAGGATCATTGCAGCCATGGAGCTTGCCCCGTGACGACACTGAACATCCTGAGCGGAGGTGCGGCGCAAGGCCTCGTTCGCGGCCTCACCGACGCTTTCAAGGCGCAGACCGGATTCGGTATCGACGGTCAATTCGGCGCGGTCGGCATTATGGCCGACAGACTGCGCGCGAGCACGCCGGCCGATCTCGTCATCCTGACGCGCGCGCTCGTCACGAAGCTCGCCGACGAGCAGCTCGTAACGGCCGCATCGATCGTGGACATCGGCAAGGTCGAGACGGCGCTTGCAGTTCGTGCCGGCGATCCGAAAGTGCTGGTAAAGACCGAAGCCGATCTGCGCGCGGTGCTGCGCGCCGCAGATGCTATCTTCGTCCCGGACACCAAGGCTTCGACCGCCGGCATGCACCTGGCCAAGGTCCTGGATCAGCTCGGCATTGCTTATGAGGTCGCATCCCGCCTCAAGATCTATCCGAACGGCGCGACCGCAATGCGGGAACTTGCAGCGTCTACGGCCCAAAGGCCGATCGGATGCACGCAGGCGACCGAGATCATTGCAACCGAGGGCATCGTGATGTCCGGATCGCTGCCGGCGGGAAGCGAGCTCGTCACGATGTACACCGCCGGCATCACCATGCGGGCCGCACATCCGGCAGAGGCGCGCGCGCTGATCGCGCTGCTCGCCGGTGCAGACCAGAGCGAGCTGCGCCGGCGCGTGGGCTTTTCCGGCTAGATGCGCACGCGCGCCTTAGTTGTTCAGTTGGGTGAGCCCAGTCGGCGGACCGTCGACCGCCGTCCAGCCGCCATCGACGAACAGCGTGCTGCCGCTGACATAGCTCGCGGCATCCGAGGCGAGGTAGGCCACCGCTGTCGCAACCTCATCGGCGCTGCTCCAGCGGTTGAACACCGTGTGGCCGGCGTAGAGATTGTAGATGTCGGGGCGCTGCTTGAAGGGGCCGGTCAGCGCGGTCTCCGCGATGCTCGGCGCAATCGCATTGACGCGTACACCGGAGCGGCCGACCTCGGAGGCAAATCCCTTCACCAGGAGGCCGATCGCCGCCTTGGTCGAGCCGTACACCGCAAGGCCGGGCTCGATCGTCACGGCGCGCACCGAGGAGCAGGCGATGATGCTGCCACCCTTCTGCTCCACCATGATGCGGCCGAAGGCCTGGAAGAACCAGACGGTGCCCTTGACGTTGAGCGTGACGACGCGGTCGAGGTCCTCCTCGGTGTAGTCGAGGATGGTCTTGCGGATGTTGAGCCCGGGCGTCGTCACGGCGATATCGAGCCGCGGGAATTTCTGTATCACGGTCGCGGCCAGCGCGGAGACATCTGCTGCGCTCGCAGCATCGCACGCGGCGGCTTCCGCCCAGCCGCCTTTCTCCCGAATGCCGGCGGCGGTCGCCTCGGCAGCGTCAAGCGCGCGATCGGCGCAGACGACGCGAGCACCGAGCCCGGCCAGCGCTTCCGCCGACGACTTGCCAATGCCCGACGCGGCGCCGAGAACCACTGCGGTCTTGCCGGTGAGATCGAAGAGCTTGCGATAGTCAGTCACAGACAGATTCTCCTGTTGCTGCGACGCAAAGTATCGCAAGGCCGGTTCGCCCGCCAAGTGTCGGCGTATGCACGGCAGCTATCCCTTGTACCCCATCAGCAGGCGCGGCAGCCAAAGCGAGAAGGCGGGAACGTAGGTCACGAACATGAGCGCTGCGATCAGGGCGGCGTAGAACGGCAGGATGGTGCGCATCACCGCGCCCACCGAGATGCCGCCGATGGCGCAGCCCACGAATTGCGTCGTTCCGACCGGCGGCGTGTTCAGCCCCAGGGCGCAGTTGATCAGCATCAGCATGCCGAACTGCACCGGATCCATGCCCGCCTTCATCGCGATCGGCAGGAAGATCGGGGTGCAGATCAGGATCGTCGCCGCCATGTCCATGAACGTACCGAGCAGGAACAGGATGACGTTGATGAGCAGGAAGATGGCCCAGGGTTCCGTGGACACCTTGCTCATCATATCGCCGGCGAGGTCGGCCACCTCGTAGAGCCCCATCAGATACTGGAACATGGTGGAGACGCCGATCAGCAGCAGCACCACACCCGTCGTCTTCACCGCCTTGGCGGCGGCCCGCAAGAAATTGTTCCAGGTCATGGTGCGGTAGATGAAGAAGGTCAGCAGGATCGTGTAGGTGACCGCGACGGCTGCGGATTCAGTTGCAGTGAAGACACCGGACAGGATGCCCGCCAGGATGATGCCGACGATCAGGAGGCCGGGCAGAGCGGCCGCGAACGAGCGGACCACCTCGGCCCAGCCCGGGAATTTACCGGCCGGATAGCCTCGCTTCACCGCGACGGCGTAAGCGGCAACCAGCATGCACGCCATCAGCACGAGCGCTGGCAAGATGCCAGCGGCGATCAGCGCGCCGATCGATACCTTGCCGCCGGCGGCCAGGGCATAGATGATCATGTTGTGGCTGGTCGGCATCAGCGCTCCGACCAGCGAGGCGTGGGTGGTGACGTTGACGGCGTAGTCGGTATCGAAACCTTCCTTTTTCATCATCGGGATCATCACCGCCCCCATCGCCGACACGTCGGCCACCGGCGAGCCGGATACGCCGCCGAACAGCGTGCAGGCGACCACGTTCGACATGCCGAGCCCGCCGCGGATATGTCCGACGAGGTTCTTGGCGAGCTGCACGATCTTGTCGGCGACGCCGCCATGCAGCATCAGCTCTCCGCTGAAGACGAAGAACGGTATGGCGAGGAAGGAGAAGATGTTCATCCCCGACATCATCTGCTGGAAGATGACGGCAACCGGCAGGCCTTCATACAGGATGGTACAAATCGCCGAGAGGCCGATCGCGAAGGCGACCGGTACGCCAAGGATGAGGAAGCCGAAGAAGGTGGCGCCGAGAATGATCAGTTCCATGAGGGGACGACCTCTTCGCCGCGCAGGAGAGCAATGATGTGCTCGATTGAAAAGGATACGATCAAGACGCCGGAGGCGATCAGCGGTATGTAGCGAACGACCTCGGGAAGGCCGAGATTGGGGATCTTCACGGTTCCGACCGACGCCCCGAGGATCCAGCCGTTGTAGACCATCGCAATGCCGAACACGGCCACCAGAACGTGGATCACAAGCTCGATCTTCTCTCGCAAATGATCCGGAAGCATCACCAGCAAACTGTCCATGCCGATGTGCCCGGCATCGCGCACGCCGACGGCGGCGCCGATCAGCGTGACATACAGGATCAGAACCAGCGCAAGGTTCTCCGTCCAGGTCGGACTGGAATTGAGCACGTAACGTCCGAACACCTGGTAGAACACGATGGTGACGATGACGAGCAGGCCGCTCACGGACAGGTACATGCCCACGCGAGCGATGACGGCATTGATCCGTGACAGCAAGCCGGTCGACGGGCGTCCGGCTACTGCTTCGTGGTTTGCGACGTGTGGGTCTGTCATCCGCGTCTCCTTGCGAGGGTCCGGTGCCGCCGGTCGGCGACGCCGGCCCCGACGCTACGTTCTTATTTCGTGTCCTGGATACGCTTGACGAGGCTCTGCAGCTTCTCGTCACCGGCGAACTTCGCGTAGACCGGCTTCATCGCATCGACGAATTCCTGCTTGTTGGCGATCGTAACGACCTGAACGCCGGCCGCCTCGACGGTCTTGCGGGAAGCCTGCTCACGCTCGTCCCAGAGCTTGCGCATGACGGGCACCGATTCCTTGGCCGCCTTGCGGATCATCGCCTGATCCTCCTTGCTCAGCGTGTCCCAGACCTTCTTGGACATCACGAGAACTTCGGGCGCCAGGGAGTGCTCAGTGACGTTGTAGAACTTGGCTGCCTCGAAATGGCGCGACGACTCGTAGGAGGGCCAGTTGTTCTCGGCAGCGTCCACCAGACCGGTCTTGAGAGCGGTATAGACCTCGCCATACGGCATCGGCGTCGGGTTGGCCCCGAGGCTCTGGATCATGCCGACCCACAGGTCGGATTGCTGGACGCGAATCTTCAGGCCCTTGAGGTCCGCGAGCGACTTGATCGGTGCCTTGACCGTGTAAATGGACCGGGCGCCGCTGTCGTAATAGGCAAGGCCGACCAATCCCGCAGGCTCCATGGCCGCCAGGATCTCATCGCCGATCGGCCCGTCAAGGACCGTGCGCATGTGCTGCGTGTCCCGGAAGACGAAAGGCAGGCACAGCGCGATGGTTTCCGGCACGAAGTTGTTCAACGGCGATGCGTTGATCCGCATCATGTCGAGTGCGCCGATCTTGAGCTGCTCGATCGTGTCCTTCTCGGAGCCCAGGGCTCCGTTGGGAAACACCTTCACACCGAGCTTGCCGCCGCTCGCCGTCGCGAGCTGCTTGCCCATGAACTTGACGGCCTCGACGGTCGGATAGTCAGCGGGGTGTACGTCGGCGGAGCGGAAATCGCGTGCGGTCGCCAAGGGCGCTGAGACCGCCAGCACAGCGGCTGCGATAATGCCGGTTAGTGTCTTCATCTGGGCTTTCCTCCTGAGTTGATTATGTCGTCGTTGGGCAGGTGCTGCGGGCCGCCTTGGGTCGCTCCACTTCAGGTGTGAAGTCAAGCGCCACAACCGCACCACCTTGGTAGGATTGTGCGAGGGAGTCGAGCGGATTCGGCTGCTTGAAGATCTCCGCCGCGAAGTCCTCGGCCTTGGCGCGAAGGTCGCCGTTCATGACGTCGTCGCCCTCGTGCTGCGGCACGATTGAAGGCTTCCAGCCGGCGAGGACCCCGCGCGGCAAGCGCCGGCCCCCCTGCAATCGCGCCTCGCCCTGGCCAATGCCGGATGCGAGGTTACGATGCTCGTTGCATCCATGGATGTTCCTCTCATTTTATGCTCGACCGCTATTGGCTGCGGCTTGGAGGTTCGGACGAGACGGTCGCCCATCCCTGTGCGAACGCGCTGCATCAGCGCGATGTCGCCAATGTCGTCCCTAGGGCGGGCGGCATTCTGAGTCCAAGCCAAATCCGGCATCGATCAATGCAAGAGTTGCATTGATCGATCACGCGGGCTCCGCAGGCGCAATCGGCGGATGGTCCCTTTTTTCCGAAGCTATCTGGCCGCTGCGGGGCGCGATGCTTTTTGTGCTGACGCTCGTGATCTGCCTGCCGGAGGTCCCGCTCTAGCTGCCGCGCGCGGTGTTGCGGTGACGCTCGGCGCACCGGCGCGTCACTTGACGTCGCCGATGCAGCCCACTCAAGATGCTTCGAAACAGAGCGGAACATCCCGAGAGAAATGCCATGCCGCGCAAGCTGATCGATATTTCCGTGCCGTTGCAGAACGACGTGCCGGCCGATCCCCCGGGCAATCACCCGACGATCCAGTACATCGATCACCAGCAGGGCCTGCCGCGCATGCTGCAGTTCTTCGACGGCCTCAAGGCGGAGGATCTGCCGGACGGTCAGGGCTGGGCCGTCGAGCAGGTCTCGCTGTCCACGCATAACGGCACGCATCTCGATGCGCCCTGGCACTTCCATCCGACCATGAACCGGGGCGAGCGGTCATGGACCATCGACGAGGTGCCGCTCGAGTGGTGCCTCCGACCCGGCGTGAAGCTCGATTTCCGGCATCTGCCCGACGGTTACGTGGCCACCGCGGAAGACGTCGAGAACGAGCTCAAGCGCATCGGTCACACGCTCTCTCCGCTGGAAATCGTCGTCGTCAACACCAGCGCCGGCGCCAAGTTCGGCCGGGCGGATTACGTGAATTCCGGCTGCGGCATGGGCTATGAGGCCACCATGTACCTGCTCGAACGCGGCGTCCGGCTGACCGGAACCGACGGCTGGAGCTGGGACGCGCCGTTCGTCTACACAGCCCAAAAATATGCGGAAACCAAGGATGCCCGTCTGATCTGGGAGGGCCACAAGGCCGGACGGCACATCGGTTATTGCCATCTCGAGAAGCTGCACAATCTCGACAAGCTGCCCTCGACCGGGTTCACAATCTCGTGCTTTCCGGTGAAGATCGAACGGGCTTCGGCGGGCTGGACCCGCGCGGTCGCCATCATCGACGGCTAGGTCGGTGCCGTCACTCGCCGTCGAGGCCGCTCTCGGCGAGCTCGCGCAGCGCATCGGTATCCAGCACGACGATCGCGCCATGCTCGAGGCGAACCCAATTGCGTCCGGCCCAGGCGCGCAATTGCTTGTTGATGCTCTCGCGCGTCATCCCCACCATCTCGCTGATCTCCTGCTGCGTGATGGCGAGCGTGCCGCTGCCGGAATCGAGCTTGCGTTCTTCGGTGAGACCGAGCAACGCGCTTGCGAGCCGGCCCGGCAGGTTCTGCAGGATCACCTGCTCGACCTGCTGGCTGGTCCAGCGCAGGCGCGCGCAGAGCAGCTCGATGAATTTCATCGCGAGCGCCGGCTGGCTCTTGACAAAGGGCAGGAAGTCCCGGCGATCGATGACGTAGAGCTCGCAATTGGTGTTGGCGGTAGCATCCGCCGAACGCGGCGCGCCGTCGAGGACCGCGATCTCGCCAAAAATCTCCCCAGGGCCGATCAGATTGAGAATGGCATTCCGCCCATCAGGCGAGGAGGAGGAAATCTTCACTGTCCCCGAGATCACCGCGAACAGATTGTTGCCCGGGTCGCCCTTCGCGGCAATCGTCGCGCCGCGCTTCACTGTCGTGTGCTTGGCATAGCGGCAGAGCTGATCGAGCGCCTCCGGCTCCAGATCCGCGAAGATCGGGTGCTTGCGCAGGACCGATAATTTGTTACCCGACGACTGTCGGGGGTCGCCGGTCTTGTCCTGAGGCACGCCGCGGGCTCCTAAGACTGCGAGGCACTGGGTTCCTGCGTAGTCAACCCCGCCCGGCTTTTCAACCGGAAAGCATGCACATGATTTGAGGCAAATGCCGCGAAAATGCCGTGGACGGCCAAAACTGACATCCGCAGGGTGCGCCAATGCATTCCAATCGATGCAGAGTTGCAGGCGCCACAGAAGAATGGGACGGCCCGACTTCAGGCAGCCGCCAGAGCCTCGGCCCGTGCGGCGTCGAGCAGGCTGATGCCGCCCGGGATGATCTCGATCACGCCGAGGCGCTCGAGCTTCGTGAAGGTGCGGCTGACGGTTTCGATGGTGAGACCGAGATAGTCGGCGATGTCTTGCCGGCTCATCGGTAGCGAAACCGAATCTATCGACCCCTTGAGCTCGATCAGCCGCTCACGCCAGCCGAGGAAAAAGCTGGCGACTTTTTCGTCCGCCGAGCGGCGACCGAGCAGGACCATGTGGTCGCGCGCCTGGCTCAATTCGCGGACCGCCAGTTCGTTGATTCGCCGTAAGAGGTGCGGCCGGTCCTCAATGAACCGGCCTAAAGGCGCCTTCGCGAACTGGCAGACGGTGACTGCGCCGATCGCATCGGCCGAAAAGTTGTGGCGCCCGGAAACGTTCATCCCCAGGAAATCGCCGGGCAATGCAAAGCCGACGATCTGCCGGCGGCCATCCGGCAACAGCTTGTACAGCCGCATGACGCCGCCGAGCACGTTGTAGAATGACGTAGTGATGTCCTCCTCGGAGAAGACGGTTTGGCCTGCGATAAAATGGACGCGGCGTCCCAGGTGCTCGAGCTCCCGGAGTTCGGCCGCGTCCAATGACGAGCAGACTGCGAATTCGCGGACCGCACAATCGCTGCAGGAATGCCCGTTCGGCTCAATCGTGACCAAGGAAGCCTTCATCCACCGCTCCAAGCGCCGGCCGCCGCCCGCATCAAGCCGAGTCCGCCGCACGGCCTGCATTTTACTGCACCGTGACAGAGGCAGTTGACGCAGATCAATTTCGGCGGACATGGCCGCCTTGTTCTGCTGGAGACGCGGGAACGACCGGCCCGAGAGTTAGACGGCCTGTACCGTCCAACCGACCAGCTCCTTTGCGATGCGGCCGAAGGCGGCGTCGAATGCCGCGACTGCGGCGGTCGGCTCGATCTTGTCGAGTTTCTCGCTCGCTTCCACAAGCCGCGAAGCGATCACCTTGCCGTTCTTGTCGACAATCCTCACCGACAGTCCGATTTCGGCTCGCGGCTCGCCTTCCGCGGCAATGCGGAAGCGCCTGATATCGATCAAGAGCTGATAGTCCGCCTGACCCAGGTCGGTCGTGCGCAACGGGGCGTGGGCGATGTCGAGGTTCTCGAAACTGTCGATCAGGCGCGCCTGCACCAGCTTTGGAATGCTGTCGGCCCACAGGAACTCGGCAAAGCCCGGGATGTCCGGAACCGGCGAGAACAGCATCCGTTGCGTCTGGAGCATTGCAACCGCGGTCGGCTCGGGAATTGCCAATGACGCGGAAAGCGCCTTGCCGACCGGCCCGAGGTCCTGCGGTGCCCGCAGGTCATAGGTTATCTTCTGCGCAGGCGCTCCACCGCCCGTCATCTTCTCGAGTCCCGCAACGATGCCGTCGAGCTTGCCGGCGTTGCGCGCGAGCCCGTCCGAGAACGTCTTGAAATTGGCGATCGTATCCTTCAGCGGACCGGCGTTGTCCTCCAGTACGGAATCGACCCGCCGCAGCGCATCGCGCGCCGCCTGCGTCATGCTCTGGCCGGCCCCGGCCTCGGCGATCAAGATCAACGGCTCGCCCGGTCTGGCAGCGATCGTGCCGCCTTCCAGAGCCACCACCGGTACGCCGGTCAACCCTTGGAAATCGAGCCCGACCTTGGTGTCGGCGCGCACGGGAGTCGCAGACGCAACCGAAATCGTCGCACTGACGAAGCGCGGATTGTCCGGCGCGAGACCAAGCTCGGTGACCTCGCCGACGCGGATGCCATTGAACAACACGCCGGCGCCGACCAGCAGTCCCGGTACCGGCCCCTGAAACTGCACGCGATAGGTCGCGCGCGGCCCGATGCCGCCCGTATTGTTCAGCCAATAGACGAAGCCAAAGACCACGAGGATCGCAGCCAGGACGAAGGCGCCGATCAGCACATAGGGAGCGCGGGTTTCCATGTCTCATCTCATGTGGGGTTGCAGCATCTGGGAACGCTTGCCGTGAAAATAGGCCCTCACCCAGGGATGCTCTGATTGAAGAAGTTCGCGCATGGGACCGATCGCCACGATCTTGCCGTCGGCCAGCGCCGCGACGCGGTCGCAGACCGTGGTCAAGCTTGCGAGATCATGGGTCACCATGAACACGGTGAGCCCCAGGGTCTTCTGCAATGTCTTGATCAGGGCGTCGAAATCACCGGCAGCGATCGGATCGAGGCCGGAGGTCGGCTCGTCCAGGAACAGGATCGGCGGATCGAGAGCGAGGGCGCGGGCCAATGCCACCCGCTTGGTCATGCCGCCGGACAGCTCGGACGGATATTTTTCGGCATCCTCTGCTCTCAGCCCAACCATCTCGAGCTTGGCGATCGCCATCTCGTCCATCAGCTCCTGGGAGAGGGCGAGGTTCTCGCGCAGCGGAAACTGGAGATTCTGCCGGACCGTCAGCGAGGAGAACAGTGCGCCCTGCTGGAACAGGATGCCCCATTTTCCGGCAGCGTCCTGCGCGCTGCGGTCGTGCGCACTGCCGATCGGCTGTCCCATGACTTCGATGGTGCCGCCTCGCCGCGGGACGAGCCCGATGACGGTCCGCATCAGGACCGACTTGCCGCCGCCGGAGGCACCGACCAGGCCAAGGATTTCCCCGCCGCAGACTTCAAGCGAGAGGTGATCGAGCACAATCTGCCGGCCGAAGCCGACCACGAGGTCGCTGACGCGAATTGCGAACGCTTGTGCCACCCCCGACATGGTCACATCCCGATCGAGGCAAAGAAGATCGCGAACAGGCCGTCGAGCACGATCACCAGAAAGATCGACTTCACCACCGAGGTCGTCGTTTGCCGACCGAGCGATTCGGCGCTGCCTTTCACGCGCAATCCCTCGCTGCAGGCGACGATCCCGATCACCAGCGCCATGAACGGCGCCTTCAGGATGCCGACCTCGAAATGGGTGACGGAAATGGCCTCGTGCAGCCGCGCAACGTAGATCGCCGGGCCCATGTCGCCGTAGAACTGCGCGACCAGGCCGCCGCCATAGAGCGCGGCGATCGAGCCGATGAAGGCAAGGATCGGAAGCGCGATGACCAAGGCAGCCACCCGCGGCAGGATGAGGACGTCGACCGGATCGAGCCCCATGGTCGAGAGCGCATCAATCTCCTCGCGCATCTTCATCGAGCCGAGCTCGGCGGTATAGGCGCTCCCCGAGCGACCGGCGACCATGATGGCGACGATCAGCACACCCAGCTCGCGCAGCACCAGGATGCCGACCATGTCGACCGTGTGGGACTCCGCGCCGAACCTACGGAAATGGAAAAACCCCTGCTGCGCGATGATCGCGCCGATCAGGAAGGTGATCAGCACGACGATCGGAATCGCCTGCCAGCCGATCCGATAGAGCTGATAGACCAGCGACGTCAGCCGCAGCGACCGCGGCCGGCGCGACACCCCTATCAGAGACATGAACAGTGCGCCGAGCATCTGAAGGAAGATCGTGATGTCTTCCCGCGCCTCGACCGTGGACTTGCCGAGATCGTGCAGCCCGTGCAGAACCGGGTTGGGCATAGGTGCCGGCAGTGGATTGTGTCGGTTGACCTGACGCACCTCGTCCATCAGGCCGGCGAAATTGTCGGCTATTCCGACCACCTCGGCCGATCGGCTGGAGGATGCCGCCCTACGCGACAGTTTCTCCAGAAGCCAGGCGCCGAGCGTGTCGAGCTCGCTGACACCTGCCATATCGAGCGTCACGGACTTCGATCTATCGACAGCCGCCCAGACCGATCGGGAAAGCGCGTCAAGCTTCGGAGCATTGGCGGCGATCCACGGCCCTTCCGGCCGCAGCTCGAGCAGATCGCCGGACGGTGTTGCCAGCAGCAGTGGTTCCGAATTCACACCTTTATCCTCATAGGATCGACTCCGGTCATTTTGGATTTCTAGGTCGCCGCGACATACCTGGATTGACCTGCCTCAAAGCAGGGCCCGAGAAAGCTCGCTTGACGCAAATCAACGGCCATCGAGCCGGTTCGCATAGGCTTCTTTCATTCAATGGAGGCCGCCAATGTTCGACACCGGCAGCATGAACGACGAACTGAACGCGATGAAGATCGATGTTTCGCGCCTGCTGAACATGGCCGGCGAGCAGATGTTCAACGCGTCGGAAGACCGTGCCGAAGCCTTGGCCGAACAGATCAAGGCCGCGCTGACCGAACTTGGCGAGACCGTGAGTGAGGAGCAAGAGCAGCTCCGTGGCCTCCTCGCAGAGCGTCCGGTGGCGTCGCTCGCTTCGGCCTTCGCACTCGGCGTGGTCGTCGGCTTCATGCTCAGGAGGCACTAGGTGGGTACGGAAAACATCATCAAGCACCTGCGCGTGCTCTGGCGTACCGACAGGATCATCGCCGACATCAGACTACGGCACCTCCTGATCGGGCTGGGCTTGCGCGCCTTCGCGGCGCTGATCGCCACCTTCGGTCTGCTGATGCTCGAATTTTCGGCCTATTTCGCCCTGGTCCAGATCTGGAGCGCAATCGTCGCGGCGGCCATTCTCGGCGCGATCAATTTTGCCATTGCGGCGGTCCTTTTCGTCGTCGCAGCGCGTCCGTTGTCAGGACGCGAGATCGAACTCGCGAATGATATCCATGACGCGGCGATTGAAGCGATTCAGCTCGAGGCGCGCGCGCTCCACGCTCAGGTAACGGGCGCGGTCCACCACCCGCTGAGCGGCCTGCTGCCGATTCTGACGCCGTTGGTGGCCATGGTCATCAAGAGCCTGCGGAAGGCGCCTGTTGCGCCTTCGTAGCGAACGGCGCACACTGACCCCACATCCGGCGAAGCCCGCTGGAGGATGCATTGCCGTAACGGGAATGCGACATGTACGCGATGGTTCTCTCCGCGCGCGGCGCGCCATTGATGTTCCAGGAACGACCCGACCCGGTCCCCGGCTCCGGCGAGGTTCGCGTCAAGGTCAGCGCGTGCGGCGTGTGCAGGACCGATCTCCACGTGGTGGATGGCGAGCTTTCGGACATTCCCTATCCCATCATCCCGGGGCACGAGGTCGTCGGCCGAATCGATGCGGTCGGCGCAGGTGTCGGCGAGCTGAGACCAGGCATGCGTGTAGGTGTTCCCTGGCTCGGCTTCACCTGCGGCGAATGTTTTTATTGCCGCACGGACCAGGAAAATCTCTGCGATCGCCCCAAATTCACCGGCTACACGCGCGACGGCGGCTTTGCCAGCCACCTCGTCGCCGATGCCCGATATTGCTTTTCGCTCGGCGAGCACGGCGAGGACGCAGCCCTTTCGCCTCTGCTCTGCGCCGGCCTGATCGGCTGGCGATCCCTGGTGATGGCCGGCGATGGCAAAACGCTCGGCATTTATGGCTTTGGCGCGGCCGGCCATATCGTGGCACAGGTGGCCCACGCACAGGGACGGAAAGTTTACGCCTTCACCCGTGACGGCGACCAGGAAGCACAGCAACTTGCGCTTTCGCTCGGCGCAGATTGGGCCGGCGCTTCAGAGGACATCCCGCCGACGGAGCTCGATGCCGCCATCATATATGCGCCGGTCGGAGCGCTGGTGCCGTCCGCCCTGCGCTCGGTGCGCAAGGGCGGGCGCGTTGTGTGCGCCGGCATTCACATGTCCGACATTCCGGGCTTCCCCTATCATATTCTTTGGGGTGAGCGGCAGATCGTATCGGTTGCAAACCTCACCCGAAAGGATGGCATCGACTTCCTCGCCGCCGCGGCAAAGCTCGATATCCAGACACACACGACGGTATTCCCGCTCGCCGAGGCCAATGAAGCGCTCGCCCGTCTGAGGGAAGGCAAGCTCGTTGGAGCAGCCGTGTTGCGTCCATGACCGCCGCATCTACTGCTCGAGCACGTAACAGCCCGGCGCGTCATCAAAAGGAGCGCTCTTCTTGTTCCGATATCAGGCCGCGTCTTCGGCCTCCACAACCGACATCCGATGCACCGAAGCCTGTTTTGACGTGCATCAAGCCTCTCGAAGATCGCATGTGCTGATTAGGCAGCGAGATCAGGTCGAGAGGTACGCGTGTTCAGCGATCTACTGGTACACATCCCCACAGAGCGGTCACCACGGCCCGCCATCGACGCGTCCATTTCTATGGCGATGAGCGCCCGCGCGCACCTGGACGCGCTTGCGACCGGGTAAGCGTCGGCAAATGTACCTTTTGTGGCGGAGGGCGGCGCGGCCGTCGCATCGTCGCTGCAGTTCGAGTACGAACGCGCACTGGAACGAGCGGACGCAGCGCTGCACGTTTTCGAGAGCGAGGCAAGCAACGCCCAGATCCGGTATGGACAATGCGGACCGTCCCCGTCCTGATACCGCACTGATGGAGCACGACGTGAGGACATTTCTTCGAACGGAACGCGGCATCGCAGGCAGCATCGTCGTGGCGGCTTTGCTTCTCTCCCCGGGCCCAAGTACAGCTTCGAACGTCGAGCAAGGGCGGCGTCTTGCGCTGCTGTATTGTGCAAAGTGTCACTCGATCGACAAAGTCAGCCCCAGTCCTCTCAAGATCGCTCCTCCGTTCCGTACGTTGCACGAGCGATATCCGGTCGAGCAACTGCAGGAGGCTCTCGCCGAGGGCATCGTCACGGGGCACCCGGCCATGCCGGAATTCCGCTTCGACGCTGACCAGGTTGGCGATTTCATCGCGTTCCTGAAGACTTTGGAGAAATGAGGCTTGTAACGCACGGCACCCGCAGCGCTTGCGCCCCGGCGACCTCGGGCGAAGCAGGCTCCTGACCGCAAGGCCCTGCTTAGAGCTTCAGCCTGACGTCGCAGACGTCCGGTTCAGTCGGATCCGGTTTTACCTCGAAACCGAGCTGGCGGCACATTTCGAGCATCACGGTGTTCTCCTGGAGCACATCGCCCGATATTGTCTTCAGGCCCTCCGACTTCGCGTATTCGATGATCAACTGCATGAGGCCCCATCCAAGTCCCCTGCCCTTGAGGTCGGACCGCAGCAGAATGGCGTATTCGCCGGTCTCGTAGATCGAGTCCGAATGGATCCGGACCACACCAACCATCTCGTGGGTGGCCTCATCGAACGCAATGAATGCCATCGCGCGGGCATAGTCGAGCTGGGTCAGGCGCGCGATGAACTCATGGGTAAACTCCTTCATCGGCGCAAAGAAGCGTAGACGCAGATCGTTCGGCGTCACGTGACGCAGAAATTCGTGAATCGCCGGCTCGTCCTCGGGACGCAGCGGCCGCGCGAAGATTCGCCAGCCGTCCTTGAGCGAAAGATGGCGCTCCCATTGCGACGGATAGGCGCGAACGGCGAAATTGGCTGGACCCGACCCGGCGAATTTGCGCTGCGGAAGTCCCACGACGACGCGAGCGTCGACCGCCGTCACGCCGGCTTCGTCCGCCAGCAGCGGATTGATGTCGAATTCGCGGATCTCGGGAATGTCGGCGGCCATCTGCGCCAGCTTGACCAGCACCATGGCGACGGCGTCCTGCTTGACGGCAGGTACGTCACGGTAGGCCCGGAGCAACCGCGAGACCCGCGTGCGCTCGATCAAATCGTTGGCGAGTTTCAGGTCGAGCGGCGGCAGCGCGAGCGCCCTGTCGTTGATGATCTCCACCGCCGTCCCGCCGCGGCCGAAGACGACGACGGTGCCGAAGGTCGGATCGTCGGCAAGACCAAGGATCAGCTCGCGCGCCTTCGCCTTGACGACCATCGCCTGCACAATGACGCCGGAGATGCGTGCGTCCGGACGTAGCTTCCTTGCCCGGGCGAGAATATCGGCCGCGGCCACGCGCACGGCGTCGAGCGTGGTCAGGTTGAGCACGACACCGCCGACATCGGACTTGTGCGCGATATCGCGCGACATGATCTTGAGTACGACGGTGGCACCTTTCGCGAACATCTCGCTCGCATAAGCGACGGCCTCGTCGACGTCGGCGGCCGCATAAGTCGGCACCATCGCGATGTCGTAGGCTTCGAGCAGGCGCCTGATCTCGACAGGCTCGAGCCATTTGCGGCCGTCAGCGATCGCACCTGTAACAATCTGCCTGGCCGCTTCGACATCCGGAACGAACCTATCCGGCATCGCCGGCGGAATCTGGCTCAATTCCTCTACCACCTCGTGGTGCCGGACCAGATGCATGAAGCCGCGCACCGCATCGTCTTCGGTCGGATAGTTCGGAATGCCGGCGCCGCTGAGCGTTTCGATGATATTCTGATTGGCGCCGACCCAGGCAGCAAGCACCGGCTTCGCCCAGCTTCGATGCTGCGTGCGATATGTCCTGACGTGCTCGGTGACCGTCGCGGCGATATCGGCGGCCGACGCGATCGCGGTCTGCACGTTGAGGACCAGGACTGCATCGTTATCGGGATCGGCGAGCAACACCTCCAGCGCTGCCGCATAGCGCGCCGCATCGGCATCGCCCACGATATCGACGGGATTTGCACCCGACCAGGTCGGCGGCAACACCGCGTCGAGATTGCGTCGCATCTCCGCCGTCATGGGTGCGGGAATTCCGCCAAGCTCCACCAGCCGGTCGACGGCCAGGACGCCGATGCCGCCGCCATTGGTCAGGATGGCGAGGCGCTTTCCTGTCGGCGATTCGACGCGTCCGAGCGTTTCGGCACAATCGAACAACTCGCGCAGATCGGAGACACGGAGGACACCAGCGCGGCGGAACGCCGCGTCGTAGACCGCGTCCGCGCCGGCCAGCGCGCCGGTATGCGTGGCCGCCGCCTTCGCGCCCTGCGCCATGCGGCCAGACTTCACCACGACCACCGGTTTCACGCGCGCCGCGGCGCGTGCCGCCGACATGAATTTGCGGGCGTCCTTAATGGCCTCGATATAGAGCAGGATCGCACGCGTCTTGTGATCGAGCGCAAAATGGTCGAGCAGATCGGCAATGTCGACGTCGATCTGGTCGCCGATCGAGACGATGCCGGAGAAGCCGACGCCGCGCTGGGCGGCCCAATCGACCATGCCGGCCGCAATTGCGCCCGACTGCGAGATCAGCGCGAGATTGCCGGCGCCCGGCATGTGCGCGGCGAAACTGGCATTGAGGCTCACACCCGGCATCATGATGCCCAGGCAATTGGGCCCGATCAGCCGCATGCTATGTTTCCTGGCCGCCGTGATCGTCCCATCTTGCAAAGACCCCGGTCCGTGGCCGAGCCCGGCCGATACGATCAGGGCGCCTGCCGAACCGAGACGGCCGGCCTGACCGACGATAGCGGGAACGTTGCTCGCCGGCGCGGTGATCACGACGAGCTCGGGGACGAACGGCAATTTGGCGAGGCTGTCCACTGCGGCGACGCCGTCGATCTCCGCGTAGCGCGGGTTCACCAGGCCGAACTGGCCCTTGAACTGTCCTTTGCCAATGTTCTCCAGGACGGCGCGTCCGACGGACGCCCGACGGGGGCTCGCTCCGACGAGCGCTACGGAGCGCGGCGACAACAGATTTTTCAGGCGATAGGTCGACATGAAACGCGTCCGATCGGGCGGCTGGTTCCGAAGATTTAAGATCCGGCTCGGATATCGGTCGAGCGATTAGTGCGACATCATAACCCAGCACGGTGGCTGGCCAATGACGGTCTTGGTAACGCCGCCCCAGACGATTTCGTTCAGTCGCGAATGATGGTAGGCGCCCATGACGATGGCGTCGATTTCATGGGAATCCGCCCAGCTTCCGAGCACCTTGCCGATCGAGCTGCCGCCGGCGTTCACCGTCTCGAAGGATGCATATACCCCGTGCTCCCGAAGGTGGTCGACAAGATCCATTCCAGATTGCGTGATCGTCTCGGTCTTCTCGTCCGCCACCGTGATGATGCGGACCGAGGCGGCGGCCTGAAGGAACTGCAGCGCATCACCGACCGCGCGCGCCGCACGCGCGGAGTGATCCCAGGCGATCATGACGTTCTCGAAATCCACACGCAGCTCGGTGACGAGATGTTCCGGGCAGAGCAGGAGCGGCCGGCCGGATTCGAACAGGAACGTCTCGATGATGGTCTCCGTTCGACTGTCGTGAGGCTTCACTGGAACCAGCGAGAGATCGCTGAAACGGGCGTATTCCGCCAGGGTCGGTGCGATCTCCTCCGCCGGTACCTTGCCCGACTGGCTTTGCGCGCGGATGCCCGCGCGTGAAGCGGCATTGTTGAACGCATTCAGGAGTTGCTGCATGTCCCCGATGTCCCGCCCTGAGCCGGACTCAGCGGCGGCCCCCGCAACATCTTGGACCGCTTTCGGCCGCACGAAAACATCGTCCTCCAGCGCAAGCGCGGTGATCCTGGCGCCGAGATCGGCGGCAACGGCTACGCATTTTTCGATCGCGGCAAGCGTCGGCTCGCGCGGCTGACCGACAAGCGGCAGAAACACATCCTTGATGGGCATCGGAATTCTCCTCGGCTGCCAGGATAGGCCGCCTTCCAGGCGGGCGCTTGATCCTCGTCAAGACGGGAACACCGTTCGATCAAGCGACGACAGCGCTTGAAGAAAGTCAAGGACTCGCGCCACCGCCATTCTACGGTTACCCTGATCGGAGCTGCATCAGGCCCGAGGTGCGGATTCGCCTGCTGGGGTCCAGAGAAAGCCAGCGGCTCCCGATCCGGGTGAGTGATTGTACCTGCACAAGCCACCCTCAATGATGGACAACGCCGCGACCCAGGAACGAATCTTTGCAGCGCTCAGCGATCCTGCCACGCATCCCGGCGCAATGAGGATCGATACGCATGCTGCTTCGGTCTTTCTTGAAGGAACGCGCGCGCTGAAGATCAAGCGGGCTGTCCTCTTTCCGTTTCTCGATTACTCCACGCTCGAAAGGCGAAAGGCGGCGTGCGAGGAGGAGATCAGGATCAACCGGCCACTGGCGCCGCAAATCTATCAGCGCGTCGTGGCGCTCACGGAGGGACCGGACGGCACGGTGGAGGTCGGAGGGCGTGGCAAGCCTATCGAGTATGCTGTGGAGATGTTCCGCTTCGACGAAAGCCGAACGCTCGATCATCTGGCCAAGGCCGGGCCGCTCGACGCGGACCTCGCGTCGGCGATCGCGGACGCCATCGCTCGCTCGCACGCGATCGCGACGCCTGCGGACGGCAACGCATGGGTCTCCTCGATCCCGGCACTCATCGAGGGAAACACCGCTGGCCTGCGAAACGGAAACCATCTTGCGGCGGCCGAGATCGAGCAACTTGGCAGAGCCTCGGACGAGGCATTTGATCGTATCCGTGTCCTGCTGGATGAACGTGGCCGTCAAGGCTTCGTGCGCCGCTGCCACGGCGACCTGCATCTTGCCAATATCGTGCTGATCGAACAGCAACCCGTGCTGTTCGATGCCGTCGAATTCGACGCCGCCCTCGCAACTGTCGACGTGCTCTACGACCTTGCATTCACGCTGATGGATCTGTTGCGCCACGACCAGCCGCTCGCAGCCAATGCTGTCCTCAATCAGTATCTCGCCACAACGCCGCTCGAGCATCTCGATGCGCTTCGAGCTCTCCCGCTATTCATGTCAATTCGGGCCGCGATCCGCGCCCAGGTGGCGCTGGCGCGGCTGAATCGGCCCCATTCTGATCGTCCCGGCATTCTCGACGACGCAAGCCGCTATTTCGGCCTGGCCCAAGTACTGATCAATCCTCCAGCGCCTCGTCTGATTGCGGTCGGCGGATTGTCGGGTACCGGGAAGTCGGTGCTGGCCCGTGCGCTCGCGCCGGCCGTGACGCCAGAACCGGGAGCCGTCGTGCTGCGCAGCGACGTCATTCGCAAGCGGCTGTTCGGGGTCAAGGACGCGGACCGCCTGCCGCCATCCGCATATCAGCCCGATGTCACGGCGCGGGTTTACGAGACGTTGGCCCAACACGCCCGCCGCGTGCTGAAGCAGGGCCATTCCGCAATTGTCGATGCGGTCTTTGCACGCGAATCCGAGCGCGATGAAGTCGCAGCGCTTGCCCGGGAATGCAATGTTCCCCTGGCCGGACTATTCCTTGTTGCGGACCTCGCGACGCGGCAGGCTCGAATCGGCAGCCGACGGGGGGACGCGTCCGACGCCACGCAAGAGGTTGCCGCGCTGCAAGAGCACTATAATATCGGCCATGTTGGTTGGGCGTGCATCGATGCATCCGGGACACCTGAGCAGACGCTCCAGCGCTGCCGGAGGGCGATCGCCGAGGGCAGGTAAGGCAATCTGATTGGCGCGGGCAAGCACGGCGCGATCCACCACGAGTTCGACGGCGATCGCTGGCACCAGGCCGGCGGCGAAGCGCAATGCCCTGCCCGGTCGTCTCAGCCCCGGCATGGCCTGCGACACGGCCTTTCGGATCATCGCGCGCCGACACCTCGACGCCGTCCTCGCCCAGCATGACGGCACCTGCCGCGGCGATCCTGATGCGCTGCATCAGATACGAATCGCGCTGACGCACTTGCGGACCGCTATTCGCTTCTTCTCGCCCATGGTCGATGACACCGTGCGGCCGAACGTCTGGGCCGAGCTGAAATGGCTGAACAGCCAGCTCGGCCTGGTGCGGGACCTCGACGTCGCGATCGAACGCGTGGTGGCGGCCAGCGGCAACGAGCTCGCGGTGGTCGCCGAGCTCCAGTCCTGGGATGAAAAGCGCGCCGAGAGCCACCGCCTCTTGGCGCGGGCGCTACAATCGGCGCGGTATCGACGCCTGATCGAGCAAACCTCCGGCTGGATCGAAAGCGGTCCCTGGTCGACCAGGCGGAGCAAGGAGGCCATCAGGCAACGCCGCGGCGCGCTCGCCGATTACGCGGCGGCACAACTCGCGGATTGGGAGAAGACACTCCTCAAGAAGGCCCGGAGGCTCGGCAAACTCAGCGTGGAGAAGCGGCACAAACTGCGCATTCTCAACAAACGGATGACTTACTCAATCGAGTCGCTGGAGGACCTGTTCTCCGAGAGTTCACTCGCGAGGCAGAAGTCGACCGTCAAGCAACTACGCAAGGCGCAACGATCCCTCGGGCAACTAAATGATGACGCAAGGGGTCAGGCCCTGGCTGATTCATTGAACGGAGCGGGATCCGACGGGGGCGTCCGCTTCCTCGATCGCAAGCGGCACAAGCGACTGCTGCGGACCGCCAAGGCCGCGTACCGAAAGCTGGACAAAGCCAAACCTTTCCGCCCGTCGGACCTCGCACGCAGTCCCGAAGCCGACGACTAGATCCACCGGGTGCACGAGAGGTGACGCATCAAGCGTTCAACACACTAGGTCAATGGGATCACTCGACTTCGTTGGTTTGACCTGAGTCAAATCAGAGCCCCGCGCCTGCACTAGACTTAGTACATCGGAATTCGATCAACTTGCGGAGTTCGCCATGCGCGCCCACCAGATCATGACCCGGCCGGTCATCTCGGTCACGCCCGACACCAGTATCGTCGAGGCAGCGAACATCATGCTGCAACGGCATGTCAGTGGGCTCACGGTGGTCGACGATGCGGGCAAGCTCGTCGGCATCGTATCGGAGGGAGATTTCATTCGCCGCAGCGAGATCGGCACCGGGCGCAAGCGGCGCGGCTTGCTGCGATTCATCCTCGGCTCCGGCAAATCGGCCAGCGATTTCGTTCAGGAGCATGGTCGCAAGATTTCGGAGGTGATGACCGCCTCGCCCGTGACCATCACCGAAGATACTGCGCTTGCAGAAATCGTCGACCTCATGGAGCGGAACAAGGTCAAGCGCCTGCCGGTGGTCCGCGGCGATGAGCTTGTCGGCATCGTGTCTCGCGCCAACCTGTTGCAGGCGGTGGCCAGCCTCGCGCGCGAGGTGCCGGATCCGACCGCGGACGACGATCACATCCGCAACCGGATCATCGAGGCCATGGAGAAGTACGATTGGTGCCCATTCGGTCTGAACGTCATCGTTCGCGACGGCATCGTTCACCTGAGTGGCGTCATTACCGAAGAACGTGCCCGTCAGGCCGCGATAGTTGCTGCCGAGAACGTCGAAGGGGTGAAGAAGGTGCACGACCATCTCTGCTGGGTCGACACCATGTCAGGCATGTATCTGAACTCGCCCGAGGACGATGGCTTAGCCAAGGCTAGCTGAGCGGCCCTGTGCGATCGGCAAGGACTTAGTGCGATCAGCGCGGAATCACGGCCGTCGCCTCGATTTCGACGCGCGCCGCCTTCTCGACGAGGCGGACGACCTGGACCAGCGCCATCGCCGGATAGTGCGCACCAAAGATCGTCCGGTACACCTGTCCCAGTTCCTTCAGGTTCGCGAGATATTCGTCCATGTCGACCACGTACCAAGTCAGGCGCACGAGGTGTTCGGGCCGCGCGCCGGCTTCGGCGAGAATCTCCGCAATGTTGCGCAGGGTCTGGCGCACCTGCGCGACAAAACCGTCCGCCAGACGCTCCTCCGCATCCCAGCCGATCACCCCGCCGGTGACGACGATGCGGCCATCGGCAGCCATGCCGTTGGCATAGCCCTTCGGCATCGGCCAGCCGGAAGGCTGGAGGATCTGCGCCGTTGAACAGGGCTCGTCTTCAGTGGTGGTCGGCAACACCGCAAGCTGCGGACCTTTCGGAGTCGTCACGGACAATCCTCTATCCTTTTCTCATTCTGCCGCGACGCCCGAGGACGCCGCCGCAGCCTGCGCCAGTTGCCGCAAGGCGAAGCGCTTCAACTTGCCGGTCTCGGTTTTCGGCAACTGCGTCACAAACTCGATCGCGCGCGGATACTTGTAGGGCGCAATCTCGCGCTTGACGTGCTCCTGCAACTCGGACGCAAGCTGCGCGTCCGGGGTCACGCCCGGTGCGGCCACGACATACGCCTTCACGATCATTCCCCGCGCCTCGTCGGGCGCGCCAACCACGCCGCACTCCACCACTGCGGGATGCGTGAGCAGCGCCGCTTCGACATCGGTGCCCGCGATGTTGTAGCCGGCCGACACGATCATGTCGTCGGAGCGCGACTGGTACCAGAAGTAACCGTCGCTATCCATCAGATAGGTATCGCCGGTGATGTTCCAGCCGTTCTGGACATATTTGCGCTGGCGCTCGTCGGCGAGATAGCGGCAGCCGGTCGGCCCCCGAACGGCGAGCCGCCCCATCGTGCCGGGCGGCACGTCATTGCCATCGTCATCGACGATCTTCGCCTCATAACCCGGCACCGGTTTTCCGGTCGCACCGGGGCGGATCTCGTCCTCGGTCGCGCTGATGAAGATGTGCAGCAGCTCGGTCGAGCCGATACCGTCCATCAGCTTGATGCCGGTGGCCTTGAACCAGGCATCAAAAGTCGGCTTGGGCAGCGTCTCGCCGGCCGAGACGCATTTCCGCAAGGAGGAAATGTCGTGGCCCGCGAGCTTGCCGAGCATGGCCCGGTAGGCGGTCGGCGCGGTGAAGCACACCGTGGTCTTGTACTTCTCGATCGCCGACAGCACGTCGTCCGGCGTCGTCTTCTCCAGGACCACGAATGATGCGCCGATGTGCATCGGAAACAGCACGCCGCCGAAACCGAACGTGAATGCAAGTGGCGCCGAGCCGATAAAGCGATCCTTCTGCTCGGCGCGCAAAATATTGCGTGCATAACCATCGCAGACCGCCAGCATATCGCGGTGGAAATGCATGGTGCCCTTGGGGTCGCCGGTTGTCCCCGACGTGAAGGCGATCAGGCAGATATCATCCGCAGCGGTGTCGACCGCCTTAAACTCCGGACTTGCATCCGCGATCAACGCCTCGAGCGAGTCCGCCTCGCCGTTTCCCCAATAGACGACGCGCTGGAGACCAGGTGCCGCCGCCCTCGCCTTCTCCATCTCCTCGGAGAGCTTTCCGTCGCAGAGCGCGAGCGCGATGTCCGCCTTCTGGATCGGATATGACAGCTCCTTGGCGCGCAGCAACGGCATGGTCGCCACGACAATGCCGCCAGCCTTGATCACCGCGAGATAGGTCGCGACCATCATGGGATTGTTGGCCGAGCGCAGCAGCACGCGCCCGCCTGTCACCAGACCAAGCTTGTCCACCAGGACATTGGCGATCCGATTCACGAGTTCCTGGAGCTCACGGTAGCTATAGCTGACGATAGGACTGATGACGCACGGCGCCTCGCCATGACCTTGCTCGATCCAGCGATCGAGGAAATAGCCGACGCAGTTCAATCGCGGCGGATAGTGCAGCTCCGGCCGCGCGAAGATGAATTCGGGCCAGAGATCGCGCGGCGGCAGATGTTGCCGCGCAAATGGATCGACGTGAGCCGTTGCAGCATTGCTGTCACACGAGCCCGACACTTGAACCTTGGCGGCGTTGGCCATCGCACGCTCCTTTCAGCATGGAAAGCACCCGGCAGCACTATCTGGAAAACATTTTAGGCTTAAAATAATTTGGCGCAATAGCGGATTTTGGGCGTCCGACGCTTTTTGCCGCGCCAAATTTGGATTGAGGGGTTTGATCGCCCGAGGGTCTAGGCCCGGCGGCGACCGGCCGATTTCTGCGCCGACGCCTTGGTCTTGGCCAGGAGACGCATCAGCTCGCGCACATCCTTCGGCGTGAGATCGGCGAAGAGATCGGCGATCCAGGTCTCGTGCTCCGCGGCCATTCGGCGAAACTCGGCACGGCCGAGCTTGGTGAGCCGGATCACCTGGACGCGGCGATCCGTGTCAGAGGTGCGACGATCGAGATGGCCGGATTCCACGAGACGCTCGACGAGGCCGGTCACGTTGCCATTGGAAACCATCATGCGCTTGGAGACGTCGGATAGTGTCATACCGTCAGGCGCCTTATCGAGTTGCGCCATCAGATCGAACCGCGGCAGTGTGACATCGAACCGCTGCCGGAGCCGGCCGCGGACCTCGCCCTCGATCAGGGTCGTGCAGGTCAACAGCCGCAGCCACAGCCGGAGCTCTTCGGCATGGTCTTCCGGAAGTTCGACGGCCTTGGTCTCGGAATCGAGCATGTTGGTGCGGTCACTGACGGCTGGCATTGGCGCCGGCGCGGATTCACCCATCATTTTGAGCTTCAAATATATTCATGCCGGCCGCAAGTCCAAACCTGCAACAATCAACCGCACGCGAGATTCTTTAGGCTTCAAATAATTGGCGCGCCGCTTGCATGCGCGCTTTCCCGACGAGGCGCACGACCTGGCCTAGCTTGCCGCGGGCGCCATCATCGGCATAAGCTCGGATCCGAGTACGCGGCTTGTAGCGCAAGCCCTATAGTCAGGGGGACAAATCATGAAGAAGCGATCGACATTTGCCGCAATCGCCTTGCTGCTCGGCATCACGGCGAATCCCGCCCTGGCCCAGGAGAAGATCAAGATCGGCGTGATCCTCACGCTGTCGGGTCCGGCCGCGGCGCTCGGCCAGCAGGTCCGCGACGGCTTTGCGCTCGCGGTCAAGGACCTTGGCGGCAAGATGGGCGGCCGCGATGTCGAGGTGATCGTTGCCGACGACGAACTGAAGCCGGATGCGGCCGTTACCAAGGTCAAGGGACTGCTCGAGCGCGACAAGGTCGACTTCGTCGTCGGACCGATCTTCTCCAACATCCTCCAGGCGATCCACCGCCCCGTCACGGAATCGAAGGTGTTCCTGATCAGCCCCAATGCCGGTCCGTCCAGCTACGCCGGCAAGGAGTGCAGCTCTTTCTTCTATGTGACGTCGTACCAGAACGACCAAGTGCACGAGGTCCTTGGCAAGGTCGCCCAGGATCGCGGCTACAAGCGCGTCTATCTGATGGTGCCGAATTATCAGGCCGGCCGCGACTCGGTCGCCGGCTTCAAGCTCGACTACAAGGGCGAGGTCGTCGAGGAATCCTACATGCCGCTCGGCACGCTCGACTTCCAGCCGGAGCTATCCAAGATCTCCTCGCTCAAGCCGGACGCGCTGTTCACCTTCATGCCCGGGGGCATGGGCGTCAATCTCGTCAAGCAGTATCGCCAAGCCGGCCTTGCCGACACCGTTCCGGTGCTGTCGGCATTCACGGTCGACGAGTCGACGCTGCCGGCGCAGCAGGACGCCGCGGTCGGCATGTTCGGCGGCGCGAACTGGGCACCCAATCTCGACAATCCTCAGAATAAGAAGTTCGTCGCCGCCTATGAGGCCGCCTACAATGGCGTGCCCGGCACCTACGCGTTCCAGGCCTATGACGCCGCGATGCTGATCGACAGCGCCGTCAAGGCGGTGAACGGCGACCTCTCCAAGAAGGACGCCGTCGCGGCTGCCTTGAAGAAGGCCGACTTCACCTCGCTGCGCGGCTCATTCAAGTTCAACACCAACGGTTATCCGATCCAGGATTTCTATCTGACCAAGGTCGCCAAGCGTTCGGACGGTAAGTTCCAAACCGAGATCGTTCAGAAGGTTTTCGAGAACTACGGCGACCGCTATGCCAAGGACTGCAAGCCGGCGAACTAACACGGCGCGAACGAGTTACGGGAGGACAGCAATGAAGAGCGAAATTACCGGCATCACCCGGGCCAATGAGGGAATCCAGGGCATTTCCTGGAACATCCTCGGCCAGACCTATGTGCCGAAGAGCTACGCCGAGCACAGCTTCTCCTGGCATGCGACACTGCCGCCGGGCACGTTCGTGCCGCCACACATTCATCCCGATCAGGATGAGTATCTCTACATGCTGGAAGGAAAGCTCGATTTCGTGCTCGGCAATTCCGAGGCACAGGCGAGCGCCGGCGATCTGATCAGACTCGGCATGGGTGTGCCGCATGGCATCTTCAACAAGTCGGAGCAGACCGCGAAGGTACTGTTCTGGGTCTCGCCGAGCCGGAAGCTCTACGAGCTGTTCTGGGGCCTTCACAACATGAAGGAACAGAAGCCGGAGGATGTGGTGGCGATGGCCGCCGAGTTCAACATCCACTTCCTGCCGCCGCCTCCCGGCGGCTAGAGCATGACCCGGAAAAGTGTGCGGCGGTTTTCCGGCAAAGGTCATCCTCAAACGAACAACCACGGCGCGATGATGATTCATCGCGCGTTGAGCAGCTCTTAAGCGCGAACCGCGGTAAGGCCGGGCACGGCGGCGAAGCCGGCCTTGGTGGCATAGCCGCGCACGATCGCCTCGCGCTGGGAATAGCTCAGCACATTGTCGACATTGTCGAAGCCGTCGGGCGCGAGCTGCTCGACCGCGTCGATGACGCCCTCAGGACCGCCGCGGCGATTGGAGCGGACGATCTCAGCCGTCATCGGCAGGCGCTTCTTCTCGTATTCGACCAGCGCCTGGCGCGGATGCTCGGCGCGCACCAGCGCATCGGCAAGGCAGCGTGCATCGAGGATCGCCTGCGACGCGCCGTTCGAGCCGACCGGGTACATCGGGTGCGCGGCATCGCCGAGCAGCGTGACTCGCCCGGCCGACCAGTAGGGCAAAGGATCGCGGTCGCAGGTCGGATATTCATAGAATTCGGGAGTCGCCGAGATCAGACTTTTCACGTCGATATAAGGCACGGAGAAGCGCGCCACATGCGGCATCAGCTCCTCGCGCCGGCCCGGCCGCGACCAGTCTTCCTTGCGCGGCGGCGGGGCGTTGCCCTCGCCGACCTTCACCAGCACCGCCCAGTTGGTGAGGCGGCTCGCCGGGCTCGAGCCCTCGGCAATCGGATAGATCACGACCTTGGCGTTGAGGCCGCCGGCCACGATCATCGATTTGCCGGTGAGGAAGAGCGGCCAGTCCCGCGCACCACGCCACAACATCAAGCCGTTCCAGCAGGGCGGCCCCTCGTTCGGGAACAGCGTCTCGCGCACGCGCGAATGGATGCCATCGGCACCGATCAGGATGTCGGCGCGCGCAGTATGGGCGTGCCCGCCCGTCCGATCGAAGAAGTAAGCCGTAACGCCGCCCTCATCCTGCGTGAAAGCGCCAAGGCGGCAACCGGTGTGGATCGATTGCGGACCGAGTCGCTCCTCGACGGCGCGATGGATGACGCCCTGAAGCCGGCCGCGATGGATCGAGAATTGCGGCACATCGTGGCCAGCATCGATGCCGCGGGCCTCGCGCCAAACCTCCTGGCCATGGCGGTTGAGGTAGTAGAGCTGGTCGGTACGGATCGCGACGTCGTCGAGCTTCTGCAGCAGGCCGAGTCCGGCAAGCTCACGCATGGCATGCGGCAGCGTATTGATGCCAACACCGAGCTCGCGAATCGTATCGGCCTGCTCGAAAATCTCGCAACCGATGCCGCGCGAGCGCAACATCAACGCCGTTGTGAGACCTCCGATACCGCCGCCGACGATAATCGCCTTCATCGCCCTAACTCCACTCGATACACAGGCAATGGGTTAACGTCGCACGGGGGGTCACTCCGCCGCAAGCGGCTTTGTCGCCTCCGCTTTGAGCTCGGCCCGGGTCTTGGGCTTAGCCTTAATTCTCAGCTCCTCGAGATCCTGCCGGTCGCGCACGCTGTTGCGGAATATCTGGTCCTTGCCGGGCAGATATTGCGGTGGGCAGAACGCCCCGTCCGCCCCATACCAGGCCG
Organism: Bradyrhizobium sp. ISRA442; assembly: GCF_038085055.1. Lineage (NCBI taxonomy): Bacteria > Pseudomonadati > Pseudomonadota > Alphaproteobacteria > Hyphomicrobiales > Nitrobacteraceae > Bradyrhizobium > Bradyrhizobium sp. ISRA442. Next base: position 40,651 of record NZ_JALGCN010000033.1, read on the forward strand.
CCGCCTTCATGGTGAAGAAGGGGTCGACCAGATGCGGCCGGCCGAGCGCAACGAGGTCCGCGCGGCCGGCGGCCAAAATGGTGTTGGCCTGATCCGCGGTCGTGATGTTGCCGACGCACATGGTGGCCACGCGCGCCTCGTTGCGGACCTGGTCGGAAAACGGCGTCTGGAACATGCGCCCGTAGATCGGCTGCGCGTCGCGCACGGTCTGCCCGGTCGAGACGTCAATGAGGTCGACGCCGGCCTCGCCAAACGCGCGCGCAATCGCGACGGCATCGTCGCCGTTGATGCCGCCCTCGGCCCAATCGGTTGCGGAAATACGCACCGACATCGGCTTGTGTGACGGCCATACGGCCCGCAGCGCCTCGAAGACCTCAAGCGGGAAGCGCAGACGGTTGGCGAGCGAGCCGCCATATTCGTCCGTGCGGGTGTTAGTCAGCGGCGAGACGAAGCTCGCAAGCAGATAGCCGTGGGCGCAGTGCAATTCGAGCATGTCGAAGCCGCAGCGCTCGCCGCGTTCGGCGGCCGCGACGAAAGCATCTCTCACAGCATCCATTCCGGCACGATCGAGTTCACGTGGCACCTGACTATCAGGGAAATAAGGCAGCGGCGATGCCGAGAACACCTCCCAGCCGCCCTCCTCCAGAGGCCGATCCATGCCGTCCCACATCAGCTTGGTCGCTCCCTTGCGGCCGGCATGTCCGAGTTGCAGGCAGATCTTCGCGGCCGAATTGGCGTGCACGAAATCCACGATGCGCCGCCAGGCCGCCTCCTGCTCGTCGTTCCACAGGCCTGCGCAGCCGGGCGTGATCCGGGCATCGCGGCTGACGCAGATCATCTCCGTGAAGATCAGGCCGGCCCCTCCGATCGCGCGAGATCCGTAGTGCACCAGGTGGAAATCGGTCGGAACGCCCTCTTTCGCCGAATACATGCACATCGGCGACATCACGGCGCGATTGGCCACCTCCATCTCGCGCAAGCGGAAGGGCTGGAACAGCGGCACCAGCGGTTTGTCGGTATCGACATCGAAGCCGCTGCCGCGAACCCGCTTGGCAAACGACCTGTCGACCTCGGCGACGAAATCGGGCGCGCGAAGCTTGAGATTGTCATAGGTGATCGCCTTCGAGCGCGTCATCACGCCGAAGGCAAACTGCACAGGATCGAAGTCCCAGAAGCGGTCGACATGCTCGAACCAGACCAGCGAGACGTCGGCGGCGTGCTGCGTCTTCTCCACCTCCTCGCGGCGGCCGAGCTCATAAAGCTCGAGCGCGGCCTTGATGTCGGGCGCGGCCTGCATCGCCTCGGCAAGCGCGATCGCGTCTTCCATAGCAAGCTTGGTGCCTGACCCGATCGAAAAATGCGCACTCGCTTTTGCGTCGCCGAGCAGCACCATATTGTCCTTGACCCAGCGCTTGCTGCGGATCATGGGGAAATTGCGCCACATCGAGCGGTTGGTGAGCAGTTGGTGGCCATCGAGGAACCAGCCGAAGATCTCGGCCATCCGCGCGGCGGATTGGGTCTCGTTCAGTCCCTTCAAGCCGGCTCGCTCGAACGTCTTCGGATCGGTCTCGAAGATCCAGGTCGAATGACCGGCTTCATACTGATAGGCGTGGGCGATGAAAGGCCCCCACACGGTCTCCTGGAAAATGAAGGTGAAGGCATCGAGCGGTTTGGTCGAGCCCATCCAGGCGAACATATTGGCGCGAACGTCGATCTCCGGCTGGAAGTGATCGACGTATTTTTCGCGGAAGCGGCTGTTGATGCCATCGGCCAGCAGAATCAGATCAGCGTCGGCGAAGCGGGACTCGTCGTCGATATCGACTTCGAAACGCAGGTTGACGCCGAGCTCGTACGCCCTCTCCTGGAGGATCAGGAGCAGCTTGCGTCGCGAGCAGCCGCAGAAGCCGTTGCCGCCCACCCGGTGCACCGTGCCACGGAAATGCACGGCGATGTCGTCCCAGTAGGCGAATTCCTGAGTGATACGGCGATAGCTCGGAAGATCATGCTTCTCGAAATTGTCCAGCGTGGCGTCCGAGAATACCACCCCGAAGCCAAAGGTGTCGCCGGAGCGATTGCGCTCATATACGGTGATCTCGGCGCTCGGGCGCTGCTTCTTGAGGAGGATTGCAGCGTAGAGACCCGCAGGTCCGCCACCGATGATCGCGACTTTCATGGGAGCCTCGCCAATCTATCCGGCAATGAAATTATTTTAACCCTAAAATAATTTCTCGCAAGTCCCCGTTGACAGGTTAGCGGCGAGAGCCACCGCCTCAGTCGCCTTTGAAGACCGGTTTGACCTTGTTGGCAAAGGCCTCAAAGGCGCGCTCGAAATCGGCCGTCGTCATGCATAGGGCCTGCGCCACGGCTTCCGCCTCGATCGCCTCCTCCACCGACATCGCCCATTCCATGGCCAGCATCCGCTTGGTCATGGTGTTGCCGAAAGTCGGTCCTTCCGCGATCTGCTTTGCCAGCACCTGCGCCTGCGGCAGCACCTGCTCCGGCGTGACGATGCGGCTGAAAAAACCCCAGCGCTCGCCCTCCTCCGCGGTCATGAACCGGCCCGTATAGAGCAGTTCGGAAGCGCGGGACTGCCCGATGATCCGCGGCAGGATTGCACAGGCGCCCATGTCGCAGCCGGCAAGGCCAACCTTGTTGAACAGGAACGCCACCTTGGCGCCGGTCGCCGCGAGGCGCATGTCCGACGCCATGGCAATGATCGCGCCGGCACCAGCGCAGATGCCCTCGACCGCGGCGACGATCGGCTGCGGGCAAGCTCGCATCGCCTTGACGAGATCACCGGTCATCCGCGTAAAGGCGGTCAGCCCCTTGGTGTCCATCTTCACCAGCGGCCCGATGATTTCGAACACGTCGCCGCCGGACGAGAAATTGCCGCCAGCACCGGTGACGACGATGGCTTTGACCGCGTCGTCGAGTGCGCACGCGCGGAAGAAATCGGTGAGTTCGCGATAGCTTTCGAAAGTGAGCGGATTTTTCCGCTCGGGACGATTGAGCGTCACGGTCGCAACACCATCGACCGCGGCCAGCAGGAAGTGCTGCGGCGAATAGTCCGCAAGCGGCACGGTCACCGGGTTGGCTGGTCTGCTCATGCGATCTCCTTACCTTCCTTGTTCCGCGCCCGTGCCGGGCAGGCTAGATCTCACCGCCGGCCACGGCAATTGCCTGCCCGGTAATCGCGCCGGCGCCCTCGCCGCACAACCAGAGCACGGCGTCAGCCACCTCCTGAGGCGTTATCAGCCGCCCTTGCGGGTTGTGGCGCGCGAGCTCGGCGACGGCCTGCTCGCGGCTTCGGCCCGTCTTCTTCATGATGTTCTCTATGCTGCCGGCAACAAGATCAGTGTCGGTGAAGCCGGGACACACTGCATTTACCGTCACGTTGCTGGCAGCCGTCTCAAGAGCGAGCGAACGGACAAGTCCGATCACGGCGTGTTTGGCGGCACTGTATGCGCTGACATAGGCATATCCCTTGAGCCCCGCCATCGATGCAATGGCGATGATGCGGCCATAGGGACGGTCCTTCATTCCGGGCAAGACGCCCCTAATGGCATGAACCACGCCCATGAAATTGACATCCATCATGCGTGCAAAAAGGGCGCTATCCGATTTCGAGAACGGCGCGGACTCCGCGCTGCCGGCGTTGGCGATCAAAATATCGAATGGCTGTCGTGCGCTCGCCTCGGCGATTGCGACTTTTAGCGCAGCTTCATCCGAGACGTCGGCCACGGCTGCAAAATGAGCAGCCCCTGCGCTGATAGCCTCGTCGAGAGTCGCCGCATTCCTCCCAAGCACAGTCACCGTCGCGCCGGCGCCAGCAAGCGTCGCTGCAATGGCGCGACCAATGCCGCGACCGCCACCGGTGACTAGCGCGTGCGACGAATGCGGCAATCCGGACATGCGCTGGCTCCCGGCAGCTAAAGACGACGTCCCGATATATTTTAAACTTCAAGTTTTTGCAACGAACGATGCTCGCCGGCGCGGCTGACACACGGCCCCAATCCGCCCGGCCCGAAAATTGCTTTAAGTATAAAATTATCTCTTTCCATCCCCGACAGGCCTGTTAGCATCGCCATGCCAGGCAAAAGGATGTCGCGTGCCGCAACCCACGCCGATGATAACGAAAGACGGACGCTTCGCCTATGAAGCTGCGGGTAATCCCGGCGCGATACCCTTGATATTCCTGCACGGCATTGGTGGCGCGGCCCGGGCGTGGCGGCATCAACTTACGACATTCGGCGACCGCTTCCGTGCCATCGCATGGGACATGCCGGGCTATGGCGGATCGGCGCCGCTTACCAGCGTCAGCATCGCTGCCCTGGCGGAGGCTCTCCAGCAGTTCATCGCACAGATCGATGCGACAAATCCTGTTCTCGTCGGGCATTCGATCGGCGGCATGATCGTGCAGAAATTGCTGGCCCAGTCGCCTCGACTGCCGCGCGCGGTCGTACTTGCGCAGACCAGCCCTGCCTTCGGCAAGGCCGATGGCGAGTGGCAGACATCGTTCATCGCAGCGCGGCTCGGGCCGCTCGATCGCGGTGAGACGATGAAGTCGTTGGCGCCCTCGCTGGTGCGAGAGCTTGTGGGCGACGAGCCGGACCCGAAAGGGATGGAGCTCGCACGGGAGTGCATGGCGAGCGTGCCGGAGGCGAGCTATCGCGCCATGATGCTGGCCTTGATCGGCTTCGATCAGCGCAGCACGCTTAAGGATGTTTCCGTACCGACGCTGCTGCTGTCAGGCTCCAAGGACAACAACGCGCCGGCGCCTATGATGGCAAAAATGGCGACCTACATTCCGGCGGCCGAATACGTCGAGTTGGCCGGCGTCGGCCATCTCGCCAATCTCGAGCGCCCCGATGCATTCGATAAAGCTCTTGGAGGGTTCCTAGAGTCTGTCGTGACCACACCACAGGTGACTGCACAATGACCATGCAAGTCAGCAAGACCATTGGCACGACCGACAAGGTCGCGCTGGATGCGCCGATCTTCGATCCTGCCGCATTCCGCTTGAGCGACGAGCAGGCCCGTATCATCGCGCGGGCACGCGACATCGGGCAGACCGTGTTCGCGGGTCGCGCCGCCGCCTATGATCGCGAGGCTACGTTCCCGACCGAGAACTATCGCGACCTGCATCGCGCCGGCCTGCTCGGCATCGCCATTCCCAAGAAGCATGGCGGACTTGGCGCGAATTACCAGACCTATGCCTTAGCCGCGGCCGAGATCGGCCGCTATTGCGGCGCAACCGCACTCACCTGGAACATGCATGTCTGCTCGACCCTATGGTCGGGCCCGCTCGCCGACGATCTCGACATGGACGCAGCGACTCGCGCGGAGCATGAGCGCCGGCGCGCCATCCACTACAAGCGCATCGTCGAGGACGGCGCGATCTACTCGCAGCCCTTCTCCGAGGGCGGCGCTGCGGCCGCAGGCGGCGTTGCCTTTGGTACGGAAGCGAGGCCGGTTAGCGGCGGCTGGATCATCAACGGCAAGAAGATCTTTGCGTCGCTCTCCGGCCATGCCGACTATTACGGCGTGCTCTGCACCGAAATCGAGGAAGGCGAGAAAGCTTCGCGCCGCAACACCCTTTACCTTGCCGTCCCCGCGAAATCGCAGGGCGTTTCCGTCGTGGGTGACTGGGATCCGCTCGGCATGCGCGGAACCGTCTCACGGACGCTCCTGTTCAAGGACGTATTCGTGCCGGAAGACGCAGCCCTGATGCCGCGCGGCGTCTACTTTCAGGCCGCGATGCGCTGGCCGCACATGTTCCTGACCTTGTCTCCGACCTATATGGGCCTCGCGCAGGCGGCCTATGATTTCACGGTGCGCTATCTGCGCGGCGAAGTGCCGGGCATGCCACCGGTGAAGCGCAGGATGTATCCGACCAAGCAGATCGCCGTCGCACAGATGCAGATCAAGCTCGAGCAGATCAAGGCCGTTTGGTTCCAGGCGGTCACGGAGGCCCGTGCCAATCCGAGCAAAGAACAGGTATTGCGCGCCTATGCGGCGCAATATTCAGTGATGGAGGGCGCCAATGAGCTCGCAGCCCTCGCGATCCGCACCTGCGGCGGCCAGGCCATGCTCCGATCGCTGCCGCTGGAGCGCATCTATCGCGACAGCCGCTGTGGTTCACTGATGCTGCCCTGGACAGCCGAGCTCTGCCTCGACCGTATCGGCCGCGAGGCGCTGTACGAGACCGGCGAAACGGACGATTGACGGTGGACCTCTTTAGTCTGATCGAACGCAACGCGGCATTTGCGCCAGACAAGACCGCCATCGCCTTCGAAGGGGAGAGGCTGAGCTATGCGGCGTTCGCCGCGCGTATCGACCGCACCGCCAACGCATTGAAGAGGGAGCTCGGCGTCGGTCGAGGCGACCGCGTCGCGATCCTGAGCCTGAACCGGCCCGACTATCTCGTTCTGCTCTACGCCTGTGCACGGCTCGGCGCGATGCTGGTGCCATTGAACTGGCGACTGGCCGTCGCCGAGCAGCTCTTTATTCTCGGCGATGCTGGCGCCAAGGTTCTGGTGCTCGAGCAGGCTTTTGACGGCGTTATTCCCGAACTTGAGCACGCTTCGCCGGGAATGGCCGTCATCGGATTCGACTTCGTGCCGCCCCGTGGGGAAACATTCGAAAATCTGTTGGCATCCTGCGACGGCAGCGGACGCAACTCGCATACCGATCTCTCCTGCCCCCTGCTCATCGTGTACACGTCGGGGACGACGGGACGGCCAAAGGGCGCCGTGCTGCGCCAGGAGGCGCTGTTCTGGAACGGCGTCATGAGCCAGCACATGCACAACATGACGTCAGACGATCACGTGCTGACCGTGCTGCCTTTCTTCCACGTCGGCGGGCTCAACATCCAGACCACGCCCGCGCTTCATCTGGGCGCAACCGTCACGATCCATGCGCGTTTCACGCCGGATACGGCACTCGCTGCCATCGCGCACGATCGGCCGACGCTGACGGTAATGGTCCCGGCGATCATTCAGGCGGTGAGCGATCATCCCGCTTGGGCCGCGACCGAACTGTCGTCACTGAAGGCCGTCGCGACCGGATCGACTATCGTGCCGCCCCATCTGATCGATCGGTTCGTTGCACGTGGCGTTCCCGTGCTTCAGGTCTACGGTTCGACAGAAACCTGCCCCATTGCGGTCTACACGCGGCTTGGCGGCGATCTTTCGCGCACGGGATCGACCGGTCTTGCAGGCCTTTGCTGCGAAGCCAGGGTGATCGATCAGGCGGGTGCCGAGGTGCCGCCGGGCACACCGGGTGAAATCGCGGTGCGCGGTCCCAACGTGTTCTTCGAATATTGGGGAAACGCGGACGCCACCCGGGAGGCGTTGCACGGGGGCTGGTATCGCACTGGCGATATCGGTCTGAGCGACGCGGAGGGCTATCTCTGGGTCCGCGACCGCAAGAAGAATATGATCATTTCCGGCGGCGAGAACGTCTATCCAGCCGAGGTCGAACGGGTCTTGCTGGAGCATCCCGACGTCAGCGAATGTGCCGTGATCGGCCGGCCGGACCGGCGCTGGGACGAGGTGCCGGTTGCCTATGTGATCCGACGAGCCGGCTGTCGGCTCGAGGCGGACGAATTGAGAGCGCACGTTCAGGCGCAACTCGCCCGCTACAAGGTTCCGCGCGATATTATTTTCGTCCCGGACCTGCCGCGCACAGCTCTGGGCAAGGTCCAGCATTTCCTGCTGAAGCAGCTTGATGCGCAGTCGCGCGCGCAAGGAGAAGCATCTTGAAAATTGCGGTGCTGGGCGGCGGCAATGGCTCTTTCGCAGCCGCAGGCGACTTTGCGCTATCGGGTCATGAAGTGCGGCTCTGGCGTCGCGACGCGGATCAAGTCGCAGCACACCGCGCCACCGGGTCCCGCATCCTGGTGCAGGACCACAACGGCCGCCACGACGTCAAACTTGCGCTGGTGACGACCGACATCGCCAAGGTCGTCGGCGGCGCCGAACTGGTCCTGTGCCCTGCCCCCGCCTTCGCGCAGCCGGACATCGCCCGTCTGCTCGCTCCGCACCTGGAAGACGACCAGGTCGTGTTTTTGCCGCCGGCCACATTCGGCTCGATGATCTTCGCCCAGGCCGCACGAGATGCCGGCAACCGCGCTAGGGTGAGCTTTGCCGAGACCGGCACACTGCCCTGGTTGACCCGCAAACACGGGCCCTTCGAGGTCGCGATCACGATCCGCGCCAAGCGGCTGCCGGTCGGCGTGTTTCCGCTCGATCAGGCGCCACATGCGCTCCAGGTGATTGGCCGAGCCTTTCCTAGTGTGATCGAGGGGTGCGGAGATGCGCTCTCCGGCGCGCTGATGAATGCAGGCCCCATCATCCATCCGCCGCTGATCGTAATGAATGCAGGTCCGATCGAGCATTTCGACCGGTGGGACATCCACAAGGAGGGAACGCAAAGCTCGATCCGGCGGGTCACCGATGCCCTCGATGCCGAGCGAATTGCGGTGCGCGAAGCGCTCGGATATGGCGCGCCGCATTTCCCGCTTGCGCATCACTACGCCAAGGAAGGCGAGATCTGGATGTATGGCCGCGGTTCGCATGATCGCCTGACCGATTCCGGCGACTGGCGCGAACGGATCGTGCTGACCGACCATCGCTACATGCGCGAGGATCTGCGGCTCGGGCTTTCGCTGCTGGCTTCTGTCGCGGGATTGGCGGGTGTAGCTACGCCACTTGCTCGCGCCTTTCTCGCGATCGGTGGTGCGATCTGCGGCGAGGATTTTGCACAAGGCGGCCGCACGCTCAAAACGTTGAGCCTCGACCATCTCGGCAAGGCCGAGTTGAAAGAACTCCTGCGCAGGGGATTTGGCTAATGACAGCCCGCGCCAACATCGTCTGTCTCGGGGCCGGCCGCATGGGGCGCGGCATCGCCGTCGCGTTCGCCTATGCCGGGCACACGGTCAGAATGATCGACGTGAAGGATCGTTCCGCGGAGGACTTTGCCAGGCTGGAGGCGGACGCACTCGGCGAGGTCAGAAAGACCTTCGACAGTCTGTCGAGGCTGGGGCTGATCGCCGAGAACGATGCGAATGTTCTCTCCGAGCGGGTTTCGGTAGTGCCAGCGGGTCAGAACCGCGCAGCCTTATCCGATGCCGGCATGGTCTTCGAGGGCGTCCCCGAAGTAGTTGAGCTCAAGCGCGAGGTGCTGGCATCAGCCTCACGACAAGTCAGCCCCGACACGATCATTGCGTCGACGACGTCCACGATCCTCGTCGATGATTTGTCCAGCGCAATCGAGCATCCCCGACGCTTCCTCAATGTGCATTGGCTCAATCCCGCCTATCTGATCCCGCTGGTCGAAGTATCGCCTGGCGCGGCAACCGACCCTAACATCGTTGATCAGGTCAAGACGTTGCTGGAAGGGATCGGCAAGGTCCCCGTCGTCTGCGCGGCAACACCCGGCTTCATCGTCCCGCGCATCCAGGCGCTCGCGATGAATGAGGCTGCGCGCATGGTCGAAGAAGGCGTCGCCAGCGCGCAGGACATTGACAAGGCGATCCGCTACGGCTTTGGGTTCCGCTACGCCGTGCTCGGGCTGCTCGAATTCATCGACTGGGGTGGCGGCGATATTCTCTACTACGCCAGCCGCTACCTCGAAGGCGCACTCGGCAGTGACCGCTATCGCGCGCCGGACGTGATTTCAAACAATATGCGCGAGGGCCGGATCGGCCTGCGAACGGGCGCCGGCTTCCTCGATTATTCCGGCCTCGACCTCGATGCCTATCGCGGCGAACGGCTCAAGGCCATGGTTGACCTGCTCCGGCATTTCGGCCTCGCCCGCCCGCCCGTGCTCGATCGGAGCTAGCCGAAGACGTCCTGGAGCACGCCGTCCCGCACCACCGCGACGCCATCGAGTTCGATGGTGGTTCCCATCATCGGCAGGTCGAAATGGCCCGCCGTATAGCGGCCGGCGAATTCATTCGCGCCGGTCGAGAACAGGAAGTTACCGGACACAGCGCGAAGCTCGGTGCCGTTGGTGTCGCGCTGGTCATACATCGAGAGCGCCTCATAGCGCGCCCCTGGGTTCATACCGAAGCCAACATGCGAAACCGCGTAGGCTTCCCGGTCCCCCCAAGCGGCGAGATAGGATCGCATCATCGCGGCATCTGCACCCTCGCCTTCCAGCTCGACGACATAGTCGTCCTTCAACGTCATCTTCACCGGCGACGTCAGGTAACGCTTGAAAGTCAGATTGATGTCGCCCGGCGCCATCACCAGCGTGCCATTGATCGTGCCGCTCTTGGGAAAGCTGACGACGATTCCGCCCGGCCAGTGCGCCAGCGTGCCGGGCTTGTCGGTCCAGCCCCACACCCCGACCGTCGAAGCGCCCACCATGTCGACGTCGAGCGCCGTGCCGGCCTTCGACGTGACCCGCATGCGTTTGGTCCCGCGCAGCATCTTGGCTGCCGCCCGAACGCGCTTTTCCAGCGCAGGATTCGGCACCATCCGCTCCAGCGCCTCAGGATGCTCGTTGGAGATCACCAGGATCCGCGCGCCAGCCTTGAGGATCTCCGGCGTCTCCACCGCGTGCATCAGGCCCTCGATGGTGCAATCCACGACAAAGCCGGCCTGCTGGAGCGCGCTGACGACTGGCGTCAGCCGCTGGATAGCCTCACTCGCCCCGGTCGAGCGCACCGGCACGACATGGCGGTTGCGCGGGGTCGGCATGACCACATGGAACGGCCGCGCGCCCATACGCAGCAAGGCGAGCTCGGCCAGATGCACGTTCAAGGCGCGCGACTGAGTTTCTGACAGGATGGCGGCAGTATCGCCGGCCTTGACGGCGCATCGCTCGAAGATCTCGCAAAATGCGTCGATCCATTTTGCCTCGATGCGATCAGCCAGCATGGTACACTCCGGGTAGTCTGTCTCTGTTTGGTCAGATCACGCTTCGGGGAAACCCCGCAAGAGGTACGATCGCACGGCTCCCAGCAAGCTATTCAGAATCAAACCCAGCAGCGAGATCGTTATCAGCGGCACGAACATATCGACGGCCTGGAATGTTCGGGCTGCCGTGACAAGAACATGGCCCAGGCCATCCGTCGACGTGATCATCTCGGCCAGAAACACCACGATGCAGGAAATGACAAGACCGATCCGGCAGCCGGTCAGGATCGACGGCATCGCCGCTGGCAGTACCACCTTGAAGAGGATCTCATAGCGCGGCGTTCCCGCCGCCATAGCCGACCAGATCAGCTTTTGCTCCACGGTCGACGCGCCATAATAGGTGGACAGCAAAATGGGGAACAATGCATCCGCGGTCACCAGGGTGATCTTCGATCCATGACCAAAACCGAGCAGGAGCAGAAGTGCGGGATAAAGCGCGACCTTGGGCAGTGGCGCCAAAAGACGCACGATCGGCCGAACCGCGGCATTGATCGCGGGACTGGCGGCGGCCGCGATGCCGATGCTGACGCCGAGCACGACCGCGATTGCAAAGCCGGCGAACAGCCGGACCAAAGTCGCCGCGATCTCCTGCTGAAACGTTGCCGTCACGAGCTGCTGAAGCAGTCGACCGAAGACGTACGCCGGTGGCGGCAGCAAGGTCGCTGGCGCAAGACCTGATGACACAAGCCCTTGCCACACGGCGATCAGCAGCGCGATCGGCGCAAGCCCAAGGATGACATTCGTTGGGGAAAGGCGCGTTGTCATGAGAAGCTCAAGGGCATGTCGAACTGGGGCTCAGACCACCGTACGAGCCTCGCTCGGACGCGCTCGAATATCGCGTCGAGACCAATTCCCATTGCTCCCACGATGATGATCATGGCGAACACGGTGTCATATTGCCCCATGTCGAGCGCGTTGAAGAGGATGTTCCCGGCGCCGGACTGCCGCGCAATCATCTCACTCGTGATCATCGTGATCAGCGCCAGGACGAGTCCGGTGCGGCACCCAGTCAGGATCTCCGGCAGCGCGGCCGGCAGCACGATCCGGACCATGCGTTGGGTGCCCGATAGCCCCATCGCCGCTCCTGACCACAGCATCTTCTCTTCGACAGCTTTGGCACCCTCGAAACTGTGGTAGATGACGGGGAGGCTGACGCCGAGGAAGATCACCAGTGTCTTCGTGATGTCGCCGACCCCCAGCCACAGCATGATGATGGGCATCAGAGCCGCTTTCGGCACCGGGTAGATCACCATCAGCAGCGGATTGAAGAAAGCCGCAACCGCCCGGCTGCGGCCCATCATCAGGCCCAGCGGCATCGAGACAAGCACCGCCACGCCAAACCCGATCGTCATGCGGCGGAGCGAGGCCATGATGTTGATCAGGGCTTCCTTGTCGCCGAGGATTGTGGGAATCGCGCGAATGGCTTCAATCGCAGTCGGAAAGCTGTCGCTCTTCAGTGCGAGGGACGCAACCTGCCACATTGCGAGCAACCCGATGCAGGCGATCACCGGAGCAGAACGTCGTACTAAAGCGGTCGACGAAATCATGAGGACGATCCGGTTTCGTCGCTCTCGTCGAACATGCGCTCGATATCGACGACATATTTCTGGTAACGCGGATCGAGCAGCAACTCGTTGCGGCGACGCGGCCTAGGCAGGTCGATGTCGATGACCTGCCGAACGCGGCCGGGAGATTTCGACATCATCACGACCTTGTCTGACAGAAAGACGGCTTCGTCGACCGAATGCGTTACGAACAGCACAGTCTTGCGATCACGCTCCCAGATATTCAACAGATCGTTCTGCAGGCGCGTCCGGGTGTGAGCGTCGAGTGCACCGAATGGCTCGTCCATCAACAGGACTTCCGGATGGTAGGCCAGCGTCCGGGCCAGCGCGACGCGCTGTTTCATGCCACCCGATAGTTCCTTGGGATAAAAGCTCTCGTATCCCTTGAGTCCGACCATTTCGATCAGCCCACGGCTCTGCGCTTCAGCCTCACTCGCTCGCAAGCCCTGCTGACGCGGCCCATACATCACATTGCCGAGCACGGTCTTCCAGGGAAACAGCGCAAACTCCTGAAACACCGGTCCGCGATCCGGACCTGGGCCTGCGATCGTCTTTCCCTTCATCTTCGCGGCGCCACTGGTCGGACTGACGAAGCCTCCGACGATGTAGAGCAGCGTCGACTTGCCACAGCCGGATGGACCGAGAATGGAGACGAATGCTCCTTCTTCGATCGTCAGAGAGATGTCCGAAAGTGCCAGATGATCCTTGCGCGCTGACGTCTGAAATATTTGCGAGACGCGGTCGATCTCAATGATCGCGGAAGCCGGCTTTCGTGTCGCGACGGGCTCCGCCATTTCGCTTGATCTCGAAGGCACCACCTTCATTTCGTCTCTCGCCTCACTCGTGCGCGAATATCGCGCGACCGACCTGCCGAACGTGCTCCATCAGCGGCACTAGCTTAGCAAGAAACCCGCCAAACGGATCACTGTTTCCGCAGGACGCACCAATAGTCATTCGAACCAGGGCCATTCTGCAGGCCCCTTGTGCGTGACGGCACCACCTGGCGCCTGGCCAACCAGCCGCGCATACTTCGCGAGCGCTCCGGCACGATGACGCAGCGGCCGCGGTTTCCAATCGCGGCGTCGCGCCGCAAGTTCATGCTCATCGACCAGCAAATCCATGCGGCGCCCAGCCGCGTCAATTCGGATTCTGTCGCCGTCGCGGACAAGCGCCAGCGGGCCGCCTACAAAAGCTTCCGGAGACACGTAGCCGATGCACATGCCGCGGGTCGCGCCGGAGAACCGCCCATCCGTGATCAGGGCCACCTTTTCGCCCATGCCCTGACCATAGATCAGTGCGGTAACGCCGAGCATTTCGCGCATGCCGGGACCGCCGACCGGCCCCTCATTGCGTATGACGAGAACTTCGCCCGCCTTGTAGCTCCGGTTGCGAACTGCCTCGACGCAGGATTCCTCGTCTTCGAAGACGCGCGCCACTCCCTCGAAGAACTGGTTTTTCAGTCCTGCAACCTTGATCACCGCTCCGTCAGGACAGAGGCTCCCCTTCAACACCGCCACGCCGCCATCGGGCATAATCGGTGCGCGGGTTGGATAGACGACCTCTCCATCGGGTGCGTTGGCCGCGCCATATTCTGCCGCAAGGGTGTGGCCCGTGACGGTCAGGCAACTCCCATCGATGTGCCCGCTTTGAATCAGCTCACGGATCACGACGGCCGCGCCACCGATGTCGTACACATCCTTTGCTGTATACTTGCCTCCGGGGCGCAGATTTCCGATCAGCGGCGTTCGGGCGAAAACCTCGCCGACATCATCGATTGTGAACGAAATGCCGGCTTCATTCGCGATCGCCGGCAAGTGCAGAGCGGCATTGGTTGAGCCACCGGTTGCAGCGACGATCGCGGCGCCGTTCTCCAGGGATTTCCTGGTCACGATATCGCGCGGCAGCGGCCCGCCGCGCTCCAACATTTCCATCACCAGCCGGCCGGCGCGTCTCGATATCTGGGCGCGTTCGGCGTAGACGCCGGGCACCATCGAGACATTGGGGATGGTGAGGCCCATCGCCTCGGATACCATCCCCATCGTGTTCGCGGTGAACTGGCCGGCGCACGCACCGATAGTCGGCAGGCAGGCGCGCTCGACCCGCTCGAACGTGACCGCGTCGATCTCCCCGGTCATGAAGCTGCCGACGGCCTCATAGGAGTCCAGCACGGTCAGGGTCCGCCCGTCGAGACGGCCGGGCAGCGCGCTGCCGCCATAGATGAAGATGGACGGCACGTTGCAACGGACCATTCCCATCATCACGCCGGGAAGCGTCTTGTCGCAACCGCCGAATCCGATCAGCGCGTCATAGGCGAGGCCGTGGACAACGGCCTCGATCGAATCGGCAATCAACTCACGCGAAAACAGGGAGAACTTCATCCCCTCGTGATTCATACTAATACCGTCGGAGACCGAGACCGTCGAAAATTCGCGCGAGGTGCCGCCAGCCTCCTCGATCCCGGCCCTGGCCGCATCCACCTGAAAGTCGTGGGTCATGTTGCAAGGCGTCTGCTCGCCCTTCATGCTGACGACGCCCACCATCGGCTTGGCAAGCGCCGCGTCGTCCAACCCCATCGCGCGCATGAACGCACGATGTGGAGCCCGGTCAAGACCGTCCCTCGTGACCCGTGATCGCAATTTCTTCATACGTGCATCATCTTCATGCGACGTCCCGGATATACCGGGACACCACGATCTCCCTGATCGACAAACAGCCTGATCGCCTATTGCAGCGGCGCGACGATCGTCGAGTGCTTGAACTGCGCGACATCCAGTTTCGGCAGCATTCCCGTCTCCGCGTAGATATCCAGCATCTTCTGGATGGCGGGAAAGTTCGGGGCGGCGCCAGGGTCGCGGCCGAAATCATTGTCCTTGAGCAGATAGGTCTCGAGCACCGGAATAGGCGCCTTCAGAACTTCCGAGACCACTTTCAAGGTCTCTTCGCGATTTGCCAGGGCCTTCTTCATGCCCGAGGTGATATCGCGGACATAGGCCTTCACTACTTCCGGATTCCTGTCGACGAAATCGGCGCGGCAGGCTTCCAGAATGTGCACGATGTTCGGCATGGCCTGAGACAGAGAGAATAGCTTTCGGGTGCCTCCCTTCGCCTCAGCACGCGCGGCAAACGGCTGATTCATGTTGACCGCTTCGACTCGGCCCTGGCGCAGCGCATCTTCGGAGACGGCAAAGCCAACCTCGACCAGCTTGATGTCCTTCGCCGGATCGACACCGTTCTGCTTCAGGAGCAGATTGAACGGCCCTTGCGTGCCGCCGCCGATCACGGAAATGCCGACCGTCTTGCCCTTTAGATCGGCAATCGTCTTGATCGGCGAGTTGTCCATGACCGCCCAGTACACCGAGAAGCCACCTGGCTTTTCGAAGACGTGCTGCGCCACGATGTAGGCTTTGAGATTGCCACCGACCACGCCATTGGCGAGCGACAGCGGTGCCTGCGTCGCGCAATCCAGCGCGCCGGCCGCGAGCGCCTGAGTCATCGGCGCAGTGCCCTGGAATTGGGTCCATTCAATATTGTAGGTCTTGCCGATATCGGGAAATTCGGCCGGGCGGCGCATCATCCAGTATTTGGCCTCCTCCGCCGGGATCGTCCAGCCGACGCGGACCGTCTGCTGCGCTCGCGAGGGGCTTGCGCCCGCCATAATGGCCGCTGCCGCTCCCAATGCCAGCATCCACCTCGAAACGGTTCGCATCATGCCCACTCCGCTGCTCTGGCGCCGACCGGCGCCACCCAACCCGACCGCTCCAAATGTTTCATGGTTCAAACATTCAGGCAAGCCATGCAAGCCGACCTGCTTTCGCGCTGCGATGTGCGATATAGGGGGCAGCAGCGGTCGCACGGCATTGCGCTGCGATAGAAGGAGCAACCAATGGCTGGATCGAGCAGAGCAAACCCGCAGAACGCCGAAAAGCTCGGCTATATCGGCCTTGGGCTGATGGGGACACCCATGACCCGGCGCCTGCTCGATGCCGGTTATGAGGTCACCGTCTGGAACCGCTCGCACGGCAAGCTCGCTCCGCTGATCGAGGCCGGCGCCAGGCACGCGGCAGCGCCCCGCGACGTCTTGGCTAACACGGACATCGTCTTCATGTGCGTGACCGATGCCGCCGCCGTAGAACAGGTCATCTTCGGTTCCGAGGGTCTTGCAGCGGCCCCCGGTGCAGGCAAGCTCGTGGTCGACTTCTCCTCGATCCATCCAGATGCCGCACGCGATCTGGCCAGCCGGCTAAAAGCTGCGAATGGCGCGGGCTTGATCGACGCGCCGGTATCGGGCGGCACCAAGGGCGCAGAGGAAGGAACGCTTGCGATCATGGCCGGCGGCGAGGCGGGAGATATCGAGAGGGTACGGCCCTATATGCTGGCGATGGCGCGCAGGTTCACCCACATGGGCCCGATTGGAGCGGGGCAGACCACAAAGCTCTGCAATCAGGTGATCGTCGGATGTGCGATGGCCGTTCTTGCCGAGGCGACACGTCTCGCCGTGAATGCCGGAATTGACGCCAGCCGGCTGCCCGAGGCGCTCGCCGGCGGCTTTGCGGATTCGATTCCACTTCAGTTGTTCGTGCCGCGGATGGTGCAGGGAATTCACTCGCCACCCCTCGGCCACATCGCGACGATGCTCAAGGACCTCGACACGATCGCCGACGTCGCGCACGCCACATCGACGCCGGTGCCGATGGCCACGCTCGCGGGGCAGCTTTTCAGGTTGGCCAGGGCCGCGCGAGGCGCGGAGGCGGACGCCCTCGAGATCTATAAGCTGTCCGCGGCACATCACTGAGCTGACGAGCGCGCCCTTGAATTGCCCTTATGGCGATTTCTTCCGTTCATCATCGGCGATGAACCGACCATACGTACCCCGCGCAAAGAGCAGAGGATCTTTCGAATTGTAGGCGTAGGCCTCGACAGCGCCAAGAAAGATCACGTGATCGCCGCCGTAGTAGCGATTGACAGCGCGGCATTGAAAGTTGGCGACGCTTTCCGCGAGGACCGGAGCATTGCCGAGGCCCGGCGTCCAATCGACACCGGCGAATTTATCATCGGAGGACTTGGCGAATTTGTTGGCAAGGGCCTGTTGCGAAGCACCGAGCACGTTGGCTGTGAAATGGCTGGCGTTCTGAAACACGGTCAGGCTCGATGAATAAACAACGAGACTCCAGAGGACCAACGGCGGGTTCAGGGAGACCGAGGCGAACGAGTTGCACGTCAATCCGTACGGCTTGCCGTCCGGAGCTGCGGCCGTGATGATTGTCACGCCGGTTGCATACGTGCCGAGCGCATTGCGAAAATCGCGGGGGTCGATCGGCGAGTTATCGCTCGCAAGTTCGTTGGCGGGATCGCGTCTGGCCGGCTGCTTCGGTAGATCATTCATCGGCCGGCCTCACAGCGTGAGATTTTCGGACGGCAGGCCAAGCGCCACACGTCCGTAATTGGTTCCGGCCGCATCGAAATTGAACGCGAGGTGAGAGTTGATCGCGTGCGCATCGCGAAACTGTCGCTGCAGCACACCCGTCGTGAACAAGCCACGCGCGCCGCTCGCTGCAAACAGCATCGAGACTGCGTCCGTGCACAGATTGACTGAGAAGGCGCCGTCACGCCGATACCTGGTTTTGACGGCCATGCCGGGACTACGGCCATGCCGCGCGTCCTCCATGGCATCGATGCATGCCGAACGCATAATCAAACGCGCGGCGTCGATCTTGGCGGAGGCTTCCGCGATCTTGACTTGCGTGCTTTGGAAGTCGCTCAGCTTGGCGCGGTTGTAAGTCGAAATGCGATGACGAACGACCTCAACATAGTCGTGGAGACACGCCTGCGCATTGCCGAGCGCGACGCCGGAAAGGACGTAAGGAAACAGCGAGAACACCGGCAACGTGTAGAGTGGATTAGCATTGACCTTGCTCCCCGGCGTTGGGCCTCCGGCGAGGTCACCGACGGCGACCGTCATGTAGGCGGGAACGAAGGCATCCCGAACCTCTACATCGCATGAACCGGTGCCGCGCAGCCCGGCGACGTTCCAGGTATCGAGGATCTTGTAGTCCCTCTTGGGAAGCAGAAAGATTCGGTATTCGATGCCATCTGCCTCATCATCGGACGACACGATGCTAGCCAGCATGTTCCATTCACAGGAGGCGACGCCCGAGGAGAACGGCCAGCTCCCATGCAGCCGATATCCACCTTCGACTTTCGTGGCGCGGCCAGCGGGAAAGATGAACGACGACGCAATCAGCGTATCGGGATCCTTACTCCAGACCACATCCTGCGCCTCGGGCTCGAACATGCCCAGCATCCAGTGGTGGCTTGCCAGATTGGCGAGATTCCAGGCAACGGATGCATCCGCTTGGCCGAGCAGCTCGGCGCAGTCGATCAGGGCAACATAGTCGAGCTCGGCGCCACCAACGCGTTTGGGCTGGAGCATCCGAAACAGGCCCGCGTCGTGCAGGCCCCGCTCGGTCTCCGGCGGCAGGTGCCGCAGCTCCTCCGTCCGAGCCGCGCGCTCACGCAATTGCGGCAGGAGCACCCGAGCACTTGCGATCATTGTCGCATAGGCGCGTTCATCGGTGTCCGGCCCCCCGGGCTGGCCCGTGCGCGGCTCTCGACCTGGCGCCATTCGTGTTCCTCGCTTTGAGACAGTTATGCGGCCGCAATCTCGCCAAATCAAGCTGGCGCAAAGTTAACGGCACGCAAAACCGCTGCCTGCAATCAAGACAGGGTGTTCCGTTCAGGCTGACGTCGGGACCTTGCGCGTCCCAAAAGCCCCCTTCTCGGCCAGCTCCGCGATCCGGCGCTCGTCATAGCCGAGCGTCTCCCGCAAGACGTTCTCCGTATGCTCGCCCAACAGCGGGGCGGCAACGGGCTCAACTGCCCCGGTCACACTCATCGTGATCGGTGGCTCGATGTTCGGCACCCAATCCGCCGTGCGGTGCGGAATCCGGCTTAAGCGATGGCGCTGGCGCGCCTCGGGCGCATTGAAGCCCTCCTCGACGGTGCGGAGGTAGCCAACCGGAATATTGGCTAGCTTCATCTTCGCCATCCAGTTCTCGAGACTATCGCTCGCAAAAACTTCCGCGATGGCCGCGCGCAGGAGCTCCTTGTTCTCGGACCGCGCCTTGCGCGTGGCGAATTGGGCATCGCTGATGAGATCAGGCCGGTTCAGCACCTCGATGACCAGCCGACGATACAGCCGGTCATTGGCACAGGCCATGTAGAGCGGCCCGTCGGATGCCTCATAGACGCCGACGGTAGGCGATCCGCTCGGCGAATTGCCGAATCGCCCCGGGTTCTGTCCGTTGATCAGATAGGCCATGCCGTAGAAGCCAGTCATCGCCATGGCGATGTCAAACAAGGCCACTTCAACATGCTGCCCACGGCCAAGCCGGTCCCGCGCCAACAGAGCCAGCAGGATGGCGTTGCATGCGGACATGCCCGTCGCCATGTCCACGATGGGCGGTCCGGTGCGAACCGGGGGACCGTCCGCGAACCCGTTGAGCGACATGAAGCCGCTTTCCGCCTGGGTGATGGGATCGAAACCGGGACGCGAGGCGAACGGTCCGCTGCGTCCGTAGGCCGAGATCGAGCAGTAGACCAGTCGCGGATTGGTCGGCACGACCGCCTCATAGTCGAGGCCGAATTTCTTCATCACCCCGCTTGAAAAATTCTCGACAACCACATCCGCCTTGCGGATCAAAGCCCGCGCAACCTCGAGCGCCTCCGGCACGCCAAAGTCGAGCGCGATACCACGCTTGTTGCGGTTCAGGCTGAGATAGGCCGCACTTTCACCTCCGATCTCGGCGTGCTCATAGGCGCGCGTGTCATCGCCGCCGTCCGGATTCTCTATCTTGATAACGTTCGCGCCGAAATCGCCGAGCGTCTGCGTGCAGGCCGGGCCGGCAACCACCCGCGTGAAATCCACGACAAGCAAGCCATCCAGTGCACTGGGGCCTCCCGTCGCCCGCGACGAACGTTCCGGTAATTGAGGCTTCGTGGACATGGGTCGCGCTCCCTACATCGGCTTGTGCTCGCCGAATTTTCTGGCATGACCAACTTAAAGCTCGGCGCCACCGACTTCGCAAGTGCCTCAGCTCGCTCTGTTTCAAAACGCAAAAGGAGGCCCGGCAGCCGTCAAGCTGCCGGGCCACTTGCGAAAGGCGTCCTTGCTCTCGCCGGGGCGAACGATGTGTTCGCGCCGGCCAACCGCGGAGCGGTGTTCCGCGGCACGGAAACAGAGCCAACTGGCTGCTCATCCTAGTGGCTTGCGGCAATAGAGCGTATTCGACCAGGCCCAAGGTGTCTCGGGTTCGTAGAGCCGGTAGCCCACAATGAAATTGTTAGCTGAGACGAGGTTGTCGGTTGTATCTGAAACGAGGGATCGCATCAGCCTGAGCTGAAGCCCTCGCCCTCAGTGTCGCTGCAAGACCCCAACGCGGCAAAAGTACCCGCTGTTTCACACATGTCGATGGCACGGTACCGGCGAAACCAACCGCTTCATCGCCACAATATGCAAGCCACCACGCTCCCAGTTCGAACTGCGGCATGACGGCTCATCGAAGAATGTCAGACGATGCAGATCGGCCAGAGTCTCGGCGACATCCTCATCGTCCGTATCGACGATACGAATTATCTACATGGCAGGTCCATTGAGGGCAAACAATAGGCGGGATCGGCAGTGGCGGCGCCCCGCCGCCGCTGCGGTTCACTTGCCTAACAAGACGACTTTGACGCCGAGCCAGACCGCGCCGACCAGGCCGACAACGATGACAGTGATCACCGCCTTGAATGTGTAGCTCTGCGCCTGTTCCACACTTTTCCGCCAGCGCCGCAGGTGCTGGAAATCCGCTCTGACTTCTTTGCGATCTTCGTCTTCGATTCCGAAGGCGGCGAGCACCGATGCCACTGCCTTCAGGACGATGGTGTCGATGCTCTCCTGCTGAAGCCTGTGCTGCCCGGCTAGCGTCTCCGCGACGATCTTCCTGATTTCATGGTCTGGCACCTTCACCGCTTGATGATCCTTGCAACGTTCTCGAAGCCGCGCTTGGCGAAATAGAAGGAAACCACGAGGTTGGCCGTGACGGCAGCAAATCCCGCCAAGGCGTCCGTGGAACCGAACCCAAGCCCCTTGTCCCCGACCAGGAGCTTGGCGAAGTAGAGCGCCACGCAGTAACCCATCAGCTGTCCGGCTCCTACCAATGTCCGAGCTCCGCGTCCGGAGACCGCAGCGGCGCAAGCAACAGGCTCGCGCCGCGGGCCTGCACGTTCGCGCGTGCTCGGACAGCAATGGTTAGGACGGCCGCGCGCCGATCGGCGCTCCATGAACCCGTCAACGAGGGTGAGGCCGCGATGCGCCGCCACCGTCCGATCTCGTATCGAGACAAAAAAACCCGCGGCGGATCGCTTCGCGCGCGGGCCTCAACGAACTCGTCTCGATGATACTTCTTTGCCGGCGTTTTGCCCGACGTGTCAAACTTTGTCTTGGCTATCGCTCCTTTTCCGGTTGCCCGCGCGAGCACTCACCGAAAGAACCATTCGAGTTGGCTGCGGTTACCTCCGCCAGGAGGATCGACCATGATGTCAAAGACGTCGCGAGATGTGCCGGGACCGAAGCCGCGCAACGATGAGAAGCGCGAGACGCAAGAAGCGATCATCGCGGACATCAGCGAGACGGATGCCGAGGACCGCGACCTCATCCAGGGCGAAGGCCGCAGCATCGACCTTCACAAAGACCCGCGCGATCTGTCGAAGGACGATTAGTTGCAGGCTCGTTTGTGCGGGGGGCTCTGATCGAGCGGGGCTTGCTGCTCGCAACCAACTTGTCTCGATGATGCCACCATGCAGGTGTTTTGCCCGACGCGTCAACGTCGGCCACGACCAGTTGGGCTCGCCGCGTCCGCTCCAGAGTTCAGAGCCGTTCCTTCCTTTCGGCCTCGCTTGCGAGCTTGATCCAGTCATCCGCGAGCTTCAGCCATCCATCCCGATCCGCAGGATTGATCGCCCTGGCCGCCATCTGGCGGCATTCCTCGGCTTCCTTCCGGAACCGTTCTGCGTCGGTCTTGGGCATTGCGGCCAGCAGTGTGCACGAAACGCGAGTCAAGGCACTTCGCCAATCGTAGGGGGCGCGGCATCTTGTCCGCTTTGTGTGTCCCAACCGTTTGATCTCAACCAGAAGACAAAACCCGCAGCGGGCCACTCCCGCGCGGGCTCAACGAACTCGTCTCGATGGTGCCACTCTGCCGGTGTTGGCCGGTTGCTCCGTCGGTTCGCAATGACGGCGTGCTCAGCCTGGCATCGATTGAGACGGGGTCAAGAGATTGCCGGATGGAGTTTGATACGTCGGGCAGCCTTTGCCGATTACCAGCCGATCGCCTTCAACCAAGTCCTGCACCTGCAGCTCTCTGCCTGAGCCTGGCTCGCGAAGCTTTGCGTGTCGTGGATATCCGTTCTGAGCTGAGCGTCGCCGCTGATGCGATGGCGAATGATGGTGCCCGGCGGCGCAGGCGAACGCAAGTGACAGCCGCAATCGAAGCGGAATCTCGACGGGAACTACCTTTCCGAAACGGCGTTGGCCGGCCATGCACGGGTCAATGCCAGATCCCCTGTTGGTGCGCGCCGATGCCGCTCTGCGTGAGGCCCGACGGCTTCGGTTCGAACAGATGCGCTTGGCCTCGCACGCGTGGGCCATTTGCGGGCATGCTAGAATGACGAGCGAGCTTCACTCCGGCCTGATACCCGCCGTTTCAATCTCATTGGCGGTCAGGGAAGGCTCTGGCGCAGCGTAGCCCTCTCTGGGGAAGGGCTCTTGCGTCTTGTGGCCTAGGAAGGTGTCCGGAACCCGCCTTCGAAGTATTTCCAGGGACTCCGCCACGACACTGCGCATGTAGGCGTTCTGCCTCGCGATCGCAGCAGCTTCATCGTGAACGCGATGGATATGGCCGATGTTCTCCGGTATGGCCGCGCTCCCTCTTTTGTGCAGGCGGGAGCGCGATCGGTCTCTCAGCCACCGACGCCTACGGACTGAGCCTTGTCCGGTGATGGAGGTAAATTGCGCCAGGACTCTTTTGCTCGATCTTGAACCTGGACAAAGTTGGCACTTTCAATTCGCCCGGAGTTGTCCCGTGGGTGAAACCCGAAGACTGCGCGAGGGCCGTCACTGCGGCTGCGCAAAGTTGGCAGCGCGCCAGATCGTTCGATCATTTCGACTGCGACAGCGTCGACCGCCGCTACTCTGCGAGATCGTTTGCGGTGCGGATATTCTCGGCGCGTTGCGCCAACTCCTCATAGTTTCTTGCCACCTGGCGCAGCGATTCCCTGACCGCGCTGTGCTCGCAATGATCCGCCTTCGTCCTGAATTCCTCCGCTCGCATCCGCTAGTATTTTGGCGGGTGTAAACGCTCGTATCCCATGGCTCGATCGTACGCGTGCTCGAGTTGTGCCCCTCAACGAACAAACCCGACGAAGGTTGCGCTGGATAAAAGCTACCGGCGTCGAAGTCGGATCTTCGTTCGCATCAAGGAAGCCATCGGCGCGCGCGCGATCGTTCGGCAGCGGTACTTCGTTGCCATTGCATCGAACTGCGACGGTGCGAGGGTAGGCTCACGAGAGACACAAGTGAAATCGCCTTTCTACACGTCGGGTAGCTGGTGTATCGTGCGCGAGAGCCGCCAACGAGGTGTGCCGAAATCTCGTTAGTCGCTGGCGGCGTTTGTGCCCACGGCGGGCATTGTACTCCTCATTTTCAGATTCGGCCGCCGTCACGATCAACTCGTCACGGCATGAACTTTAATGGCCACAATTTTCAGCAGGAGGACAGCATGCATTTCTGTCTCACAGGGCAATACACGCCACGCTCTCTCAATGCCATCCTGGAAAACCCGACAACCAATCGTCAGGAAGCGGCGAAAAAACTCATTGAGGCGGCCGGCGGAAAGCTGGTCTCGATGTACAGCGTTGCGGCCGATGGCCCGGGCGTTCTGGTGATTTTCGACGTGCCTGATCCGAGTGCGGCTCCAGCCATCTCCGGCCTGACCGTCGCGGCCGGCACACTGCAGAACGTGAAACTGACACGGCTCTTCACGCAAGACGAGATCAAACCGGTGCGGCAGAACGCTGCCAAGTTGCGCTCCTCCTACAGCCCGCCGGGCAGCTAAATGCCTGAATTTAGGTTCCTAATCGGGAACATTAGCTAAAACAAGGTCAGTATTGCGCACAGTAATAGTCCGGGATTTCCGATCCTGTTGCGAGACGCATAAGCTGATCCTGCCGGGGCTGGATTTCATCCCGAAAGCGATTTCAACCGGCAAGGGGTCGCCGCAAGGCGGCCCCTTTCGCTTGCGCCGGATTTGCCTGAGTTTAATGCACGGTGCATTGATGCGCGCGAGCTATCGACGCCGGCCACCTCTCATCGCGCTCATCAAAAATGAAGAAGGCCGCCTGAGGCGGCCTCTTCTTCATGTGCTTATGAGCTGAAAGGCAAGGATCGTCGAAAAGACGCCCAATCCAACGATGGTGATCTTGAAAACGAGGACGGCTGGCAAGCTGACCTCCACTACTTGCAAATCACACGAATCAAATCATCCAAATCTTACGCCTTGCTCCGGCGCACGCAAGCAACCGCAGATTAGCACAACTGCAACTTCAGCCTGTGACGCTGCCCGCGGCAGCGCTGCTAGATCACAGGTCTTGATCAAAATCGGATTGCGAGGCGATGCAAGATCGCCGGATATTGCCTAGCGGTCAGCGCCATCTCGGGAACGTACGAGCTGCTGGTCATCCGGTGCAGGCCGCCGATTGGGTTCGTAACGCTCCACCAGACGCAACAGCCGTCTTCTGATGAACGGGTCTGCTTGTTCTGCAAGATCACGCAATACCTTGGCACGCTGCTTGTTAAATTCGTCGTCCAGCATCATCGTTCTCATATGAAGGCGGCGAGCTTGCCGGGCGAAGCAGCTCAGCGCCGGACAGCACTTTCCAAAAAGTCTTGAACAGAACGCGGCACGTCTTCGTATTCGGAGAATCGGCGGCGCACTTCATCGGCGATATCGATCGTCACATCGCGCGACCATCCCTCGGTGGTGTTGAATGCCACGATGCGAACCGGGTGGCTGTAATGATCTTCGAACAACTGACGGATCACCGCTTCGCGGTGGGTGCCTTCCTCATCTGCTTCGCACCAGGCGCAGCCAAGCCTGCCAAAGTCATTCAACACCAGATAGACGTCTTGGTCGGCGCCTTGTGGCACGATGGACGGCGAGCGACTCATGCACAACTCCTCTCTCGCGCGCATGCTGGGGCCTAACCTGTTGGCCGCATAGGGAAAATTGGAGGTAGTCCAATCGGATAATCGCGCGATCCCGGTCCAGACGTGGCATGGATTTCTAGTTGTGGCCGCGCGATGACTTTGGTGTCGCCTTCGTGATGGGCTGGCTATGTGTGCCAAACAGCGCCAGCAGAAGCGCGACCTCTTCCTTCGAACCGACCTGGATCATGATGGTCTCCTCTTGGACTATTGGTCGAGTTGGCGGCCGGCGGAGTTCAGAACGATCTGGGTTTCAGGTGTGTTTCAGACGTGTTTCGCGTCGAGGATGAAGTCCACCGCACGTCGAGACCGGGCCGAATGTCGCAAGCTCAATGAGGAACGCAGCTTGATACGCGCTGTTGAAATGGCGCGGGGACAATTTGCGAATGACGCCCGGGCTGCGTGTTTGGCTATGTACAAGGACCCACTTCTAGATGAGCTGAGGCGATTGGAGCGCGAGGTGGTTGAGGCTGAGCGGCAGCTTGCAGAGCAGGAGGCGCTGGTCGTTGGCTTGAAACGGCAGAACCAGGACACGAGCCAAGCCGAGGTCGAGTTGGAAATGATGCGCGCCAATCAGCGTCGCCGCCAGGAAGACCGGCTTCGCCTTCTCTCGTTGCTGCAACCCTAGTCAGAAACGACTTGTGTTTGCCCGACGGGTCAAACTTTACCTAAATGTAGCAAATCGGATTCGGCGGAATGCAATCTGTCCGCGCCATGCTGGCGGCACGCCCCCTGTTGTGTCCCGCGTGTAAGCCGCCCCACCGGGAAGCGAGGACGCCAGGACAACCGAGGAGAGATGGTCGATGTATTACGTCGCCGCCGCATTGCTGGTGCTGTCGGGACTGTTCTACTCGGCGAGCCATCACGAGATCGGCTCGTTCGGCGTCACCATGTGCACCTATGGCAGCGCGTTCTGCGATAACCCGATGATCGTCTTCTCGGGTGCCACGCTCGCCGCCGCCTGGGGCATGTTCGTCAGCATCAAATAGGCTGCCCCCGGCATCGACCGCAGATATTACAAAGCCCGCGACCGACGACGGCGCGGGCTCGATCATATTTGCGATGATGCATCTCTACAGATGTTTTGCCCGGCGTGTCAAACCGGACACGGGCCGCGCGGCCGCATGATCTTGCTGCGCGCGAGTTGATTCAGCGCAATGCGCCGGTTTGGCCGGGAACTATCGTTTCCGTACTGCATTAGATCCGTGATTTCGCCATTCCGGAAAAGAGCCGATCGAGACTCCCCTTCAATGAGCGACAGCGCCCATGCACCGACGAAATCCGTGCTGACGGTGCTGCGACGGCTGGGGCCCGGTCTGATCACCGGCGCGGCCGACGACGATCCGTCGGGGATCGCGACCTACTCGCAGGCGGGCGCGCAGTTCGGTTACGGACTGCTCTGGACGGTGTTTCTGACGACGCCGTTCATGATCGCCATCCAGCTCGTGAGCGCGCAGATCGGCCGGGTCACCGGCAAGGGCCTCGCCGCCAACGTCATGGCCCTTGCGCCGCGCTGGCTCGTGATTGCGCTCGTCGCCCTTCTCGTCGCAGCGAACACCTTCAACATCGCCGCCGACATCGCAGCCATGGCGGAGTCGCTCTCGCTCGTCATCGGCGGGCTCAACCATGAGCATGCCCTAATCTTCGCAGCCACCTCGACCCTGCTCCAGGTCTTCCTGCCCTATCGCCGCTACGCCCCGCTGCTGAAGTTCCTGACGCTGTCGCTGTTCGCCTATGTGGCGACGGCGTTCACGGTCAATATCCCGTGGAGCACGGCACTGCTCGCCGCGGTGTGGCCGAAGACGAATGTCAGCGCCGACTATTTCATGATGGTGGTGGCGGTGCTCGGCACCACCATCAGCCCCTATCTCTTCTTCTGGCAGGCGTCCCAGGAGGTCGAAGAGATGAACGGCAAGCACCGCCGCGCGCTGCACAAGCTTGCTCGCGGCGGCAATCCGGAGCTTACGCGAATCAAGATCGACACCACGGCCGGCATGCTGCTCTCCAACGGCATCGCTTTCTTCATCATCCTGACCACGGCGTCCGTCCTGCACGCCAACGGCGTCACCAACATCAATTCGGCAACGGAAGCCGCCGAGGCGCTGCGGCCGCTCGCCGGCGATTTCACCTTCTTCCTGTTCGGCCTCGGCATCATCGGCACCGGCATGCTGGCGATCCCGGTGCTGGCGGGCTCGGCGGCCTATGGCGTTGCGGAAATCTTCGGATGGCGCGCGACGCTGGAGGCGAAGCCGGACGAGGCGGTCGGCTTCTACACCATCATCGCGACCGCGACAGTGATTGGCTTCGGCCTCGGCTTCACTGGGATCGACTCGATCCGCATGCTGGTGTGGAGCGCCGTGCTCAACGGCATCGTCGCCGTGCCGATTATGGCGATGATGATGCTGCTCGTCTCGAGCACCACGCTTATGGGCCGCTTCAAGGCGCGGAACTGGCTGATCGCGCTCGGTTGGCTCGGCACCGCGCTGATGGCGCTCGCCGTCCTCGCCTTGCTCGGCTCGTCCGTGATCGGCTGAGGAAGAGGAGGGCCGCTAGAGCATGATCCGGAAAGGTGCGCAGCGCTTTTCCGACAAGATCATGCTCAAACAAATAACCTAAAGCGCGATGACTTCATCGCGCTTTAGACCGGCCCCGGGCCGCGCCCTGCCCGCCGCGCCTACTGCACCCGTTGCGCGACGTGCTGATCCGCAGTCAGAAGCTGGTCAGAAATGGCGGCTCCGCTCATGGTGAGCAGCGCCAGGATCGAAATCATGCCCAGGAATTTCATGGCCTGAACGTCGGTTCCGATTGTGGCCAAAAACGTCAGAGCCCGGTGCAATTTCAGGACGATCCCGGGAAAGATCGTGGCCACCCCCGGCCGGATTCCGAGGCTTTCCCGACGAAATCGCGCGTGCTCCACCCGCCGAAAACGAGCGGCGGTGTTCTCAACTACGGCCACAAGAGCTGACGTCTCTTTACGGCGTCACGGGATTGACGGTCGGGGACGTCCTCGGACCCGGCCGATCCGGTTCGACCACCGATTTCGGGTCGGTCGGAAGGACGTCGGCGCCCGCCGCACGCGCCGCTTCGCCCGTGGTTTGATACATCGCAACATGGGCCGGCTGCACCTTGGCCCGGTTCCACGGCCCGTGGTCAACGAGCAGCATCGCAGCAATGGTCAGCCCCGCGACGATTAGCGCGATCACGCCGGGATGCCGGAGGGCTTCGTCCATGCCCAAGCGATTCCTGATGCGATTTCGTTCCATCAAGATGACCCGAGTCGTTTCCTCTCGACGTCAATTCGATTGCTCTGCTGAGAGTTCCGCGGCCGATGGTTCAACATCGCTCCTTGCAGGCCGGATTTCTGACATCCGGCCGGGGATCCCGAACGAACCCCTCGCGGTTCGGCATCTTGATTGCCGCGAGTGATTTCGCATCAAGCGTCGCGTCCGCCGCAACCAGCCCGTTCAGGCTGAGAAGATAGGCCGACACCGCATAGACGTCGTCGTTGCTGAGCGACTGCGGCGCGTTCTGGGGCATGGCGCGGCGAATGTAGTCGAACAGTGTGGTCGCATA
>NZ_JALGCN010000034.1:0-58393 GCF_038085055.1 Bradyrhizobium sp. ISRA442
ACCACTTGCGCTGCTGCCGCAAGTCCCGGCGCAGACCGATTACGGGCGGCAGTCCTGCCGTCGTGCGGTAAGCGTCCGAATCCTGCACCACTCTTCGATAGTGTGTTCTCGTTCCATTTCGGGTCCTCTGCTGCATTGGAGAATCTCCGGTGGGTCCAAAACATTTCCAGAACAAAGCCAGACGTGAATGGTGGTCGATTCACATCGAAGCCTGGCAGCGCAGCGGCCTTTCGCAGAGGGCGTATTGCCGTCGACATCGCCCAGGGGACGTTCGCGCGTTGGCTGAAGGCACTTGCTGGCGAGGAAGCTGCACGCAAGCTCGCGAAATATCAGACGGAATTGCGCCGAGAAGAACTGAAAGGAGGACCGAGAAGGACACTGCGGCAACGCTTCTCGATCAGCACGGACGTGCGTCATCGCGGTTTGCAAGCATTCTGGGCAATGCACGTCGAGGCGATGAACTGGAGCGGAATGGGTGTACGCGAGTGTGCCGCGGCACTGTCCCTGTCGCCGTACGCGCTGCGCAAATGGCGCCACCGGTTGGACGCCGGCGAGCTCGAAATCGACTGGCGTGCGCATCTTCACCCTTCAGCCCGCCCCGTCGCTAGCACTAGTGCCAACGAATCGACCTCCCAAAGCAGCTTGACAGACGCCTCGAACGACGCTCCGACCATGCCAGCGACGCGGGCCCGGCGCTTCTTCAGCGACGAACAGAAGCTGGCGATCGTGATGGAAACCGAGCAGCCGGGTACCACGGTCTCCGGCGTTGCCCGCAAGCACGGTATCGTCACGGGGTTGCTGTTCCGCTGGCGGGTAGAGTTCGGCTTTGCGCAGAGGAAGCGCGCAAAGTGTGCATCAGTCGCGCTGGCGGACGACACGACGGCCGCTCTCGTTCTACGACCGCCGGAAGGAATGATGGCTATTGGTCTGCCCGATGGGCGGTGTGTCTTTGCACCGATCGGCAGCGATCCCGATGTTGTGCGGGCGCGTGTTGAGAGCGGAGAAATCGCGCCATGCTGATTGTTCCTGCTGGCGTCAAAGTGCACCTGGCGCTTGGCTACACGGACATGAGGAAAGGCATAGATGGCCTCGCCATGTTGGTCCAGGAAGTGAAGAAAGATCCGTTCTCCGGTCATCTGTTTGCCGTCCGCGGCAAGAAGGCATCGATGTTGAAGGTCTTGTTCTGGGACGGCAACGGTCTTTGCCTGTTCACCAAGCGGATCGACCAGGGTCGCTTTGTCTGGCCGGTAACGGCAGGTTACGATGGTTCGATCACGCTGACACCGGCGCAGCTTGCGATGCTGATTGAAGGCATCGACTGGCGCGCACCCGAGCGCGTGCGGAAGCCGGCCATCGCAGGCTAAATCGCAAAAGCCTGCATCGAACAAGGCGAAGTCGCTTTTTCGAATCGGTGTGTTCGAGTAGAATCGAACATGCAGCTCGATCTGACCAATCTTCCGCCAGACACAGCTCCTCTGCATCGCCTGGTTCGCGACATTGCTGCGGCCGTCGAGCACAAAGATAACGAGGTCGAGCGTCTCCAGTCGATCATCAAACAGCTTCAGCGAATGCAGTTCGGACGTCGTTCCGAGCGCATCGACCCAGACCAACTGGCGCTCGGTCTGGAGGATGTCGATAGCGATATCGGCCGCACCCGGGAGAGCCATCCAACGATCGTTACGGACAATCCGGATACGCCGTCGCGGCGCAAGCCGTTGCCCGCTCATCTGCCTCGCGAGGACGTCTTGCTCGATGTCAAGGACAGGGTCTGCGCTTGCTGTGGCGGAACATTGCATGCCATCGGCGAGAGCGTCAGCGAAATGCTGGACTGGGTACCGGCACAACTTCGTGTCGTGCACATCACTCGTCCAAAGTACGCGTGTCGCTCCTGCAATAAAATGGTGCAGGCGGCCGCGCCGGAGCGGCCGATTGCAGGTGGCCTGGCATCGCCGGCGCTGCTCGCGCAAGTGCTGGTCAGTAAGTATTGCGACCACACTCCGCTTTATCGGCAGTCGCAAATCTTTGCCCGACTCGGTGTCGATCTCACCCGTTCGACGCTGGCCGGCTGGGTTGGTGGCGCGTGCTGGTGGCTGGAAGCCCTGCACGAACGATTGTGCAAGAACGTGTTTGCTTCCGATCATCTGTTCGCCGACGACACGCCCGTTCCTGTGCTCGATCCCGGCCGAGGACGGACGAAGACCGGGCGTCTTTGGGTCTATGCTCGCGAACAGCGGCCATGGTGCGGGCCTGAGCCGCCGGCCGCGGTCTATCTGTTTGTTCCGGACCGCAAAGCTGAGCGTCCGGCAGCTCATCTTGCCGACTTCAAAGGCGTCCTGCATGTCGACGGATATGCCGGCTTCGAGCGGCTCGCCATTAATGAAGACGTTGTTCTGGCGGCCTGCTGGAGCCACACGAGGCGCAAGTTCTATGAGGTAGCCGGGGCGACCGGATCGCCCGTGGCGACCGAAGCCCTGCGCCGGATCGGCACACTCTATGCCATCGAATGCCGTGTCCGCTGGCAGTCGTCGGCTCATCGGCTCGCCGAGCGATGGTCCTTCTCCAAGCCAATCGTTCAAGCATTGCATTCCTGGCTGGAGATGCAGCTTCTCCTCGTCTCTGGCCGCAGCACGCTTGCCGAAGCGATCCGTTACGCGCTCTCGCGCTGGGAGGGGTTGACGCGATTCTTGCATGATGGTCGCATTGAGCTCGACACAAATCCGGTCGAACGCGCGATCAGGCCTGTGGCGCTCGGCCGCAAGAACCACCTGTTCGCCGGGAGCGACGGCGGCGGACATCGCTGGGCTGTCGCCTGCTCGCTGATCATGACCTGCAAGCTCAACGACGTCGAACCTTACGTCTACCTGCGTGACGTGCTGCAGCGGATTGTCGACGGACATCCCGTCAACCGTCTCGACGAATTGCTGCCGCGGACCTGGAGCTCCGAAGGAGCCCCCGCTACCACCGTCTGGGCAAAGCCAGACTCCCGCCAAACGGCGAACATGGGACCGTAGGCAATTGCAATAGTCGTCTTTTGTAACGATATTGCCTGACGGACCATAATTGCGATGTGATGGGGTTAAAGAGGTGACGCAGTCTTCCCGTAATGAGGCGGATGCCAAGCTGCTCTCCGAAGCCATTGCGGCGCTTCGTGAGTTGGTCTCACGCGCGCAAGACGCCACAGACGAGTCGTACGATGACGGCGAATCGGTTGATACTTGGAAGAGCGAGGAGTGCCGTGCCGCGATAGAGCGCGCCGAAGCGGTGATCGCGAAGGCGGAAGCTGCCATGGCAGAGCCCCGCACAAAGTAGGAGCTCGCCGAGTCGGCGCCTTGCCGACCAAGGGCGCTAGTCTCGTCAAGACATGACGTCATGTGCAGTCTCTGGACGCATACTCGTGGTCTCCCGGTCGCTAGTTCCCAAGGGCCAACTTCCAAGCCAACAGACTCTCGGTCGCGGCGATTTGCGACAGAATGCAGTTCGGGTCATTGCGGTAGATCCTTCAATAGCGCCTGCCCGAACACGTCGGCTGGTGGCCGATTCATTGCGAATGAGTCGCCGCGACTTGGCAGTTGACTTGCGAAGCCCCACTGTTTGCGAGCGTTTGCGATAGCGGTCGTTACCCGAAGGGCCGAGACACCCGCAGGGCGGTGAGGAGCGAAGCGACGAGTAGAGCGCGGACCGAAGGCATCGCCCGTATGCTATCAACACGTGCCACTTGCTCGGTGAAGCACGCCAAGGCTTGCGAACCGCACACTTGGTCATTGCGATACCTCCGAAGCCGATTGAGGGACGAACACGCCAATAGACCGGGGGACCATGGGCGAAACATCGGACGCCAAGATTGCGGTCGTGACACCGCTCGACGGCATGAGCGCCAGCAACCGATCGCGCGTTTTCATTAGATTGGATCGCGTGACGAATAGTGTCGCAGCTGCTGATGGCTGTCCGCTGGACGTCCACCTCGGCGGCAGTTCGATGGCAAGCAGATTTGCAAGCTTTGCGACGTATGCTCGCGTCTCGTCTGGCAAAGGGCCGCCTGCGAGATGCTCTTCATAGCGACATGGTCCCGCGTTGTACGCGGCAAACACGCCAGGCGAGCCATACCGATCGAGCAGTTCGCGCAAGTAAGCCGTACCGGCCAGAATGTTGTCGTGCGGGTCGTAGGGGTCGTTCCCGAGATTGTAGCGCTCGCGAAGTTCCGCCCAAGTCGCCGGCATGATTTGCATCAGGCCCATTGCGCCTTTTGGCGATCTGGCGTGCACGTCACCAGCACTCTCGATGCTTTGGACTGATCGGATCCAGTTCGGCGGAATTGCAAAGCGTTGTGAAGCTTCATTGATGACGCCTTCCAACGATTTAACTGTCTGACTCATCGCCGGACGTCCGGCTGATGCGCCCTGGTCAAAAGCAGCACTGTCGGACGCGGTCAGAAGAAGGAGCACGGGCAGGACAGCACAAACACACGTGCTCAACTGAGCCAAGCACTCTCTCGCGCACGCGCCGGCCTTGCAGACGTTGATCGAGACGAAGGAATGATCCCGCAATCGATCGAGCAAGGGAATGGCGAGGAGAACACGTCGAATGCGCACGATCACTCCTCCCACGTCAACACCGGCAGCGCACGACCGATCACGGCTGACGCCGGAAGAACTCCAAAATACCGGCCATCAAGAGAGTCGTCCGACTGCCAGTTCATCAAAAACAGCTCGCCGTCGCCGACGACGCGGCAGCCCTGCCATTTCGGCAGGGGCCGGCCTCGTCTGTCGTGATCCTTTGCCTCGCCCACCGCGACGTCGTCGACCGAAATCGTGAGGCCGGTTCTGCAAACACTCTGCCCCGGAAGGGCTAGCACGCGCTTCAGCATGGGGACGCCAATAGGCAAATAGCCGTTAAGGTCGAGGAAGGTCGCGAGCGGCTCGGGCGGCTGCACGGCGACCAATTCAGTGACTTGGAATTGGTCCGCCGGTCGGAGGCGGTAGAGACCGATCGGCACGCTCGCGGATGCGTTCCAGATGTAAAGCGGAAGCGGCTCCAGGACGATCGTCGCGATGAGCGCAGCAGCGAGCCCAATCGTCACGGTCAGCATCATGAGGCGGCCCGTCATCGCATCACCTTTTGGCGATGAAGCCAGGCCTGATGGCGCGCTTTCGTATACGGGCGCGGGTTTTCGTTAACCGACAGGCGGTTTTGAACGTGATGCCAATGATCAGGCGCGACATCAGCGGGATCGATGCCGAGCGCCTCAACGGCATCGATCATCTGCAGCACGCGCTCGACCTTCGGCCAACCTGACAGGCGCAGCAGAATCTCACCGCCGGGTGTCACATAAGGAACGGTCGAGCAGCGCTGTCCCGGCGCCACCGCGCGCAAGATGTCGATGCGCGAAATGATCGTGCCAAAGTCGTTGGACGTCCAACGGACGAACGCAAAGATGCTGCCGGGTGCAAATGACAGGACACGCCGGTGACGATCGAGTTTTCTTTCCTTGACAATGCGACCGAACCGAATGCGGTTTTCGATACGCTTCTCGAGCCACAACACCTCCACTTCGGTGAGATCGCTCATGCCGCCGCTCCCCGAAGCTTGAACTGGAAGCCGTGAGCATTGGCGTCGGTGAAGTGCGTGGGCAGCTTCGGAAGGCAAGCTGGACTGTCAGCCCGCTGTTGCCAGTCGCCTCCAGCTCGTCTTTGGGCCTGATCCGTTAGAAGAAATCCGAAGGATTTCTGGTTAGCCGGGGTACTGACTTGTGCCCCCTCGCCGGCCGAACTGCAGCGAAGATGCCTCGCAGCGATTCGCGAACGGAGCGCGCGGTGCGGTCCGGCGGTCGGCGGTGGAGGCGAACGATGGACGTCTATGCAGGGCTCGATGTGTCGCTGGAGGCGACGAACATTTGCGTGGTGGACGACAACGGCAACGTGGTACGGGAGGCGAAACTCGACACCGATCCGGACGCGATCGAGCTGTTCCTGGCGGAATGGGGAATCCACCTCAAGCGCGTCGGTCTCGAGTCGTTCTCCTACAGCGCCTGGCTGTTCACGGCGCTCGCCGAAAAGGGCCTCCCCGTGACCTGCATCGAGACCCGGCATGCCAAAGCGGCGCTGAACGCGATGCTGAACAAGACCGATCGCAATGACGCCAAGGGCATCGCCCAGATGATGCGGACCGGCTGGTTCCGTGCGGTCCATGTCAAATCGGAGAGCGCGCAAACGCTGCGGGCGCTGCTGGTCGGCCGCAAGGCGCTGCTCGGCAAGGTGCTCGACATGGAGAACATGATCCGCGGCCTGTTGCGCCCGTTTGGCTTGAAGGTTGGCGAAATCTCGGTCGGCCGCTTTGACGCGCGGGTGCGTGAGATGATGGCCGGGAAGAGGGATTTGGAGGCCATTGTCGCACCGTTGCTGGACGCTAGAAGCGCGATGCGGCTGCAGCTGGCAAAGCTGCACCGCCTGGCGCTGGCAGCGGCGCGCAGCGACAATGCTGTGCGGCGGATGATGACCGTGCCCGGCGTTGGCGCGCTCGTGGCGCTGACATTCCGCGCAACGGTCGACGACCCGGCGCGCTTCAAGAAGTCGACCAATGTCGGCGCGCATTTCGGCCTGACGCCACGGCGCTACCAATCGGGACAAACCGATCGCATCGGCAGCATCTCCAAATGCGGCGACGAGCTGACGCGGGCGATGCTGTATGAGGCGGCGATCGCGATCCTCACCCGCATTCCGAAGAACTTCAAGCTGCGACTGTGGGGCCTGCGGCTGGCCAGGAAGAAGGGTTTGAAGCGCGCGGCAACCGCCGTGGCGCGCGCGCTCGCCGTGCTGCTGCACAAGATCTGGACCAGTGGCACCACGTTCCGGTTTGGCGCCGGCGGCAAGCGCGGCCGGGTCGCTGCGGCGATCTAAGGGCCTCCGCAACCCGGCCGCTTCCACGCGCGCCTTTTCCTTCCGCCACGGCGGAGCAGCGTCTCCCGAGGAGACGGGGACTTGGGTGAGATCGCAACTTTTCTTGCCGGCGGCTTCATGCAGACGATTGAAGCCATCAAGCACGGCGCTGGTTAGCCTGACCGCCCATTCATCAGATTTCGGCTTGTGGTGGCCATCGTGCCAACCACGGATGTTAGCGAGTTCTCCTCGACGAGCGAGTGGCTGCAAAAGGACGTGACGCGCACCAGGCGATGATGTTGACGATCGCGCAGATTTGCGCGCGATCGCGTTTTCGCGCGTGCATTGGCGATAAGAATCGCATTGCGGAGAAGCTTTGCGCGTGAGAGAGTCGAGGCATGAGGCGTCCTCGTTGCACGCGCAGCCGACTTGTTCACAACGTACTGATTCACAACAAGAAGTTAGTGTCAGTATGTTAGTAAAGTTAGATCGGCTGGAAAGCGCGGAGAAACAAGCTCTTAAGCTCGATTCCGGTCCCCGATAGCACGATGATCGGGTCCCCGATAGCACGAGGGTTGCGGTCCCCGATAGCACGAGCTGATTCACAGATTGTCCTCCGAATTTGGAACGAGACCGCGCCGGCGCAGGCGTGCCGTTAAGGGATCAACAGGCGTTGGCGCGAAGTTCAGCCGCTCGGTACCGTTCGGATCGCGCGTGAGCACGAGTTGATAGCCGGGCAATGTCTGACGCTGGACGATTTGACGCACGTCGTAAGCAAAGTGCTTGAGCGGCGAGAGGATGCCGGACTTGGCGTGGAGATGCCCAAGGTCAAAGCTCCAGCCGCCATCCTGGCGGCCGCCGTGCTTGCGCACGAGGCGGTAAAGCCACCGCTCAAGTCCACCCGTCAGATCGAAATAGGCGCGATCAATCGTCAGCACGAGCGCGTCATCTATGACGCCGGCGTAGAACCAATCCGGAAGGATCAGCTCGAGCCCAAATGGCCGACCGTTTGCATCGGCCGTTTCCTTCCACTCGTTGATCCAGGAGAAGCGATGCCGTCGCCGTTCTGTCGGCTGACGGATGGAAGTCAGCACGGTCGTTGACTGAAGTCTGTCGAGGCCCGCCTTCAGCCGGTCATAGTCTCGTGCGCTGGTGCCGCGGCCGACGAACGTCAGAATCTCGTAGGGCGTTGCAGCCATCAAGCGCGAGGTCTTCAAGCCTGCGTCACGGGCTTCGACGATCTGAGACGAGGCCCAGATCAGAACGTCTGCATCCCAGATGGTCGCCATGCCGTGTTCCGGCACGGCTTCGACACGAATAGCGATCGCACCGGCACGAAAATCGATGGGCACGATCCGCTTGGTCTTTGCCAGCGAGAAGAACGGATACGCCATCAGATCCTGCGCGTCGCGGGGCGCGAGATCACCGGGCAAAGCCCGAAAGAGCTCAAGCTGCTCGCGCTCGGAATGGTGTTTGCGCCGCATGGTCACTGCTCTCGCACGGCGATCAGCGACGTTCCTGGCCCGCATACGGGCGCAGCGCGGGATGCTTCTTGGCCGGCAGAACTGTCCCCTTGCCGGGATCGGACGTCGATGTCTTGGCGCCGCGGTCGGCCCATGCTTTCAGATCATCGACGGCGTAGACAACACGTCCGCCAATCTTCCGATACGTCGGTCCAGTACCGTACGTGCGGTGCTTCTCGAGCGTGCGGCCGGACAGGCCGAGATAGCGCGCGGCCTCAGGTGTACGCAGGAATCGCGGGGGAAGACCGGCCATCGGATCGGGCATTTGAGAACTCCAGGAGGACAGCGCACTACGCTTGGCTAGGCCGGCGTGTATGCGGTCATCATGGAGGAGCAACATCTCGGAGGGGGATGCCGAATTTTGGGGGTACGATTTCCGATACCCCCTAAGCGGAAAGGGTATCCGTCTCTGCGCCCGGGCCGCAGGAGTTTGCGGTAACCACCGCGCATCAACGCGAGGCCGCCTTGGACCAAGCGGATTGTTCGATTGCGCAGATCATGCGTCTTCCAGGCGCGATCGGGGACGCGCTTTTTGCCGAACAGCGCTTCGGTGATAACGCGATAACTGCCGCCGGCGCCATGCGCATCGAGCGCGCGGATCGCGGCGCTCAGCCGCTCGCGCCGCTGTTTGGATAGTGTGTGAAATGGCGGACCAGGCGCGCGTCCATTCATCGCGCGCCACAGCCGGCGGGCTGCATAGGCACGTGCGCCGAAATCGCTGTCAAGCGGCAGTTCGGCTACGTATGACGCGCCAAGCACCGGCGGGTCCTTGGACCAGACACGGTGGTCCGCCGAACCGATGCGCAGCACCGCGTGCCAGCCGTCGGCGGCGCGGCGCACCTGGCCAGCTGCAGGGTCAAGCAGCGGTTGAGACGCGGACACGAGGTCGGCCGTCGAGGCAACCGTCACCGGAACGACCGTCGCTAGAACCTCCGGCGCCCAAAAGATCGTCTGCTCATCGAACGACCTCTGCGGGTCATGGGCGAAAGCAGATACCCCATTTCCTCCTGAATTCCTCGGTCACTGCACCATCTGGACTGCTTGCGATCATCGCTTCGTACTCGCGTCGATAGTCCGCGTTACGACGAAGACATTCCCAGGCGATGTCGTTGACTTCCGCGTCTTGTAGGCTCTTGTAGGAATCCGGCGATCGCCAGTCGAATTCAGGCATTGCTTCCGCCCCATTGCACGCTGCTAACAACGATTGCGCCGCAATAGGTATGAACGAGGCGGTTGTAGGAAGCCCCTAGTTTGGCACCACGTGGTGCACCGGAATGACCACCGATTAGCAAAAGAAAATAATTCTGCCTGCAAGTCGCCAGCCGGCGATTTTCTTCTATTTTGAGCCGGTGCTGCGCAAGAGGCGCCCCTGCTCGGTCACCCATTTGGCACGCGCAAGGTGGCTCTGATATGCGCTCCGCGCACGCTCCGGCTCTCGCTCGGGGTCCATATGCAAGACCACTCGAGCCACTTCGCGCCAGTCCGCCCCCTCACCTTCGGCCTGCAGAAGGCGAACGTACGTTACGACGTGCTGTTCGTCATAGGCCGTCAGCGTTGGCTCGTCCGGCGCACTGTCCGCTACGTCTGGATCTAGGGATGGCTTCTGCATCACACCCGCTTTTAGAACGCCTATAAGCTACGCCATGGTTTGGTCGCATTCCAGACCTCCGCCGCGTTGGAAGCCTGAATATGCGTTCGATAAATCGGCAACCTAAGTCGGCCACGCACATGGCATCGCCGCATACATAGCATGTTTGGACACGAATAGGAACGATCGTTCCTAGAACGATCGTTCCGGTTCAGTTCCCATATCGCCATGGATCTCAAAGAGATCATGGCTGTGAACCTGCGTCGGAAACGCCACGATCTACAAATGACGCAGGAGGAGCTGGCCGAGCGCGCGGGTTTAAGCGCCCGTTACGTCGGCGCCATCGAGCGCGGCGATGTATCAGCGAGCGTCACCGTGCTCGGGCAAATTGCTGAAGCATTGGGGGTCGAACCGGGAGACCTGCTCAAGAAGGTTGCGCGGCTTACCAAATCGTAAGCCGGCTCAGGCCAGCCGCGAAGCGCCCCGCCCGGCGGACCGGACGGGGCTTCGTGGGGCGCTCTTACTCGCCGTTCTTGCGCGGCCGCGACCAGAGCAGGGTGTAGCCCTCGCCGCCTTCGTCATCGAACAGGTTCGCGTAGATCGGCGCGTTGAACGACGGGTCGTCGAGCTTGAGCGAGAGGTAATCGCGGCCTTCCTCGGAACGCTTCGACCAGGCTGCCCCGATCTCGGCCCGGCCCACGTAGATGCGGTGGCTGGGGGCGTTGTCGTTGGATCGGTTGGTCTCGGCGACGATGCGGACGCCCTTGGCTTGCAGGCTCAGGGTGACGATTTCGCCCTGGAAATCATTGCCGACCTTCTTGAAAGAACCGATGTTAGCCATGTCACTTCTCCTGTTGTGTTTCGAGCCCGCGACCACCGCGGCCTCGATGGCGATCTAGGGCCGAGGACGATCGGCGACGCACCCGCTCGGGCCGGAGCGCAGCGGAGGACGTCGTTGTGGCGACTTTCTTGTCTCGCGAGGAATGGGCGAAGCCCAGGGGAAGAAAGTCGCATCAACGGCGTTGCGGCTCAGACGATCGAGGCGAAGCCGGTCTTCGGCCAGATCAAGCCATCAACGAGGCCACGTGCGTCCGCGTGCTGAACCACAATCTCTGGAGAAGCGTGGCCATCTCGGTTTTGATGAACAAGAGGTCGGAACCATTCAGCGCGGAAAGAGAAACAATCTACTGCAAAGGGCGGCACCGTCTGCCAAGAACCGATCGAGGTAAGATCGCTCTGCCGCGGCTGCGTGGGCCAGACCGAATGTCGGCAGCTTGATCGAGGAGCTCCGAGGAGGACTGCCTCTCCCGCGCTCAGGTTTCGAGAATCCCCGTTCAACCGCGCCGATCTACGCCAACCTGCTCGACGATGAAGGCGGTGAACGGTCATCCCCTCGGGCCATGCGGCCGTAAGAACCGGTTAGGACGGATTATCCACCACCCCGCCCGCCTCTAACGGGCGGGTCTCCACCAAAACCATCAAGCGCGTC
Organism: Bradyrhizobium sp. ISRA442; assembly: GCF_038085055.1. Taxonomy (NCBI): domain Bacteria; kingdom Pseudomonadati; phylum Pseudomonadota; class Alphaproteobacteria; order Hyphomicrobiales; family Nitrobacteraceae; genus Bradyrhizobium; species Bradyrhizobium sp. ISRA442. Next base: position 11,473 of record NZ_JALGCN010000034.1, read on the forward strand.
CATGACATAACGCCAATGCAAACTGCACCGAGACAAGCGAAGACCTCACGCCAAGCCAGCGAAGGCACCCCGATCTGGGACAGGGCGAACACCACATGATAGCCGGCGATGGCGGCGGGAACAGTGAATGCTGCCGCGATCGTGATGCGCAAGGCCGAGGACCTAGTAACGGCAAAGGCGACCTGGCCGAGGACGAGCGTCAGCGCACCGGCGGCCGTTGCGCTAAGCAGCGCACCAATGAGGCCGGCGCCGCTCTGAAATGCCGTCATCCCGATGCTCAGTGCGACGAAAAACGGCAGGGCATACACTGCGAGCGCGAAGATCGCCCAGCAGAGCAATCCGATGCCGAGTGTGTTGAGAACAAGCCCAAGGGCGAGCATGGTGGTGGCTCCATGTGCAAAGGTATAACGGTCGCGCCTTCCACCACCACCGCGGCGCAACTTCGGACGTAATATCGAAACGAGGCGGAGTTGCGGCGTGCAACTCCACCTTGTCTTATCAGCGAGCAAACGGCGCTTACGCGCCGCCGAACCTCCAGACGGGGATGCCGAGCCGCTTCGCCTTGTCGGCGAGGTTGTCCTGGATTCCCGTGCCCGGGAAGTGCATGACGCCGATCGGCAGGAGTTCGAGCATGGCATCATTGCGCTTGAACGGGGCCGCCTTGGCGTGTTTCGTCCAGTCGGGCTTGAAGGCGATCTGAGGCACTTTGCGGGTCGTCGCCCATTTGGAGGCGATCAGTTCGGCCCCTTTGGGTGAGCCGCCATGGAGCAGAACCATGTCGGGATGCTTGGCGTGAACTTTGTCGAGACGATCCCAGATCAGATGATGGTCGTTGAAGTCGAGCCCTCCGGTGAGCGCGATCTTCGGTCCTGCCGGCAACATGACCTCGGTTTCGGCACGGCGCTTGGCTGCGATGAAGTCGCGGGAGTCGATCATCGCCGAGGTCAGCGTGCGGTGGTTCACCAGCGATCCCGATCGGGGGCGCCAGAATGAGCCGGTGTGAGTTTCAAAGCGCTCGATGGCCTGGTCACGGAAGAGCTCCAGGCAGTTGCGGCGCTCGATCAGTGTGATGCCCTCCGCCGTCACGCGCTCGAGTTCGACCGATCGAACTTCGGAGCCGTCCTGCTCGCGCTGGCTCTTCTGCTGCGCCTGTTCGTTGTCGTCGAGCTGGCGTCCGATGCGGTCGACGGCACGATGGAACAGGTTGACGGTCGACCAGAGCAGATCGTCAAGGTCTGGCTCGAGCCGCGTATCGCTCAACGTCGCGACCAAGGCATCAAAGATATCTGCGACGGCACCGGTGATGATTTTGCCCTCGGGAAGCGGCCGTGGATCGGGCTGGTCGTCGAAGGGGCGATAGCCGAAGAGCTGTAATTCGGTGAGGACGTGGTCGGTCGGAGATGCGGCGTGCGGCGGTTCGATGTCGTCGTGGTCGGTCATGGAAGAAGTCCTTTGCCGGGTCGGCCGCGCCCATCGCGGCCTTCGTGGCGATCACTCAGACGGCGGGCGGAACGGGCCAGAACCCGATAGGGCCGAAGCGGCAGCGGAGGATGGCGGAGGCCGGCTATTTTGCTTCGCGATGCAAAGCGCGCCGGTCAGGTGGCTGATGTGTCTTCTCATCGCCGGCGCGCGGCGGAAAATAGCCGGACGCAGCCATTGCCGGCCTGGGCCGCCTGCCGTCCGATCGCCCTCTAGAAGGCCGTGGTCGCGTCCCCTTCCGGCATTGGCCTTGCCGAGACCGACCTGTCGACCCCGGATCGAGGCACCGGAGCTATTCCGCCGTTACCGTCGACGAACGCAGGAAGCGGTCGACGTCCTCTGGTACGAGTTGAAGCCGCAACGCTGCCCTGAGGGCGTCGAGGCCAAAGAAGCGCAGATCCTCGTTGAAGTCACCCAACCGAGGCGACAACGGAATTACTTCGATGCCGGCTGCTTCTGCGCGCCGCAACAGAATAGCTTGCACCGCTTCTCCGGCGGCGTCCGCGTCACGAGCGATATAGAGCCGACGCAAGTACGACGACAGCAACATGGCCGAGAGATGATTTGCCGAAAGCGCAGCGGCCATCGGCAACGTCGGAAGCACGCAACGTAGCGACAGCATCGTTTCGATGCCTTCGCCAGCGACAAGTAGGTCGTCCGCCGCGCCGAAGCGAACGGCGTTGCCGAGTAGGTCGCCCATGGCTCGTCGCGGCGTGTCAATCGGGGCCTTGCCGAGCCGCACGCGATCAAAGCCGTCTGGATCGAGCCAAGTGCGGAGCACGCCGGTGATCCGGCCGTCGAGATCCGTGACGCAGGCAATCATCGCCGGCCACGCCTCGGTCGGCGAATGATCATCGGGTCGATAGTAGCAACGCGGATGGAAGCGCAGGCTGCCACCATGGTGCACGTGGTTTATTCCGCGACGCTGCAAGCAAGTCTCAACAACGGTACCCTCAATTGGACCTGAGATCGCAAACAGCCGCCTTGCGGCCTCTTGTGAGCCGACCGTTGCTGCGGGATGAGTCGGCTTGATGACGAGTTCCGGTTCAGGGCGGGGTAGCTTGAGAAAACGCCTTGCCTCCTCGGCGACCTCACGGAAGTCACGAAGCCCGAGGCTTTCCCGGATGATGTCGAGGAGATCGCCATGCTCGCCGGTCGCAGCGTCAGTCCACTTGCCAGCCCGGCCCTTGGGTGATGCGTGGAGCCGCACGAACAGCGAGCGGCCGGGGGTGTTGTGGACGTCGCCGACCACCCAGTAGCGCCCCGCCCGCTTGCCATTGGAGAGATAGTATCGGCACACCGCCTCCGCCTCACGCGCAAGGCGGCGTACCAGCTCGGAGACACCGCGGGACATCACGCGGCCTCCCGCTCACTGATGCCCGCAACCGGATAGCCGTCGAGCACCTTCGACAGGATCGCGACGCCGCTTGCGTCCGTGGGCACGAACATGCGCAGCTTCCAAGAGATGATCTCCCCAAAGAGTCCGTAGGCCCGCAGTCGATCGCGCATCGTGTCGTTGAAACCCGACAGCTCGATGCGATATGCGCCCATCACCCGGACACGACGAAGCTGGTGTCCCCCCGCGAGGTGGAGGACGGTCCGTCCCTCCATCAGCGCGGCAAAGGCAGCGTCCGGCGTCAGCGAAGGCGCGTCCGCCGCAAGGACGCTTGCGACCCAGACGGCCGAAACCCTGCGACCGATGATGCGCTCGCCCGCGTCGGTCTGGAGCCGATAGACGCGGGTCGATTCGGTCGGCAGCCGCTTCCAGATCGGAAGCAACAAGCCCGCCACGACGTGGATCGTGCTTTCCGTGAACTCAGGCACCTCCGCAAGCTCCGCCAGCCAGGCCGCGGCGAAGCGCTCGCGGTCCGCCTCGACCCAATGGCTCTCCGCCATCATGCTTAGCGGCACTGTGTGCTGCTCCATCGGACGGATCAGGCGGACGCGCCGCTCAATCTCGCCGTCGTCAAGCATGGCGCTCGGGGCCGGGACCTGCACGGCGGCTCGTCCCGAGCGCTCATTGATCAGCAGAACACCATGACGATTGGAAATATGATCAAGAGCGTCAACCAAACTCGCAGGATGATTGCGCTGGCGCTGGATGATAGTGAGCAGCCGGGTCTCGGCGCCAGTGCCGGGATGGACGTAGATCGTCCGCCGGTCGGCGACGACAAGACTCTCGGCGCGGAGCGTTTCCAGCCCAACGTCGTAGGTGCCGGACACGACCGCGCCCTCTATCCGGGCGGTCAGGAGCTGCTCGAAGGCGGTGAACAGGACGTTCTGCAGGTCGATGGTGAGTGCCAGCAACCTGTTCAGGAAGGTCGTGATCGGCGGCAGGTCGTCCCTGAGCCCATTGGCATCTGTCAGCTTCAGGCCAGTCGCGTCCTCGAACCTCTCGAGCGAGCATCCCTCGACCTTGCCTCGCGCGAGCAGCAGGTAGAGTTGACGCAATGCATCGCGGCCGTACGGGCTTTCGAGGTTGTCCTCGGGCCGGAACAGGCCCTGCCCTCCGGTCTGGCGCTGGCCGCGCGTAATGGCCCCCAACGTGTCGAGTCGGCGAGCAATGGTGCTGAGAAAGCGCTTTTCGGCCTTCACGTCGGTCACGATTGGCCGGAACAGCGGCGGCTGCGCCTGATTGGTCCGGTTCGTGCGGCCGAGGCCCTGAATCGCGGCGTCGGCCTTCCAGCCGGGCTCGAGCAGGTAATGGACCCGCAACCGGCGATTCCGGGCCGACAGTTCGGCATGGTAACTCCTCCCCGTGCCACCGGCGTCGGAGAACACGAGGATGCGCTTGGCGTCATCCATGAAGGCCGAGGTCTCAGCGAGGTTGGCGGAGCCGGCTCGGTTCTCGACCACCAACCGGTCGCCCTTGCGAACGATGCGGCGCGAGCGGCCAGTCACCTCGGCGACCATGTCAGTGCCAAAACGCTGGACGACCTGATCGAGCGCGCCGGGCACGGGCGGCAGCGACGCGAGCTTTTCGATCAAACGATCGCGGCGGGCGGCGGCCTCCTGGCTCTCGACCGACTGGTCGTCGCGATAGACAGGCCGGGAGGAGAGGTTGCCCTCCGAGTCGGTGAAGGGTTCGTAGAGCTGGACCGGAAAGGAATGGGCGAGATAGTCGAGGACGTACTCGCGCGGCGTGATGTCGACCTGAACGTCGCCCCACTCCTCGGTCGGAATTTCCGCAAGCCGACGTTCCATCAGCGCTTCGCCCGTCGACACGATCTGGATGACGGCCGCATGGCCAGCTTCGAGATCGCGCTCGATAGATCGGATTAGCGACGGCGTCTTCATCGAGGTCAGGAGATGACCGAAGAAGCGCTGCTTCGCGCTTTCGAAGGCGGATCGCGCCGCGGATTTCGCCTGCCCGTTCAGCGTTCCCGTTGCGCCGGTGATGTTGGCGGCCCGCATCGCCGCGTCGAGGTTGTTATGGATGATGCTGAACGCATCGGCGTAGGCGTCGTAGATGCGGACCTGCTCCGGCGTAAGCTGGTGCTCAACGAGGTCGTACTCGACGCCCTCGTAAGAGAGCGAGCGGGCCGCGTAGAGACCAAGGGCCTTGAGGTCGCGCGCCAGCACCTCCATGGCCGCGACCCCGCCCTCCTCGATCGCTTCAACGAACTCGGCACGCGTGGCGAACGGGAAATCAGCGCCGCCCCAAAGGCCGAGGCGTTGAGCGTAGGCGAGGTTATGGACCGTGGTGGCACCGGTCGCCGATACGTAAACCACGCGAGCATTCGGCAGCGCGTGCTGGAGCCTCAGGCCCGCGCGCCCCTGCTGTGAGGCCGCCTGGTCGCCGCGCTCGCCCTTGCCCCCGACCGCATTCTGCATGGCGTGGCTCTCGTCGAAGATGATCACTCCGTCGAAGTCGGAGCCCAACCATTCAACGATCTGCCTGACCCGCGAAAGCTTTTCGCCACGCTCGTCGGTCCGTAGCGTAGCGTAGGTGGTAAATAGGATGCCCTCCGAAAGCCGGACCGGGGTGCCCTGGCGAAACCGAGACAAGGGCGTAACAAGCAGTCGCTCCATGTCGAGCGCGGACCAATCGCGCTGCGCGTCCTCGATCAGCTTGTCGGACTTGCTGATCCAGACCGCACGACGACGGCCCTTGAGCCAGTTGTCGAGCAAAATCCCGGCGACCTGCCGCCCCTTGCCCGCCCCGGTGCCATCGCCCAAAAACCAGCCGCGGCGAAAGTGGACGGCATTCTCTGCGTCGTCCCGCGCGGCGGCCACAACATCAAAGGTCGCGTCCACCGTCCAGGAGCCTGGCAGAAATTCGGAATGCGCTCCGCCAGCATAGATGATGCTCTCGAGCTGGGCGTCCGACAGTACTCCATCTGCCACCAGACTCGAAGGCAGGTGGGGACGATAGGACGGATTCGGTGGCGCAACGGAGGCCATTGCCGCGGACTGCACGAGCTTGGTCGGATGTGCGCACGATCCGGGAATTCGGATCGACTGCAATCCGTATTCCTCATAAAGCGCATCGGTGAGTCGCGCGCCTTCCGGCGGCGACCATTCGACCGTCTCGTACGCAAGTTCTACGCCTTCGGGCGTTGCACTTATCGAAGAGGACGATGAGCGCGGTGCAACGGCGCCGGTCGATCGCGACATCGCTGGCCGCCCGATAGCGGAGATCTGCGATGGCGCAGCGACGGGCAGCCTTGGAGGCACATGCTGGTTCACCCAGTCGAGCAAGGTAGCGACATCGACTGCCATGCCCGGCGAGGCAGGAAAAGCCGTCGGATCGGCAGCGGGCAGCTTGTCGATCACAAGCAGCCTCGTATCCGTCCGAGTGCCATGCTTGGCGTAGATGGCGGCGTCGATCGCGGCAGAAAACACGACCCGCCCGCGTTCCTGGAGCCGCACAAAGGCATCTCGCCATGCCGGGTTTTCCGGCGCGAAGCTTGCGCCAGCGATGGCGACGAGGCGTCCACCCTCGCGAAGTCGCGCGAGCGCCGAAGCGATGTGCCGGAGAGCCGCATCCGCCATCCGGCGATCGACATTCGCCACCGCTGAGAACGGCGGATTCATCAGAACGACGCTCGGTACGACACTCGCATTGAGGTGATCGTTGATCTGGGCGGCGTCGAACCGCGTGACCTCAACGTTGGCGAACAGATGATCGAGTAGCGACGCGCGGGCCTCGGCGAACTCGTTCAATAGCAAGACGCCGCCGTCGAGCTCGGCAAAGATAGCGAGCAAGCCGGTCCCCGCGGAGGGCTCCAGAACGCGATCGGCTGGCGTAATGCCGGCTGCGGTGCATGCCGCAAGCCCAAGCTGGATCGGTGTCGAGAATTGCTGAAGCGCCTGACTGTCCTCGGAACGCCGCGTGTGGGTCGGCAGACAGCTCGCGACTCTTGCGAGCATCGGCAGCATGGCGGCCGTCGAGCCAGCCTTGGCCCGCATGGCCGGGCCGAACTTGCGAAGGAACAGTACGGTTGCAGCCTCGCAGACGTCATAGGCGGTCTTCCAGTTCCAGACGCCGGCCGCGTCCGAGGCGCCGAAGGCAGCCTCCATCGCGCTGCGCAGCACCGCGGCATCGACGCGACGGCCGCGTTCGAGATCGGTCAAGAGCTGTCGCCCGGCCCTGACGGCGGAAGAGGTGAGACTTGCAGCGGCACGCATCGAGAGCGGCGCGGCGGCCGCGCCGCCGGCGAGAGATTCGGTCATGGCTGGATGTCTTTCGGAGAGCGGGAACGGGTCGAGCCGGCTGGCGCTCTCTCTGGACCATGCCGGCTCAAACCCGTCCCGGCCATTCTCTCCCTCTCATCACGCGGCCGCCCTCACGCCGCGCCACCACGCGATGCGCGCCTCCCGCGTCGCGTTCGCAAGCCGCAGCAGCAGATCGCCATGGCAGGGCTGCGGCGCGCAGAAGCACACCAAATCGCTCCCGCGGAGTTCATCGAGTGTGCGAAGCAAGTGATGCTGGTCCGCCAGCCACCGCTCGTATTTTGCGATGACGGCCGAACGGTCGCCGTCGCGGCCGATCCGGAATGGATTGCCCACTTGCTGCCACGGCCGATATAGATGGCTCCTGCGGGAATGCCCGCCTGATGCTTGTTGAGAACCCTGCACATCGCCTGTCGCCTCCTGTTTCTCGCGTTGCAGCGGCCTGGCAGGGGGCGCGGTCCAGCATCGGAGGTCACGCGCCGCCCTCGGGGCCTGCGCGGGAACGGCTAGCCCGTTGACCGCCGATGTGGCGCGCCCAGACGGGACACGCCGCAGCGCGGGTCAGGTGGCCGGGCGCAAGGATTCACTCAACAGCACGCGGGGGAAGCAGGCGGCGCCGGCGCGTCAGGATCGCGAAGCCATCCGTAGCAATTCGGTCGGGCGACAAGACGAAATGCACTGCCCTGGGCACTGCATGGTCCATCCAGTCGCTTCACCGTGCGACCTGAGCGATGAACTCCTCGAGGAGATCGTTGGTAGACTTGCCGACGATTTGATCGGCGGAGATCACAACGACTGCGCCGCCAAAACCATCGGCACGCATCCGCGAACAAGTAAAGGAGGAAACGGCCGACACGTACTCCAGCGTCGACGAGCGCCGAACGATGTCCTGGATGATGAGCTCCCAGGATGTGGTCGTAAGATCGAGATCAATGTCGTGCGAAGGCGGTTCACCGGCTTCAAGCTTTGCCAGCTGCTCTGTGGCGATCCTGTTGGCGGCGTTCGGGCCGGCCGCCTCGGACGCTGCAAGCGCGGCTTCGAGCGCCGCGCGCGCGACCGTGGTCATGTCGGCCGGACTGACCTCGGAGAAGAAACACCAGCCGTCGCCGTCGCGCTCGGCATCGAAGATGCGAGAGAGCAGCAACCGCTCCAGTGGCGTCATATCGGCCTCCGGGATCGTCTGCTGGACCACAGTCGGGGTGTAGTAGTCGGCCATTCGTGCCTCCTCTGATAGCCGAAAAGCCCGGCGCGAGGCCGGGCTGAGGGATGAGAATTGCGATAAAAGGAGTGCGGGACGGCCGAAGCCGTCCCGCGATAAGGGCTCATTCGGCAGCATCGAGCTGTGGCTCGGTGTCGTCATCGCCACTGTCCTCCTGCCCGTCGTTGTCGGCGAGGAATTCGGGCAGCGGACCCGCTTCGGCCTCCTGCTCCGCTGGCGACGCCGTGGGGTCGGCGAGACGCAGCGGCTCCGGCAACCAACCCGAACCATCGAGAAGACGCTCGGCCTCCTTCGCCATGTCGGCCTTCTTCAGGTGGTCGATCAGTTGCGCGGAAGATTCGCCTCTGGCTTCCCGTACCGCCTCTAGGATGCGAGGCTTGGTGACGCGGCCGAGATAGTTATCGACGGTCGGTTTCCAGCCAGCCTGAACCATGTCGAACCCGACGGCGCGCGCCAGCACATTGGCCTGGTCGAGCCGAGAGCGAGCGCCGTGAGCGGAGACACGGCCCTGATTGTAGCGGTTAGCCGGCTCATGGACGGCGTTGACCGCAAATGACGCACAGTGAGCGAACAGGGATGCCTGTGCGGCACCGTCAAGGGCCGTGAGCGCATCCCAGAGATCGTCCTCACCCCTCGGCAAGCGCGCCTTCCAGGACTCATGCCGGGCCTCAACGGCCTTCGCAGATGCGCTTTCCCTGAGCCCGGGGGCCTGAGTCGGAAAAGTCGGCGTGCGAAGTCCGATCTCAAGACAGCTTCCAGACGGTGCGAACCGGTAAAAGGCGGTCAGCACGAAGTTGTGCAGCACCGCCTGGAACGCGATCGCTGGATTTTCTGCAAGAGCATCCCGCAACGCCAGCGTACGATGCGCCGTCAGTTCGGTGATGAGCCGATCCGGCAACGGCCTTGCCGGGTCCTCCTCCTCATCATCATCCTCCGGTTCGGTGGATAGGCCGGCGACCGAAATCGTCGTGCGCTGGACAGAAGCACCAGGCTCCGGCGCATCAGTGCCCCGCCCGACGTCGAAATCGGCCGCAGGCGCTTCATCCTCCGGTCGGACATAGCCCCGATCGACAGAAAGCCGCCCTTCGGAATCGATGCTGACGAAGACGCCGGCCCTTGCGATCTCGCCCGGCTCAAAGATGTCCGGCCGGTCGTTCAAGGCCTCGAGCGCCTTCTCGAGTTCGCCAAGACGCACGTCCACATCATCGGGCAGTTCGTCGGCGTCTTCAAATTTTGCCTGAAGCGCGTCGTATTCTGCCTGGAGGGCATCGAAGCTCGCCTGCTCCTCAGCGGTGAGAGCCGCCGGGTCTCGCTCGAGCCGGCGGAGCCCGTGATCATAGCCGTAGGGAAGGCTCGCGGCGACTTCGATCCACTTCCAGGCTTCGGCGGCGATCGCCTCGGCCTCGGTGCGCAGCTTCTCGGCGACGAGACGCTCGAGTAAAGCGACGTCATCGAGCCAACCGCCGCCGTCTTCTTCGAAGAGATCCCGCAGGACGTTGCCGCCCGCGGCCTCGTAGGCGGCAAGTCCGACAAACCGCACGCGTTTGTCGGAGGCCCGCACCGTACTCTCGGTCAGCACGCGCCGGATCTGATACGGTTCGTCGTAGCCCGACTTGTTGACGTTCTCCCAGACCTGTTCCTGTCGGGCGTGATCGGCGGTAACAGAGAACGCCATCAACTGTTCGAGCGACATGCCGTCGTCGGCATAGACGTCGAGCAACTTCGCGGAGACGGCCGCGAGCCGGAGCCGCTGCTTCACTACGTTGACGGATACGAAGAAGATAGCCGCGATGTCTTCCTCGGGACGGCCTTGTTCGCGCAACGTCTGAAATGCACGAAACTGATCGAGAGGATGAAGCGCGACGCGATGCACGTTTTCGGCGAGGGAGTCCTCTTCCGCGGTGATCTCGGTGCCCATGTCACCGACAATGCAGGGGACCGGCGCGGTTTTCGCCAATCGCTTCTGCTTCACCAGGAGTTCGAGCGCGCGATAACGGCGCCCCCCGGCGGGCACCTCGAACATGCCGGTCTCCTGTCCGTCGGCGTCAAGGATGGGCAGCACGTAGAGACTCTGCAACAGTTTTTCGCGATGGGCGATGTCCTCGGCGAGATCCTCGATCGAGATGCCGGCTTTGACCCGGCGTACATTCTTCTGGCTCAAGACGAGCTTGCTGAAGGGAATGTCGCGCGACGGCGACAGCTTGATCTTCTGAACGGCCTTTGCCATGTCAGTTTCTCCGGAACGGGCGGCCGGGAGCCTCTCTCTCGGCCTCCAACCCGTTCGCGGAGAGGTCCGCCCTCCTCTCGCTCTCACTTTTCCAGCGGGCAATGGAGCTGCTTGCCGGCTGCCGTGCTATCGGGAATCCCAATCGCGTCCTCGCATCTCAGATCGGACGAAACCCGAAACGGCTGGCGCCGGTTGGCACGGGCGGCTATGTTGACTGCCATGAGCCATTATATTTTGGATGGACGCGAACCTAAGTGCACGAACGCGGTTTCGTGGCGGCAATGGTATGAATCAGCCGACCGTGTTGTCGCGAGGACCCAGATAGGTCCGGATATTGTCGTCTCAACCGTGTTCGTTGGTCTCGATCTCGGATGCGATCCAGATCGCCCTCTTGTTTTCGAAACCGAGGTGATGGAGGCGGGCGTACCCTCCTGCGACGCCCGACGGGAGCGTTACCCAACGTGGGCCGAAGCGGAACGCGGCCACGCAAAAATCGTGAGCGAGTATCGCGGCACCTGAGCGTGCATTTTTCGGCGCTACGCGGAACCGCCAGTTTGTCGACGGACCACCTCCCAAAGGCCGTCGCGGGATTGTGGGCCCGCGACGGCGGTCGCAATGCCGTCCCTCCGAGACGGCAGGTTACGAAACCCGTGAATCGGAAGAGCGCAGACGCACCAAGCCGGAGACCCGAAAGTCCCGGCTTGCCGGAAATCACGCCACCCGGTCGAGCAGCTTCTTGGCCTTAGCCTCAATATCCAGGCGGACATCCTGATGCGGCTTGTCGCGCGCGACGGCGGTGATGCCCTGCACGAAATCGAAGATGCTTTCAGGCGGGCGGCCTTCCTCCGCCAGCACTGAATCGATCACCTTGCCAGTCTCGGCCTTGGAGAAGCCGCGGCGGCGCAGAAACTCGGTGCGATCCTCGTCGCTGCGTGCCACGATCCGCTCGCGGGCAGCCTTGATGCCATTGACGAAGGGCATGGGTGAGGAGTTGGCGAAGTTCAGTAGCGCCGGGGCCGCCTCGTGGGCAAAGCGGGAGGCCGCGTATTTGGAATGGCGGATGGTGATCTCCTCGAAATCTTCCACGCCCCACAGATTGCGATTTTGGCAGACCGCACGGAGATAGAAGCTTGCCATGCCGAGTGTCTTCGCGCCAACTTCCGAGTTCCAGCAATAGAAGCCGCGGAAATAGAGGTCGGGCGAGCCGTCCCGGAGACGACCAGCTTCGATCGGGTTCAGGTCGTCGACCAGAAAGAGAAAGACGTCCCTGTCCGATGCATACAGGGTCGTCGTGTCCTTGGAAATGTCGACACGGGGATTGTAGATCCCGGTGGACCAGTCGAGCACACCTGGCACCTTCCACCGCGTATCGCCCGTGCCGTTGCCGGCGATGCGCTGCACGGCCTCAACCAACTCGTGGTCGTAGATGCGCCCGTAGTCGGGACCAGTGACGGCGCGAAGCTCAACGCGACGATCCTCGGTCTCGAGCGTTTTGATCTGTTCGACGCGATTGGCAGTCAGGCCATATTGCAGGTTGATGCCAGCGAGTGCCGCGGGGAGCTGCCGCAGGTAAGCGGCCGGAGCACCAACCTGGCTTGCAAGCTGGCCGAAGCTCCAGTGGGTCGGCGCGACCGGCGTGTCCGAGCCGGGCAGCATCAGGGCCAAGCGCTCGGGGTCGGCACGGTTTGCCTCCACATAGATGAGCGCGCTTTCCACCACGCGCGTCCGGCTGCGGTCCGTGCGATCACGCACCGTGCGGGCCAGTTCGTTGAGCGACAAATAACGCTCATCCGCCGGACGAGAAAACCACTCCGAGGATACCCGACCGACGCGGTCGCCCCGATTTACATCCACTCTGTAACCGCCGCTGGCGTCGCGGCGGGCATCAAGAACCTGCATATTCATGGGAGTATTCTCCACGACGGGCACCGGAAGACTCTCCTCCGGTCCTCAACCCGTCACGGCCAACGCCACTCCACTCTGCCTCTCCTGCATCTTCGATCGCCGACGCCCACTAGATTCCGCGCCGCAACTTCCGTCAGGGAAAGCCCGAAGGGCTTTCCCTCCGTCCGATTTCTTCATTGCACTTGGCCTTGAGGTGCGGAGGGCCGCAGGCCCGACCAGGCGTGCGCCAACGGCGCATCGCCTCAACGGAAAATGGCACCCGGAGAGCGTGAGCATAGCGACCCGAAGGGGCACGCGGGTCCGAGTGCAGCGACGAGACCGGTTCAATAGCGGCACCCGGGAACGGGGCAGTGATAGCGATCGCCGCAGGCGAGCCCCTTTCCCGAGTGCCCCCGGCGAGGAGCTCCGCATCCCTTTGCGCGAGGGATCGACGCCGCACGGCCGAGACGCAAAGCGGCTCGGTTCACGAGAGCCCGGTGCGGCACTAGCCGCACGCGCACAAGCGGAAGAATCCGCCAAGACTTGAGATCTAGATTTCCTCGCGCGCATTCGTCTGCGCGTCATAGATCCTGATCTGAAGCATGGGAAAACGCTTCTTTAGTTCTTCTCCGCCTGCCCTGGCGCCGTCTCTGGTTGCAAATTCGGCTTTGAGCCGGCCGTCCACTTCAAGCGCGTAACCAGAGGCCGGCATTTCACGGTTGGCTGCAACCATTTCATTCTCATTGTGCAGTGAGGTGATCGAGAATGATGGCGTAGCGTGAGTCGCCCAAACCACGCTAGAGTCAGCTAACCAAGTGCGGTGATCGGTCATGTTTGTTGTGGATTGACGCCTCGCACTGGATCGCATCAAGGATGGGTATTCGCATCGTCCGAACAGTCGGACGGCTTGCCGCCCGCGCGAATGCACGCACGATAGAGCCACGGCTCGACGTAGCTGCCCTTCCAAAGTCCCTGGCCCGCGCGCTCAGCCTCGCGCTGAGACTCGTGATATCTGCCCTTCGAGTATTGCGGCCAATCCAACGCAAGGCCGTTGCGCACAAGCCATTCCCCAAGATCTCCGCCCGCGACCGAACAGGTCGCGACCGTGCGGCCATACCGGTCGAGGCTGAGCGGGACGCAGTTGACGGGGCGCCGGGCAATGTAAGCGTCGAGATCGTTCGCAGCCTTCGAACCACAGCGGTACTGTAAACTATCCTCACCGCGACATAGCTGAGTGCTCTCCGGAGCATCCACGCCCCAAAGGCGGATCCGCATTCCCTGAATTTCCAACGTGTCGCCGTCAATGACACTGGCCTGGCCGACAAAATTGTCAGCCAGAACCGCGCTCGATAACAGCAGGAGGATCAATATCAGGACTCGACGTTTGCTCATGACCTTGGATACCAGCGATTACCGCAGATTGCGGGGATTGGATTTCGGCCAGTGCTCAAGCGGCTTCAGCATCGGCAGGTTCTCTGGCCGCTCGGGATAATGAAACTCCGTGCCGCGCAGCCAGCGGCCCTGGAAACGGTCCCAGAACAAGATCGCATCCATCTGCCAGGTAAACTCATAGACCCTCCAAACGCCGTCGTTCTTTATGACTTCGCCCGTTGCGTTGAAAGGCAGGCTGTTGAGCTTGCAGAGAGCGTAGATCTCATCCCAGTGCTCGCGGATATAGCGATCCTCCAGGGCCACGTGATACGGCCGGTCGGGGCGCAAGCGCGGGCCGCCCCCGCGCGGATAAAAGCCTTGGCGCGGCATCAGGAATTCGGGAATGCGCGCGATTGCAGTGCCGATCCGACGCGCCTCATCCGAAGATAGCTTGCTCACACCGAAGCTGTAGCGCTGCGCATCATCGCGGCAATAGAGCCATGCGAGGGTCACACCGTTGGCGTCCCTGACCACATAGCACTCGGAATTTTCCCGGACCAAAGTCCAGGGCGGCTTGAAACGGCGGCTTGACTCCATGAGAACAAAATAAGAACATACACTATCGACGGTCAACCTGGAACGGGGCCATGTCCTCGGTCTCAAAGCCGAACGAACAGGACGTTGAGCTGGACGCCGCCGTCGAGCAGGCGATCGCCGTTTGCGACGGCGATATGCGCGCGGCTATTCGCGCGCTGATCGTCGCGAACAATTTTCTGGAATCGGAGATCTCGGAGTTGAAGAAGGCCGTCTCGCACGCCTACACGCGGGGACGCTTTCGGACTTACACTGGTTAGATGGCATGCGCTGAGGCTGACGATGAAACGTCCGGATAAGTATTACTTTGTGGCGGACGATCAGACTCCGATGTGGCGATCCAGCTCATGCGAGTGACCGAGAGCGAGCCCTGAATGTGTAATCTCTATTCAATCACGACGAACCAGGCGGCGATCGCCGGTCTGTTCAGACGCATGAACCGCTATGTCGGCAATCTGGCGCCGATGCCCGGAGTGTTTCCGGACTATCCGGCACCTGTAATCCGCAATGCCGGCGAGGCCGAAGAGATGGTGCTCATGCGCTGGGGCATGCCGCCCCCACCCAAGACCGGCGGTCCGCCGGTCACTAACATCCGCAATACATCGTCGCCGCATTGGCGCGGCTGGCTGAAGCCAGAGAACCGCTGCCTCGTGCCGGCGAACAGCTTCGCTGAATACGCACCCGAGCCAAATCCTGAGACAAAGAAGAAGGATGTCGTCTGGTTCGCGCTCGAGGAAAGCCGGCCGCCGTTCTGTTTCGCGGGCATCTGGACCGAATTCAGGGGCGACCGCGGCACCAAGTCGAAGCCGATCCCGGGCCCCCACCTCGTCTACGGCTTCCTGACGACGTCACCCAATGCCGTCGTCGAGCCGATCCACTCGAAGGCCATGCCGGTGATCCTGACCACCGAGGAGGAGCGCGACGTCTGGATGCGCGCTCCGTGGGATGAGGCGAAGGCGCTGCAGCGCCCTTTGCCCAACGACACGCTGAAGATCGTCATGCGCGGCGAAGACAAGGAGGACAAGATCGCTGCGTAGGCTGCTTTTGAACAGTGCAGCGGAACGCGTGGGAAAGCGCCTTCCGAGCATTTGGACGCCCGCTCCAGAGGATCGGCGAGATCGTGCGAAGGTCAACGCGGCCGCAGCGCGGAAAGCTGGGCCGAACGCTGGCCATCCGGCGAAGATCAGCTCGTGGTCTACACCCCCGTCGTTCGAAAGCAGGGACCCAGGGCAGCGGATTCGCAGTATAATGTGTGCATGAGCTCGTCGGATCAGAATCAGAATACCGCCGAGGCGCGAGACCGCAAGATCATCCATATAGACATGGATGCCTTCTACGCATCGGTTGAGCAGCGGGACAATCCGGACTTGCGTGGGAAGCCGGTCGCCGTGGGCGGGTCCAAAGAGCGTGGCGTCGTCGCGGCTGCGAGCTATGAGGCACGCAAGTTCGGGGTCCGATCGGCGATGCCGTCGGTAACGGCCAAGCGCCAATGCCCCGACCTGATCTTCGTGAAGCCGCGCTTCGAGGTTTACAAGGAGATCTCGCGACAAATTCGGATGATCTTCGCCGAGCACACGGAAATCATCGAGCCATTGTCGCTTGATGAGGCCTACCTGGACGTTACCGAGAACATCCAAGGCATCCCGATCGCAACAGAGATCGCGACCTTGATCCGAGCCAAGATCCTCAGCGAGACGGGTCTGACCGCCTCCGCCGGCATCTCTTACAACAAGTTCCTGGCGAAGCTCGCCTCGGATCAGCGCAAGCCGAACGGGCAGTTCGTCATCACGCCGAAGATGGGACCGGGATTCGTTCAGGGTCTTCCCGTCGGGAAATTCCATGGGATCGGCCCGGCGACAAGCGCGAAGATGAATGGCCTCGGTATCTTCACGGGCCTGGATATGCGTAACCAGACGCTCGAGTTCATGACCGCCAATTTCGGCAAGGCCGGCGCCTACTATTACTGGATCTCGCGCGGCATCGATAACCGACCGGTACACGCCAACCGGGCCCGAAAGTCCATAGGCGCCGAGAGCACGTTCTCCCAAGACTTGGCGGATTACGAAGCCTTGGCGGCGGAACTGCAGCTGCTTATCGAGAAGGTATGGCGTCACTGCGAGACCACCGGCGCACGGGGTCGGACAGCTACGCTCAAGGTGAAATTTTCCGATTTCGAATTGATTACCCGCAGCAGGTCCGTGGCTGTCATTGACAGTTCGGGCGATCTCTCCAGCCTGGCATTTGAGCTACTAAAGCAACTTATGCCGCCCAAGAAAGCGATACGGCTGCTCGGAATCTCTATTTCGGCATTCACTAATCCCGAACCTGAAGGCGCAGATCAATTGTCGCTCATATTAGATGAATTCAGCATCCGAGTTTGACCGCTTTTCCGGGCGTCGTCCGTACCTCGCGCTCACCCCAAGGCGGCTGCGAGCCGGGCTTGATCCTTCTCCCAACGGGCTTCCTCCGCCTGTTCACTATCCTCGAGCGCCCCGCTGGCCGGTCGCAGATGCCCCCCACGACGAAGAGCTGTCCACAGGCTCAGATGCCTCAACCGATCGCATCCGATAGAGTGCAGCCAGACGCGCACGGAGCGCGGTTCATCTGTTGACCACGAATATGACCGATCCCTCAACCCTGACCGAAATGGCGGCCGCGCTCGAGCAATCGCCGGATTATCGCGTCTTGCGCCGGCTCGTTCCGCGGTCAGAATTCGCTGCGAGCAACGGCGAAGCAGCCAAGACTGCTCTCCTATTGGATGTCGAGACGACTGGCCTGAATTCGGCCCGCGATGAGATCATCGAGCTCGGAATGGTCAAGTTCGCGTACTTACTGGACGGCCGGACCACCCGAGTCCTCGATACCTTCAGCTGCTTCAACCAGCCGTCGGTGGCCATCCCCGCGGAGGTTACGGCTCTCACCGGGATTACCGACGAAATGGTCGATGGCCACAGCCTTGACCCCGATCGCATTGCCACCTTTGCGGCAGATGCCGTTGTCGTCATTGCTCACAATGCCGCTTTCGATCGCAAGTTCATGGAGCGTTACTGTCCGTCGTTTGAGCATCAAGCGTGGGCATGTTCGGTCAGTGAAATTGAATGGCGCAATCATGGTTTCGAAGGCTCACGACTGCCGTATCTGCTGATGAAGGCGGGCCTGTTTCATGAGGCTCATCGCGCCGTCGATGACTGTCTCGCGCTGCTCGAGATCCTAGCTTTGGCGCTCCCCCATCAGAATCGGACTGTTCTTTCCGCTCTGCTGGAACGCGCGCGGCGCAAAACCATTAGAATCTGGGCCGAACATTCCCCGTTCGAGCTGAAGGACGAACTCAAGCGGCGCGGATATCGCTGGAGCGACGGGACTGATGGACGGCCAAAGTCCTGGTACATCGATGTCGACGAAAACGATCAAAACGCGGAAATCGAGTTCTTGCAAAAGACGATCTATCAGCGCGAACTAGAGCCGCGAATTCAGAGCCTAACAGCTTTCAACCGCTTTTCGGTTAGAGGTTAGACGATGATAATACGGACTCGGTCGAGTATTCCGACCCCGCAACGATCAGACGACATGAGCTGCGACTGATCATACCGCTCGGGATGTACGCGAAATTTCGATTTCGTCGCCGATTACCTAAACAACTTACGAGCAATTGCTTCGAGGTCGGCAGCAGCGCTTGAGCTCCAGCCGTTTCGCTGAGCCCAACGGCGAATTTCCACAGGGTCGATTGAATGGCCCTCCTGGCGAAGCTGAGCGATTGCGCGCTCCGCATGCTTCTTGTCCAAGGGATGGTTGAGGCCGGTACTCAAATTTATGGCTTGGGTCAAACGCCGCAGCGCTTCCTCCGCTGGACCAGGCAGACTACTGACCGGTAGCGGCGTGGTGGTCGCCCCTAGTGTCTGAGCTCCCCAGGTCGCTTGCCACTCCTTCCCCTCAGTGTCATTCCACGGAAGATAAACGATCGCCTGTACGCCCAGCGAGTCGTCGAGCTTGTTCATGTCCTTGTTCGAGATATGTGCGCCGATGAGAAGCCCACCAGACGAGCTCCCCCGGAACGTCTGTGCGCTTTCCAGCTTCATCTGAACTCCTTGGGCGATCAGAACAGGATGGCCTTTTACCAGTGCCTTTACCGCATCTGCTCCAAGGAACTCGGCCACAATCGTCCGATCGAACCCTCCCTTCTGAGGCACCACCAATGTCACACTGGCAATATTCTTCGCTTTACAGACTTCAAGGACTCCCTTGAAGGCGAGCCGAATCTGGTTCGGTGACCGTTCAATTACGTACCGTGCAACGGATATCACGCATCTTCCTCCCCTTGCTTCGCTCAGAGCTGCGACCAAATCAGCGGCAAACGCTCCGCAAGGTACCGCGCCAAGCCGGGCCGTGATATATGGACACCGATCTCGCCGAAAGGCGCATCCGGTGGCGACGTCCACGAGCACCAGTTAATACTTGTGACTACAATGTCGTCTTCCCCCCACAGAAGGAATTTCGCGTGGAAGCCCTCAGCGATTCGTAGCAGACGCACGCCCCGCTCGCGAACGTCGATTGTCAATCCAGCTGCCACAGGGCCGCTCACCAGCCCGGCAGTGCTTCCGTAGATAACAACCGGTTCGGTGCGGGCGGTGGCCGCCGCAACCTCAGCCGGAATGATTGCATTGGCGAAAGCCGAATTTCCGAACTTGTCACTCGCGACCAAGAAGCGGCTTGGCGCGCCGCCACTGGCCTCACGCAATATCGCCTCATGCGCCTGTCCCGCGATCACTCTGGCGCGATGATTTCCCGTGCTCTCCGGTCGTCTTCGCAATGCTCGCGCGAGAATATAGAGCTCGGTACCGATCTCCGGCTTGAACCCTGGGCGAGCCACCATCGCACCAAAGCCGTCTGCGATCTCCGCGATAAGGTGCGGATCCCTGAACTCACATGACAACTCAAATCGCTCAAACGACGTGTAGAGCCAATTGCAGGAACCTACGACGGCGACGTACCCCTCGTCGCCGTCGTCTGCAATGATCAGCTTGGAGTGTGAGCCGGTCGACCGAAGGTGGATGCGTACCCGCTCTCGAAGGACATCGTCGGCGGCGATGAGCTTCGATATCTCGGCGGCCTGAAGAAATGCCTTTTCATTCGGACTATCTGGCGCACCAGCCCCCCAGAATAGGTCAATCTTGACTCCTCTGCGAACCGCATCGCGGATTTCATCCAGCCAATTGGCAAATCCCGCGACTCGAAGAAACGTCGAGTGAAGGAACATCCGGCGCTTTGCTCGCTCGAGAATCCGCCTGAAAATCTCGCGATGCGCATCACCGCCAAACACAAGGCCGTCTATCTCAAACGTGGCCGCGATTGGATCAGGCAGAACTTTTTCAGCTTCCTCTTGAATGTGTGACGCAACCACAATTGGCCGCGCACTATCTGTTGACGCCGCAATACGTACAATCTCCTGCTTAAGTGATTGGGGCGCGCGATCCGGGAGATTCCTCATTGACGCACCGTCCACCACGACAAGCATGAATTCATTCTGTCGCTCGACAAATGTGTCACCGTCAAAAAACAACAGCTTCTCGTCCTCGCGAAGAACTTCCTGGATACGCGCAAAATTCTCCTGGGGCGTCGTCTTGGGCAGCGCGCCACGCACCTCGATGTCCCGCACATCGACGCCCTTCTGCCGCAGCGAGAGGATGACGCCCGCACGTTTTGCTGCAACATCTCTTCGCGAAAACACAGTACCTGTGATCGTGTCGTACACGAACGAGACGTTTCGGGAGATCCGCTGCTTGTCGGTTGGAATTTCGGAACCACCCGCGACCACGGCTGCACCGAACGTTGTTGTCTGGAAAGCCGGGAAACCGCCTATCAAGACCGCCTCAAGCAGGCGAAATCTCATCATCCTAACAATGATCTCTAGGATAACGCGCCTCGGGATATCAAGATCGTCGGCCAGCCGGCTCGCCGACATCGCCTCGCGCGACAAGGACCACAATACGAACTCATCAAGCGCGCTCCAGCCCCGACCTTTCTCGATCACCGCTCTCGCAGATACCCGGCGTACCGGTATCGCCACCACCACGCTCATCGCATCCCCCGAAACAGTTCTGCGGGAGCAACAATTGTTGCGGCCGGCCCTCCTCGTTGGGCTGTCTGGTGACGAAGCGCCTCGATCGTTTCAAGGAAGGTCACCACGAATGACAATTCATCCTTCGGGTCCTTCGTTGCGTGCCGGGAGCTCTCACGAAGAAATTCGAGAGATCCGACGAGAACCAACTGCTGGCGCCCTCGGCTCAACAGCACGTTCATACGCCGACGATCGCGCAAGAAGCCCAACGCAGGGACCCCCGTTCTAGGGTTGTTTCGCACCAAGGACACTATGACGAGGTCGGCCTCCGAGCCCTGCGACGCGTCCACCGTCCCGCAGATTCGACCGCTTTCGGCGAAGCCTCTGAATCGCAGGATGTCTCCCCCTTTTGCCTTGAGCGCTTCGACCTGCCGATCGATACGATCGACCTGCGCCCGGTAGGGTGCAAGTACAGCAAGAGATGGTGCCTCCTGATCGCCCGATTGAGGAACAGGACGGAGCCGCTCCAGCAAATCGACGATGACCTTGGCCTCCGCCGCATTGCTCCATCTAGGCCTTCCCGACTCTACCGGCGGCGCTTTGCCGGTGCGGCTGACGTAGGGCATGTCAATAAAAACAAGTGGAGATGTAGGAAAGCCCTCCCCAAAGCTGAACGGCAACGGCCGCGATGCTTCTGCCGTTCGACGATCAGACGTCTTCAATCGCCCTTGGTAAAAGCAAAGGGAAATCAACTCGGCAATCTGGGGGTCCATACGATGCTGGACCAGCAATTCACTCGACACCGATCGCCGACTACCAGCGACCACACCCCTGCGCCGTTCATCTTCCTCGACGAGCACGCGAAACGGTTCAAACGCCCGCAGCGCGGCGCGCGAGATCTGAGAGAGGGTGTTATCGTCCTCGACCGCTTTGCGAAGGTCTTCAAGCCCCGACTCGAAGAATGTTGGGCCAATCATCTCGTCTGAACTCAGCAAGGCATTCCGAAGCGCGGTCTTATCCGAGAGAATCGACGTCATGCGCTCGGTATCGAAGGGCGGGAGCTGATTGTGGTCTCCGATGAAGAGACGCCGGCCCGACAGTGACAATGGCGCTATCAAGTCGGGGCCAGTAGCCTTGGCCGCTTCTTCGATAATTACCCAGTCGAACTGAGCGGATTCATCTATTAACCGTTCAATATCGGCAGAAGCACTAGTCGAAAACACCAGATTGGCCGATCCGAGAACCAGCGCGGTCAACGCGCGCACTCCTTCTGCATCACGCGCATTTCGTCGCTCGAGCAAGCGGATCTCGTCTTGCGCAAAGGCCTTCTCTAGATCAGCAATCCCTGTTTGCACACCGAGTGGAGCTTGCTGGAAGCGTTTCGTTGCCCGCACTCTTTTCAAATACGCCACCGCGGTGCGCCGCACATCTGCCTCGGTCGATACGGCATCATCGCGCCCCGGCGAGCGGACAATGATGGCATCGTCAGCTTTTTCGCCCAGCGTGCGCCGTGTCGCCTTCAAGATATGGTCGAGCGCTTGATGGCTTTGCGTCGAGACCAGTAGGCGCGCGGCTGGATCGACCGACACTTTTCGGCGAAGCACCTCG
Organism: Bradyrhizobium sp. ISRA442; assembly: GCF_038085055.1. NCBI lineage: Bacteria > Pseudomonadati > Pseudomonadota > Alphaproteobacteria > Hyphomicrobiales > Nitrobacteraceae > Bradyrhizobium > Bradyrhizobium sp. ISRA442. The sequence goes on from NZ_JALGCN010000034.1 coordinate 33,586, forward strand.
CTGACGAGTTTTGTCTTGCCGACCCCAGGTGGGCCCACGACGAAGTAAGTGGGTTCGAGGGTCCACAGGTCCTCCAAAGCGCGCTGCTTTGCGTCGTCCAGATCGTCGAAGAATTCATCCTTGGAGGGGGGCGTTTCAGTGCGCCGGCTATTGCGGCGAGGATCAGAGAACAACGTCACAAGATCGCGCTGTTCGGCAATCGCGCGAGTAGTCCGAAGACGGCGGCGGATCAGGCTTTCTGTGCCGTGGTCGCCATACCGGCGCAAGAAGAGGCGGTCGCCCTCCGAGGGCAATTCGAAGGCGGAGAACTCGTAGACGATGCGGCCAGAATTATCTTTCGCAACGGTCTCAAAACGCAGACTGACGTCACCAGCATCACGTCCACCCAGCCCGCCCGAATTGCTCAATCGCCACTCGACATCAATGCCCTGATCGTCTTTTTCAAATAACCGATCCATGACATCGGCCACGCTACGCTCTCCTACGTTGCGGGCAACGTCGTCTCTCGACGACTCTCGCGGTGTAATCTGAAGAATTACGCGTCCCCGCTCGGAGCGCGTGCCAACGATCTCAACAGGGAGAATTTCCAGGGCATGAAGCAAAGCCTCGACAACCTGGATCAACAGAATCGCCTGTCGGAGTGTGCGGGTCTCCGTATCCTCCTCATGTATTTTTTCTTTAACGAGAGAAAGCGTCCATTCCAGAGCACCGGCGCCGAGTTCTGTAAGTCTGCGGGTCGCGGCCCTCCCATTCGAGACCACCTCGATGGGGTGCCGCACGGGCTGGATTTCACTATTCGCAAACGCGCGACCCGGCTCGCGTGCAAGGATCGACGTGACGGTCGCAACCTGCCAAGTGCTGGTACCGGTGTCCGAAAAACGCCGAAGCTGATAAGACGTTGTATCAGTGATGAGAAACAGACGCTCCGGGTTATCGTCTCCGGCAGCCGCAACAATCCGGGCGCCACTCGATAAGTCGCTTTCCACGAATGAGACTTGGGATTGAAGATCGTCGAATGCGACGCTCTCTTCACTAAGCGTATATATGGTCTCCGCCATTTTATCGTTAGGACGGAAAAGTAGCAGCAAACGGGATTCCCGTGTCTCGCGTTGGCCACCTAACTCTCGCGTGAGTACCTGCACCGCTCGGATGACCGATTTTGCTTCCACAACTTCGTCACGGGCGGGATCAATCATTCGGCGCAAGAGATCAATTTCGCTGTCCATCAATTCGATTGGGTTGTTTGTATCAATGTATGGATCGGCACGGCGCAGTCCGTCCGGATCGATGCCAACGAATGACGCAAATAGCGAGGCCAGAGCCTTCCAGTCCTGGGCATAGGAATAGGTTAGCTGCCGGATCTTAGCTCGAATCTGCTGCAGCGGAGGGTGAACCGCACGCGCCTCGCCCAACACCAAACTCCATTCGAATCCGCCTAAGCGGAAATCCGCCTCCTGTGCGCCCTCGGTGAAGACGGCATAGCTATCGATCCTGCCGTGCAGGAGTCCATGCGAGTGGAGGATTCCCAAAGCCTTCGCAAGGCGACCGAGGTTGTTCCACAGAATGACACGGTTCGCCGGAACGGACAGGCTGCGCATCCAGAACCGCCTCGGCGCGGTCCTCAACTTCCCTTCGAGAGGCATCGATCCGGGTTCATGCACGATGCAAAACGTGTCGGACGTCTCGATCATTGCAACGACACCGGCGAAGACTTGGTCAGCGCCGGGATAGCTCATGATCCGGTCAACTTGGAGCCGCTCGTGGCGCCAGAGCTCACGAAGCTCGTCGTCCGCGACCGTCCCAGTTTTCGGCCAGAATTTCAGAAGTCGATCCTGGTTAGTCTTCCTGTCTGCTCCTTCAATCAACCCAGGTCGAAGCGCTTCGGGCTGTGGCCCCCGCAAGTAGTCTTCCGGGAGCTCAAATAAATCTTCCAAAGAAGGTTGATTATTCTTACGTGCCATAACAATGCCTTCGCGAATCAAAGCGCGATAGTACGCCAATCCCAAGTGGCGGCGATCAGGAAACGCAGATTTTCCCAGATGAATCGGATTGCGCCGGCGCGGCACGCGACCGGACCCGAGTGCCTCCGGAGAGGGACACCATATCGCGGTCAAGGGATCGACCCCGAATAGCCCCGCAGGCTCGGCGACGCAGGGGCTGGTGGAGTAGAGCCCAGTCCGCAAGGCGGGCGCGCCCCACCGACCGCTATGGACCGTCTAGATCCTGGCGCGCACTATCACCGGTTGGCGCAAAAGAACTTCGCGCAAGATCACTGCCGTTGGATCTGGTGAACGCTGCCATCCGCCCCAGTAGTAGGCGATCACATCCGGATCGAAACTAGGTAGCCCAAAATGCTGCACCCCATTGTTGGCATCCGCGATATGCGGATCTGACTCCGCGCTTTCGATCTCATACAAGACAGAGCTCGCATAGCCTTGAATGCCCGAACCATAAAGAGCTGCCTCACCCCGGGTTAAAAAGCCAAACAGACATTCCAAGCGTGACGGTCGATCGGTAAACGAACCTTGACGAACCGCTTCGTAGGCCATCTCGCGGCGATGGAGTGGATGTGACGGGCCCACCAATCTGAGAATTCGCCCGAAATTTCCCGGCTCAATAATGGAGCCCGCCGACAGCAAAATCGGCGCGAGATGAAAATAAATCGGCAACTTTATACCCCCTTAGCATACGGAGTGAAACGGGAGGGTTGCTCCATTGCCATCTCGCGGCAAGAATCGGTATCAAAAAAATTGAACGGGTCCCATTACCGAGATTCTGTCATAGCTCCGTCACGATGTGGCCCGACGTTCGGCTGACGTAGCTCAACAGATTCTCGTTCGAGGCTGTCATCATGCGAAGCTTGCGACTTGGTCGAACGCTATTGGGCGTTGCCGCGTTAGTTGGGGTATCAGGATCAACAGTAGCATTAGCGACAATGCCCAACCCTGGCACATATCCATGGCCAGACCGCTCGAAGCCGATCGATCACGGCGTCGATATCTCCCCCCAACACTTCGCATCCGTCGTAATCACGCCCAAGGGCAACGGTCAATTTGAAGCACATTGGACTTGTGAGAACGGGATGAGAGGTAGCAGGAACGATGGACGCTATAAAATCGAGTTCATGCAGGGTGAAACGGTTCTGGGCGAAGACACCCAAGACTGTCATATTGGTCGATCTGAGGTGCAGTTTGCACAACGACGAGACGGTCAGCCAGTACACCAGCTAGATTTGTCACGCATAGTAGACAGTATTACGAGCATTAGGATGTCGGTCACGCCACTAGCTGCCCCGCCTCGTGACTGGAAGTCGCCCGGTGCGGGTCCTCCGCTTCGCGTTGTTATACCGCCGCTTTGCATAGATGAGAACTTCCGGGTACGCCATCCTGAATTTTGTTTTTAATTGACCGGGGAGTCGACCCCAGATTCCCGCATAGTTCCGCCTGGCGGCAGCACGCATCGCAGCCGCAGGAGCGTCAGCATCGCGCCGGCGCGGAACGCGACTGGACGACTCGGGAACGAGTGGCTCCGGCGAGGGACGCACGTAATTGTGCGCGAGCGATCGTACACCGTAAGGCCGAGACCGCTTGCCGGCCCGCAGTAGCCCGATGAAACGAACCTAGACAGAAGCGCGGTAATCTCAAGAGCAGCCCGTTCTCGGGAAGTGGTTGCCTACGAACGTGATGGGTTGATTGCGGTGTCCATGCGTCATTTGTGCCACCGACAGGGCAACGCAGATCTGCGAGCGGAGGCGGTCGCTTACCCGGCTTGCCGCCGAGCATGGCTGCCCTTGATGATGCGTGGCTACTTCCGGGGAGCCGCGATCAGTTGATTAATCTCATCTAACCTGTCCTGCAAACCAGCAAGCTCAGGACCGATGAACCACGAGTTTGGCTCGACTCTTGCGATGCCACATTCGATTGCATCTCGCTGGACGGCAGACCGCGCCATGCCCAGAGCATTCTCGTAAACCGACTTGAGCTGAGGCAACTTGACGGAATCGGTCGCCCTCAAAGCGTTTTTCATCAAATCTGAGGTCGAGAGTTCGTCGTAGGCTTGAATAGCTCGGCCTAAGTTTGCCTCACACTCGAGCTTAGCCCGATCAGCGTCCGAAGCTTGATCCCTCAAGCGCAGATAATGTGAGATAAGGAGCAGGTTGCTTCTGGTTGGTATGTCCAACTGCGTAAGTTGCGCTTTGTTCAGATCGCCCGCGGCCGCAATTTTTGATGCCGCTTGATTTATGAGTCCAGCGCGCATGAGCGTATCAACATATCGGCCAAGGAGCCTGAGGGGACTTCCGATGGTCGCCTGAGCGCCGTGGTCCTGCTCATCCAGCGCGCGGTTGTAGAGCGTCGCGTAGACGTCACGCGCATCCTCACTCGTAAACAGATCTGCGACGTACGCTAATACGTCTGGCGCCGTAGGAGCAGCCTTGAGACTAGAAAGCAGTTGCTCGTAGGCGGCAAAAGGCCGCTTCTGCAGCATTTCGGCATCGCTTTTGTTCACCGCCGCAGGAAGGGCGAGAAGTGCGGCTGTATAGTCCTTTTCAGGCCCCAAAGTGTTTCGCACGAGATCCCTCAGGCGGCTCTCGATATCTTTGATCTGCGATTGGTACCGAGACGCATCGAGATTTTCCGCGACATGACGAACCATGGAGAAGTCCTGCGCTGGGTCTTGTTCTGAATCCAGTAGGAAGAATAAACCCCAGGCTAGGTCGTAATACCTCGCTACGTCGCGGCTGGAATAGAAGTCGTCAGACTTTACGGTCAGGAGAAAAGACAACTGCTCTCCGTCTCCCAGAGGCAATGAAGCAATACGACGCGAGATTTCGTACTCTTCCGGTGAGAGAACGGAGTTGCGTCTGATCCGATTCATCGCGGCAGTCAGCGATGCAAAAGATCTTTGTTGGCCCAGTACGGACTGGTCCGCCAAGAACTGCGCGGCCACCATAGGCCCCAAAATCTCCAGTCGACCGAGTTTTTTGGTTAGAAACTGCGCCTGTCCCTCGGCGATAAATGGTGACTGGAGATAGTATCTGCCTGATCGCTGTTGCAGCGCATGGATGAGCTCGTGTTGATACGTTTTTCCGAGCGTTCGACGTAGGGCAATGATTGCTGAGGCCCCCTGCTCCGTCAGGTCCTGGAGTTGCCCGAATGGACGATAGAATCCCTCCAAGAAGCTCGCTGGCAGGAAAGTTGCAATCGTATTGGTGTCGGCCAGAAACAAGCCGTTAGCAGACTCCGGGCCGAGCGCGCCTGTAGCTTGCTTGAAGGTGACTTCATCCTTGTAAATTTGGATAACCAGATCACTCTTTGGACTTCCCTTCGGATCGATGTCCTGGAAGAGGGGGGACTTAAGATCGCTCGCTGCAAGCGAGTTCAACGTAAATTCGTCGATGAAAATCATTGCGGTGGTGAGAGCAAATAAGCCATCGGACTTGGCCTGTTGGGCGATGGGCCATTGCTTTTCGTCATGATCGGGAAGTCCAGACTGATCTAGGATGTCAGCGATGCTTCGCGCAGGCTCACGACTAAATTTCAGCTTCTGATCAAACGAAGGAAACAGGTCAATGACATCGGACTGCAGCGTGATTGACCAGTAAGGAGTATCGACACGTTGGATAGTCGGAAGAGCGCTGATCTCAGCAATGGCAGCACGGTGGCTGGCGAGGCCAATAGCCATACCAAGCAAAGCACCTATTAGTGCCGCCGTTGATTTGCTCAATTCGCCCCCCTGTTAAGGATTTCAAGCAAATTGTTCAGCCGGTCCGATGCGTCCGGAACAGATCCCAAGGACTGCAGACCCCTCTTGGATATGTTCGATATTATTTCGATGGCATCGCGAGGCGGCGGAGGCACCGGCAGGCTTACATCATCCTTTGTGCCCGCGAGCCGATAAGACACCTTACCGTCGGCAAGCATGCTTTCGTCCTTGTAAAATACCAGGATCGTTGAATTGGGGGCCAGCAGGCCCACGTCAGCGATCTTCCCGGAGGAAGTGAGCACAGTGAGACCCTCGTATGCAGTGCTCGTAAAGTTTTGGACAGTTAGGAACCGAATGACTTGATTGCGAAGCGCGATTGGAGGCAGTTTCTTTTGCTCATCAATGAAGCTGATCCAGCCAGGCGTCTGGGCGATACTTGGTTTCGAAAATTGCGTAGAGAACGCATCAGCCAATCGCTTGAGCTCCACCAAAGCGGCGCCGCCTCGACCGTCAATTGATGCTCTGGCAATGTGTGGGCCCGGCTGAGCGATCTTCTCCTGCGTAAGTTTGTCGTAGGCAAGATAGAAATTGAGCAGCAACGAGATCGGAGCGACCCATTGAAGGACTGATTCTAGCCAAGTTTTGCTAGCCGGTGGCGGATCCACTGGATCAGGTGCGTCGTCGTCAGGCTGAGCTACCGTCGGGCCCCCAGGAGTCGCCGTGTGAACCTCGGCACTATCGTGGTGATCGGCCATCTCGAGAACTCCCCCGTTTGAGCGGCCCGCCCACCGCGAGCATCCGGGCACCTTTCTAGATTATACAACCTTGGGCGGCTAGGTATTTGCAAATCTTGCAATCGTACGGCAGATTGCTTGAGGCTTCGCATTTGTGCTGCCCGGGCCTGTGATCAAGGATGAGCGCTGGCATCATCCGAACAGGCGGCAGGACGACCGCCCAACCCAACGCGCGCGCGGTATAACCGAGGTTCGACAAAGCAGCCGGTCCATATCCCGCATCCGGCGTGACCCGCGGCGCGTTGCGCGGCGTCTTAGCGTCCGCTCGAATATTCAGGCCATCCGGGTGCGAGACCATTGTTGACCAGCCATTCCCCAAGATCAATGTCAGCAACGGCACACGTTGCCACTGTACGCCCGTATTGATTCCGCGAGACTTGTTTGCAGGTCGGCACTGCATTGCTCCATTTCGGTGTTGGATCGGCTCCTACACGACACATGCTTGCGCCAAACGCCACGCCGATGTGGGCGCTATGACCCGGAATTACCGCCCCCCTTCGCCGAGCATGCTTCCAGTCTCGGCATCTACGATCGAAAGTGCACAGCTTACATCGATCATCCGGCATATCGAGACATCAAAAAAATACCGTCAAAAGCCGCGCACCGTGTCTAGATGGGGTGCTAGGATGCACTCCCCCTCGCTCAACCTTCCCATCAATCTGAGGCGCGAAGCGATGCCGCCAGCCACTCAGCCGCTGTGTGGTTTTCCGTTAGCTCTATTCCGTCCGTCGTGATGGCTCTCACTTTTACGCGCTGTTGTCCTTCGTAGTGTGGAAGCCCCGCCGAACCCATGCGGAAAACCGCTGCAAACTTGCCAAACTCGTCCTGTACATCGTTGGGCCTGAGGAGCTTGACTCTGACCAGCTCTCGAAGCGTGCCGAGCATATAGGTTGTCGACACGACCCCAGGTGGTGCTGGGATATCGAACGATTTCGTTGCCATCGGCCAGTTGATGTGCCGCATGAGCCCGTAACTTCCCAGAGATATCGGTTCTGGCGGCCAAATCGGTTGCGGGGCGGCGTCGCGATCTGTCTCTTCCAGCGATCCAAATCCATCGGAGCTCAATGCGGATGATGCCACATGGTTGCGTTCGTCATTGAGCTCCCAATTTCGGCCAAACGTTGAGTTGACGTCACCCCGGGCTAAAGCCACTCGGACGTAGCCCATTCCGTGGGTACGCTCGGCTCTCTTTCGACTGAAGATGTGATCAACATGGATCGATCCGTCTAAGAACGAATTGCGCGGTAGATCATAGTATTTGTTCAGAAATTTGTGAAATAGCCCGCGGTAATCGACGTCCTTAACGGAAACCCAGCATTCCGGCTGTCCGCGCGGCCGCACCTTTTCGAAGACGAAACCTTTGTCACGATCATCTTCGTCGGGCAGGTTTTCGATATGTAGACCCTGCATCTTTGCGACCATGTCAGCCGCTTCGAGATGGGCTACGGCGACGTATGGCTGGCGATCCGTGTCGACGCACCAGCATTCACGAAGATCCGCCAATGCCTTTTCTTTAAGGGCGATAACGTAGCGATTGGTGGGAAAGAGGACGGTCGGCATGGGATGACCCGTATCCGAAATTCTTTTGTGATTTCAGCATCAATCGAGATCGATCGAGTCTGTGAACCGAATTTTCTCGGTGTGAATGAGCTTCACACCATATCCAAAAAAGTACCGTCGTGCACCCCGGCTCCGATGTCGTTCGGAGCATCAACCCATTGCCAAGCCTCCACCAGGCGACCAGACGACCACATCGCGCGCCCGACCTCGGAAGGGCTCGCCCAGAAGAGCCAAGCCGTCACGAAAGAGGGCGTGCTGATAATGCTCGTCCACCTCCCCTCTAGCTACGCTGTCGGAGGCTGAAAGCTCGAACCCTGTCGGCTCAAAGGTCGGCAGCTCTATCCGTGCCGGCATCCTTCGCTCACCCTCACGTATCGCATTGCTCAGTGCATTCAGGAAGCTAGCTCCTGCCTTTTCCTCGATCGCGAACCATCCGAAGTCCGAGCGGGAACGACGTGTCAGCGGCATACGCGGTCGCCGCGCAAGTCGCCACCAGCCGACATGATCGATGAAGTCTTCACCCCACCAAGGAGAGCCATCAGCTCGCCAGAACCAAGGCGCCGCTGTGATGTAGGCCCGTCCAGCATATTCGAGCCGGACAAACGGGATATCGTATCGGTCGGGCGACACGCTATCTGGCGAGCGGAGCCAGTCAATCCAGCTTGTGACCTCAGGCGCACCTAACAGGAGAAAGTTCGATCGATGTGTTGCAAGCGCCATCGGCGCCGGCACACCTTCAGCCGGTGCAGCCGCTTGCGAGACGCCAGGTGGCGGGGTCTTTTTCCCCCGCGGCTTTGATATCCGTGTTTCCGATACTGCCAAGAAGCTTCCCGCCGCCGCCGGCTTCGATCCAAACGCGATCGAATAGCCATGGATGATGTCCCCGAACGGCGACGGCTTTGCGATGAAGGGCTTTACCTGCTTGGCGTATTTCCGCTTTGCCGCATTCGCAATCTTGGGGCCGCTCGCATCTTTGGCGAACGAGCCATGCGCCTCGGCGAGCACAACACCGTGGCCGGACACGTTGCCACCATCGTAGATGAAGTCCGCATGGGGATCGAGCGAAGAGGAGAGACACGCCGCGTTCGCTCGCCACGCGTAGCCGAGAGCGTCCATATAAAGGTGGGCAATGCCGGCACCGACCTTGGCCGCAAACTGCGACCCGGCAGTATCAGCGAGAAACTTGAAATGAGATTCGAGCGCAAATGCGGAGCCGTCCTGGAGCAAAGTCTCCAGCTCGATAAGGGCACTCTGTTGCAGTCCGTCGAGCAAGGCGACAGGTGCATCATCCCATGTCGTCGCAGTCCGCGCGATCGCCGCCGCCAAGGCGAGCGGGTTGAACGAGAGGCTGGACTGAGCCGGCGGCGCCACGAAAGACGGAGAGACCGGGCTCGGCACGTGGCGGTGCTTCGTGTGCTTGGTCAAACCAACCAGCTTGACCGACGTCCCCAGTCCGGCTGTCGACACCAGCCCGCTCATTCCTGCAGCCCCGCAGCCTGCGCGACCAAGTCAACGAGTTTCCAGCCCTGGTCCGTGGCGGGTCCCATCAAGACCATCGCTTCGGATTTGCGCATCGCGAGGCCTAGCAACTCGCGCGGTCTGGTCACGCCCACGAAGACGTTTGTCGCAGCGGTGAGCCCCACCCCTGTGAATGGCGCATCGGTAACGCCAAACGCTCGTGGAAGCACCGTGGTCAGGTCGATGCACTGCTCGTCTGCGCTGCTGCCTTTCCAAACCTCGCTCTCGACGACGAGAATTCCGTCTACGCTCTTGCCTTTGACCGAGTGGATCGATCCCAGCCGCAACGTGAGATCGTCGAACTGCACCTGCTTCGTGGAGCGACGCTCGGAGTCGGCAAGATCGGCCTTCTGCTCGGCGACGAAAGTGCAAAATGCCGCGATGTCGGCCTCAGCGCCCTGAGGCTGCGGACTGAAGAGAGGCAGCAACTGCTCCATGAACGCCAGCCATGCCGCCTCTTCCCACACCGCATCGCCGGCCAGCACGTGGTCCCGCAGCAATCGACGCACAGCGCGGGGCAATGCTAGATCGAGATGCGATAGAGCCGCCCAGACATTGTGCGCTGTAATCGGACGATCATTGGCCGCTTTCCAGCCGTGGGCGCGCGCCAGGCCAGAGACGCCGATGGCGAGCATCTCGCTGACCTCTGCTGGGGGGCGCGCGGCCGCGTGGTGGACCGCAGCCTTCCGAAGCTGCCGGCAAAGGAGGTTGGCCTTCGACCGAGACCCGCCCTCGCTGCGATACGCGGGATGATAGTCGACGAGGCTCTTCGGCTGCCACGCGCCATTCTTGCCGGGTAGACTATGACGGGAGGCGACCGCCCAGACGTCGCGCGTGCTGCAATCGCCGCCCCATAACGCCCGCGCCTCAGCGGCGAAGGCTCCGAGGACCCCACCGATCGTCGCTTCATCGAACAAGAACATCACCCGCGCGGCCGGCCGTGCACCGAGGCCGACAATGGTCTGAGCTCGACGCGCGGTCAGCCGGCTTGCAAAACCTGCGATTTCACCGCCGAACCTGCGGCTCGTATCGAGAGGAATGCAACCGGGGCCTGGCGTCCAATAGGCCGGTGCAGCTCCATCGTCCTCATAGAGCGTTTGATTGCTGTCGCCGAGGCGCTGGAAGGCCGCCCCGTCTTGCTTGAAGACATGCTCCAGCAGCCGGAGCTGATCGCCATGGGTGTCCTGCGCCTCATCAAGGATGACGAGTGGAAAGCGGTCGCGCAGCCTCTCGGCAAGAGCCGGATTTTCACGGAGCGCGCGCCACGCGAGCGCGATCATGTCGGCGTAGCGATAGTGCCCACTCTTGACCATGGAGGCCTTGAGGGACTCGAGCGCCTTCCCACAATCGGTCTGGGCACCCCATTGTCCTTTGCGGCAGCGCACGGATAGCGCGCGAGGCTCCGCGGCGGTATCCGTAAAGCCCGGGTCCAAGTCGAGGTGCGCAATCCAGTCCTCGAGCCTGCGCTTCAGCTTGAGCTTCTTGTTCTTGGCGAGGCCGTCGAGGGCGCCCCAACCCGGATATCGCCGCAATGCCTCAGCCGCAAAGGCATCGTCGTCAATCTGGCGCACGCTCCAGCCCAAACCTCGAAGATAGGGCAAGGCGAGATACTGGTTGATGAACGCGGTGACCGTGCCGGTGAAATGCGGATAGGCCATCAGCCGTGCTGCAGTCGGGTGACGGGCGATCAAGTCTTCGACCTCCGTCCGCGCGGCATTGGTGTGTGAGATGACGCAGACGCCCCGCCTGCGGGTCAACCAATTACGCGAAAGCAACGCGAGCTTTGCGGCGAGCAACGTCGTCTTGCCATTGCCGGGCGCCGCCTGAACGTCACAGGGGGTGGCCTTTGCCAGGAACTCGGTTTGGCTCGGATCGGTGAAATCGCAGCCGCCCAGCTCGTCGCCAAGTTCGGCAAGCAGTTCGGGTGTGAGCGGCAGGATCTCGAACATCGCGCTACGCCTCCGCCGCCGCGGCGCCTTCCATCCCGGCAACCCCGATCTCTTCGTCTTCGGCATCCGGCTCGGGGGCGATCGCCGGCGCTCCGGGGACATAGCCGCCCGTCACGTAGTCGATCGCGCGCACCAGATAAGGCGGGAGCCGATCGCGCATCTGCTCCGGCGTATCGTTGCGCTTGCGCAGAATGGCGGCGAGTTGCTCGGCGACCTCGGCCTTGGAGGCCTCCTTGTCATGGACGGGCTGATAGATCTTGACCGCAATCTGGGTCGCAGTGAGCCCAGCCGCTTTCCAGCCCGCGTAGGTTTCGCTGGCTTTCTTCACGATCTTCGCGAGCCGCTCGGGCTTGCGACTGCTGGTCTTTGCGAGCTGAACCGCCTGGTAAACGCTCTCGGCAAGCTCGGGCCTGAGCGCGAGATCAAACTCGAGTGTCCAACTATCGGCGATGAATGCATCCACGGGATCGCCGACATCGCGCCGCAGCGTCTTCAGCCGCGCCGCGATCTCGTCCTGGGTGAGCTCGTTCTCAGTCTTGCGGTCACCGACGAGTCCCTTCGCCTCTGGAGGCGGAATGTCTCTGTCAGGAATCAGAGCCACAGGCACCGCAATCGCGTTCCCAGTCTTGCGCTGCAGGATGCGGCTGTATCGGAACAGTCCGCGGTGGCCGACATTGACGATCGATACGCCATGGCGGCTGAGTGGACGGCCGAGCTTTTCGGCGATCGCGGGCAGCAACAGATGCTCGCCATCGCCCTCGACGACAATCAGGGCGCGGGCGAAGAACAGGTTGGCCTTGGTCGCATCGAGGAACCGGCGAAGGAATTCGTAGTCATCGGATTCAAGCCGGGTATGGGCTGCGCCAAGCGGAAAGGCGCGGTGACCGACGATCATCGTCATGGTCTCAAGCTCGGCGCCGGCGGCGAGCTGCGGGCTATGGGTGGTGAGCAGGACCTGGACCTGCTGATGGGTCTCGCCCTTCTCCGGGTCCGGCTTGGCGGCCCGGGCCGCAAGCACCTCCATGAACAGCGTTTGATGCTGCGGATGCAGATGCGCTTCGGGCTCCTCGATCAGCAGGAACGGGACCTGGTCGGGATGCGACTGAAGCAACAGCAGCTCAGCGGCCATGAACAGCAAGTTGTTGTAGCCCAGCCCGCGCTGCACGCGCTCGGTGCCCGCCTTCGCGTTGAGATAGAGCTCGAACCGTTCGAGAATTTGATCGAACGATCCGCCCGCCCCAAGGTCCAGGGTTGCGACGAGTCGATCATCCACGAAGGATAGCTTGTCGAGGAAATCCGTGTTGACGCTGCTGGCGACACCACCGACCGCCGGGTTATTTCGAACGGCCACGTCAGCCGCCGTCAGCGTGTCATGGAGCGTGGCATCACCTCCTTGCGCCGCTGGCTTGCTCTGAGGCCCCATTGTCGGCATCGCGCCAAGGATGCGCGACAGGCGCGACCGTCGACCCGCGCGCATCTCGCGCTCCGCGTCGCGCAGCGGTTTGAGATACGTCGCCTTCAGATACTCGCGCAGTTCGCCGTCGAGCGGTAAGCCCTCGCCCTCGGCTCCGGCGCGGTGCTGACTGGCGATGATATTGCCGCCGCCCGGCGAAATCCGCCGAGTACCGCGCATACACACATGTAGCCGCAACTTGCCCTTTTCGTTGGCGCACCACTCGAGAAACCGAGCCTCTTCGTCAGCACTGAGATCGTCGAAGGTGCAGCGAACGATGAAGTCGCATCCGCGCGTGCCGTCCCCGCCGACGTGGAAGTCGTGTTCGTCCGGACGGATATAGTCGTCGCCGCGTGTCCAAAGGACATAGCGGGCGGCATCAATAACTGCGCTCTTACCGGCGTCGTTCGGCCCGACGAGAATATTGAGGCCGGGCGAGAGCTTTAGCTGCAATGGGGCGGTCGGATCGAAGCACCGGAAGCCACTCGCATAGATCTCGGAAATGTACATCGCCGCCCCCCAGCTCGCTTTTTTCTTATCCTGCTGCGCTATTAGCTCGTGCGGCGATGTCTCCGCAGCGCTCCATGAGCGTCTCGAAAGGCTCGGCTTCCTCGAGCAGCAGCCCGTCGTCGACCATCCGCGCGTAATCTTCCGCCAGGGCTTTCGCACCGTCACCGACCGGGACGAGCCGCAAGCCACCGCTCACGGCCGCGGCGTAGTCGATCTGAGAGCGGTCCGCCGCTTTCTCGGCGAAGAACATCGCCTTGTGGCGCGCCACGGCATTGGCCAGCTCGCGATCCGCGAAGGCAGCGGCCGCAAAGCCAGATTCGTCAAGACGCACTACGTCATGCCAATGACGCGCGAAGCGATCTCCGCGCATCCGCTCTTGAAGGCAGAAGACGTGGATCGCTGTCGCCTTCTCCCAGAAGGTGCGCTCCGCGTGCATGGCTCGCGGCCGCGCAGCCGGAAAGGTCACACCATCCACCAGACCAGCGGCGTCGCAGACAACATCACGATGGCTGGCGGGCTCACCGGTCGAGCGAGCGCCAAACTCAAGCATCACGCTCGGCGCAACATAACCAGATCCAGCCGTCGTCGCCTCGTAGTCGATGAAGAGCTTCTCGCCTTCGACGCGGATCGCGACCGCGAGCGAGCCCTCCGCGAGCGCGGCAGCGACAACAGGCTGCACTGCGTCGGCTACCCATTGAGGCAGGCGCTTGCGCACCTCGCTCGTCCAGCGTTTCTCTTCACTTCGCGTCTTGGGCAGCGCTTCGCCGCTGTCCCCGACCAGGTCAGGCGCCAGCGTCCGAATGTCGTAGGTTAGATCGACGTCCTCGGAAAATCGCCGAATGACGCCGTAAGCTTTCGACAAGGACGTGCCGCCCTTGAACACCAGATGCTCCCCGAGTGGCGAGCCGTAGAGCGTGGAAAGCGCCCAGACCACCCACACATCCTTTTCGAGGAGGTGCGCCGGCCGCCCGGAACGGTCGGCCGCGACGCCCAGCGCCTCGCGACGATCCCCGGCCGGAAGGTGGAGGAAGGCATCAGCCATGTGCGGCCTTCCCCACGCTGCGCGCCAGCCAAGTCGGAAGCTGCGGGGCGGCTGCGACCAGTTCACCGAAGGCCGCGGGAGGAAGCTTACGCTTCAATTTCTGAAGGGCAGCCTCAGCCTTTTCTGGTCCGAGCCATGCAAGCGCGCGCACCGCCTGACCCGCTGGCCGATGCGCCATGGCAAGCTGCCAGCGTGGAGCATGGCGAAGCTCAACGACCTGCTTGCCGAGGTTCATCTTCCGGGTCCGCCCCGACGTCAGATAAACCGACCTGACCGGCACTTGCGTCGTCAGTCCGAGACTATTGGCGGCGGCCGCACCGCTCGAAACGATGACCTCGCCGCGCTGGGCGGCGAGCGCTTCGACTGCCTGTTCAACCGATGGGGCCCGGGTGCCAAATCGGCTCGTGATCGGCAGCAGATAGACGCCACGCCCGGCGCGGATCAGTTGGCCCCGCTCGACAAGGCGCGACAGGGCCTGGTCCACCGCAGGACGATTACCGAGGTGCAGCAAGCCCTTAGCCGCCACCGGTGTCCCCTCCGGGAGCCGCTTGGCATGCTCGATGATCTGTTCGGTCAAGCGCTGCATGGTCGAATCTCCTGTCAGAAATCTACGCGGTTTTCTGACAGTTTTCAACCCGGAGCATCCGACGCGTGGCTATAGGAGTGGAGCGCCCCGATCGAGGAGACCGTCGAGGAAGTCCTCTCGGGACGGGACGGGGCCCGCCTGCGTCGCCAGGATCAGCGCTTTCACGACCTGTCGCGCCAACGACCGGGCCATCACTTGTTCTACCGTCGATATATCTGTCATGGCGCGGCCATGCAGAAACGCGCTTCGCACGTAGAACAGCCGCTCATACTGGTCGGCATAGAGGCGATCACCGAGAAGCCCGGCGAGACGACCTCGCATCCTTTTCGTCGCCGACATCCCCCCTGTGACGATCCGGCGTAGTGCGGAAGCTCTTGTCATAGTCAGCGCGTAGGCCCAGCGCCGCCTCAATCGTCGTGATATGCGCGAGGAATTCGTCCACATCCTCGGCCAGGAACGCCCGGACGAGGAAATGGGCGATCGGCGTTTCAAACAAGACCGTTCGCTTCGCGTGCTCGACGATCGTCCATCGGCTCTCGTCCCAGACCGTCAACTCGGTCGTGGTGACGTCTTCAAGGTGCAGTTCGACCGGCCGCTCCTCTTCATAGGTCGTGCCATAACCGTCGTCATAGATCCGATCCTCCCAACTCAACGTATCGGGCGACGGTGGCGAATTGGGCCGGACGAAGATGTCGCCATCGACCGTGTAGATCCACGGCACGCGGAAGCCGCGCCAATCGACCTGCGGCATGGTCGACCAGTTCTCCCATGGAGCCAGCAAGAGGAAAAACAGCGCCTCCTCGACAGCACCTGGAAACCGTCCCTTGTGCGGTTCGATCCGCCCCAGATCCTGGCTCAGGTCCATGTACAACACCGGAACGGCCCGAGCTTCCGGCTCCTGCTCAAGTGGTACGGTTTCCTCGACGACCAGCCAGTGAAACTCCGCGAACCGCTCGGCGTCGAAGTCTTGCCGCTGGAAGAACCGCTTCAGGCGGCGTTCGTCGACCAGCGCGCGCAGCTCCTCCGCCGTCAGCCGGCAAAGTTTCGCCGAACCGAACGCAAGCGGCGGCAGATCCGCGGCCAGATTCAGCGGCACGAGATAGACCCGCTTGGCATGGGTCGCGCGCAGCGCTGCATCGAGGCCTTTCGCCGCCTTTTCCACCGACAAGGCGAGATGAGCGGCGTCCTTCTGCAGATCGCACGGAAGGCCCAAAGCCCTCAGCGCAGTCGAGAGCGCAAACCCGGGCCCCTTCTTGCCAGCGTTCGGGTAGCCGTCGCGGCATACTTCGCGCAGACGCACAAATGCGGGATGCGCGAGGATGTTGTCGGGCCCAGGCGGACGCAGCCGCCACAGGTCCGACATCGCGGAGATCATCGCACTGCTCGGCCCCGTCGCAGCCTCGTTCATCAGGCGATCCGCAGTCGCCGCAGCAGCTTGCCGAGGACTGTTTCGTAGTCCTCCGGCTTTGAGAAATCGGCGTAGAGCTTGCCCTTCAGGAACTCCGGCAACTCGCACTCCTCATAAAGCAGCGGCAGCACGACGACCTCGCCGCTGGAGATTTCGCGGTTCATCGCCACGTCGAGCTCCTTCTTCACCCAAGGAGCGCCGATCGACTTCTTCGACAGGATGACGGCGATGTAGCGGCTGAGCTTCATGCCCTCTTCGATCTTGGCGATCAGCGAGTCGCCGATATCGATCTCGGCTTCGTCCAGCCACACGCGCGGCACGCCATGGGCGAGCAGATCCTTGCGGAGCTGGCGCACGAACGGCTTGTCGACGCCGGTGTGGCTCAAGAAGATGCCATGGTATTTCTCATGCGCCGGGTCGGCCTTCTCCAGTGCGAGGCTATCGCGGACGAGCTGGTTTTGCGCCTCCTGCGACGTCGGCGGCGTCAGCAGCCATCCGGTGGTGGTCCCGAGCGTCACCTGACCGCCGAGGCTATAGCCCTCGGGAGTTGCAGCTATCGAAGCATAACCCTCCCCGGGGCTGGACAGGCACAGCGTCCAACCGCCAGTTCGCGACAGCACCTCGAAATAGCGCGCGAACGGGCTGTCCGGATCAATCGGCCCCATTCTGCGCCCCTTCTTCACGAGGAGATCGGACCGCTTCACGAAGCTCGCTACCTTGGGCGCGACGAAACCCAGATGGGTCTCGCGATAACCGAAGAAGTTCACGCGCTTCGGCTCGGACAGGCACCAGATGACGGTGGCGCCGTCAGCGATCGCCGCCTCTATCTCCTTTCGCCGATCCTCACCGTCGAAAGCGGAATCGAGATCGTAGCGGTCGTTCTGCCCCTTCAGCTTGCCCAGTTCATAGAGCTCGCTGGAGAACTCGCCGGCCTGGCCGAACAGGAAATGCGTGTAGCTCTCCGGATTGATGATGATCGTGTCGTATTCATAGAGTGGATAAGCGGCTCGCGCCCGATCCACCTCCGCCCGGCACAGACCGAGATTGTCGATCTCCACCCCGTCGATCGCGTCGCCGGTATAGGTCACCCCGACCGTTAGCACGCGTCTCATGCGTCGCTCCTTCCCGCCTTCCGCTCGGCGGGCTCCGCCGGTTTCACATCCATGACCTCGCCTCGGCTGCCGACGAGCGCAATCTCAATGCCGGCCAAGCCGCAGCGCGGCGCGAGCCGCTCGGCCAGCCGCAAGGTGTCGTCCGTCAGCGGAACTACGGCGACCTGACGCCCCTGCGACGGTGTCGCCATCAGCATTCCGACCGTCTCGCAAAGGCCGCGGTAAAGCCGCGACACCTGACCTGAATGCCGCGTGTTGATGATGCCGCCCTTGCACTCGGCCGAAATAACGTTGTCGCCGATTTGCGCCACGACATCGCCGAGCCCCGACTTCGGGTTGACGGTGATCGTCTGCCCCACCGGATTTCGATAGACGCCGCCGTAGGCGGTGCTGCCGAGACTGGAGACCTTGGTGAACCCCTGCCGCCCGAGCCAGCCCGCGAAATCGAACTGTTTTCCGTGCTCGCCGTCGGGGTGGATGCGTACGTCCTGTGCGCCCTGCGTGCGGAGCAAGTGCATCGCATAGGCGACCATGACAGCGCCTTCATAGAGATGATGTTCGTGGGCGCCGTCCAACTTTCCGACGCGGTTCGGCGGCGGCGCCAACGCCGTCACGAGATCCTCGAAATCCAAGCCAGCCTCCCCCCGTCGGTCCGTGCGCCGCCATTGACATCAGCTTATAACCGTCCATATTTGCCCGGTAAAGGAGGCCCCCTCATGTTTACCTACAGTCCCGAGAAATTTGCGTCGCTCTATGCATCCGCGTTGGGCCAGCGCATCTGGGCCTTCCTCACGCAGGCTGAAAATGTCGCCCGACTGGAGACCGCGTCAGAACTCGGCAAGCCCGCGGTGGAGGGCATCGAGGAGCAACTTCTCGCGGAGTTTCGCGAAGAAGTCCTGGCTGACCGCGTGAAGCAGATGGTCGGCCACATGGTGCGGCAGATCCTGGAGCAGCGCGACTGGGTGCTCGACCAGACCGACGTGAAGGTCCAGTCAGTCCCTTTCAGCAAGGCGGCGCGCTATCGCCGGCCTGACTGGTTCACCTTCCATGCCTTCCGCAACACCAGCGATCCGCGCGACGTCGTCATCACCGATCGCCGGCAGAATCCAACGTTGCCCGCCGGCCCACGCTGGACCTTCTACGCAACCTTCGCCAGCCCGCTGAAGGCAGCCGTGGCCTTCGGCGTCAACGACATCAAGCAGCTCCGCCAGCAGGTCCATTCCCACGGTTATCACCGGGTGCAGGTCCCCCGGATGCTGCGGCGCGCATGAAACGGGCCAGACGATGAGTGATCTTTTCGATGTCGACGGCGCCAATCTCGATCGCGGGTTTCAAAACCTGAAAGCCGCCGAGTCTCGGATCGACCAGCAGCTTCACGCCATGCTGCAGGAGATGTGGGAGCGTTACGAGCCCTATGCCGATCCCGACTTCCGGCAGGGCTTCGCACGCGACGTTGATGGCCGTTTCTGGGAGATGTATCTGGGCTGCACGCTGCTCGAGGCGGGCCGCGCTCTGCTTCCCGTGGTCGAGCGCCAGCGTGAAGGCGGCCAGCCGGACCTGTGCGTGCTCGACGTTGGTCGTCGCATCTGGATCGAAGCCATCACTCCGGACGAAGGCGCTCCCGGCCCCGACCAGGTCGTCCGGCCCGTTCCGATCAATGAAGGCGGCGGTCTGTTCGCTGTGCCGATGCGACAGGCGCAGCTTCGCACTTCCAGCGCGTTCTGGACCAAGGCGCAGAAAATCGGCCGCTACCTCGAACAGGGCGTGATCGCGCCGGACGATACGCGCATCATCGCGATCAGCACCAGCCGCTTCGGCGTCTACGTCGCGGAGCAGCCGTTGCCGCTCATCATGACGACGCTGTTTCCGATCGGCGACGCCTACATCACCATCGACCGGGAAACCGGCAATCTCCTCGAAGAAGGGTTCCACCCAGCCCCCTTCATCGAGCGTGAGCGCAATCCGATCCCACGGACCGCCTTCCTTGACGAGCGCTTCGCTGACATCTCGGGGGTGATCTGGTCGCGGATATCTCTCGGCAATCTCTCGCGCCGAGTCCGGCCAATCACCTATGTCCACAATCCGCTGGCACAGACCCCGCTGCCCACGAACTGGGGCGTCTGGGATCGCGAGTTCGTGACGACCCCGCAGGGCGACCAATGGGAAGCCAACGACATCCTGGCGCAGGCGGCCGCGGCGGAGGCGTGATGACGATGCAGCTACGCTCGCGCACCTGCTGCTGGCAGGACCATGAGGGCGGCCATGGCCGAAGCCGATGAGCAGCGGCTGATCACGCCGATCAGCCAACGGGAGTTCGAGCTCTATGCATTATCGCTCGATCGCGGCCCCAATTTCGATCCCGCACATATCTTTGGGAGCTATCAAGTCGAACACGGTGGCGCGAGCGGCTGCATCCTTCTCGATCCGGAGCAAGGCACCTTCACCAGCCTTGCGCTGCGCCGGCGCGTTGATCACCGCTGGGTCAAGGTCGACGAAAGCGGTCCCTGGTCGACGCCGGAGGCCGCGCTCGACCGCCTTGGCGTCAGCATGCGCGGCAGCGATCCGCCCGAACCCTTGCCGCCAGGCGCACGACGACGCCCGCTCCTGCTGAATGTCGGGCCGCGTGGGATCTGTCCGGAGTTCGAGCTGCTGACGAGCTCGATCAGCCATCTGCCGGCGCTGATGGCCATCGGCGAATGCTATCTCGCCCTTCCCAATCCCGACGCCAATTTCGTCACGGATTTCCAAACCAACAACTTCGCCTCCCGGCTGTTCGAACTCTACCTTCTCGCCTGCCTCCGCGAACAGGGCCTGGTCGTCCGGCAGGACCATGTCTCGCCGGATTTCTGGATCGAGAAGGATAGCGACGCCTGCTGGATCGAGGCTGTGACGGCGAATTCCGAGACCCCACGCGCCGGTGGTATCGGAAAATGGGTACGTGCGCCGGAGGATCGGACTGAACGACTGACCGGCAACGCGGCCGAGCGTTTCGCCAAGACGTTGCGCGGCAAGCTTCAGCGCAACTATCATGAACTGGAGCATGTAAAGGGGCAGCCGTTCGCCCTGGCGATCGCCGACTTCCACGTATCCGGGTCCATGGTGTGGAGTCGAGAGGCGCTGCCCACCTACCTTTACGGCCTACGCGCTGATGTTGCGGGAGATGGCGCAGAGCGCCGCGCGATCGGAACGCCGATCACCAATCTGACAGGCAAGCACAGCATCCCGGCGGGTCTCTTTCGCGACCCGGATTTCGCCCACCTGTCGGCCGTCGTCTTCAGCAACGCGGCGACGCTCGCTAAGTTCAACCGCATGGGTTTCCTGGCAGGGTGGCGGCCGCCCGGGCTAACGATGACCCGGCGCGGCATCCTCTTCGACCGAACACCGGGCGCGTTGGAGCCGATTGATTTCAACCTTTCCGTCGACAGCGCCGAATATCAGGCGCTCTGGCCGTGGGGCGAAGCCTGGTGTCAGGAGCTGGAGGTGTTTCACAACCCGCTGGCGACGCACCCTATTCCCTTCGATCTCATCCCGGGCGCCACCCACTGGTTCGAGTACGACGGCGACATCGAGTGCCGAACCATCTGGGCGAACTCGGTCATCTCATCGATCACCCATCTGCGCATGGCCGGCGAACCCCAGGCGACGAGCGAGGCGCAGGGCGAAAGCGAACCGTCATGACCGGCACGCCAACGACGCCCACGGCTCGCCGAACATAGGGGAGACGCCGACCATGACGAATGAACCATCCGACCGGATGATTGTCCTCCATCTCCTGCGTGGCGCCGTGCCCGAGCGTCACGACGACATCAGCGGTCTTTGGCGCCAATACGGCCATGCCACCGAGGTCGCGCCAAGCACCAAGGGCGTGACGATGAATGCCGATGCGGCGCGTATCCAAGAGACGGGGGCGGAGTTTGCATGGCGATCCTACCATTGACCATCACCAGGGCATTCACCCGCGCTCAATGACTCGTGGTCATCCTTCGGACAAGTTCAAATCGCGGATGGGATTTGAACCGAAGGTCGGAATGAAGCGAAAAGGGCGCCCCCGGGCGCGTCCCAGACCAATCGAAGCGGTTTATCCTTTTTGTACGCCACAGCGACCCAGCAGCCATACCTGCGCATTTGATTTCTTTGTTGTTAGAGCAGCCTACGATCTTATCGCCTCAGACCGATCGTGGTTCGGGACCGAGGCATGAGCGGCAAGGACGAAAAGGCTCCGATCGAGGCGTTAGGGTCGCCAAGTAGTCGGAAAATGCCGCGTACGACAAAGCGCGGTCGCAAGAACCGTGGCGTGCCGCCGCCCGCGACGTTCGATATCGATACGCTGCCGGGTAGCTCTAATTTGACGGCATTAGAGGCGGCCGCGATCATCCGGCGCACACCCGGAGCGCTGGAGCAGTGGCGGCGCGATCCGAACCACCCGCTGAAATGGCGTTACGTCGATGGCCGCCCACTCTATCGGGTCGATGCAGTGCGGGACTATCTGGCCAGCCGCGACAAGGCCACTAAGCCGTCTCAGTCGCATAATGCTCGCGGAGACGGCCGAGCAGCTCGGCCTTGATCGGGTCGAGCGGATTCGTCCGCTGCAGGCGCACGACCTTGCCGACCCGTTTCGCGCCGACCAACTCCGCGATGTAGTCATGAGCCGCTTCGAATGCCATCCTGCGGATGATCCACTGTTCGTCGTGATTATAGACCTGATCGATTCCCCGCGGCTTTTGCCCGACACACAGCCGCTGGATTTCGTTGTCGTAGCCGCAGCGCGACATGATGGTGCGCAGCGTACGCCGCAGGTCATGCATGGTGAATCTGGCGACCTCGGCTTCCTTGATCAAGCGCGCAACCATCTTGGTGAAGCCCGACATTTGCCCCCCGGTCTTCGGCGACGGGAACACATAGTCGGACGTTGCGCGCTGAAAATGTTTCGCCGCGGCCAGCACCTCATCGATCAGCTGCGTGCGCGGCACGTCGTGGTGTAGACCCATCTTGGTCCAGGCTTCGTCGAAGGTGACGCGGTCGTCCAGGATATGCCTCGACCATTCCATCATCGTCGGCTCGCTGCGGCGCGGACCACCGAGCAGACACAGCCGCGTCAGCTGTCCAAACGTGCCAAGCTTACCGGCCGCCTTCCAGACCTTGATCACTTCGTCGTCGGTGAGCGCGCGACCCTTCCGTCGGCGCCCGAGCCGCTCCGCGCGAGTCTGTTTTGGCTTTCGATAGCCGGCGAGAACATTGGCATCGACAAAACCTCGGCTCACGCACCATTCCAGAAAGGTGTGGGTGTGCTTGCGCATATCGTCGGCGGCGCCGCGCTTGCCGGTGGCGGCGATCTTGTCCGCTTCCGCGACGATCTGCCGGCGCGTTAGGGATCTGATGTCCTTGGTCAGATGCCCGGCCAGACCGCGCCGCATCGCCGACAGCGCAACCTGCCAGTTCACGATTCCACGTTGTTGCAGCGCCCTCTCATACGGCCCCTTCGCCTCGACCAGCTCGCCCAGCGTCTTCCGCTCTTTTTCGGCCAGCTGTTGCTGTTTGGCTTCGCGCTTGGCGGCGTTCGGGTCGCCAGTGCGCACCAGATCGCCGGTTGCGATCTTGGCGGCGGCGCGCGCGTCCTTTTCCTTGAACCTCGGCCAGGCGCCCAGCGTCTTGCGCTGCGTACCATCGACACCCGGCTTGGTGAACAGAAAGACCCAGCTCTTGCCGCCACTGGCGCGGACTCTGAGCGCAAGGCCCGGCTGTTCGGTGTCGTAGAGATAGACCTGCGATTTGCCGGCCGGCAGCTCGACGCGCTCAATGGCAGCGTCGGTGAGCTTGACGAATCGCTGCTGCGATTCGGACCTGAGATCGTTTCCCGTGTCGGGGTGAGACATGATATCTTTCCCGCAATTCTGTGCCCCGATCTGTGCCCCAGGGGAGAATTGGTCTCGGGGCACAGCAGGGGCACAGGTTTCGACCTATGGTCGTGTGTGGCCGATCGAGGTTAAATATGGCAGGAAATCCTTGTAATACAAGGTCTTTTTTGATTCGTCCTATGGTCTGCTATGGCCGCCTTGGAGCCGCGGTTCTTCCTTCACACGGGAGAGGTCCAAGGTTCGATCCCTTGTGCGCCCACCATTCAGCCTCCTGAACCATACCGGGTGCGGACAATCATCGACGCCAAGCGGTCGCTTGGTGGCCTTCGTGACGGCCCCCATCAAAATATCGAAAACAACCCCATGCAAAGTAGCCGGCGGCTGCCGGCATCACGGCTACGTCTTTTCCGAAGCAGCTTGACGCGTCGGGCAAAACAGCGGCACGATGCCATCATCCAAGGAGAGGCGCACGGCACCGGCGATCGGGCCGAGGTCGACCTCATTGCACCCTGGATTCCCAACTCACCTGGAAACGCCTTTCGGCCGAAACCTTGCTGGCTCCTTCCGTCGGGCCGGAAACACCGCATCGTCGGCTTAAGGGCGCATAGTTCAGCGGAGAGCGTTCGCTTCACACGCGAGAGATCCATGGTTCGATCCCATGTGCGCCCACCATTCAGCTTAGATTTCAAGAGTCGTTCCCTGCCGAAGCGTGCGAATGAAATCAGACACCAGACCGTCATAGTCTCGAACGGGCCCTTGTAAGTTCAGGGCATCGTGGTGAAAGCCGCATGGTAATCGTGCGGCGGACAGAGGCCGACGGCGTCCTCAATCTCCTACTTGAGGCTTGCCCGAAAAGAAATTGGCCAATTCCTCGGGTGGTACCGGCGGACAAGCACCATTGAGCCCGCGAAGGACGTCACTTGGGATCGGATCGACCGGATTAGGAAGCCAAACAACAAAGTACAGGCGTCCTGGGCGATATTTTTTCGGATCGTACGCGGCTGTGGAGCTTAATGGGCCGTTCAAGTGCCCAATGAACCAAGCTTTTCCAGGTAGGGATGTAAGTCCAATTTGCGGTACCGCTGCTGCATAATTGAAGCTGATG
Source organism: Bradyrhizobium sp. ISRA442 (assembly GCF_038085055.1). NCBI lineage: Bacteria > Pseudomonadati > Pseudomonadota > Alphaproteobacteria > Hyphomicrobiales > Nitrobacteraceae > Bradyrhizobium > Bradyrhizobium sp. ISRA442. The sequence goes on from NZ_JALGCN010000034.1 coordinate 58,181, forward strand.
CCACCCCCGCGGGACGCTGTCTCAAATTTATTACTTCGATCGCCAAATTGGCCCTCGACGTTGGTGAACTCTCCGCCCCACGCGCGGAGAACAGCGTGCATAGCTGCGATCTTGACGTAGGGAGATGAGCTATTTCGAGATACCTGCACGAACTGCGCCAACAGCGCGTCTTCTATTTTTTGCCTTTCGAAGGTCGATTTCCATCTCAGCGAT
>NZ_JALGCN010000035.1:0-48704 GCF_038085055.1 Bradyrhizobium sp. ISRA442
TAGATAAAAGCGACGGTGTCGCTCCGTGCCGTCGGGGGTCGTAAGTGTCTGTCTGCACATAGTTTTGGATAGGACTGCAGCGGCACCGCATGAAGTGGCCTGGTGCCGCTCGAACCGAGAAGGCATTCAAAATCAACGTTCCGAGCGCCATCGTTCGCAGCATGGCGTCTTGTTGCGCGTGCTCGGCGGGATGTCCGGCCATGATCGCATGGGAGGCCACTGCCGGACCAACGGAGCGCCGTCAAGCGCTTCGCGCGACCGGCTCCGCCGGCTTGCGGGCCTTGACTGCGCTCCGCTGGCCCCGCTCTTTTGCTTCCATGCGTCCATGGCCTGCTCTGCGCGATCGCGCTCAAGCGGCTGTACGACGCCATCGAAAATGGGGTCGCCGACGTCTCCGATCCGCTGCTCAAAGAGCGCGTGACCGAGTTGAAGTCCATCCGCGATCAGGCCCGCGCCTGACGCAGAGCGGGCCAAGGGCGCGCTTGATCGGGCTGGGCCGAGCAATCACACCCCAGGCACTCAAAACCTTCGCCGGCTAGGCCCGTAGGCGGATGCGAACCGAGGCGGGCGGCTACCGGCGCGACCACCTCCGTGCGCTGGCCCAGAGCGTCGAAGTGGACGCGAAGGAAGTTCGCATCATGGGATCGAAAAGCGTGCTCTTGCGCACTCTCGTCGCCGCGTCCGGCGCAAAAACGGCAGGTTTTGGAGTGCCCAGTTTTGTACCGAAATGGCGCGCCCGGAACGATTCGAACGTCCGACCCTCAGATTCGTAGTCTGATGCTCTATCCAGCTGAGCTACGGGCGCGTGTTTCGCAAACAGCGATTGCGGGCATGGCCCGCATCTTCCGGACGGAGCCGGAAGCGGTGCGAAAGAGCGCTCTGACTAACCGCTCTTTCCTCGGTTGGCAAGGTCCGGGATGAGGGTATTTGGGGCATTTTCCGCCTCCTCCTGGTCATTCCGGGATGGCCCCATCGGGTCCGGCCTTCGGCCGGCCCGATGGCAGGCTCCGGGCTCGCGACTTCGTCGCGCCCCGGAATGACACGTGTGGAGTATGCGAACTCCAAAATGACAACTGGGAAAGCACTCGGCCGCTGGCCTAGCCTTACGCCCTCGCCCGCTCGTTGCGGATGGAGAGGAGTTCCACGGGGCGGTCGGGGATGACGATCCGGAAGGTGGCGCCGATGGTGCCTTCGACCAGATGAATGTCGCCGCCATGGGCGCGGACGAGCTCGGCGGCGATCGCAAGACCGAGACCGCTGCCGCCGGGGCGCCCCGACGTCTGGAACGCCTCGAACAGGTGCTCCCGGGTCTTTTCGGGCACGCCCGGGCCGGTGTCGGAGACTTCCAGGATCGCGACCGCGCCTTCGCGCTTGCCGGTGATCCGGATCTGCTGCACGCCACCGTCGCCGGACGAATGGGTCTCCAGTGCCTGGGCGGCATTGCGCACGAGATTCAGCAGCACGCGGAAGAGCTGATCGGGATCGGCATCGATCGCGAGCCCACGCTCGATCGCGGCAACCCAGGCGATTGATGCGTCAGTGACGAGGCCCGCGGTCTCGCGCACCTCGGCGACCACCGGCTCGATCAGGATCATGCGGCGGTCGGGCGCGGCCTCCTGAGCGCGGCCGTAGGACAGCGTCGACTGGCAGAAGGCGATGGCGCGCTCGAGCGAGCGCACGAGCTTCGGCGCAAAGCGTTGCACCCGCGGATCGGGCACGCTGGCGAGCTGGTCCGACAAAAGCTGCGCCGAAGCGAGCAGATTGCGCAGGTCGTGGTTGATCTTGGAGACGGCAAGGCCGAGGGCCGCGAGCCGGCTCTTCTGATGCAGCATCGACATCAGGTCGCGCTGCATGTCCGACAGCTCGCGCTCGGCCACCCCGATCTCGTCGCCGCGCTGACTCGGCACGATGATGCGCGCCGAGCTCTCGGGATTCTCGTGGAAACCGACCAGGCTCGCGGTGAGCCGCCGCATCGGCCGCACGAAGAGATAGTGGAGCGCGAGGTAGACCAGGCCCGCGGTCAGGGCCGCGATGATCAGCGCGACCACCACGACATTGCGGGAGAAGCGGTACATCGATTGCCGCAGCGGCTGCTCGTCGGTGACGATTTCGATGAACTGGGCATTGCCCACGCCGGGGCCGACGATGCGGATGGCCTGGTTGCCGGTCTCCAGCATCATCTCGAACGAGCCGGTGATCGCCTGCCACGCCGTCATGTCGCGCAGGTCGATGTCGTGCTCGATCGCGGCCGGCAGGTTGTCGCTGGCGAGCAGCCGGCGCTGCTGGCCCATCTTGATCGCGACCGCGCGCGCATTGATGCTTTTCAGGATCTGCCGCGACAGCGAATCGGGAACCATGCCGAGCGGCGCCGCGTCGAGCACGAGAGCTGCGGTGTTGGCTGCGGCGACACGGTCGTTCAGGCGGTTGACCCAGAAATTCGCGATCGCCGGCACGTAGAGCAGGCTGGCCGCGATCATCACCAGGGGAACGGTCAGCACCAGCAGCTTGCCGGACAAGCCGAGCCGGCGCGGCTCACGCGGCCGCGGCGCCGGCCGGTCCGGCTGATCCATCTCCTGGGTCGGCTGGAGGTCTGTCGCTGCCACGAAATTCGCCCTCACTGCCTTCGCTTGTGAAGAATGCGGTCCGCTGCCAGCCCCGGTCAAATTACGGATCGCTAATCTCCCGGGGTCGGATGTAAGCCCGGAAGCCGCGAGTCGCTACCTCTTCGGTTAAAAACACCGCCGAAACAGCGATATTCACTCGACCTGCGCCTACCTGCGGCGTTGACGAAAAGGAGGCGCTCGCATATAAGCCGCGCCGAATTGTCCGCGATGACCCGGCTTGGTCGGGAGCGGCTCTCTTGGGGCCGGAAAGGGCCGCTTTGGGCCGCATCTTCCGGACTTTACCATCAATTCTACAGGCAAATTGCCCGGTCAGCGGAGAACAACCCGTGAAGCGGACTTATCAACCCAGCAAACTGGTGCGCAAGCGCCGTCACGGCTTCCGCGCCCGTCTCGCCACCGCCGGCGGCCGCAAGGTCCTCGCCGCCCGCCGCGCCCGCGGCCGCAAGCGTCTGAGCGCCTGAGCCGGACCCTTTTGGGATTTCATCATGGAACGGCTGAGGCAGCGGGCGGATTTCCTCGCCGTTGCCAATAGCGCGCGGGTGAACGCCAGCGCGTTCATCCTGCAAAGCCGTCGCCGTGATGACAGCGGCCCGATCCGGGTCGGCTTTACCGTTACCAAGAAGAACGGCACCGCCACCGAGCGCAATCGCATTCGGCGCAGGCTTCGCGAATTGGTGAAGCGGCTCGAGCCGGTGTCAATGCTCCCCCATCATGACTATGTACTAGTCGGCCGAAGGGAGGCGCTCACGCGCGACTTCGCGACGATGCTCGACGACCTCCGCGCCGCGTTCAGGAAGCCCGCGCGGCAGGCGCCCAAGGGACTGCCGAAGGGACCGTCGAAGGGACGCGGCGTGAAGCCCGCCCCGTCCTCCGCGACCAGCCGCAAACCGGATTGATGACGAGACACAAGAGATGACCGACAACCGCAACACCATTCTCGCCGTCATTCTGTCCGGCCTGGTGCTGATCGCCTGGCAGTATTTCTACAACGTGCCGCAGATGGAGAAGCAGCGCGCCCAGCAGCAGGTGCAGGCCGAGTTGCAGAAGAACGCGCCCCAGCCGGCGGCCTCTCCGACGCCGGGCGCCACGCCGCAGTCGGGCAACGCGCCACAGCCCGCCGCGACGCCAGGTGCAAGCCAGCAGGCGCAGCCGGCCGTCAGCCGCGAGACCGCGATTGCCGCGGCTCCGCGCGTGAAGATCGACACACCGCGGCTTGCCGGCTCGATCTCGCTGAAGGGCGGCCGCATCGACGACCTCGCGCTGGTGCAGTACCGCGAGACGGTCGACCCGAAATCGCCGCCGATCATCCTCTATTCTCCTTCCGGCACGGCCGAACCCTATTACGCGGAGTTCGGCTGGGTAGCAGCGACGGGCGTGACGGCGAAGATGCCAGACGCCCAGACCGTCTGGCAGCAGGACGGCAGCGGCAACCTGACGCCGTCGACGCCGGTGACGCTGAAATGGGACAATGGCGAGGGGCTCACCTTCCGCCGGACCATCTCGGTCGACGACCACTATCTCTTCACGGTCAAGGACGAGGTGAGCAATGTCGGCAACGCGCCGGTCACGCTCTATCCGTTCGCGCTGATCTCGCGCCACGGCACGCCGCAGGTCTCGGGCTACTACATCCTGCATGAAGGCCTGATCGGCTATCTCGGCGAGCACGGCCTGCAGGAATATGCCTACAAGAAGATCGACGAAGCCAAGCAGGTGAATTTCAAGGCCACCAATGGCTGGCTCGGCATCACCGACAAGTATTGGGCCTCGGCGCTGTTGCCCGACACCAGCGCGCAGCTTCAGGCGCGCTTCTCGTCGAACCCCACCGGCAACGTACACACCTACCAGACCGACTATCTGCTCGATCCCGTCACCGTTGCGATCGGCGGCACGGCGACGGCGAAGGCGCGGCTGTTCGCGGGCGCCAAGGAAGCCGGTGTCGTCGGCATCAACTTCCCACTGGCGGGCCTCGGCGGCTACAACAGGGAGCTCGGCCTCAACCACTTCGATCTCTTGATCGACTGGGGCTGGTTCTACTTCATCACCAAGCCGATGTTCCTCGGCCTCGACTTCTTCTACCGCTTCTTCGGCAATTTCGGCATCTCGATCCTGCTTGTCACCGTGATCGTGAAGCTGCTGTTCTTCCCGCTGGCGAACAAGTCCTACGCCTCGATGGCGAAGATGAAGTCGATCCAGCCGCAGCTTCAGGCGCTCAAGGAGCGCTATCCCGACGACAAGGTGAAGCAGCAGCAGGAGATGATGGAGATCTACCGCAAGGAGAAGATCAACCCGGTCGCCGGCTGTCTTCCCGTAGTGATCCAGATCCCGGTGTTCTTCTCGCTCTACAAGGTGTTGTTCGTCACCATCGAGATGCGGCACGCGCCGTTCTACGGCTGGATCAAGGATCTCTCGGCGCCCGATCCGACCAACCTGTTTACCCTGTTCGGCTTGATCCCATTCGATCCGACCACGATCCCGGTGTTCGGCCATTATCTCGCGCTCGGCATCTGGCCGATCATCATGGGCATCACGATGTGGTTCCAGATGAAGCTGAACCCGACGCCGCCGGATCCGACGCAGCAGATCATCTTCAACTGGATGCCGCTGATCTTCACCTTCATGCTGGCGGGCTTCCCGGCGGGCCTCGTGATCTACTGGGCCTGGAACAACACGCTCTCGGTGGTCCAGCAGAGCTTCATCATGCGCCGCAACGGCGTGAAGGTGGAGCTGTTCGACAATCTCAAGGCGACGTTCGCAAGGAAGGCGACGTAACCGTCATTGCGAGGAGCGAAGCGACGAAGCAATCCAGACTGTTTCCGCGGAGAGAGTCTGGATTGCCTCGCTTCGCTCGCAATGACGTGAGGAAACAGCGAGCCTTCGCATGAACGACGATAAAGATGCGAAGCTGATCGAAGCCGGGCGAAAGCTGTTCGCCCGCGACTGGCAGTTCATCTGGGCCTCGCCCTCGATTGCGACGCTGCCACCGATGGCGGGGCTGGAGATCGCCTTTGCCGGTCGCTCCAATGTCGGCAAGTCGAGCTTGATCAACGCGCTGACCGGCCGCAACAACCTCGCGCGCACCTCGCATACGCCGGGCCGCACGCAGGAGCTGATCTTCTTCGAAGTCCCGGGAAGGTCCGACCTGCGGCTCGTCGACATGCCCGGCTATGGCTACGCCAAGGCGCCGAAGACGCAGGTCGCGTCCTGGACCGGCCTGATCCACAAATTCCTGCTCGGGCGCGCCAGCCTCGCGCGCGTCTACGTGCTGATCGATGCGCGGCACGGGCTGAAAGACGTCGATCTCGAGATCCTGAAGACGCTCGACCGCTCGGCCGTCAGCTACCAGATCGTGCTGACCAAGGCCGACCAGGTGAAGGCCTCCGAGCTTGCCGCGCGTATCGCCGAGACCGAAGCCGCGCTGACCAAACACCCGGCCGCCTTCCCGAACGTGCTTGCCACCTCCTCGCGCAGCTCGGCCGGCATGGCGGAGCTGCGTGCCGCGATGGCGCGGCTCCTGGACGAGCGGGGCTCGTGATGGCAGCCTTGCGCGTGCTGATCGGGCTTGCCGGCCTGATGGGCGCCGCCGGCGTGGCGCTGGCGGCCGCGTCCGCCCACGGCGCCGATGCCGGCCGGCTCGCCTCCGCGAGCGCCATGCTGCTGTTTCATGCAACCGCCATACTCGCCTCAGTCGCACTGCTCGCACGCGGACTTCTGCACGGCGGAATTGGCCTTACCGCCGCGTTCGGCTTCGTGATCGCGGCGACGCTGTTCGCCGGCGACCTCAGCTTGCGCCAATACGCCGGCCATTCGCTGTTTCCCTACGCCGCGCCGACGGGCGGGACGCTGATGATCGTGAGCTGGCTGGCGGTGACGCTGGCGGCGGTGTGGCGGCGGAATTAGCGCCGTCTTCCTTCTCCCCTTGTGGGAGAAGGTGGCGCGCAGCGCCGGATGAGGGGTCTGTCTCCGCGGTTAGAGACCAGAGGGTAGAGCACAACGCTTTGCGCCAGCCCCGCCAATCGGATAGAACGCGGCCCGACAGTCCCGCCAGCGAGATCCGCCCATGACCGACATCTCCCCGCTCGACCAGGCCCGCATCCTGTCCGAAGCGCTGCCGCACATGCAGCAGTATGACGAAGAGACCATCGTCATCAAATATGGCGGTCATGCCATGGGCGACGAGGAGACTGCGAAGAACTTTGCCCGCGACATCGTGCTGCTCGAGCAGACCGCGATCAATCCGGTGGTGGTGCATGGCGGCGGGCCGCAGATCGCGACCATGCTGAAGCGCCTCGGCATCCAGTCGGAGTTCGCCGCCGGCCTGCGCATCACCGATGCCGCGACCATCGAGATCGTCGAGATGGTGCTGGCCGGCTCCATCAACAAGCAGCTCGTCGGTTACATCAACGAAGCCGGCGGCAAGGCCGTCGGCCTCTGCGGCAAGGACGGCAACATGGTTCGCGCCACCAAGGCGACGCGCACCATGATCGATCCCGGCTCCAACATCGAGAAGGTGGTCGATCTCGGCTTCGTCGGCGAACCGGAGAAGGTCGACCTGACGCTGCTCAATCAGCTCATCGGCTACGAGCTGATCCCGGTGCTGGCGCCGCTCGCGACCTCGAAGGAGGGCCAGACCTTCAACGTCAACGCCGACACCTTTGCAGGTGCCGTGGCCGGCGCGCTCAAGGCCAAGCGCCTGCTGCTCCTCACCGACGTGCCGGGCGTGCTCGACAAGTCCAAGAAGCTGATCCCGCAGCTTTCGGTGAAGGACGCGCGCAAGCTGATCGCCGACGGCACCATTTCCGGCGGCATGATCCCGAAGGTCGAGACCTGCATCTATGCGCTCGAACAGGGCGTGCAGGGCGTCGTCATCATCGACGGCAAGATGCAGCACGCCGTGCTGCTCGAGCTCTTCACCAATCAGGGCACGGGTACGCTGATCCATAAGTGATGCGGGAACGCGAGCAGCGGAAAAAGGTCGTCATGCCCGGGCAAGAGCGCGAAGCGCGTCTTCGCTCAAATGACCCGGGCATCCACGCCTCTCCGCACGCGCGGGCGCACCTGGATGGCCGGGACTTGTCGGTTGAGACGCGCTCCGCGCTTTTGCCCGGCCATGACGAGCGGAGAGCGAGGCGGCACCGCCGCTCGGCCTTCACCCGCTTCCTGATGACGTTACCGGCCGCAGCCGTCTCGTTCTTCTTCTCCTCCGCACCGGCCATCGCCGATCTCAAGATCTGCAACCGCATGTCCTACGTCGTGGAGGCCGCGATCGGCATCGACGACAAAGCCGCGACAGCGACGCGCGGCTGGTTCAGAATCGATCCCGCCACCTGCCGCGTGGTGGTGCAGGGCACGCTGACCGCCGACCGCATCCTGCTCAACGCCCGCGCCCTCGGCGTTTACGGCACCTCGCCCATCCCGCAGAACGGCCGCGACATGCTCTGCGTGGCGCAGGACAATTTCGTCATCGCCGCGGCGCGGCAATGCCGCAGCGGTCAGACCCAAGCCGCCTTCACGCAAGTGACGCCGACGCGGGGCGACGACGACAATTTCGTCGCCTATCTCGCCGAGGATTCCGAATATGACGACGAGCAGGCACGGCTCGCCGGCATCCAGCGGCTCTTGGTGATCGCGGGCTATGACGCCGCGCCGATCGACGGTGTCGACGGGCCGAAGACGCAAGGAGCACTTGCCGCGTTCCTGAAGAGCCGCGGGCTTTCGTCCGACATCGTGTCATCGCCGAACTTCTTCAAGACCATGGTGGATGCGGTGCAGACGCCCTCGGCAAGCGGTCTGACCTGGTGCAATGACACGCCCCACAAGGTGATGGCGGCGGTCGCCACCGATGACGGCAAGTCCGTGACGAGCCGTGGCTGGTATCGCATCGATCCCGGCAAATGCCTGCATCCCGACGTGACCGGCCAGCCGAAGCAGCTCTTCAGCTTCGCCGAGGCCGTCGATGGCGACAACCGTACCATCAAGCTGAAGGACCGCCCGCTCAACTGGGGCGGCGACAGGCAGCTCTGCACGCGCGACAGCAAGTTCGAAACCCACGAGCAGAACGATTGTCCCGCACGCGGCTTTGCTGCCACGGGCTTTGCTGCGGTCGACATGTCGAGCGGCGGCAAGACGCTGCGCTTTGCGATGCCGTGATGGCTGAAGCCATGATCGCTGCTGCAATGATCGGAACGCTGGCGCCACAAACACCGCCGTCGTCCCGGCGAAGGCCGGGACCCATAGCCACAGGATTTGGTTGTGATGCGAGATGGTGGTTGTCAGTCTTCGCCAAACCACTCCCTGGGGTTATGGGTCCCGGCCTTCGCCGCGACGACGATTGAGGGCGGGGCCACCGCCTCAATGGACGGATAGAGTATTGTGATGAACCAACCCCGCACCTTCGCGCACGTCGACACCTGGGTGTTCGATCTCGACAACACGCTCTATCCGCATCACGTCAACCTATGGCAGCAGGTCGACGCGCGGATTGGGGAGTTCGTGTGCAATTGGCTGAACGTAACGCCCGAGGAAGCGCGCAAAATCCAGAAGGACTATTACCTGCGCTTCGGCACGACCATGCGCGGCATGATGACCCTGCATGGCGTGCGCGCCGACGACTATCTCGCCTATGTCCACAAGATCGACCATTCGCCGCTGGAGCCGAACCCGGCGCTCGGCGAAGCCATCGCGAAGCTGCCGGGACGCAAGCTGATCCTGACCAACGGCTCGGTCGACCACGTCGACGCGGTGCTGGCGCGGCTTGGCCTGGTCTCGCATTTCGACGGCGTGTTCGACATCATCGCCGCCGAGTTCGAACCGAAGCCGGCGCCGCAGACCTACCGGAAATTTCTCGCAGACCATGCCGTCGATCCGACCCGCAGCGCGATGTTCGAGGACCTCGCGCGCAACCTCACCGTCCCGCACACGCTCGGCATGACCACCGTTCTGGTGGTGCCCGACGGCACGCAGGAGGTGGTGCGCGAAGACTGGGAACTGGAGGGCCGGGACGCCGCCCATGTCGACCACGTCACCGACGACCTGACGGGGTTTTTGGCGAGGCTGTCGCGGTGACGCCGTAGCGGAGATGAAGCCCCAATGAGGCGTCATACCCCGCGAAGGCGGGGTATCCAGTAGTCACTGCTGTCTCGATTCATCACGACCGCCGCGGCGTACTGGATCACCCGCTTTCGCGGGTGATGACGGCGAACCAAGCTTGACTCCTCCCACCCAAATCCCGAAAAAGCCCCCCAATCCATCGCCAGACCCTGCCTTCCCGAGAGGAAATCCCGATGTCCCTCCAAGCCCTCGAATCCACCATCAACAGCGCCTTCGACGCGCGCGACGGCATCTCGACCTCGACCAAGGGCGAGGTCCGCGAGGCCGTGGATCAGGCGCTGGAGATCCTGGACAAGGGCGAGGCGCGCGTCGCCGAGCGCGGGACCGACGGCAAGTGGAAGGTCAATCAGTGGCTGAAGAAGGCGGTGCTGCTCTCCTTCCGCCTCAACGACATGGGCGTCATTCCCGGCGGCCCGGGCAAGGCGACCTGGTGGGACAAGGTGCCCTCGAAGTTCGAAGGCTGGGGCGAGAACCGCTTTCGCGATGCCGGCTTTCGCGCGGTGCCGGGCGCGGTGGTGCGCCGCTCGGCCTTCATCGCCAAGAACGTCGTGCTGATGCCCTCCTTCGTCAATCTCGGCGCCTTCGTCGATGAGAGCACCATGGTCGACACCTGGGCCACCGTCGGCTCCTGCGCGCAGATCGGCAAGCGCGTCCACATCTCCGGCGGCGCCGGCATCGGCGGCGTGCTCGAGCCGCTGCAGGCCGAGCCTGTCATCGTCGAGGACGACTGCTTCATCGGCGCGCGCTCGGAGGTCGCCGAGGGCGTGATCGTGCGCAAGGGCGCGGTGCTGGCGATGGGCGTGTTCCTGGGCGCCTCGACCAAGATCGTCGACCGCGAAACCGGCGAAGTCTTCATTGGCGAAGTGCCTGAGTATTCGGTGGTGGTGCCTGGCGCCCTTCCCGGCAAGCCGATGAAGAACGGCCAGATCGGCCCGAGCACCGCCTGCGCCGTGATCGTCAAGCGCGTCGACGAGCGCACCCGCGCCAAGACCAGCATTAACGAATTGCTGCGGGATTGAGACTCGATCCTCTCCCTCTCCCCGTTCTTACGGGGAGAGTGTTGGGGTGAGGGGCACATCCGCAAAGACGGTGGGTGTTGCCCTCGCGGAGAGTCCCCCTCACCCGGTCGCTTCGCGACCGACCTCTCCCAGCAAGCGGGGCGAGGTGAACTGCGGCGCCAGCCCACTCAATCGAACCCACCATCCCTCCATCGCGCCAATCACCGGGCGGCCTCTAGCCCGCCCGGCAGCATGCATGTTAAGCGGAGCACATGACCGATGCTCTCTCCATTGCCCGCGATCTCATCCGCTGTCCCTCGGTAACCCCGGCCGATGCCGGTGCGCTGGGAGTTCTTGAAAAAGCGCTCACGACGGCCGGCTTCATTTGCCACCGCGTGACCTTCTCGGAGGCAGGCACCGCCGACGTCGACAATCTCTACGCGCGGATCGGCACCGAAGGTCCGCACATTACTTTTGCCGGTCACACCGACGTGGTGCCGCCCGGCGACGAGAGCGCCTGGAGCGTCGGTGCGTTCTCCGGCGAGGTGAAAGACGGCTTCCTGCACGGCCGCGGCGCGGTCGACATGAAGGGCGGGATCGCCTGCTCGGTTGCCGCGGTGCTGGAGCATCTCGCCGCGAACGGCGGCAAGCCGCGCGCGGACGGCCAAGAATCAGGCTCGGGCTCGATCTCGTTCCTGATCACCGGCGACGAGGAAGACGTCTCCATCAACGGCACGATCAAGCTGTTGAAATGGGCCGCCGAGCGCGGCGAAAAATTCGATCATTGCGTGCTCGGCGAACCCTCCAATGTCGAGGTGCTCGGCGACACCATCAAGGTCGGCCGCCGCGGCTCGCAATCCGGCACGCTCTACGTCGACGGCGTGCAGGGCCATGTCGCCTATCCGCACCGCGCGTCCAATCCGGTGCCGGACATCTCGCGGCTGATCGTGGCAATCTCCGACGAGCCGCTCGACCATGGCAGCGCGCAGTTCCAGGCTTCCAATCTCGAATTCACCTCGGTCGACGTCGGGAACAGCGCCTCCAACGTCATCCCCGGCCAGGCCCGCGCCAAGTTCAACATCCGCTACAACGACAACCACACCCAGGCGAGCCTGCGCGAGCTGGTCGAGGCGCGGCTGGCAAAAGCCTGCGGCAACCGCATCCGCGCCCGCATCGTCTGGGAGCCCTCGAACTCCAACGTGTTCGTGACCAAGCCCGGCCCGTTCACCGACCTCGCCGTCGCCGCGATCGAGGAGGTGACGGGGCGCAAGCCCGAGCTATCGACGAGCGGCGGCACGTCGGACGCGCGCTTCATCTCGAGCTACTGCCCGGTGATCGAGTTCGGCCTGGTCGGCCAGACCATGCACCAGGTCGACGAGCGCGTGCCGGTGGTGGATCTGGAGAAGCTGACGAAGGTCTATCGCGGGATACTTGCGCGGTATTTCGCTTAAACTCTGATGCGCCACACGTTCTGCCGTCATCGCCCGACCTGATCGGGCGATCCAGTATTCCAGAGACTGCGACGAATACGGAGAAGCCGCGGCGTACTGGATGCCCCGCCTTCGCGGGGCATGACAGTGGTGGGTGTGGCGAGAGCGCGCCCTCGCGTCAGTAATCCACCCGCACCAGATACAGCCCCTCCGGCGGGGCGACGATGCCGCAGGCGGCGCGGTTGCGGGCTTCGAGGGCGGCGGAGAGATCGTCTGCGGTCCAGCGGCCTTCGCCGACCCAGACCAGCGAGCCGACCATCGAACGAACCTGGCTGTGCAGGAACGAGCGCGCTGAGGTGAGAATCGTTACCTCGCGGCCGTCGCGCAGCACGTCGAGCTGATCGAGCGTCTTCTCCGGCGACTTGGCCTGGCATTCGGTATCGCGAAACGTCGTGAAATCGTGCTTGCCGATCAGGCGCTGGGCTGCCCCATGCATCGCATCGGTGTCGAGCCTGCGCGGCACGCGCCAGGCGTGACCGACATCAAGCGCGAGATTGGCGCGGGTGTTGACGATGCGGTAGCGGTAATGGCGCTTGATCGCCGAGAAGCGCGCCTCAAAACTCTCGGGCACGATCTCAGCATCGAGCACGGCGATCGGATTCGGGCGCAGATGCGCATTCAGCCCGTCGCGAATGCGGTCCGGCGCAAACGGCTTCTCGATGTCGACATGCGCGACCTGCCCGAGCGCGTGCACGCCGGCATCGGTGCGGCCGGCGCCATGCACCCGCACATCCGCGCCGGTCATCGCCTTCACAGCTTTCTCGAGCGCGCCCTGCACCGAGGGCAGCGTCTCCTGCACCTGCCAGCCGCAGAACGGCGCGCCGTCATATTCGATGGTGAGCTTGTAGCGGGGCATCTCAATCCGGGTGGTGTCATCGTCCGCCTTGTGCGGGCGATCCAGTACTCCGCAGCCTATCCGTTCAACCGAGGGGTCTCGGCGTACTGGATACCTCGCCTTCGCGGGGTATGACAGTGTTAGGTGAATCTCGTGCCCGCCTTCAGCGGCACGCCGCGCAAGAAGTCCGCGGCCTGCATCCGCGCCTTGCCTTCGCGCTGCAGCTCGATGATGCGGATGGCGCCCTCGCCGCAGGCGATGGTGAACTGGTCGTCGAGGACATCGCCCGGCGCGCCCGCGCCCTTCGCCAGTTTGCAGCGCAGGATCTTTACGCGCGCATTCTCGTTCAGCCCGGCGAGCTCGGCCCAGGCGCCGGGAAACGGCGACAGGCCATGGATGTGGCGCAGCACCGCGCGCGCGGGCTTGCTCCAGTCGATGCGTGCCTCGGCCTTGTCGATCTTGGCGGCGTAGGTGACGCCGTCCTCGCTCTGCCTTGAGAGCTGGAGGCCGCCGCGGTCGAGCGCGGCCATCGCGCGCACCGTCAGATCGGCGCCGAGGCGGGCGAGGCGATCGTGCAGATCGGCAGCGGTCATGTTGTCGGTAATTGCAAGACGCTCGGCCATGGCGACATCGCCGGTGTCGAGGCCGACGTCCATCTTCATCACCATGACGCCGGTCTCGGCGTCGCCGGCCATGATCGCACGATTGATCGGCGCCGCCCCGCGCCAGCGCGGCAGCAGCGAGGCATGCAGATTGTAGCAGCCGAGCTTTGGCGCATCGAGGATCGCCTGCGGCAGGATCATGCCGTAGGCGACGACGACGGCCGCGTCCGCGTCGAACGCGCGAAACGCGTCGAGCGCTTCCTGTGTCTTCAGCGTCTTCGGCGTCAGCACGGGCACGCCGAGCTTTCGCGCCGCTTCCTCGACCGGCGTCGGCTGCAATTGCAGGCCGCGCCGCCCGCCCGGCTTCGGCGCGCGGGTATAGACCGCCGCGATCTCGTGGCCATGCGCCACCAGCTCGAGCAGCGTCGGCACGGAAAAATCGGGCGTACCCATGAAGATCAGGCGGAGGGACATGACAAGGACTCGGTACGTTCCCTCCCCCTTGCGGGGGAGGGCTAGGGAGGGGGTGCCACACGGCATGCACGCTCGGCTCGAGAGCGAACTAGTTCTTCGCCCCAGATACACCATTTCCTGGGCCACCCCCTCCCCGCCCCTCCCCCGCAAGGGGGGAGGGAGTGCAGGAAGTACGGGGCAGCACGAAAACTCACTCTCCGGCGCGCTTGGCGGCTTTCTCGAACTTCTTGAACACGCGGTCGCGCTTGAGCTTCGACAGATAGTCGACGAACAGCACGCCGTTGAGATGGTCGATCTCGTGCTGGATGCAGGTGGCGTAGAGCCCCTCGGCGTCCTCCTCGTGCACCTTGCCGTCGAGATCGGTGAAGCGCACGCGCACCTTCGCGGGCCGCTCGACCTCCTCGTAATATTCGGGGATCGAGAGGCAGCCCTCCTCGTAGACCGAGAGCTCCTCGGACGCGGAAAGGATCTCGGGATTGATGAAGACGCGCGGCTCGTGCTTGGTCTCGCCGTTCTCGTCGCGCTTGGCGAGATCCATGGTGATCAGGCGCAGCGGTTGCGCGACCTGGATCGCCGCCAGGCCAATGCCGGGCGCGTCATACATGGTCTCGAACATGTCGTCGGCAAGCTTGCGGATCTCCGGCGTGACCTTCTCGATCGGCTTGGAGACCAGACGCAACTGCTTGTCGGGCAGGATGATGATTTCTCTGAGGGCCATGGCGGCGATTTAAGCCGCGCGCCGGATGCGGTCAATGCGCTGGGAACCCGTTAACGGTCCGGTAACCATAAAACTTAGGGTCTCGTTAACCATAAAAAATTAGCGGACTGTTAACCGAACGCGTTCCCTCTTCGTTCGCCTCTGTGTGCGAATCGGCTAGAAGGGCTGCATGAACGAGATCATTTTCATGGCTGGCGACTGGCCGGTGCGCACCATCGATGCGTTGATTGGCTTCGGCGCGCTGGTCATCATCCTGCTCGTGGCGATCGCCACCATCATCGCACGCTCTTCCCGGCGCGGCGCGGAACTTGCGATGGCCCAGACCATCCGGGCCGACGAGCTCGAGGAGCGGCTGAGCGAGATGCTGCGAGCCCAGAGCGAGGCCTCGGGCCGGGTCGATGCCATGACCCAGGCGCTCGCCGGCCGCCAGGCCGAGATGGCGCGCGCGGTCAACGAGCGGCTGGATTCGGTGACCCATCGCGTCGGCCAGTCGATGGAGCACTCGACCCGCAACACCATGGAGAGCCTGCGCGCACTGCACGAGCGGCTCGGCATCATCGACAGCGCGCACAAGAACCTCACCGACCTCACCACGCAGGTGACCACCCTGCGCGACGTGCTCGCCAATAAGCAGTCGCGCGGTGCGTTCGGCCAGGCGCGGATGGAAGCGATCGTCCAGGACGGACTGCCGAAGGGCTCCTACGAGTTCCAGTTCACGCTCTCGACCGGAAAGCGGCCGGACTGCGTGGTGTTCCTGCCGGATCAGCGGCCGCTCTGCATCGACGCGAAATTTCCGCTGGAAGCCATGACCGCGCTGCACGATGCGCGCAGCGATGAAGAGCGGCGAATTGCCACGCAGAGGCTGCGCGGCGACGTCATGAAGCATGTCAGCGACATCGCCGAAAAATATCTCGTCACCGGCGAGACCCAGGAGATGGCGCTGATGTTCGTGCCGTCGGAATCGGTCTACGCCGAGATCCATGACGGCTTTGACGACGTGATCCAGAAGGCCTATCGCGCCCGCGTCGTGCTGGTGTCGCCTTCGCTCTTGATGCTGGCGATCCAGGTGATGCAGCAGATCATGAAGGACGCGCGCATGCGCGACGCCGCCGACCAGATCCGCACCGAAGTGATCAAGCTCGGCGACGATCTCGGCCGCCTGCGCGACCGCGTGCTGAAGCTGCAGAAGCATTTTTCCGACGTGAACGAGGACGTGCGGCAGGTGCTGATCTCCGCCGACAAGATCGAAAAGCGCGCCGGAAGAATCGAAGAGCTCGATTTCAGCAAGAGCGACACGCCTGAGGGGCCGCGATTGGTGACAAGCGCGCCCGAGCTGTTCCCGCGCAAGCTCCAGGCGGGGGAGTGATTCTCCTCCCAGGTCCGGTACGCTGTCGCCCCAATTTCGCTGTCGTCGCCCGGCTTGACCGGGCGACCCAGTATTCCAGAGACGGCAGATGGGCGCACGCAGCTACTACGTCTACATTCTCGCCAGCAAGATTGGTGGCACGCTCTACATCGGCGTGACCAACGATCTCATCCGCCGGGTGGCAGAACATAAGCTGAAACTGATTGAGAGCTTCACGAAGGACTACGACGTCGTAAGGCTCGTCTACTTCGAGCAGTTCGATGATCCCGAGAATGCGATCAAGCGGGAGAAGCGGCTGAAGAAGTGGAAGCGCGCGTGGAAAATCGCGCTGATCGAGAAGGACAACCTAGACTGGAACGATCTCTATTCGGGAATAGCGGGTCCCCGATAACTTCGGCCTCTTGAATACTGGGTCGCCCGGTCAAGCCGGGCGACGACACCTCGCTTGTGGCGGCCAGAATCTGCTAACACCTCCCCATGACCGCACCCGACGCGACTTCCGGAACTGCCCCGGCGACCGCCGGCACTGAGGCCTCCGCCGCCTCCTGGCGCGATAGCCTTGCCGTGTACCTGCAACCGCGGGTGCTGATCGTGCTATTTCTCGGCTTTTCCTCCGGGCTGCCGCTGGCGCTATCGGGATCGACGCTTTTGGTGTGGATGCGGGAATCCGGGGTCGATCTCGGGACCATCGGGCTGTTCGCGCTGGTCGGCACGCCCTACACGCTGAAGTTCCTGTGGGCGCCGCTGGTGGATGCGCTGCATGTGCCGCTATTCACGCGCGCCTTCGGCCGCCGGCGCGGCTGGCTCTTGTTCTCGCAGCTTCTGCTGATCGTCTCGATCCTGCTGCTGGCGCTGACCGATCCGGCGCGCTCGCCATTCTTCGTCGCGGTCGGCGCGCTGCTCGTCGCGACGACATCGTCGACGCAGGACATCGTGGTCGACGCTTTTCGCGTGGAGAGCCTGCCTGAAAGCGAGCAGGCCGCCGGCATGGCGTCCTATGTCGCAGCCTACCGCATCGGCATGCTGGTCTCGACAGCCGGCGCGCTGTTCATCGTCTCCGGCTTCGAGGGCACCGGCATTGCGAGGTCGTCCGCCTGGATGTGGGGCTATGTGGTGATGGCGGCGATGGTGCTGATCGGCACGATCACGGCGCTTATCGCGACCGAGCCCGAGCAATCGGTGCGGGCCGAAGCCGCGACGCAAGCCGAAACCGCGATCGCGCGCGTGCTGCATGCCGCGATCGGCGCCTTCTCGGAATTCCTGTCGCGCAAGGATGCGCTCGCCGCGCTCGCCTTCGTTGTACTGTTCAAATTCACCGACGCATTCTCAGGCACCATGACGGCGCCGTTCGTGATCGATCTCGGCTTTTCCCGCAACGACTATGCGGCGATCGTGAAGGGTGTCGGCCTTGCTGCAACGCTGATCGGCGGCTTCGCCGGCGGTTTCGTCGCGCGGCGCTATTCGCTGGCGACGAGCTTGTGGATCGGCGGCGTGGTGCAGGCGATCGCGAACCTGTCCTTCTCCTGGCTCGCGCTGGTCGGCACCAACCAATGGGCGCTCGCATTTGCCATCACCTGCGAGAATTTCACCAGCGCTATCGGCACCGTGATCTTCGTCGCCTACCTCTCGGCGCTGTGCCAGAATCCGCTGCACACCGCGACACAATATGCACTGCTCACCGCGCTCGCCGCCGTAGGACGCACATATCTGTCTTCGGGCGCAGGGTTCGTCGCGAAGCTGACGGGCTGGCCGCTGTTCTTCATGATCTGCGTCGTGGTCGCGGTGCCCAGCCTGATCCTGCTCGCGTACTTGCAGAAGCGCAGGCATTTCGAGACGCTGGGGCCGGTGCGGGTTTGATCACCGCTCGCTGTCATGCGCCGCGGAAGGGGGGCATCCAGTATTCCAGAGACAGTAGTGATTGACCGAGAGGCCGCGGCGTACTGGATCGCCCGGTCGAGCCGGGCGATGACACTGAAGTCGTGGAGAGGTCCTTGCCTCCCTACTGCTTCTTGATCAGGCTCCACTTCGTGATCACGGCCTCGCTCATCTGGCCGGCATCGCTGGCGCAGGCGATCTCGTCGACCTTGACCGAGATCTCCTTGCCGACGAGCGATTTCAACTGCGTGGCCTGCGCGTCGCTCGAGGTGACGAGTTGGAAGGTCTCGGGTCCCGTCTCGAGATTGCACAGACCACTCGGCGGCGGCAGGCGGCGCGGCTCGGACGTGATCAGGTAGGTCGCAACCCTCTTGCCGCCGTTCTTGACGTCGCGCACGCGCATGGCGTTCAGCTCGCCAGAGAGCACGTCGCCGGTGTTGATCGGCTTGCCGGGCTTCGGCGGCGGAGGCGGTGCCTCGTCGCCGGGCTGCGCGGCGACGGCGGGTGTCACCAGCGTCATCATCGTCGCGACCAAGGCCAGCCGTTTGGCGAATCGTTTCGTCATGTCGTCCGTTCCGTAACTTCCGTGGGATTGCTAGAACAGGGTGCGCTGCCGCATCGCGGCCGATAGCGTACCTTCATCGAGATAATCAAGCTCGCCGCCGACCGGCACGCCATGGGCGAGCCGCGTCACCTTGACGTTGGCGTCCTGGAGCAGGTCGGTGATGTAATGCGCGGTGGTCTGGCCGTCGACCGTCGCGTTCAGGGCAAGGATGATTTCGTGCACCTGCGCATCATGCGCGCGGGCGACCAGCGCATCAATGGTGAGATCCTGCGGGCCGACGCCGTCGAGCGGCGACAATGTCGCGCCAAGCACATGATAGCGGCCCTGCGTCGCGTTGGCCCGTTCCAGCGCCCAGAGATCGGCGACGTCGGCGACGACGACGATGATTGAGGGATCGCGCCGCGGATCGGTGCAGACCGTGCAGGGATTTTGGGTGTCGATATTGCCGCAGGTCTTGCAGACCTGGACCTTGTCGAGCGCGACCTGCAAGGCGCCCGACAGCGGCATCATCAGCGCCTCGCGCTTCTTGATCAGATGCAGCGCCGCGCGCCGCGCCGAGCGCGGACCGAGGCCCGGCAGCCGCGCGAGAAGCTGGACCAGCCGCTCGATCTCGGGACCTGCAACTGCGCCCATGTTTATTGGCCGAACAGCCCCGGCGGCAGGCCGAGCCCGCCGGTGAGCGACTGCATCTTTTCCTGCATCGCCGTCTCCGCCTTGCGGCGCGCATCGCTGAATGCGGTGACGAGCAAGTCCTCGAGCACCTCGCGCTCTTCCGGCTTCATCAGCGAGGGATCGATCCTGACGCCCTTCACGTCCATCTTCGCGGTCATGCGCACCGCAACCAGGCCGCCACCGGAGATGCCCTCGACCTCGACATTGCCGAGTTGCTCCTGCATCTCCTGCATCTTGGATTGGAGCTGCGCCGCCTGCTTCATCATGCCGAGAAAATCAGCCATCGGTTATGTCCTTGGAAAGCTGGCTCAGAGATCGTCGCTGTCGGAACCGTCGACCGGATCATCACTGCCATAGTCCGAGTTAATATTGGATTCCGGCGCCTCGGGGGCAAGCCTGCGAACCTCGACGACCTTCGCACCGGGAAAGCGCGACAGCACCTCCTGCACGCGCGGATCGGCCTCGGCGGTACGCGCATGCTCCTGCTTGGCGGCCTGGTTGACCGAACGCAGCGTCGGCTGGCCCTGCTCGTTCGAGACGATCACTGTCCAGCGGCGGCCGGTCCAGAGCTCGAACTTGCGCGCAAGCTCGGTGATTGTCGTCTTGGAGGCGTTGGGTTCGAGCGCAACCTCCAGCCGCCCCTCCTCGAAACGGACGAGGCGCATATCGCCTTCAAGCGCGCCCTTGGTCATGAGATCGCGCTTCTGCCCGGCGAGCGCGACGAGCTGGGTGAAGCTCGTGATGCGCAGCGCGGGCGCGGCGCCCTGCGGATCGGGCGCGGGAGCCGCCATCTGCGGCCGGGCACCGCCGCCGAACGATGACGGCGGCGAGGTCGGCATGCGGACCGGAGCAGCGGAGGCCACCGGCGCTGCCGGCGCACTGCGCGTCGCGCTTCCGCCGCCGGCGCCTAGCGATCCGCCGCCATTCTGCTCCAGCATCTTGATCGCTTCGTCCGGGGTCGGCAGGTCCGCGACATAGGCGATGCGCACCAGCACCATCTCTGCGGCGGCCGCAGGCCGGGTCGCGGCCTGCACCTCGGTGATGCCTTTGAGCAGCATCTGCCACATCCGCGACAGCACCCGCATCGAGATCTTCGCGGCGAAATCGCGCGCGCACAACCGCTCGGTCTCGCCATAGGCGACGTTATCGGCGGTCGCCGGCACGATCTTCACCCGGGTGACGAAGTTGACGAATTCGGCGAGGTCCGAGAGCACGACGATCGGATCGGCACCGGTGTCGTACTGGTCGCGGAACTCCTTGAAGGCGGCCGCGATGTCGCCGCGCACCAGCGAATCGAAGAGGTCGATGACACGGGTGCGGTCGGCGAGCCCCAGCATCTGCCTGACGGCATCGGCCTTCACCTGGCCCGCCGCATGCGCGATCGCCTGATCAAGCAGCGACAAGGAATCGCGCACGGAACCTTCCGCCGCGCGCGCGATGATGCCGAGCGCCTCCGGCTCGATCTCGACGCTCTCTTTCGCCGCGATGTTGGCGAGGTGCTTCATCAGCACGTCGGCCTCAACCCGGCGCAGGTCGAAACGCTGGCAGCGCGACAGCACGGTCACCGGAACCTTGCGGATCTCGGTGGTCGCGAACACGAACTTGGCGTGCTCCGGCGGCTCTTCCAGCGTCTTCAGGAACGCGTTGAACGCCGCCGTCGACAGCATGTGGACTTCGTCGATAATGTAGACCTTGTAGCGGGCGCTGGCCGGCGCATAGCGCACGCTGTCATTGATTTGGCGGACGTCGTCGACGCCGGTGTGCGAGGCGGCGTCCATCTCCAGCACGTCCATGTGCCGGCTTTCCATGATCGCCTGGCAATGCACGCCCAGCGTCGGCATATGGATGGTCGGGCCCTTCACCGAGCCGTCCGGCATCTCGTAGTTGAGCGCACGGGCGAGGATGCGCGCGGTGGTGGTCTTGCCGACGCCGCGGACGCCGGTGAGGATCCAGGCCTGCGGGATGCGGCCGGTTTCGAACGCGTTGGAGACGGTACGGACCACCGCCTCCTGGCCGATCAGGTCCTCGAAGCTGGAGGGGCGGTATTTGCGCGCCAGCACCCGGTAAGGCGCGGCGCTGTCGTTATTGGGAGGGGCGCCAGCATCGGTCATCGGTCGATCCGCAATGAAATGTCTCTCGGCTGGCTTTTGCGGAAAGGAGCGCGCGGGCGGCTATTGCCGCCAGCGCAATTCGCTCGAAAAAACAGGTAGGAGACTGACGAGCGACCCGATCCAGACCTCGTTAGGGCTGCTTCCTTCCGGACCTGACCCGGTTGGCGAGTGGCTCGTCCACCGCCAATCTCCCGGTCCCTATTTGGAGCTAAAAGGCTCGGAAAGCAAGCGGGGTATCGCCTGATAAGGGCTTTGGCCTTTCGCCTTGCCCAGCATCCGGGCAATTCCCGGTCTGCCCAGCCGATAGGTTGTGCGTGTGCGACGGCGTCGTGGTCGAGAAAGTCCGTCGCGGCAGGTGATCGACGCGCCGCGCGGGATCGCGACGCGCGCGTTCCTCAGCTATTTCCACCGCACCGGCGCGCTGCGGCCGGGCACAACGGCATCGTGATGCCCGACATTAATCGCGTCTATCTCGTCACCGGCGCCGCCAGCGCCATCGGCACGCCTCCGGACGAGTTCCGCCGCGCGATGGACGAATCCGCGCTGACCTTCACGCGGCCGGTCGATGCCGCGCTGTCACTGCCGCGCCGCTCGGCGCTGGAAGCATTGGTGCGCCTCACCGCGGTCGAGCTCGCCAAGGACGGCATCACCGTCAACGCGGTTGCGCCCGGCCTCATCGTCAAGGACAAGCCGAGCGAGAGCAGACTTTCGCCCGAGCAGATCGCAGCGACGGAAGCGCTGATCCCGATGCGCCATCGCGGACGCCCGGACGAAGTGGCCGAGATCATCGCCTTCCTGGCCTCACCGAAAGCGGTCGCGATCGAGATGGCGCTGCTCGATATCGTCGGGAAATCGTCCGGGCTTTCGGTTGCCGACCTGCTCGGCGGCCGCGTGCGTGATACGATTCCCCTCTCGCTCTCGATCGCCGATCTGGATTTCGCCGCCGATCTGGTGGAGGCGTAAAGGCGTGTCGGCATAGCGGCCGGAGTTGCCGCAAACTCAATCGTCGTCCTGGGCAGGCGTAAGCGCAGACCCCGAGAAGTCGTTGCGACGGCTGGTGGCCGCCAGCGTGCTCGACAACTCAATCCTGTGGTTATCGCGACGCGCGCAAGCGCTCGCGCGGGGGTCCCGGATCGGCGCTTCGCTACGGGACAGCGCTACGCTTGCCCGCGACGATGATTGAGTATGCGGGCTGCGCAGAGCGCGATCCTTCCCCTATCGGAAGCGGTATCGTATGGTCGGGACCAACCAATCAGAGGCCTTGCCTCTCCGCCCGCTTCCGTCGGGCCATCCGGAAACCCTTCATGCCCGAACCCGCCTGGTCGCTGCACTCCCGCTTGAAAGAGGACACCATCGATATCGGCGATCTGCCGCTGTCGAAGGTGCTCGTCATCAAGGACGCTCATTACCCCTGGCTGCTGCTGGTGCCGCGGCGCGCTGACACGGTCGAGATCATCGATCTCGATGAGGTGCAGCAGGCCCAGCTCATGACGGAGATCTCGCGCGTCTCGCGCGCGCTGAAGGAGATCACCAAATGCGACAAGCTCAATGTCGCAGCGCTGGGCAATCTCGTGCCGCAGCTTCATGTTCACATCATAGCGCGACGAACCGGCGATGCCGCCTGGCCGCGGCCGGTGTGGGGCGTGATGCCGCCCTTGGCACATGACGCCACCGAGGTGCAGAATTTCATCAGCGCGCTTCGCCGCAAGATCTGGTTGGGTTGAAAGAACAAGAAATGTCAGCATTCAGTTCGTTTCCGCTGGGGCAACCGGCCTTCGTCACCAACGTCCTCGATCGTGCCGCGCATCTGCGCCGCGATGATGAAAAGCTGTTTGCGATGGAGCAGAAGCCGTCGTCGCGCGCCTACGTCGTCTACCGCGACTCGCTGCTGGTGAAGCGCGAGGGCGAGCGCGTGCGCGCGCTGCTGTCGATCGACGAGGCGCTGAAATGCGGCGCCAACCCCGGCACGATCTTCTTGGGCCTGCGCGACGGCGCGGCGGTGTTCGGCATGGGCCTGTCGCAGGCCGCGGCCGAGAAGATGGTCGGCCGCGACGACTACACCGTCACCGAGCTGCGCGGCATGGCGATGCAGGGCGCGATCCCGCCCGATGAACTCTCAGCGGTCGCGATGGCGAAATCGATGGTGAGCTGGCACCAGCGCCACGGCTATTGCGCCAATTGCGGCACGCGCAGCGCGATGAAAGAAGGTGGCTGGAAGCGCGATTGCCCTGCTTGCAAGGCGGAGCATTTCCCGCGCACCGATCCGGTGGTGATCATGCTGGTAGCCTCCGGCGACAAATGCCTGCTCGGCCGCCAGAAGCACTTTCCGCCGGGCATGTATTCCTGCCTCGCCGGCTTCGTCGAGGCGGCCGAGACCATCGAGGACGCCGTGCGCCGCGAAATCCTCGAGGAGTCCGGAATCCGCTGCACCGACGTCCAGTACTACATGACCCAGCCCTGGCCCTATCCCTCGTCGCTGATGATCGGCTGCAGCGCGCGGGCGCTCAATGAGGACGTCGTCGTCGACCGGACGGAGCTGGAGGACGCACGCTGGTTCACGCGCGACGAAGCACGCCTGATGCTGGCGCGAACCCATCCCGACGGGCTCGCTGGCCCGCACCCCTTCGCCATCGCGCATCATTTGCTCGGACGCTGGGTGCACGACGCCAGCGGCGACTAGCGGCACGGGTCGATGGCTTCAACAAGAATCGCGCCGCGCATCCTCTGCGTCGGCATTCCCGTGCGCGACCTCAGCTTTCGCGTCGAGGGCGTGCCCAAGCGTGGCAGCAAGGCCAACGCCAACGATCTCACGGAAATCTGCGGCGGCAACGCGCTCAATGCCGCGATTGCGATCGCGCGGCTCGGCGGCCGCGTCGCCTTCGCAGGTCCCATGGGCGATACGCGGGAGACATCCAGCGGCTTCATTCTCGAGCGGATGGCCGTTGAGGGAATCGACGCCAGACACGTCATCCGCATGCCGGGCCTGACCACGCCGGTCTCGGCGATCATGATCGAGCCCTCCGGCGAGCGGACGCTCGTCATCTATCGCGACCCGGCTCTGTGGACGGTGAGACTGCCCGATGCCGATGAGCTGCTCGCCGACTGTCGCGCGATCCTGGTCGAAAGCCGCTGCGCTGCATTCTGCGGCGATCTCTGCACCGAGGCGCACCGGCGCGACATTCCCGTCATCGTCGGCGTCGATCGCGCGATGTCGCTGAGCGACAGCCTGCTCACGGCCGCCTCACATCTCCTGTTCGCGAGCGAGCAAGTGCAGGAGACTGCAGGCGCTGCCGACGACGAGGAGGCACTGCGGATCTTGGCGAAGCTGACGCCGGCCTTCCTGGCCGCCACCCGCGGCCCGCACGGCACGGTCTGGCTGAACGAGGCCGGCGCATTGGAGGAGACACCGGCCTTTCCCGTCCAGGCCGTGGACACGCTCGGCGCCGGCGACATCTTCCATGGTGCCTTCACGCTGCGCCTCGCCGAGGGAGAGGACGTGCGCGAAGCGCTGCGATTTGCCGCGGCTGCGGCCGCGCTGGAATGCACACGCCTCGGCGGCGGCCTGGCCGCCCCGCAACGTATTGAAGTTGAAGAGTTTTTGCGCGCACCGCGGGGACTCGACCCCGGCCCGTCGCCAAGAATATAGGCTTGCTATAGAAGGATTTTCTCTATATCAGGGAAATCGACCCTTGAAATGGAACAAAGTTCTTCAGATGACCGACTTCGCCGTCCCGATCCCCGAGACCAGCCGCCGCCTCGACGCCATCGACCGCAAGATCCTGATGGTGCTCCAGGAAGACGCCTCCTTGTCGGTTGCCGAGATCGGGGACCGGGTTGGGCTGTCCTCGACGCCCTGCTGGAAGCGCATCCAGCGCCTCGAGGCCGACGGCGTGATCCTGAAGCGGGTGGCGCTGGTCGACCAGAACAAGATCGGGCTCGGTATCTCCGTATTCGTCTCGGTCGAGAGTTCCGACCATTCCGACGCCTGGCTGAAGAAGTTCGCCGAGGCTGTCAGCGCCATGCCCGAGGTGATGGAGTTCTACCGGATGGCCGGCGACGTCGACTACATGCTGCGCGTCGTGGTGGCGGACATGCAGAGCTACGACGTCTTCTACAAGAAGCTGATCAGTGCCGTGCCGCTGAAGAACGTCACTTCGCGCTTTGCGATGGAGAAGATCAAGTCGGTCACCGCGCTGCCGATCCCGGCGGTGGTGGCGACGTAAGCGCGCCAGGGCCGGCGAGAGTTCGACCTTTCTTCAACCAGAGATTTACGCGCGGTTAGCTTCGTGACGATATGATCCTCGCTGATGGAGTCGGGGAACGTCGTCAGAAGGACATGGCTGCCCGCATGGCTTCCCGCAGCAGCGTTGCTGCTGGTGAGCTGGGTTGCGGTCGCAGCATTTTCGTTGCAGGTGCGACCGGACGCCGAGGTGGTGGCCGTGGCATTCCCGCCATGGTGGAATACCCAGCGGGCGTTGCTGGCCGCCGCATCGGCGAATGCCGCGTTCGTGCGAATGACGGCTGTGCCTTCCGTCCTGGTGCTGCGCCCCGACGGCCACGACGGATTGAAAAAGCTGCGCGAGGCGGGGGCCTGGCTGGCCCTCGACCCGCAAGCGATCGATGCCTGTTTCAAAAACAAATCATTGGGGATTGGGGAATGACCTTCGAAGGTGATGAGCTGGCAATCCTGCGCGAAACGGCGAGCAAGATATTGTTCGCGGTACTCTGGTTGCATGTCCCGATCGCCGTCGTCGTCGGCCTGACGCTCGGGACCGGCTGGCTCATGCCGGCAGCGTTTATGGCCGCGATGGCGCTGGCGTCGACCGCGTCATGGTATCTCGCGGGGAACGAGGCTTCGACCCGCATGATCGTTGCCGTCGCCCTGATGGCCGGCGTGTCGATGCTGGTCTTCCAGTTCGAAGGTCATGCGTGGCAGGTCGACATGCACATGTATTTCTTCGCGGCGCTCGCATGTCTCGTCGCCTATTGCGACTATCGGCCGATCGTCGCAGGCACGGTCGCCGTTGCATTGCACCATCTGACGCTGAACTTCTTTTTGCCCGCGGCCATCTACCCGGGCGGCGCCGATTTCGGCCGGGTCGTCCTCCATGCCGTGATTCTCGTGATCGAGGCCGGCATCCTGATCTGGCTCGCGCACACGCTCACGCAACTGTTCGAGATGGCAGCACGGAAGACAGCGGAAGCTACAGCCGCAAGCGCTGCCGAGGCCCGCGCCAACGCCGAGCGAAATGAGGCTGAACAGGCCAAGCGAAACCGGGACGAAGGCAGGCGCAAACTCGCAGCCGGCTTCGAGCAGAGGATCAGCGACGTCGTCGAGGCGGTTGCGCTGGCAGCAAGCGAGATGCGGCAACTCTCGGCGTCCATGAACGGCAGCAATGCCGAAGCAATCCAGCAGACGACTGCGGCAACCGCGGCCTCGACGCAAGCCTCGGCAAATGTGGACACCGTTGCAGCAGCGACAGAAGAGCTCACGGCTTCGATCAACAGCATCGCCGAGCAAGTGACGCGCTCCGCCCAGATTGCGGCCAAGGCAGCCGACGAAGCCCGTCGCACGAACACCGTCGTGGAAATGCTTGCTGCCGGCACGCAGAAGATCGGGGAGGTCGTGACGCTGATCCAGAGCATCGCGAGCCAGACCAACCTCCTGGCCTTGAATGCGACCATCGAGGCGGCCCGCGCCGGCGAACACGGCCGCGGGTTTGCAGTCGTCGCGAGCGAGGTCAAGGCCCTGGCCAATCAAACGGCAAAGGCGACCGAGGAAATTTCGGCGCAGATCCAGGAGATTCAGGCCGCGACCGGCGAGGCCGTCAGCGCGATCTCGGCGATCGGCGGCACGATCGCCGAGATCGATCGGATCTCCGGCGAGATTGCAGCCGCTGTAGATCAGCAGGGCGGCGCGACGCGTGAGATCGCCGGAAACCTGCAACAGGCGGCCGACCGTACAAGGGACGTCAACAAGAACATCATCAGCGTCAGCCACGCCTCCGAAGAGGCAAGCCAGGCGACCGCGCGGCTGCTCGATGCCGCGAATGGCCTTTCGTCGCAGTCCGATCGCCTGAAATCCGAGGTCGCCGCTTTTCTCGGCTCGCTCCAGGCGGCCTGAGCCGCCCTCGCAACGCATCAACGGCGGCGTTCCGGTGATCGGTTCGCCGCTATCGCAGCCGCCTCAGATCTTCTGATTGTACTCGCCGACCTCGGGATGGGTGCGCAGCACGCTATCGACCATCTCGAACATGTCGCGCATGCGCTGCTCGGAGACCGGGCTCTCGACGACGACCACGAGCTCGGGCTTGTTCGAGGAGGCGCGCACCAGGCCCCAGCTTCCGTCTTGCACCGTGACGCGAACGCCGTTGACGGTGACGAGATCGCGGATCGATTGTCCCCCGATCTTCTCGCCCTTCTTCTGCAGCGCCTCGAAATGCTTCACCACGGCGTCGATGACGCCGTATTTGACCTCGTCGGCGCAGTGCGGCGACATCGTCGGCGACGACCACGTCTTCGGCAGCGCGTTCTTCAGATCGGCCATCGACTTGCCGGGCGCGCGGTCGAGCATGTCGCAGATCGCAAGTGCCGAGACGAGGCCATCGTCATAGCCGCGGCCAAACGGCTTGTTGAAGAAGAAGTGGCCGGACTTCTCGAAGCCGGCGAGCGCGCCCATCTCGTTAGTGTGGCGCTTCATGTAGGAATGGCCCGTCTTCCAATAGGCTGCCTTCGCGCCCTGCTTCTGCAGCACCGGATCGGTGATGAAGAGGCCGGTGGACTTCACGTCGACGACGAATTGCGCGTCCTTGTGGATCGCCGACATGTCGCGCGCCAACATCACGCCGACCTTGTCGGCAAAGATCTCCTCGCCGGTGTTGTCGACCACGCCGCAGCGGTCGCCGTCGCCGTCGAAGCCGAGGCCGACGTCGGCCTTGTGATGCAGCACCGCATCGCGGATCGCGTGCAGCATCTCGAGATCTTCCGGGTTCGGATTGTATTTCGGGAAGGTGTGGTCGAGCTCGGTGTCGAGCGGGATCACCTCGCAACCGATCGCTTCCAGCACCTGCGGCGCGAACGCGCCGGCGGTGCCGTTGCCGCAGGCCGCGATCACCTTGAGCTTGCGCTTCAGCTTCGGACGGTTGGTGAGATCGGCGATGTAGCGCGCCGGATAGTTTTCGTGGAACTGGTAGGAGCCGCCGGCCTTGTTGTTGAATTCGGCATTGAGCACGATCTGCTTCAGCCGCGTCATCTCGTCGGGGCCGAAGGTCAGCGGACGGTTGGCGCCCATCTTGACTCCGGTCCAGCCATTGTCGTTGTGGGAAGCCGTGACCATCGTGACGCAGGGCACGTCGAGGTCGAACTGCGCGAAATAGGCCATCGGCGTCACCGCGAGCCCGATGTCGTGCACCTTGCACCCCGCAGCCATCAGGCCCGAGATCAGCGCATATTTGATCGAGGCGGAATAGCCGCGGAAGTCGTGACCGGTGACGATTTCCTGGCTGACGCCGAGTTCGGCGATCAGCGCGCCCAGCCCCATGCCGAGCGCCTGCACCCCCATCAGGTTGATTTCCTTGTTGAACAGCCAGCGGGCGTCGTATTCGCGGAAGCCCGTGGCCTTCACCATCGGCTCGGATTCGAAGGCGTAGGTATTGGGCAACAATACGGACTTCGGCTTGGGAAACATTGAGCGGGTCTCGTGGAACGGGGCAGGAAAATCGCTGCAGCCTTAGCGAATGCCGGGCCGCAGCGAAAGGCGGGATTGCCAGCTTATGGCTTATAATTGCGGCAGTTTGGTAACGCGCAAAAAGGTTACCCGGGGTCGATTCTGGCTGCTAGGCGCTCCGACACCGTCGAGCAACAAGTCGACATCGCTGACTGGACTTGTACGTCCCCGCGCTACGGCAGGCGTTCAAGCCCGCTTACTGCTCCAGCACCATCTGTCCGTTGGCGTATTCGAAGCGCTTGAGGCGGGACAGGAAGGAGAGCCCGAGCAGGTTTTCGGACAACGCCTCGTCCGGCAGCACCATGGCATCGACGTCGCGCACGATGAGGCCGCCGACTTCGAGCATGGCGATGCGGGTACGCGCGGCCTTGATGGTCCCGTTGGCAGTAGAGACGGTCGCGTTGTAGTCGCTGCGTGAAGGCCGCAGACCGAAGCGGGCGGCCGAAGTCTCGTTCAGCGCCACCACGGAGGCGCCGGTATCGACCATGAAGCCGATACGCTGTCCGTCGATCCGCCCTTCGGTCTGGAAATGGCCGCGCGCGTCGCGGGGGATGGTGAGGCTGCGACTACTGGCCGGCGGGGTGGCTGCAAGGGCAACCGTCGTGCGCGGCGCGGATGTCGCGGACGCGGAGCTCATCTTGTCCGCCATCTGCGCCATGAAGGTGCCCAGGCCGATCATGATGGCCGCGAAGATCATAATGTTACGCATGACACCACTCGGAACCGAAAGCTCGATTTCACCACGCAAGGCGCCGGCCCGCGAGCAAGGGCGCGGCCGGAACGGTGCCATTTTGGCGAAAAGGGTGACGGAAGCGTTAATGCGAGCTTGCGAATGTGCGGAGCGGACCCATGATGCCGACAAATGGCGGCCTTGCCCGTGAGCAGGCCGGAAGCAACGCTGTCGATTCTCGACTTGTCAGGCGGCTTTCGCGACGGGACTCGACATCGTGACACGCAGCACATAATAAACCGCGCCCGCGATCGCCACACCGAAGAACCATCCATAGACCGCCCACCAGGACGGCAGGATGGACGTGAAGTTCGGCAAGATGGACGAGAACAGCGCACCGATCGCGGCGGCGATGAACGCGCTGACGTTCCAGCCGTTCTGGAAATGGTATTCGCCATTTTCCTGATACAGGGCCGGCACGTTCACCCTGCCCTTCGCGATGAGATAATAGTCGACCATCATGACGCCGAAGATCGGTCCCATCGTCGCGCCGATCCCCCCGACGAATGAAGCGGCGCTCCCTTCCCAAGGCGCGAAGGGATAAAGCAGTAGCGCAATCAGAGCCGCGATATAGCCGCCTTTCTTGAAATCGATGTACTTGGGGAAAACGTTCGAGAAATCGAACGCCGGCGAGACGAAATTTGCGACGACATTGATGCCGAGTGTTGCCACCGCGAACGTGATCGCCGCGAGCAGTGCCAGGGACCAGCTATCGAATTTCGCCGAGATCTGGTCGGGATGCAGCAGCACCTCCTGATAAACGTGGAAAGCCGCAATCGTGGTCACGCCCGCGACCAGCGAGAACAGGATCAAGTTGACGGGCAGACCCCAGATATTGCCCTTGCGCAACGCGGCGGCATCCGGCGCGTAGCGAGAGAAGTCGCAGAAATTGAGGTAGAGCGCGGCGAAGTAGGTGATCCAGGTCGCAGCAACAGCGAATAGCGCGGCTGGAGAGCCGGGCACGCCGGGTACGCCGGCATCCTTGGTCTTCTCCAACAGCACGTCGTGCGGGATCGGCGAGATCACCGAGATGCCGCCGGCCTTGACGCAAAGATAGATCGCAAGGATCAGCATCATCAACCAAACGGCAGGTCCGGCCCAATCCTGAAAGCGGCGCACGGTCTCCATCCCGTGCTGAATGATCAAAAGCTGCAACGCCCAAACCACGACGAAGCAGATGACCTCGAGACCGGAATGTCCGAGCACATGGCTGGATTCGTGGAACGACTTGAAGGCATCCATGCGCGTCAGCAGCGCGACGATCGCATTCGAGGCGGCCGAAGTCTGCGCGCCATACCAGAAGCACGCGACGATCGCCCGCACCAGAGCGGGGAGGTTCGCGCCCCATACACCGAAGGAGGCGCGCGCCAGAACCGGATAGGGCACGCCGGTTCGGACGCCGGCATTGCCGATCAAGCTCATCAGGAAAAAGATGACGAGCGAACCTAGTCCGATCGCCAGGATGAAGTTGATGAATGTGCCGCAGAGGAGAAACAGGCTGGCGGCGAGGTAATAGCCCCAGAGGCTGTGAACGTCCGACGTCCAGACGTTGAAAATGCTGAAGGCGCCCCAATTGCGGACCCGCGCCGGTGCCAGATCTTCGTTGTAGAGCGATGGCGAGGCGTTCTTGATCTCCAAAGCGGCCTCCTGGGTACTGGCGCTTCCGTGATCCGGTCCGCAAATCTAAGCACTCTTTGGAGATCGCCGCTAGCGCCGAGAAGCGGCGCGAAATGATCACGTGCCGCGCGGCTTGGCCCGCCGGGTCGGCAGCGCGCTTGCGGGATCGTCCGGCCAGGGGTGGCGCGGATAGCGCCCGCGCAAGTCCGAGCGCACCGCGCTGTAGCTTCCGCGCCAGAAGCCGGGAAGGTCGCGCGTCACTTGCACCGGGCGCTGCGCCGGCGACAGCAATTCCAGCACCAGCGGCACCTTGCCGGCCGCGATCGAAGGATGCGTGTTGAGCCCGAACAACTCCTGGAGCCGCACCGCGATGGTCGGTCCCTGCTCGGCCTCATAGTCGATCGCGAGCATGGTGCCGGTCGGCGCCTCGAAATGGGTCGGCGCCTCGCGATCGAGTCGCGCACGCAATTCCCAGGGCAGCAGCGCCATCAGTGCATCGGAGAGATCGCCGGCGGACACATCCTTGAGCGCGGTCTTGTCGTAGAGCGCCGGCACCAGCCAGTCGTCGCGCCGCGCTATCAGCCCGTCGTCCGAGACGTCGGGCCAGCTTTCGCCTTCAGCCTTGCGCAGGAACATCACGCGGTCGCGCCATTGCCCGGCCTGTTTCGACCACGGCAGCCGCTCGAGCCCGGCGGCGATCAGCCCGTCGGCAAGGATGCGCGCGGTCGCTTCCGATGGCGAGAGCGCAAGCGGCGCCTCCGAGAGCGTGATCGCATGCAGCGCGCGCTTGCGCCGTGCCCGCAGCGCCATAGCGCTGCGATCGAACGAGATCTCATCAGTGACCTCGACATGCTCGGCGAAATGCCGCTCGATGTCATCCTGTGTGATCGGCGCCGCCAGCAGGATGCGTCCGCTCGCCGCCGTTCCCGTCATTTCCCCGACGGCGATGTAGGGCGCGCGCGCGAGCGAGGAGGTTTGCTCGACCGCGGCGCCGCGGCCGTTGGCGAGGACGAAGCTGCCATTGCCGCGGTTGCGCGCGACCCGGTCGGGAAAGGCATAGGCGAGCATCAGGCCTGTGGAGAGGTCATCCTGCTCCGGCGGGGCCTTCTCTGAACCCGCCACCTGCGAAGCCCAGCGCCGCGCCAGATCGCGGGCACTGGTCGCGCGCGGCGAACGGTCGCGACGGAATTGATCGAGCCTGTGCTCGAGATCGACGCTATCGCCGCCGAGCCCGCGCTCGGTGAGGATGGCGGCGATCTCGGCCGCCGCCTCGCCTGCGCCCGCGCGATGCGAATCCACGATCAT
Source organism: Bradyrhizobium sp. ISRA442 (assembly GCF_038085055.1). Taxonomy (NCBI): domain Bacteria; kingdom Pseudomonadati; phylum Pseudomonadota; class Alphaproteobacteria; order Hyphomicrobiales; family Nitrobacteraceae; genus Bradyrhizobium; species Bradyrhizobium sp. ISRA442. Next base: position 32,816 of record NZ_JALGCN010000035.1, read on the forward strand.
GCGCGCGAGCCGCGGCGGCAGCGCCAGCGCGCGCAGGCTCTTGCCTTCCGCGGTGATGCGACCATCGCCATCGAGCGCGTTGAGTTCAGCGAGCAAGCTCCTGGCTTCCTTCCAGGCCGGCTGCGGCGGCGGATCGAGGAACGACAGCGCGGCGGGATCGGCAACGCCCCATTGCGCGAGGTCGAGCACCAGCGACGACAGATCGGCGCTGAGGATTTCCGGCTGGGTGTAGGGCGCAAGCGATGCCGTCTGCGGCTCGTCCCAGAGCCGGTAGCAGACGCCAGGCTCGGTTCGGCCGGCACGGCCGCGACGCTGGTCCACCGCCGCGCGCGAGGCACGCACGGTCTCGAGCCGCGTCAGCCCGATATCCGGCTCGTAACGCGGCACGCGGGCGAGCCCGGAATCGACGACGATGCGCACGCCTTCGATGGTCAACGAGGTCTCCGCGATCGAGGTCGCAAGCACCACCTTGCGCATCCCCTTGGGCGCCGGCGCAATCGCGCGGTCCTGCACGGCGGCGTCGAGCGCGCCAAACAGCGGCACGATCTCGGTGCTGGCATCCTGCACGCGCTCAGCGAGAAAATTCTGCGTGCGGCGGATTTCGGCCGCGCCCGGCAGAAACGCCAGCACGGAGCCGCTGTCTGCACGCAGCGCGGACGCGATCGCATCCGCCATCTGCCGCTCCACCGGCGCATCGGCCTTACGGCCGAGATAGCGCGTCTCGACGGGATAAGCGCGGCCCTCGCTTTCGACGACGGGCGCTTCGCCCAGCAGCCTTGCGACACGTGCACCGTCGAGTGTTGCCGACATCACGAGGATGCGCAAATCCTCGCGCAGGCCGAGTTGCGCGTCGCGCGCCAGGGCGAGGCCCAGATCGGCGTCAAGCGACCGCTCGTGGAATTCATCGAACAGGATGGCGGCCACGCCCGAGAGCTCGGGATCGTCGAGGATCTGGCGGGTGAAGATGCCTTCGGTCACCACCTCGATGCGCGTTGCCCGCGATATCTTCGAGCCGAAGCGGACGCGGTAGCCGACGGTCTCGCCGGCACGCTGGCCGAGCGACTTGGCCATGCGATCGGCGCTGGCGCGCGTAGCGATGCGCCGCGGCTCCAGCACGATGATCTTCTTGTCCCTGGCCCAGGGCGCATCCAGTAGCGCCAGCGGCACCCGCGTCGTCTTGCCGGCCCCCGGCGGCGCCACCAGAACGGCGGCGTTGTGCCGATCCAGCGTGCGCGACAGATCGTCGAGCACGGCGTCGATCGGAAGGGGCGTGTCGAAGCTGCGGGGCAAACTATTTATCCGTCATCGCCCGCGCAGGCGGGCGATCCAGTAAGCTCGGATCCAAGTTGTTACGAAGATCGCGGGTTACTGGATACCCCGCCTTCGCGGGGTATGACAATAAGATGTAGCGTCAGCCCTGCACCGGCGGCCGGCCGACGCTCTCATAGACGAAGCCGGCTGCGGCCATGTCCTCGGGGCGGAAGATGTTGCGCAAGTCGACGACGACGGGCCGCGCCAGGACGCTTCTGAGCCGGTCGAGGTCGAGTCCGCGGAACTGCACCCATTCGGTGACGACGACCAGCGCGTCGGCGCCTTGCGCGCAGGAATAGGCATCCTCGCAATAGGTGATGCTGGGGAGCTCAGTCTTGGCCTGCTCCATGCCGACCGGGTCGAAGGCGCGGACCTTCGCACCCATGTCGAGCAGACCGGTCACCAGCGGAATCGACGGCGCATCGCGCATATCGTCGGTGTCGGGCTTGAAAGTGAGGCCGAGTACGGCGATGGTCTTGCCGCGCAGGGCGCCGCCGAGCGCGTGGCTGACCTTGCGCGCCATCGCGCGCTTGCGGTTCTCGTTGACCGCCAGCACGGACTCCACGATGCGAAGCTGCACGTCGTAGTCCTGCGCGATCTTGATCAGCGCCTTGGTGTCCTTCGGAAAGCAGGAGCCGCCGAAGCCGGGCCCCGCATGCAGGAACTTGGTGCCGATGCGGTTGTCGAGGCCGATGCCGCGGGCCACCTCCTGCACATTGGCGCCGACCTTCTCCGAGAGATCGGCGATCTCGTTGATGAAGGTGATCTTGGTGGCAAGGAACGCGTTCGCCGCGTATTTGATCATCTCCGCGGTGCGGCGTTCCGTGAACATCAGGGGTGCCTGGTTCAGCGACAGCGGCCGGTAGATATCGCCCATCAACTTGCGGCCGCGCTCGTCCGACGTGCCGACGACGACGCGATCGGGGAACTTGAAATCGCGGATCGCCGCGCCCTCACGCAGGAATTCGGGGTTGGAGGCGACCACGACGTCGGCTTGCGGATTGGTCTCGCGGATGATGCGCTCGACCTCGTCGCCGGTGCCGACCGGAACGGTCGATTTCGTCACCACGACGGTGAAGCCCGAGAGCGACTGCGCGATTTCGCGCGCGGCGGCGTAGACGTAGGACAGATCGGCATGACCATCGCCGCGGCGCGAAGGCGTGCCGACCGCGATGAAGACCGCGTCGGCTTCCGCCACCGGCTTGGACAGGTCGGTGGTGAAGCTCAGGCGCTTGGCTTTCACATTGGTTGCGACCAGCTCGTCGAGCCCGGGCTCGTAGATCGGGATCTCGCCGCGGTGGAGCGCTGCGATCTTGCCCTGATCCTTGTCGACGCAGGTAACGTCGTGACCGAAATCCGCAAAGCAGGCCCCGGATACCAATCCCACGTAACCCGTGCCGATCATCGCGATTCGCATAGAAGACCCTGTTTGTCCTGGTTAACGAAACCCCAATTCGGGGCGGTTTAGCATTTTCCCGAGGGGAGGGAAGAGCCCGCGTTCGGAAACCGGCACGCGATTTGTACCGATAAAGAAGTCGGAAACCGCTGAGGCCCCACACTGCCCCGGCCCCGGACAGATCCGGGGCGCCGGCGCCTCGAAAAGGGACACCATGACACTATCAGGCACAATGGTCGCGAGCGGAGACTCCAAGCGCCCGGCCGGCCCGCGCGTCGACTGGGTCGACTACGCCAAGGGCATCTGCATCGTCATGGTGGTGATGATGCATTCCGTGCTGGGGGTCGAGCTCGCCGCTGGCGAGACCGGGTTCATGCATGTGCTGGTGGCCTTCGCAAAGCCGTTCCGGATGCCGGATTTCTTCCTGATTTCGGGCCTGTTCCTTCCCCTCGTGATCGGCCGGGACTGGCGAACCTATCTCGACCGCAAGGTCGTGCATTTCGCTTATTTTTATGTCGTCTGGGTGACAATCCAGTTCGCCTTCAAGGCACCGGCCTTCGCCGCGTCATCGAGCTGGCGCGCCGCCGTCGGCCTGCTCTATCTCGAATCCTTCATCGAGCCGTTCGGCACGCTCTGGTTCATCTACCTGCTGCCGATCTTCTTTGTCGTCACAAAACTGACACGGCGAATCCCGCCGCTCGCGATTTGGCTCATTGCCGCCTCGCTGGAGACGGCGCGCATCGCGACCGGCTGGACCGTGATCGACGAGTTCTGCGCGCGCTTCGTATATTTCTACTCCGGCTATCTGTTCGCCGATTACGTCTTCGCGCTGTCGGACCGCGCGCGGCGGCACCCTGCGATTGCGCTCGCCGCGCTCGCAGCATGGGCGATCATCAACGCAAGCCTCGTCGCGCTCGGCGCGAGCGAATGGAAGATCGTGTCGCTGATGCTGGGCTTTTCCGGCGCCTGTGCGATCATCACGATCGGCACGCTGCTCGCGCGCGCCCACTGGCTGAACTTCTTTCGCTTCTGCGGCGAGCATTCGATCGTGATCTATCTCGCCTTCTTCCTGCCGATGGCCGCGACCCGAACGCTGCTGCTCCGCACGGGCGTCATTCCCGACATCGGCACGGTGTCGCTGATCGTGACCATCTTCGGCGTGATCGGATCGCTCGCGATCTGGCAGGCCGCGCTGCGGCTCAATGCCAAATTCCTGTTCGAGCGGCCCGAGGCGTTCTGGATCGCGCCGAAGAAGGCCGCGGCGGTGTTGCAGGCGGCGGAGTAACGCTCTCTCCACACCGTCATTGCGAGCGCAGCGAAGCAATCCAGAATCCCTCCGCGGAAAGACTCTGGATTGCTTCGCTGCGCTCGCAATGACGGGGTTGAAGCGGCCGAGCGCCGCTGAACTCGGGGACCCATACCCCCAGGGAGAGGTTGTGGCGGGAGACGGCAACCACGAGTCTTCGCCAAACTTCTCCGCGCTGCCCGGCGCTGCGCTTGTCCGGGACGACAGTGAAGTGTGGGAATCAGCCCAAAATTCCCCCATCCAAGGCTGTCAAATGCCGCAAAAATTCATACATTGCGGCCATGCCCAAAACCTCCCCGAAGACCACCGCCAAAGCTGACACCAAGGCTGCTGCGCCCAAGGCAGCCGCCGACACCAAGCCCGCTGCTGCCAAGTCTGCTGCCAAACCGGTCGCGGCCAAGGCCGCCGGAAAGGGCGACCACGTCTTCCTGGTCGACGGTTCCTCCTACATCTTCCGCGCCTACCACGCGCTGCCGCCGCTCAACCGCAAATCCGATGGCTTGCAGGTCAATGCCGTGCTCGGTTTCTGCAACATGCTGTGGAAGCTGCTGCGCGACATGCCCCCCGACAACCGGCCGACCCATCTGGCGATCGTGTTCGACAAGTCGGAGGTCACCTTCCGCAATACGATCTATCCCGACTACAAGGCGCACCGGCCGCCGGCGCCGGACGATCTGATCCCGCAATTCGCGCTGATCCGCGAGGCGGTGCGCGCCTTCGACCTGCCCTGCCTGGAACAGGCCGGCTTCGAGGCCGACGACCTGATCGCCACCTATGTGCGCGAGGCCTGCGAGCGCGGCGCGACCGCAACCATCGTGTCCTCGGACAAGGATCTGATGCAGCTCGTGACCGATTGCGTCACCATGTACGACACCATGAAGGATCGCCGCATCGGCATCCCCGAGGTGGTCGAGAAATTCGGCGTGCCGCCGGAGAAGGTGGTCGAGGTGCAGGCGCTGGCCGGCGACTACACCGACAACGTGCCGGGCGTGCCCGGCATCGGTGTCAAGACCGCGGCACAACTGATCATCGAATATGGCGACCTCGAGCAGTTGCTGTTCCGCGCCGGCGAGATCAAGCAACCTAAGCGCCGCGAGGCGCTGCTCGAGAATGCGGAGAAAGCGCGGATCTCGCGCCAGCTCGTGCTGCTCGACGACAAGGTGAAGCTGGACGTGCCGCTCGACGACCTCGTCGTCCACGAGCCCGACGCGCGCAAGCTGATCGCCTTCCTGAAGGCGATGGAGTTTTCCACGCTGACGCGACGCGTTGCCGACTATTCGCAGATCGATCCCGCCGATGTAGAGGCCGATCCCGGATACAAGAGCGGTGCCAGCGTGTTCTCGCCGCTGCCGCCTTCGGACGTCGTGCCGGCACCAGGCCCCGGCACAGCGGCGCAAGCTGCACCGGGCGCCAAGGAACGCAATAAAACCGCCGGCAAGGAGGACAAGGCCGCGAGCCTAAAGGGCGCGCCGATCTCGCTCGCGGCCGCGCGCGAGGAGGCGCTGAAAAAGCTCCCGGTCGACCGTAGCAAATACCAGACGATCAAGACGCGCGCCGAGCTCGACGCTTTCGTCGCACGCATTCACGAGGTTGGCCACGTCGCGATCGAAACCAAGGCGAACTCCATCAACCCGATGCAGGCTGATCTCTGTGGCATCGCGCTGGCGCTGGCGCCGAACGATGCCTGCTACGTGCCGCTGGCGCACAAGCAGTCCGGCGGCGGCGCCGGCCTGTTCGATGCCGGCCTCGCACCCGATCAGGTCAAGCATGCCGACGCCATCGACGCGCTGCGGCCGGTGCTGGAATCGATCGGCATCCTCAAGGTCGGCTTCGACGTGAAATTCACCGCTGTCGCGCTGGCACAGCACGGCATCAGCCTGCGCAACTATGACGACGCGCTGCTCATCTCCTACGTGCTCGACGCCGGGCGCGGCTCGCACGCGCTGGCCTCGCTCGCGGAACGCTGGTTCGGCCACGCCATGCTGGCGGAGAACGGCCTGCTCGGCAGCGGCAAGAACAAGCTCACCTTCGACCAGGTCCCGATCGACAAGGCCACACCGCTGTCGGCCGAAACCGCCGATGTGATCCTGCGGGTGTGGCGCGTCTTGAAGCCGCGCCTCATCGCCGAGCACATGACCACGGTCTACGAGATGCTGGAGCGGCCGCTGGTCTCCGTGCTCGCGCGCATGGAGCGGCGCGGCATCGCGATCGACCGTCAGGTGCTGTCACGGCTGTCAGGCGAGTTCGCCCAGACCGCGGCGCGGGTCGAGGCCGAGATCCAGGAGATTGCGGGCGAGCCCGTCAATGTCGGCAGCCCCAAGCAGATCGGCGACATCCTGTTCGGCAAGATGGGATTGCCCGGCGGCAGCAAGACCAAGACCGGCGCGTGGTCGACCACGGCGCAGGTGCTGGACGACCTCGCCGAGCAGGGCTACGACTTCCCCAAGAAGATTCTGGAGTGGCGTCAGGTCTCGAAGCTGAAATCGACCTACACCGACGCGCTGCCGACTTACGTCAATCCGCAGACCCATCGCGTGCACACGACCTACGCGCTGGCGGCGACCACGACGGGCCGGTTGTCGTCCAACGAGCCGAACCTGCAAAACATTCCGGTGCGCACCGAGGATGGCCGCAAGATCCGCCGCGCCTTCATCGCGACGCCCGGCCACAAGCTGGTGTCCGCGGACTATTCACAGATCGAGCTCAGGCTGCTCGCCGAGATCGCCGACATCCCGGTCCTGAAGCAGGCGTTCCGCGACGGGCTCGACATTCACGCCATGACCGCGTCCGAAATGTTCGGCGTGCCGATCAAGGGCATGCCGAGCGAAATCCGCCGCCGCGCCAAGGCGATCAATTTCGGCATCATCTACGGCATCTCGGCGTTCGGCCTCGCCAACCAGCTCGGCATCGCCCGCGAGGAAGCGTCCGCCTACATCAAGAAGTATTTTGAGCGCTTCCCCGGCATCCGCGCCTATATGGACGAGACCAAGGAGTTCTGCCGGAGCTACGGCTATGTCACCACGCTGTTCGGCCGCAAGTGCCACTATCCCGACATCAAGGCGTCGAACGCCTCGGTGCGCGCGTTCAACGAACGCGCTGCGATCAACGCGCGGCTTCAGGGCACCGCCGCCGACATCATCCGCCGCGCCATGAACCGCGTCGAGGACGCGCTGGCCGAGAAGAAGCTGTCGGCGCAGATGCTGCTCCAGGTGCACGACGAGCTGATCTTCGAGGTGCCGGACGCGGAAGTCGAGGCGACGCTTCCGGTGGTGCAGCACGTCATGCAGGACGCACCGTTCCCCGCCGTGCTGCTCTCGGTGCCGCTGCACGTCGATGCACGTGCGGCGACGAACTGGGACGAGGCGCACTGATCTGTCCTCGCCTCTCCCCGCAAGAACGGGGGCAGGGAGCCCGCGAGAGCGCTGCGCCGCGTCCGGACGCGAGAGTCGAATTGTCCTCCGTGCAATTGCGCGATGGCTGCGCGGCGCGGCGCATATTAGAACGGTGCGATCTCCCACACAGGTTCACCCATGCCCCACGCCTCCGCCCTGCTCGGCTTCGCCCTCGTCTGCCTCGGTCTCGTGCTGACGCCGGGGCCGAACATGATCTACCTGATCTCGCGCTCGATCACGCAAGGGCCTGGGGCGGGCATCGTCTCGCTCGGCGGCGTCGCGCTCGGCTTCGTGTTCTACATGCTGTGCGCGGCATTCGGCATCACGGCACTGCTGCTCGCCGTTCCCTTTGCCTATGACGCGCTGCGCTTTGCCGGTGCCGGTTATCTGTTGTGGCTGGCCTGGCAGGCGGTGAAGCCGGGCGGCCGCTCGCCGTTCCAGGTCAGGAAGCTCGCCATCGACAGCCCGCGCAAATTGTTCGCGATGGGGTTCGTCACCAACCTGCTCAACCCGAAGATCGCGATGCTCTATCTGGCGCTGCTGCCGCAGTTCATCGATCCCGCCGCCGGCAGCGTGCTGGCACAATCGGTGGTGTTGGGCGCGATCCAGATCGCGATCAGCGTCAGCGTCAACGCCATGATCGCGCTCGCGGCGGGCTCGATCGCGCTGTTCCTGTCGAGCCGACCAAGCTGGATGCTGGTGCAGCGCTGGCTGATGGGCACGGTGCTGGCCGGGCTCGCGGTGCGGATGGCGGTCGAGGCGCGGAAGGTGTGAGCCGCTTCCCTCTCCCCTTGTAAGGGGAGAGGGATTAACGACCTCAATCCAGCTTCGCCTCCATGCCCCGCTGCACGGCCGGGCGCGCCATCAGGGCCTCGTACCAGCGCTTCACGTTGGGAAAATCTGCCAGCTCCACCTTGTGACGCGGGTGGCGCCAGGCCCAGCCGAGGATGGCGAAATCGGCGACCGAGAGGTCGCCCGCAACAAAGTCGCGGCCTTCGAGCCGACGATCCAGCACGCCATAGAGCCGACGCGTCTCCGCCATGAAGCGCTTCAAGCCGTAGGCGCGGTCCTGCTCGTTCTCGAGCGCGATGAAATGGTGCACCTGGCCGGGCATCGGCCCGAAACCGCCCATCTGCCACATCAACCATTCGTAGACAGGGATGCGGCCTGCCAGCGATTTCGGCAGGAATTTTCCGGTCTTCTCGCCGAGATAGAGCAGGATCGCGCCGGACTCGAATATGCTGACGGGCTTGCCGTCGGGACCCTCGGGGTCAACGATCGCGGGGATCTTGTTGTTCGGGCTGAGCTTGAGGAACCCTGGGGCCATCTGCTCACCCTTGGTGATGTTCACCGGGATCACCTTGTAGGGCAGCCCCATTTCCTCCAGCGCGACCGAGATTTTCCGGCCGTTCGGCGTGTTCCAGGTGTGGAGCTCGATGGTCATTCTCTGTTTCCTTCCCCAAGAGACGTGGCCTCACCTACTCCAGAAGGTTGCACTGCTACAACCGGCGTGCCGGAATGGCGGACCGGCCGCTGGCGCGGCCGCTCGCCTGTTGACGGGCGATTTGACGGGCCCGCCCCCTCTGGAATGTCACCGCGGCGGGGGATAAATTCCGCCACTTCCAAAAACGCTCCCGAGGGACCGACGTGTCGAAATCTGCCTCCCGCGCCCGCCTGTTCGAAATCATCCGCCGGCGCTCCTTCGGCCGCGGCGAGGTGACGCTCGCGTCGGGCCGCAAGAGCGATTTCTACTTCAATCTCAAGCCGACCATGCTCGACCCGGAGGGCGCGACGCTGCTCGCCGAGCTGACCTATGAAGCGCTGAAGGACGACCGGCTCGATTTCATCGGCGGCCTCGAGATGGGCGCGGTGCCGCTTGCCGGCGCGCTGGCGCAGATCTCCTGGATCAAGGGGCATCCGATCGCGGCCTTCTTCGTGCGCAAGAAGCCGAAGGAGCACGGCGCCAAGCTGGCGATCGAGGGCCTCGCCAAGGGCGAGACGCTTCAGGGCAAGCGCGTCGTGATCGTCGAGGACGTCACCACGACCGGCGCATCGGCGATGAAGGCGGTGGAATCGGTGCGCGAGGCCGGCGCCGATGTGGTGCTGGTGCTCACCATGGTCGACCGCGAGGAAGGCGCCACCGATACGTTCGGCCAAGCCGGCCTGCCGTTCCGCTCGCTCTACAAGGCTTCGGAGTTCTTGAAGGCCTAACGCGACGAAACATCCTGCGCCGTGATACCGGGGCGTGCCGCCTGCGCTCAAGCTTCGGCGGCTGAGCACCGTTGTGGCTCGGCTAGCCTTTGGCGGAACCGTGACCCGGAAGCAACGATCCGTCGGAAGCTGCGCCAGGCCTTAAAGAGGTCACCGCCTCGTCTTGAAACCGCCCCCGCGCAACTGCTCATTTACCATCCCGGAATATGGTGAATCATGTGCTGAGGCCTCGGTCCCAGCCAGTTCAGTAGCGTCGGGTGGAGCGAGCATTGCGTACAGAGTTGTCCCATGCGCGCCGGCGGCGGCGCACGATGCAGGTAGCCGCCCTCCTTGCAACTCCGATGCTCGCGGCATCGGCCCCGGCTTCGGCTGAGGGCCTGTTCGACTTCTTCTTCGGCGGATTGCAGCGGCAGCGGTCGCAGCAGGCAAGCACCTACACCGATCCCTTCACCGGCCAGCAGAATGCGCCGGTTCAGCAAGATGTCCCGCCGACTCGGACGGCGGCCGTCGGCGGCTCGGGTCCGGCCTTTTGCGTGCGCACCTGCGACGGAAAATACTTTCCGTTGATGCGCGGGCTCGCCTCGCCTGCACAGATGTGTCAGGCCTTCTGTCCCGCCAGCGCGACAAAGGTCTATTTCGGCTCCAGCATCGACGGCGCCTATGCGCAGACCGGCGAGCGTTACGCCGACAGCGAGAACGCGTTCGCCTACCGCAAGGCGCTGCGGTCCGATTGCACGTGCAACGGCCGCGAGCCGGTCGGCCTCGCTCCGGTTGATCTCGCGCTGGACTCGTCGCTGAAAGCCGGCGACGTGATCGCCACCTCCGACGGCCTCGTCGCCTATACCGGTATCCGCGTCGGCAACGACCAGACCGCGGATTTCACGCCGGTCGCGTCCTATCCCGGCCTCACCGCCCAGGTCCGCGCCCGCCTCGGCGAAATGAAGGTCGCCCCGGTGCGCGCGGAGACGGTGTCGACGGATGCACCGGCTGCGGAGATTGTCCGCGAGACCCCGCCTGATGTGTCGGTGCCGCAGACGCAGAAGCCGGCGAAGCGCGCGGGGCTGGAGTAGGACCCAACTGTAACCAAGCCGTCATTGCGAGCAAAGCGAAGCAATCCAGAAATGCTCCCGCGGCGACACTCTGGATTGCTTCGCTTCGCTCGCAATGACGAAGGATGTTTGCGTTACCGCCCGATGATCACCCCGATCACGTTCGGCGCCGCCAGATATTTCTCCTCGATCGCGGCACGCGCGGCGGCGCGGTTTTCCGGCGTCAGCAGGCCGCGCCTCTCAGCCAGAATCATCCAGCAAAAGCCCCACCAGTCGGTCAGCATGCCCTGGTCGTCGACGAGGTCATAGCCCTGCTCGGCCGCGAAGATGCGCGCATGCGCCTCATCCAGCGTGTCGAGGAACAGGTGATCCTCGACCGAAAACAGATCGTCGCTGATATCGTCGACCGTGTAGCCCCAGATCGACTGGCACACCGCGTTGAACTCGCGGTCGAACTGGTCGTCATCGACCGCGTAACGCCGCGCTGCCTGATGCAGGCGCGACAACGAGCGCGCGAAATCGGCGATCCGGGTGAGGGCGAATTGATGGAAGGCAATGGTGGACATGTAGTCCTCGCGAAGTCTGGCAGACCCTAGATATTGTGTCGGCAACGCACCGAATCACAATGATATATCAAAGACTTGCTAAAGTGTTCTTAATTCGTTCCAATGCTTCTACAATGTCGTCCCGGCGAAGGCCGGGACCCATAACCACTGCTTTCAGACGTTTCGGAAATGGGCGCCCAGCAATGAATGCCCCGTATTACGCCTACATTTTAGCGAGCCGACGCTACGGCACACTGTACATCGGCATTTGCCACGACCTTAGCGGTCGGCTTGCGTTGCATCGTTCAGGAAGAGGCTCGAAGTTTGTCAAGAAGTACGGCGTGACGCGACTCGTCTACGTCGAGACATACGCCTCGCCAGCCGAAGCGATCGCACGCGAGAAGGCGTTGAATGAATGGCATCGCGACTGGAAGATTCGTTTGATCGAGGGGGATCATCCCGATTGGCGCGACTTGTCCCATCTTCTCTGACAGCCGTGGTTATGGGTCCCGGCCTTCGCGGGGACGACATCATCTTCGTTACACCAATCACCCTCACCTCACCGCAGACATCAGCCTGTCGCCACATGCGCTCGCGTAAAACTTGCCGCCGCATTGACGCTTGATGGCGGCACAGCGCACGGCTGGCGTTGCGTTTTGCGGGAGCGAGACGGCGCAGCTTAAGGCATCGGCGCTGCGGCCCGGTTTGCCGGCGGCGAAGGCGGCGCTGGACGCGGTGATGCAGACGACGAGCAAGGCTGCAGCGGCGATTTCGATCAGCAGTCTCATGGGGCGCCTCCTCCACACTGATGGCCGAATTTGCGCGCAATCTAGCACCGAATTCAGGTTTCTCCGTGGGCTCCCGGGTTTCCAAACCGGCCCATTCCTTGCATAAAATTACGCCAGCGCAGTGCACGGCCGCGCCGGCAGCGGTTCCGGTGCCGGGGCAGGACGCGTAAGCTTGAGTTCGGTAGTCGACCAGGAAGTGACGGCTTTGCAAGATCCATCGTTCCAGCCCAATTTTCCCGCACCCGGCCAGCCCATCGACGAACTCGCGCTGGCGGAGATCAAGGGCGCGATCCTGGCGAAGCTGCGCCTTGCCGTCGGCAAGGACGCGGGCATGGCGACCAGGCACGACTGGTACCAGGCCGCCGCGCTGGCGTTGCGCGATCGCATCGTGCATCGCTGGCTCACCGCGGAGAAGGCCAGCTACGACGCGGGGCGCAAGCGCGTCTACTATCTCTCGCTCGAGTTCCTGATCGGCCGCCTCTTCACCGACGCGCTGAACAACATGGGACTGCTCAACATCTTCGAGGTCGCGCTCGGCGATCTCGGCGTCTCGCTCCCCGACTTGCGCAAATGCGAACCGGATGCGGCGCTCGGCAATGGCGGCCTCGGCCGGCTCGCCGCCTGCTTCATGGAGAGCATGGCGACGCTGTCGATCCCCGCGATCGGCTATGGCATCCGCTATGACTACGGCCTGTTCCGTCAGATCATCAATCAGGGCTGGCAGCAGGAATATCCGGACGAGTGGCTCAGCTTCGGCAACCCCTGGGAATTGCAGCGGCCGGAAGTGATCTATCACGTCCATTTCGGCGGCGGCGTCGAGCATGTCGACGACAAGGGCCGCGACCGCGCGATCTGGCATCCGGCCGAGACGGTGCAGGCGATCGCCTATGACACGCCGATCGTCGGCTGGCGCGGCCAGCACGTCAATGCGCTGCGCCTGTGGTCGGCGCGCTCGCCCGATCCGCTGAAGCTCGACGTGTTCAATTCCGGCGACTATGTCAGCGCAAGCTCCGAGCAGGCGCGCGCGGAAGCGATCTGCAAATTCCTCTATCCGAACGACGAGAGCCCCGCGGGCCGCGAGCTGCGGTTGCGCCAGGAATATTTCTTCGTCTCCGCGTCGCTCCAGGATCTCGTCAAGCGCCACCTCACCTCCGACGGACAGTTGCGCAGCCTGTCGATGAAGGTCGCGGTGCAGCTCAACGACACCCATCCGAGCCTCGCCGTCACCGAGCTGATGCGCATCCTGGTGGACGAGCACAATTTCCGCTGGGACGAGGCCTGGAAGATCACGGTCGCGACCCTGTCATACACCAACCACACGCTGCTGCCCGAGGCGCTGGAGACCTGGCCGGTCGAGCTGTTCGAGCGCCTGTTGCCGCGACATCTCGAGATCATCTACCGCATCAACGTCCAGCATCTGGCGCTTGCGGAAGCGCGCTGTCCCGGCGACATCGATTTCCGTGCTTCGGTCTCGCTGATCGACGAGAGGAGCGGGCGCCGCGTGCGCATGGGCCAGCTCGCCTTCGTCGGCTCGCACCGCATCAACGGCGTCTCGGCGATGCATTCGGACCTGATGCGCGAGACCGTGTTCCACGATCTCAACCATCTCTATCCCGGCCGCATCACCAACAAGACCAACGGCATCACCTTCCGCCGCTGGCTGATGCTGGCGAACCCGAAGCTGACCGACCTGTTGCGCGAGACCTGCGGCGAGGCGGTGCTTGACGATCCGACCCAGCTCAGCCTGATCGAGGCGCGCGCCAGCGACGTCGCGTTCCAGCAGAAATTCCGCGCCGTCAAGCATCACAACAAGACGGCCCTGGCGCGCCTGATCGGCGAGCGGCTCGGCATCAAGGTCGACCCGAGCGCGCTGTTCGATGTGCAGATCAAGCGCATTCACGAATACAAGCGCCAGCTCCTCAACATCATCGAGACGGTCGCGCTGTATCAGGCGATGAAAGACGATCCCAACGGCAACTGGGTGCCGCGGGTCAAAATCTTCGCGGGCAAGGCGGCGGCGAGCTACCGCTATGCCAAGCTGATCATCAAGCTGATCAACGACGTCGCCGACATCGTCAACAATGATCCCGCGATCGCGGGCAGGCTGAAGGTCGCCTTCCTGCCGGATTACAATGTCAGCCTTGCCGAGGTGATCATCCCGGCGGCCGACTTGTCCGAGCAGATCTCGACCGCCGGCATGGAAGCCTCCGGCACGGGCAACATGAAGCTGGCGCTGAACGGCGCCATCACCATCGGCACGCTCGACGGCGCCAACATCGAGATCCGCGACCATGTCGGGCCTGAGAACATCGCGATCTTCGGCATGGAAGCCGGCGACGTGATGATCCGCCGCAAGCAGGGGCTCGATGCTTCCGACGTGATCCGCAGGTCGCCAAAGCTTTTGCGCGCGATCAACTCGATCGCGACCGGCGAGTTCTCGCCCGGCGATCCCGGACGTTTCGAATCCATCGCGCATGCTTTGCGCTATCTCGACCACTACATGGTCAGCGCCGACTTCGACTCCTACTACGAGGCACAGCGCGGCATCGACGCGCGCTGGCAGGTGGTGCCGGCCTGGACGCGCGCCTCTATCCTCAACGTCGCGCGCATGACCTGGTTCTCCTCCGACCGCACCATCCGCGAATATGCCGAGGAGATCTGGAACGTGCCGGTCCATCCGACCACGCCCGTGCTGCCGGGCCTGCGCGACACCGCGGTCTGATTTTCCACGACGCGAAAATCCGCGTTACCCGCGAGGTTATTGCATCAGGCGCGGAGGATGATGATATGATCGTCATCATCCCCACAAGGCGGCGTCGGCGACGCTGACGCCGTTGCCTCAAACACCGTCATTTGCGAGCGCAGCGAAGCAATCCGGACTGCCTCCGCAGAAAGATTCTGAATTGCTTCGCTGCGCTCGCAATGTCGGTCGGGCGGGCTTCGAGGACTGACTATGCACGCCAAACTCCCGCACCCCTTCGACGAGGCGACGCGCGTTACTGCCGGCGACAGCCGATGGCAGGGGCACACCAGCGACGACTATTGGGCCTTTGTCGGCCCATTCGGCGGCGCGACCGCCGCGACCATCCTGCGCGCGCTGATCGATCATCCACAGCGCGCCGGCGATCCGTTGGCGCTCACCGTCAATTACTGCGCGCCGATCGCGAAGGGACCATTCGATCTCGACGTGCGGCTGGTGAAGGCCAACCGTTCGAGCCAGCACTGGAGCGTCGAACTGTCACAAGGCGGCGGCGAGGTCGCGACCCTCGCGACCGCCGTGTTTGCCGAGCGCCGGCCGTCCTGGTCGCATGCGGTCGCGAAATGCCCGGACGCAAAGCCGTTCGAGCAGACCCTGCCTTTTCCAAAGATCGCGGCATCCTGGGCCAACCAGTATGAATTCCGCTTCGTCGAGGGCGAGATGCGGATCGGCCCGCCACAAGCCGAGCTCGCAAGCACTTATTCCAAGGTCTGGATCGGCGACCGCACGCCGCGCAGGCTCGACATGCTGTCGCTGATGTCGATGTCGGACGCCTTCTTCGGCCGCATCTTCCACGCACGGCGCGAGCTGGTGCCGTTCGGTACGGTGTCGCTGACGACCTATTTCCATACGGATGCGGAGAGCCTTCTGGCCGAGGACATCACCCGCGTCCTCGCGACAGCCGATGCAAAGGTCTTCCACAAGAGCTACGGCGATCAGAACGGCGAGCTATGGTCCCCGAACGGCCGCCTGCTCGCGACCACGACGCAGATCGCGTATTTCAAGGTGTAGGTTCTGACCCTCTCCCCTTGTGGGAGAGGGTCGCTTCGCGAAGCGAAGCGGGGTGAGGGGTTCTCTCCGCGAATGAACCTCTATCAATCGAACGTGCAGAGAGAACCCCTCATCCGGCGCTT
>NZ_JALGCN010000036.1:0-47032 GCF_038085055.1 Bradyrhizobium sp. ISRA442
TGCCTTCATTTAAATCCCGCGCTCGACGTTCGGCACGCGAGGCTTTCTACGAGACGAGCTCGCGCAAAACCGTACGCCGCTGGCCATGGCGCGTGGTATGGTTTTCCACATGTGGAGGCCCGGCGATTGCAGATTGATCCGCTCAGGTTTCCGTAGGGATCCGCTTCCTCGAATCACTCCGTTTTCGCATGTAGTGCCCGTCTTTCTGAACGACCGACCTGATCTCCTGGCTGACGCTGGTCACGTGTGTTTTCTTTTTTCGCCACTTGCCGAACGAGCCGATGATAGGTGGTCGAGCTCCCTGGGGCACGACCAGCAATTCGTCGCTATCGTTTACGTAGACGTCGAACATGTTTGTCCCTCTCCAACCTTGCGGATGCCCCTTCCATGATCAGCAAGCGAAAGAGCGCGGGCGGTTGGACTCGCCTCTCGCTCTCTAACGCTCGCCTGCCCGACTCATCGAAATATCGTCCCCACACGCAGCAGCCCGTAAAAGAAAAGTCCGACCTTCGTCGGACTCTAAACTATTTACATTGTGCTCGGCATGCACAATCAATCGCCATCGAATCGCTCGTTGCGCCGGCGTGTGCATATGGTGTCCTTGCGGCGGCAATACGTGTTCTGATGCAATGCAGATTTCGCGATGACAGCCCATGCGCCGTTAAACTCCGGCACACGGAGCTACGAATCCAGGCCGTGATCTTGATGAAAGAGTTCGGTGATCGATTGTCTCAGATAGTTCGCGTTGCGCGCGCATCATACATTTTTTCCTGGCTTGCGCAGCATTTCTGCGCCAGATCAAACTCCGGCGCGACAAGTATCGACCCCTCGAACAATCAGGCACAGGAGCGCTGGAGGCGTCACCCTAGCAATCTTTCCGACACGCACAGCCTTTCGGTGGGCGGGCCCTTAAGAACAAGCAGGTATGAATGTGCTTCACAGGTAAGCCCCTAGCGGTCCTCACTATTGGCCTCACCACCTGCAGCACAATGCGTAGCTCGTCTCAAAGCGTCTGTTATCGCGGCAACGAGAAGAATCAAAGGCAGATCCAGCGATGAGAACGGGATTGTTGGTGTGATGGATCAGGCCTACGGATCGGAGTTGCCGCCGGTCCTGCAGAGATCGCCGAAACGCTTTCGTTGGGTCTTTGCAAGTTCGTCGATCGCCAGAAGCGCCAAGAGGGCACCTTCAGATCCTGGCCGGTTCAGAAGCCTTCGTATTGAAATCAACTCTCTAAGCTTCCCGGAAAGCAATAGCGAGGTTCTCGCAGATCGAGGCGAAAGCTTTTTTCGATTCCTCGTTCTCGAAGCAAAATCGCGCTCCTTCATCTGCGCGTTCGATCCACCAGTCGACTCTCAGTCCTCGGGAAATACGGGAGGCTTCTTCGCGCAATTGATCAAGTTGCCTTCCGTAGGCCCGAACGATCACACAACCTACCATCTCGAATGCTCTGCTCAAAATGAGACCTTGTGTTCCTGCGGAGCGGTGAGGATCCGCTTCACCTGTTCGGCTTGCTCTATGGTTAGATTGGTTGCCAAGCTGGTCCCAATCAGCGCTGGCCCCTTACGTTCTCGATCATAAACCATTCAACCCTTGCCGCCTTTGCGAACGAAAAATCTGTTTTGCGAAGAAGCGCCGTCGCTCAAGCCTGGTTCCCCGATTCTCTGCCTGATCCGTCACGATAGGGCCATGCGTCCGCCAGGGCGCATTTGCATATGTGAATCGTTTGACGCGTCGCTCGCTGCGAGAGGCAGATCTTTGAAGCAAGAGAGCGGTTCCCACTCAAGGCAGCGCGTCCACGCTTTGCGCACGCAGCCGGGTCTTATAGCTGACGTGCCGACGGGCGGCGGATCGATCAAACCGCTCTTCGACCGAAAAAGCGGCATTGACGGAGCGACTCAGCAATTGGCGTCAGATGGCCACGGAAATTATGGCCACGGAAAAGGAGGCGGTCAACTGACGCGAGCCGGTCTGCCGTCGCTGTTTACTCTGGCGCGAGCGCCGCAAGTGCACTTTCGATCACTGCGATTTCTTGACTGACCTGAGCGACCGCTTGCTTCGGATCAATTCCAGTAACACACTTCAGCTGCTGCAGTAGCTCCCGCCGATGCGCTAGAAGGTTCTCCAGCGCGATACGGTCGTTTAGTTTCACATAGCCGTCCACAATCAATCCAATCGAAAGAGACATCGAAACTCTCAAAAAGCTGTTCTCAACGAAGATGCGTATAGCACATCGGCAAACGATGTTCAGCTCGTCGGCAGAGAATACTGGCGGCCGAGCTTATTAGCGACAAGCGTCCGGCGGCGGGGGCGTTGCCGACTATTCCTCGCGCTTTACAAGCGTCCAGCTCTGTATGAGCGACTACCCGAGCAGAAAGACGGCGTATGGCGAGCCAAAATCGCTGCGGATCGTCGCGATGGAAATGCTAGGCTAGGTAAAGGAATGATATCACGAACTGCCATGGTCCTTATCCGCCTGCCGAACGGCTTCCGAGATGCGGCGACAGGCGGCGCGTTGACCGACGACATGCTCGCCTGAATATATCTTCGTAGAGATTGCGACGACGTCAGGAGCGTCCAGGATGCTCGATGAATATTTGGCCCGCATTCGTGCTCACCGCAACAACATCCACCGCTATCGTCGCCTGCTGAAGTCGAACCTGTCGGATGTCGAACGTCGGTTCATCGAAAGACGCCTCACCGAAGAGCAGACCGCGCTCGAGTCTCTTTCGGCCGAGGCCTTCCCGTTCGCGTTTAGCCTTCGGAAGGGGCCGGACATGCCGGCAAGCTAGGCGCGGAGCCGCGAACGACGCGCGCGTTCCGGACCACGCGATTTCTTGGCGACGGCATCATCATGAGCTCGAGACCGGGCAAATAATCGACGATATCCGCCTGCTGTTGGCCTAGCCCCGGGGACCTGATCTAGTGACCTGCACGTGGGTTCATTCGGCTCGGGTATCAGGTGCTCAATCTATATCGGCATTTACCCATAGCGGATTAAAAAGCCGCATTGTTCGAACGGTTCTCGCTCGCGGACCTGTTTGTATTCGGCCATATCTCGGCAGTTTGTTAGATTGGCTACACGCCCAGCCAAATCGTTCTCATTCGCTAGCCAGCTGAGACAGCCACAACTTTATCTTTCATCGGTCTGCGACCACGGCATGAGATTTGCTCAATTGGCTGAGACGCTGCGGAACCGTATTCGCGGCGAGAGGCACAGCAAGGAAGGAAACGGCTTGCCAAATCTGCGACTGGAGACAGTTTATGTCGCCGGCAATATCTCCAGCAGCATGCTGGGGAATACAAAGGTAAGCGGCGGTACCGCGCGAGACGTGGAACATCAAGTTGGTACGCGCCGATCGGGCTCGGCTGCGAAATACCCTCGCGCCGATATTGTTACTAGTCGCCGTCGGGCAAATGGCAAGTCTTTTGCGTGTAGCCGATCCCGTAGGACTACTGCACGGGTTCTCCGCGACCGACGGTCGGTTGTTTCGACGGAGACCGCAGTCGGTCGCGCGACAGGGAAGTCGCAGTTCCGGGGCAGAACAACGGCCTCCAGCTTTTGGATCAATCACTTCAACCTGCACCGGGCAATCGAACACTATGATTGTGCGTAGCCTGCACGACGTCGAAGCAACCGATCACTTCGTCGATTGGGGCAATGGTACTAGCCACCGCCTTCTGACGGATAAGGACGGCATGGGTTTTAGCATCTGCCACACCGTGGTGCGCGCTAACACCGTTTCGCTTCTGCAATACCGGAATCATCTCGAAGCCTGTTACTGCATCGCTGGAGAGGGCGAGGTCGAGGACATGGACGGCAATGTCTTTCCCATTCGCAAGGGTGACATGTATGTGCTTGACAAGCATGACAAGCATTTCCTGCGCGGGGGACGGGACAACGACATGATCCTCGTTAGCATCTTCAACCCGCCCCTCACCGGAACCGAGCGCCACAAGCTCGACGACCCGGCAGGCTCCACATATTGAGCGATGCGAAGAAACGCCAATCCAATATGAACTGCCGCCAATTGCGAGAAACATTTACTCGAGCGATCCAGGCACTGCCTCGTACCGCGCGCGCGGACCTCAGAAAAAGTCTTTGTCCCGGTTTTACGAGATGCGCACGTGATGCGGCTCGGCTGAGCTGACAAATTACTTTGGCATTCCAGGTCCATTTTCCCTTGTCCGGACCAGGCGATCGGAGGCTTGTGCCGATTGATAGCGCGCTCAGTTGTCCGATGTCTGGCGACGCTGTTGGACAGCTGACATAGCACTGCTGTGGCTATCGCATTGATTGCAGTCGATTTCACCTTTGGCACGATACATGCGTAATCCTCTCAAGGGCGCCATAGAGGAGAAGTCGTTCGATGAGAACGCCCACCAGAAACTCTGACTGGCAGCTGCGATACTGCCGGTACCATATTTGGTGATGCGGAAGGTCGGCAGGAAGATTGAGTGATCTGCTTCGGCGAAGGGTTTCGTCACATCAATGCAGGGCAGCCTAAGCCCCACAACAGATCCGAACCGGTGTGAGCGATTTACGTGAATCAAGGAAGTCGCCTTCCAATCTTGAGCGATGAACAGGTGCAGAGCATATCTGCCGCACATGAACTGCTGGCGCGTGGGGAGGAGTTTTGGCGACGGCGGCTCGAGCAGTTTAGAAGACTGCATCCTCCTTTCGTGTCATCGTCCGCGGCTGCAGCGCCTTCCCGATGGCAGTCGAGTTCGTGGTCCAGCCTAAGCACTTTGGCTAAACTATCCCCACAAGATCGCTCGGAGTATTTGGTAACGGCTTGGCTGATCTATCTCGCTCGGATCACGGGGGAAAAAGAATTTCAACTGGGATGGAAGCCTGCATGGGATGGATTGCAAACTGGCTCCAAACTCGTCGAGGTGTTGATCGCCTCCGTCGTGCCGATGGATGTTTGCATTGAGCTTGCTCATGATTTTGAAGAAGTGCGCAAAACCGTAGCGGCCGAAGTCGCTCAGCTGAGGACGCACGCTAGCTTTGCCCGGGATCTTATCGCGCGTTGCCCGACATTGAGAGGTGTGGAGGCGCTACGGGCGCGCCAGCCTTGGCCGATTGGCATTGCAATCACGACAGAGAGCTGTTCCGTCGCTGACGATCTGACGACGAGCCACAAAACGGGCCAAGCCTTATGCGGCAATTTGCTGACTTTTGAGGTTCGCGCTCCGGATGGGAGCTTCCGCTGGCATTTTGATGCCGCTCGATTGGCGACGAAGCAGATTGACCGCATGACGCAGCATTTGCAAACGTTGTTGCGCGGCGTGATGGACGATGCGGGGCAGGCTGTCGGCCGAATCGACATTCTGCCAACCGACGAACGCGCGTATCTACTGGAGGATTTGAATCGGACGGCGGCGCCTTATTCGTTTGAGCGATGTATCCATGAGCTATTCGAGGAGCGGGTGCAAAAGGCACCGGAAGCGGTGGCGGTGGTCCATGAGAAGGAGAGACTGAGCTATGGCGAACTCAATGCGCGGGCCAACCGGCTGGCGCATCATCTGATCGAGCTCGGGGTCAAGCCGGACCAGCCGGTAGCGATCTGCCTGGAACGCAGCCTAGCGATGGTGGTTGGTGTCTTGGCGATCCTGAAGGCCGGCGGCGCCTATCTGCCGCTAGATCCGGCTTATCCGTCGGCGCGGCTGCGGCAGATTGTCGACGATGCAGAACCGAAACTGCTGCTTTGCGATGTCGCCGGTCGAACCGCATTGGGCGCCGAAGCCGTGGCCGATATGACGGTGGTCGATCTGGAGACGGCGACCCCGACTTGGGGCGAGCGGCCGCCTTCGAACCCGGACCCGGGCACGCTTGGCCTCACATCGCGCCATCTCGCCTATGTCATCTATACCTCCGGCTCAACCGGAATCCCCAAGGGCGTTGAAATGTCGCATGGCGCGCTTGTGAATTCGCTTGCGGGGATTGGCACGTCACAACTGCGCACACTTCAATTCGCGACCCTGAACTTCGATGTGTCCTGCCAGGAATTGTTCATTTGTTGGAAGGACGGCGGAGTGCTTGTGCTCCTGCGGGAAGAGACCCGGAGGCGCTTCTCCGACCTGCTGGAATTTGTAGAGCGGGAGGCGATCGAGCGGCTTTTCCTCCCGTTCGTAGCATTGAATCATTTTGCGGAAGTCTGGAGCACGCAGCGCGTGCAGCTGCCCTCTTTAAGAGAGCTTTATACAGCCGGCGAGCGATTGCAGGCCACTCCACTGCTTAGGGCGTTCTTCGAAGCACACCCGAACGCGAGATTGATCAATCAATATGGGTCCACGGAAATCAGCGTCATTTCCGAGCACCACCTTGCGGGCGATCCGTCATGTTGGCCCCAGATGCCTCACGTGGGACGTCCAATCGCCAACACGCGGGTGTACCTGCTGGATGGCCATGGTGCGCCCGTGCCGTTCGGCGCGGTGGGCGAACTTTACATTGGCGGGGCGGGGGTGGCGCGGGGCTACCTGAACCGCCCTGAGCTGACAGCCGAGCGGTTCATCGCCAGTCCCTTTGTCGAGGGCGATCGGCTGTACCGGACCGGCGACCTGGCACGTTATCTGCCGGACGGCAATCTTGAGTTCCTGGGCCGTAACGACGATCAGGTGAAGATCCGCGGCTATCGCATCGAGCCGGGCGAGATCGTAGCAAAGCTTTGCGAGCACGCCTGGGTGCGCGAGGCGGTGGTGGTGGCGGGCCAGAACGGCGCCGGCGACAAGCATCTGATCGCCTATGTGGTCTGCGCGCCCGAGGCCGGCTCAGACGAGGGCGACGGAGGCGGGCTTGCGGGCGCCTTGCGGGCGCACTTAAGTGCGCGGCTGCCGGACTACATGGTGCCGAGTGCGTTCGTGCGGCTGGCCGCGCTTCCGCTCACGGTGAATGGCAAGCTCGATCGCAACGCGCTGCCGGCGCCGGCCGATCAGGCCTATGCGCTGGCGGCCTATGAGGCGCCGCAGGGTGCGGTCGAGACCGCGCTGGCGCGGATCTGGGCCGAGCTTCTCGGTGTCGAGCGCATCGGACGCCACGACCATTTCTTCGAACTGGGCGGCCACTCGCTCTTGGCCGTGCAGGTGTCGAGCCGGCTGTCACAGGCTGTCGGGGTCGAACTGTCGCTGTCGACGCTGTTCGCAAGGCCAGTGCTGACTGACCTGGCAGCAAGCATCGTCGAGCTGTTGAGCCGCTCCGGTCCGCAAGAGCTGCCGTCGATTGCGACCGTGTCGCGTCATGAGCCGCTTGTGCTGTCATTTGCGCAGCAGCGGCTATGGTTTTTGGCGCAGCTGAACGAAGACAGCACGAACTATCACATTCCGCTGACCTTGCGACTGCGCGGGATGCTCGACCACAGCGCCTGGCAGCGCAGCCTTGACCGTCTGTTTGCGCGTCATGAGGCGCTGCGCAGTGTCTTTGTCGCGACCCAGGGCAAGCCCCGGGTTGAGATTCTGCCCCCGGATGCGGGTCTGCCGATAGTTGAGCACGATCTGCGGGAGAGATCGGATGCGGAAGCGGCACTTTTGGATCTGTGCCAAGAAGAGGGACGCACGCCATTCGATCTTGCACGCGGTCCGCTGATCCGCGGGCGTCTGGTGCGGATGTCGGATGAGGAGCACGTCTTCCTGCTGACCCAGCATCACATCGTCTCGGACGGCTGGTCGATGGGCGTGCTGCTGCGTGAACTTAGCCAGCTCTACCGGGCATTCGCGGCTGGGCAGGACGATCCTCTGCCGCCGCTTGCGATCCAGTATCCGGATTACGCCGCCTGGCAACGCCAATGGCTGTCGGGGGAACGGCTGCAGAAGCAGGCGCAGTATTGGCGCAGCGCCCTGGCAGGCACGACCCGTCTTGTCTTGCCGACAGACCGTGTGCGGCCGGCCCAGCAGTCGTTTGCCGCGGCCACGGTCCCGATCGTCATCGATGCGGATCTGACGCGGGAGCTGAAGCGGCTGAGCCTGCAGCATGGCACGACGTTGTTCATGACGGTGTTGGCGGCCTGGGCGGCGGTGCTGTCGCGTCTGTCGGGGCAGGACGATCTTGTGATCGGCGTGCCGAGCGCCAATCGGGGGCATCGGGAGATCGAAGGGTTGATCGGCTTCTTCGTCAACACCCTGGCGCTTCGGCTGGACCTGTCAGGCGAGCCGAGCGTGTCGGAGCTTCTGGAGCGGACGCGGCGCACGGTGCTGGCTGCGCAAGAGCATCAGGACCTGCCGTTCGAGCAGGTGGTGGAGATCGTGCAGCCGCCCCGGGCTCTTGATCACACGCCGTTGTTGCAGGTGATGCTGGCTTGGGAGAACAATGCGGTTGGGTCACTGGACCTGCCGGGGCTGAGTGTGGAGGCTGCTTCCGACGGGATCGATCAGATCAAGTTCGATCTGGAGCTGAGCCTTGGCGAGCATGGCGAGGAGATCGCCGGAACACTGGGTTATGTTACGGCGCTGTTCGATCGCGCGACGATCGAGCGGCAGCGTGGTTATCTGCTGGCGTTGCTGCGGGCGATGGCTGCCGATGCGCAGCAAGAGGTCCGCCGCATCGACATCCTGCCGGCCGAGGAGCGCAGCTATCTCTTGGAGGAGTTGAACCGGACGGCGGCGCCTTATCCGTCGGAACGGTGCATCCACGAGCTGTTCGAGGCGCAGGTGCACAAGGCGCCGGAGGCGGTGGCGCTGGTCTGCGAAGCTGAGCGGCTGAGCTATGGTGAGCTCAACGCACGGGCCAACCGGCTGGCGCATCATCTGATCGCCCTCGGGGTCAAGCCGGACCAGCCGGTGGCGATCTGCCTGGAACGCAGCCTGGCGATGGTGGTCGGGCTTTTGGCGATCCTCAAGTCGGGCGGTGCCTATCTGCCGCTGGACCCGGCCTATCCCAGCGAGCGGCTGCGGCAGGTTGTCGACGATGCAGCGCCGCGGCTGCTGCTTTGCGATTCCGCCGGACGCGCAGCACTCGGCCGCGAGGTGCTGGATGCTGTGACGGTGGTCGATCTGGCGACGGCCACGCCGGCCTTGGCCGAACGGCCGGATGTGGACCCTGACCCGCGCACGCTTGGCCTCACATCCAGTCATCTCGCCTATGTGATCTACACCTCAGGCTCAACCGGAACGCCCAAAGGAGCGCAGAATGAGCATCGGGCCATTATCAATCGCCTGATCTGGATGCAAAAAGCCTACGCACTCAATGCGACTGACGTTGTCTTGCAGAAGACCTCATTTGGCTTCGATGTTTCGG
Source organism: Bradyrhizobium sp. ISRA442 (assembly GCF_038085055.1). NCBI lineage: Bacteria > Pseudomonadati > Pseudomonadota > Alphaproteobacteria > Hyphomicrobiales > Nitrobacteraceae > Bradyrhizobium > Bradyrhizobium sp. ISRA442. Next base: position 9,233 of record NZ_JALGCN010000036.1, read on the forward strand.
TCTGGGAATTCTTCTGGACGTTGCTTGAAGGGGCGAGCCTGGTGCTGGCGCTTCCTGGTGCGCACAAAGACCCCGATGCGCTTGTCAACTTGATAGTCAGCCAACGCATCACCACGGCACACTTTGTACCATCCATGCTGATCAGCTTTATTGACGCGAAGGGTGTTGATCGCTGCACATCGCTGAAGCGTCTCATCTGTAGTGGTGAGGCGCTGTCTACCTCCCTTGCGCAGAAGGTTCGTCGCGTATTGCCTTGGACCGGTCTGCACAATCTATACGGTCCCACGGAAGCTGCTATCGACGTGACGGCCTGGACTTGTCCGGCTGATTTTGATGGGTCAGTGGTCCCGATCGGGCGCCCGATTGCCAACACGCGGGTGTACCTGCTGGATGGCCATCGCGCGCCCGTGCCGTTCGGCGCGGTGGGCGAGCTTTACATCGGCGGGGCGGGGGTGGCGCGGGGCTACCTGAACCGCCCCGAACTGACAGCCGAGCGGTTCATCGCCAGTCCCTTTGTCGAGGGCGATCGGCTGTACCGGACCGGCGACCTCGGGCGTTATCTGCCGGACGGCAATATTGAGTTCCTGGGCCGCAACGACGACCAGGTGAAGATCCGCGGCTTCCGAATCGAGCCGGGCGAGATCGTCGCAAAGCTTTGCGAGCACGCCCTTGTGCGCGAGGCGGTGGTGGTGGCGCGCCAGAGCCGCGCCGGTGACAAGCATCTGATCGCCTATGTGGTCTGCGCGCCGGAGGCTGCGGACGAAGGCGATGGAGGCGGGCTTGCGGGCGCCTTGCGCGCGCACTTGAGTAGCCGGCTGCCGGACTACATGGTGCCGGCGGCGTTCGTGCCGATCGCGGCCCTGCCGCTGACGCCGAACGGCAAGCTCGATCGGAACGCGCTGCCGGCGCCGGCCGACGAGGCCTATGCGCTGGCGGCCTATGAGGCGCCGCAGGGTGCGGTCGAGACCGCGCTGGCGCGGATCTGGGCCGAGCTTCTCGGTCTCGAGCGCATCGGACGCCACGACCATTTCTTCGAACTGGGCGGCCACTCGCTCCTGGCCGTGCAGGTCTTGGAGCGGCTGCGGCGGCTGTCGCTCGGGGTGGAGGTACGTACCTTGTTCGCCAGGCCGGTGCTGGCCGATCTTGCCGCCGGCCTCGGTAGTCATCACGAGGTGGCAGCCCCCGTCAACCTGATCACCGAGCAAAGCACCGCCATTACGCCGCCAATGCTGCCGCTTATTGAGCTGACACAGGGCGAGATCGATCGGATCGTCGCCACAGTGCCCGGCGGCGTCAGCAACATCCAAGACATCTATGGCCTCTCGCCGCTGCAAGACGGCATCCTGTTCCATCATCTGCTAGCCAGTCGGGGCGATCCCTACCTGATGGTGTCGCAGGTGGCGTTTGCCGAGCGTGACCTGTTGGAGCGTTATCTTGGTGCGGTTCAGCAGGTGGTGGATCGGCACGATATCCTGCGTACGGCGTTTGTTTGGGAAGGGCTGTCGAGCCCGGTCCAGGTCGTCTGGCGGCGCGCGCCGCTACACGTGAGCGAAGTCGAGCTGGACGGCTGCGAAAGCTCCGGTGCCGAAGAGCTCCGGCGCCGGTTTGATCCGCGCCGGCAGCGCATCGAAATTGGCCAGGCGCCCTTGTTGCGGTTTGTGATAGCGCGCGAGCCGGACAGCAGGGGCTGGCTGCTGCTGCAGTTGCAGCACCATTTGATCGGCGATCACACGACGCTGGAGGTGATGCATACCGAGGTGCGCGCCGTGCTGGAGGGGCGCGTGCACGAGTTGTCACAGCCCCAGCCGTTCCGCAATCTGGTTGTGCAAACTCGGCTGGGCGTGAGTGCACAAGCGCACGAAGAGTTCTTCCGAAAGATGCTGGCCGACATCGACGAGCCCACCGTGCCGTTCGGGCTAAGCGAGGTCTACGGCGACGGCAGCGGCGTCGGCGAGGCGCATCGGATGCTGCCGCAGGCGCTCAACGAGCGGCTGCGCGAACAGGCGCAGCGGCTCGGGGTGAGCTTGGCCAGCCTGTGCCATCTGGCCTGGGGGCAGGTGGTGGCGCGCAGCAGCGGCCGAGAGCAGGTGGTGTTCGGCACAGTGCTGTTCGGCCGGATGCATGCGGGGGCGGGCGCCGACCGTACAATGGGTCTGTTCATCAACACGCTGCCTGTGCGGCTTGCCCTGGACGAGACCGGGGCTGCGGCGAGCGTGCGCAGCACCCACGCGCAGCTTTCCGAGCTGCTGGCGCACGAGCATGCTTCGCTGGCGCTGGCGCAACGCTGCAGCGGCGTTGCGGCGCCGGCGCCGCTGTTCAGCGCGCTGTTGAACTACCGTCACAACAGGCCGGCGGCCACGCCCGGTTTCGGAACGGATGATGTCCTGTCGGGCGTGGAATGGCTCGGCGGCGAGGAGCGCACCAACTATCCCGTAAACTTGTCGGTCGAGGACTATGGCGAAGCGCTCGGCCTGACGGCGCAGGTGGCGGAGCCTGTCTCTGCTGATCGGGTCTGCGGCTACATGCAGCGGGCGCTCGAGCAACTGGCCGAGGCGCTGCAGCATGCCCCCAACATGCCGGTGCGCGAGCTCGACATCCTGCCGGCCGAGGAGCGCAGCTATCTCTTGGAGGAGTTGAACCGGACGGCGGCGCCTTATCCGTCGGAACGGTGCATCCACGAGCTGTTCGAGGCGCAGGTGCACAAGGCGCCGGAGGCTGTGGCACTGGTCTGCGAAGATGAGCGGCTGAGCTATGGTGAGCTCAACGCACGGGCCAACCGGCTGGCGCATCATCTGATCGCCCTCGGGGTCAAGCCGGACCAGCCGGTGGCGATCTGCCTGGAACGCAGCCTGGCGATGGTGGTCGGGCTTTTGGCGATCCTCAAGTCGGGCGGTGCCTATCTGCCGCTGGACCCGGCCTATCCCGGCGAACGGCTGCGGCAGGTTGTCGACGATGCAGCGCCGCGGCTGCTGCTTTGCGATGCCGCCGGACGCACAGCACTCGGCCGCGAGGTGCTGGACGCTGTGACGGTGGTCGATCTGGCGACGGCCACGCCGGCCTGGGCCGACCGGCCGGATGCGGACCCCGACCCGCGCGCGCTTGGCCTCACATCCAGCCATCTCGCCTATGTGATCTACACCTCAGGCTCCACGGGGACCCCAAAGGGCGTCATGATCCAGCATCGAGGGCTGGTCAATCTGCTGTTGGCTCAACTCGGCCTTTTTCGCGCTTCTTCTAAGAGCCGAGTCGTGCAGTTCGCCTCCATTGGATTTGATGCAAGCGCTTGGGAGCTTGTTATGGCGTTTGGCTCTGGAGCCGCATTGCACTTGCCTGCGGATGAGATCCGTCAAGCGAGTAACAAGCTATCGGATTATCTCCGAAGCGAAGCTATCACCCATGCGACGTTACCCCCCGCGTTGCTACCGGCAAGCAAGAATCTGGGATGTTTGGCTTCGCAAGTTCTCATTCTTGCTGGCGAGCTGCCGAAGGCTGAACTCATCCGAAGTCTCGCCCAGGCATCAATTGTCAACGCTTATGGCCCGACCGAGACAACAGTTTGCGCGACGGTCTGGAATTGCCCTGCCGATTTTGATGGGGCAGTGGTCCCGATCGGGCGCCCGATTGCCAACACGCGGGTGTACCTGCTGGATGGCCATGGCGCGCCCGTGCCGTTCGGCGCGGTGGGCGAGCTTTACATCGGCGGGGCGGGGGTGGCGCGGGGCTACCTGAACCGCCCTGAACTGACGGCCGAGCGGTTCATCGCCAGTCCCTTTGTCGAGGGCGATCGGCTGTACCGGACCGGTGACCTCGGGCGTTATCTGCCGGACGGCAATATTGAGTTCCTGGGCCGCAACGACGACCAGGTGAAGATCCGCGGCTACCGCATCGAGCCGGGCGAGATCGTCGCAAAGCTTTGCGAGCACGCCTGGGTCCGCGAGGCGGTCGTGATGGCGCGCCAGAGCCGCGCCGGCGACAAGCATCTGATCGCCTATGTGGTCTGCGCGCCCGAGGCCGGCGCCCCCGAGGCCGGCTCGGTCGAGGGCGATGGAGGTGGGCTTGCGGGCGCCTTGCGCGCGCACTTGAGTAGCCGGCTGCCGGACTACATGGTGCCGGCTGCGTTCGTGCCGATCGCGGCGCTGCCGCTGACGGTGAACGGCAAGCTCGATCGGAACGCGCTGCCGGCGCCGGCCGACGAGGCCTATGCGCTGGCGGCCTATGAGGCGCCGCAGGGTGCGGTCGAGACCGCGCTGGCGCGGATCTGGGCCGAGCTTCTCGGTGTCGAGCGCATCGGACGCCACGACCACTTCTTCGAACTGGGCGGCCACTCGCTCCTGGCCGTGCAGATGCTCAGTCGAGCATTAGAACTTGGGCTGAGCTTTAGCGCTGCCGACCTCTTCCAAACCCCTGTTCTGAAGGAATTTGCATCAAAGATTCATGTGGAGCCACAGCCCAGTAGCCGAGGGGTGATTTCCGTTCGATCAACCGGATCGCAGCCACCGCTGTTCTTTGTCCCCACAGGTTTTGGGGATTGTTCCTATGTCTTCGGTTTGGTAGCGGAAATGGATGTAGATTGCCCCGTCTACGCTCTGCCGTGGCCGCCCTTCAATGACGTTTGTTCACCAACTCTTGAGACGATGGCCGCAGAGGTGATCCTTGCGATTAAAGAGATCCAGCCACGAGGCCCATACCGCTTTGCTGGATACTCATCAGGTGCAATCCTGGCCTATGCAATCGCCGAGCAATTCCTGAGCATCGACGAACTTGTATCATTCATGGCGTTCATCGATGTTAGTTCACCTGCAGATTCTTCTGGCGCATCACATATCAATTTGGCTCGAGAATTTGTTTTGGAGCGTTGTGGAATCTCGCGCGATGAATATGGCGAGGTTTTCGAACGACACCCTGAGCAATGTTCCATTTTTGAGTTGCTCGAAAAGGCGCAGCAAATGGGAGCGTTACCTCCAGACCACGATCTCCACGGCGATGTTTCGATGTATCAAAGGGCCGCGACATTTCACCGGGCGCTACACTCGTACCGAGTGCCGTCGCTCCCGATCGAGATACATCAGTTTTATGCCAGTGAGCCTCTTATCAGCCCTGAGGTACAACCTGACGAACAACTGCATCGCAAGGCAAACTCGCCAAACAAGGGTTGGGACTTGGTTTTGAATGCGGGGGCCATTCATGCGGTCCCAATGCCAGGCAACCACACCACAATGGTAAGCAATCCAGAAAACCGGCAAGTTCTGGCTCGGGCCATTTCAGCTGCCTTAATCGGGACTATCGAATAGACCCAAAGAACTTTCTCCGAAAGCTGAGGGTTCGAAGGTTGGTCTCGAGCTCCGGCGCTGCTCGGATAAGGGCGGAAGCTAATCATTTCTTTATGTTTATGTCAGGGATCGCTGACATCCCGAAATGTTGGCGATCGCCGACCTTTTAAGGTGTCAGCGATCGCTTACACATGACAGTAAGCGCACGCTGACATGCGGATGGACTATGTTCATACACACACCTGCTGATCTCGGCGCCGTCATTCGCGACAGGCGCAAACACTGAAGCAGCCGGCGATTTCATTCAGAATAGGCGAGGCGACTGGCGAAACCGACGAGATCGTCGATCACATCGATGGTGATACGTTCTCAGCCGATCACGCTCTCTCTCCTGCCCAGAAGGCCGGCGCTGAGGATCATCAAGTATCCTCAAGTGTGTCGTCTTCACTGTCTGTCTGAAGGATGGTTTGCGATAGCAGCGCGGCGGCTCTTTGAAGTGGAGGAATGAAGCGATCCAGCTCTGTGAAGCTCACTCGCGCCACGGGCACCGATACGCCAAGGCAGGCGATCAGCTCTCGGTCCGGGGAAACGATGGGGACCGCGCAGCCAACGACGCCCTTCACGTATTCCTCGTTGGTCTTGGCCCATCCGCGACGGCGAGTTTCCTCGAGAAGCTTCATGAGGGTGTCGTAATCCACGATGGTGTTGTCGGTGTACCGTGTCAGAGCGAGCGAACGACATAACTTCTCACGCGCTCTCTCAGGTAACCGACTCATGTAGATTTTTCCAGTCGAGGTGCAGTGAAGGGGAGCAGCCTCGCCGGGATTGAATTGAAGCCCCTGTGGTTGGGACACCCGTACGCTGTCGACGTAAGCGACGACGTTGTCGCGCACGACGCCAATTTCGCACTGTTCGCCGATCTCGCTGGCAACCGCGCGCAGCACCGCGTGTCGCCGCGCCGTGCGAAAAGCCGCGCCGATGACTTTGGCGGACAGTGTGACCAGCTGATTGCCCACCGCGTAGCGCTTGGATCCAAGCGCCTTCTGGAGAAGGCCGCGTTCTTCCAGGTTTCCAACAAGCCGATGGGCTGTCGGAACGGGTAACGAAAGGGCGTTCGCGATCTCCGCGACCGAGACGGCCTTCGTCTGATGAGCGACGTAACCGATGATGGCGAATGCTCGGTCGAGCGGTCCAGCCGTTCGTTCTTGCTGCGTCACGCGAATCTCCCATAGAGGTAAATTATCATTTTTTGGAATAAATACTACTACAATATGAAAAATACGTTAGACGCGCTTGCCCTTTGCTCATAACGTTGGCGCTGTCGTCTCATGATCAGAGATTGTGCAGCGCGCAGTGTGTTGGGCCTGCGGCTGGGGCCCGAATTCGACCGGTGCGAGGCGAGGTGTCCAAAAAGGAGATGGGAATGTCGCGTCATTACGACGTGGAAGCTGTGCGCAAGGAGTTCCCGGCAGCCGAAAGGATGGTCTACCTCGATTCCGGCTTTCAGACGCCGCTGGCGCGACCTGTAAAGACGGCGATCGACACCTTCCTTCGTGAAGGCTTGGAGACAGCCGGACCGAAAAGCGTATGGCTCGATCGGGTTGAGCAAACGCGTGCCAAGGTCGCCCGTTTCCTTGGTGTGTCAGCCGACGAAATCGCCTTCACGAAGAACACATCGGAAAGCATGAACGTCGCGGCGAATGCGTTGCCTCTGCGAGCCGGTGATAAAGTTTTGATGATCCACGGAGATCATCCAAATAACGCCTATGCCTTCCTCAATTTGAAAAAGAAGGGCGTCCAGATCGACTTCCTTCCGATGACGGATGTCGTCAACGCGGACACTTTCCTTCCCCACATCGATGAAAAAACTCGCGCGATATCGCTGTCGCACGTCACCTTCCACGCCGGACATCGCTTCGACATCGAGAGCATCGGCTCTCTTTGCGCGGATAAGAAGCTGTATTTCGTCGTCGACGTCATGCAGGCGATCGGGGTCGTTCCGATCGACGCGAAAGCTATTCAGGCAAGCTTCGTTGGCTCCGGCAGTCACAAGGGATTGCTCGTCCCTCAAGGTCTTGGATTGCTCTATTGGAATAAGAAGCTGGCGGAGTTGGAGCCTGCCTATCTCGCCGCTGCCAGCTTGGCCGAGATTCCTGACGACCTTATCGCGCGTGCCGATCGCTTGTCGCCATCTCCGAGCGCGCGACGTTTCGAACTAGGAAACTTCAACCTTCCCGCAATTCACGCGCTCGGCGCCTCCCTCGACATGATCGAGCAGATTGGCGTGACAAACATTCAGAACCATTGCTTCGACCTGGGCGATCATCTTATCGCCCAACTGGACGAGCTCGGCCTCAGTCTCGTCGGTCCGCGTCAGCGAGACCATCGCTCGCCACACATCTACGTCGTTGGTCTGCCCGCGACAGAATGGCTCGGCTACTTCGAAGAGAATGGCGTGCGTGTTTCCCCCGAGCGCGACGGCATTCGCGTGTCGTTCGGCATGTTCAACACGGTCGACGATGTGGACTGTCTGGTGCATCTCATCCGTGGACGCCAGTCAAAAAAGTCATTCAGGGCCGCTTAGGATTTGGCATGGGAGCGGCTTGAGAAAAACACCCGCAATCGTGAGGCTCGCGATGTTCGGAGTTCTTCTTGAAAATACGTCGGATGGCCAGCGGTACATCGACTGGCTTCTTTCGGGCCTTGGTTGGACCTTGGCGCTTGCCTTCTTCGGCTGGTGGATAGCGTTCGCGGTCGGAGTCGTCGTCGGCATAGGTCGAACCATGCGGAGTTCCTTTTTCAGGGCATTAGCGCGAATGTACGTGGAGATCTTCCGAAACATCCCCGTTCTCGTGCAGATGTTCCTTTGGTACTTCGTCCTGCCCGAGCTTCTTCCGAGTACAATCGGCGACTGGATCAAGCAGATTCCTCCGCCCTGGGGATCTTTCTTTCCGGCCCTCTGGTGTCTGAGCCTGTACACCGCGGCGCGCATCGCGGAACAGGTTCGGGCAGGCATCGAAGCCTTGCCGAAAGGGCAAGCCGAAGCGGCTGCCGCACTTGGTCTGAGCGGATATCTGACCTATCGCCATATCATCCTGCCGCAGGCTCTGCGCCTCATCGTGCCAAGCCTGACAAGCGAGGTGATGGGCATCTACAAGAACACGTCCGTTGCTCTGACCATCGGCTTGATGGAGTTGACCGCTCAAGCGCGCCAAATCAGTGACACTACGTTCCAAACCTTCACGGCATTCGGTGCCGCCACACTCATCTATCTTGCCTTGGCTCTGATCGCCTATCAGACGATGATGCTCATCGACAAAGCGGTGCGTATTCCCGCTACGGCACCGGGCAAGGAAGCTGTGGGAGCAGATTTTGACGACGTAAATCTTGAAGGCGCCGTGCCCAGCAGTATGGAGGTCGTGAAATGAACAGCCTCGATTTCTCGATCATCGCGCAGGCATGGCCCTATTTATGGTCAGGATTGCTATTCTCGCTCTCCTTGACGGCAGCTGCCTTCTTCTTTGGGATGTTTCTCGGAACGCTCTTCGCTCTCGTGCAGCATTTTGAACTCCGCATTCTGAGCCAGCTCGTCCGTGGCTACGTCGCCCTGATGCGATCGATTCCGCTCATTCTCGTCCTGTTCTGGTTTTTCTTCTTGGTGCCCGTCGTTCTGGGCCACCTGTCAGGCAATGGTCGTCCGATTCCAGTGGGTGCCACCTACACGGCGTTCATTACGTTCGGTTTGTTCGAGGCCGCCTATTATTCGGAAATCATCCGCGTCGGCTTGCGCGCGGTGAACAAGGGGCAATTCGAGGCCTGCCAGGCTCTCGCCTTGTCGACATTCGATACGTATCGCCACATCGTCCTGCCGCAGGTGTTTCGGGTCGCCAGCCCCATCATCCTGAGCCAGACCATCATTCTGTTTCAGGATACGTCCCTCGTGTACGTCCTGTCGCTCACCGATCTGCTTGGTGCGGCTTCGAAGCTTGCACAGCTCAATGGTCGCCTCGTCGAGATGTACCTGGCAGTAGCCGTTGCTTATCTCATCATAAGTTCCGCCGCGTCCCAATTCGTCGCCTCACTCCGCAAGAAGTACGCGATCGCGGGCGCCCATCCATAGTCAATCGATGATCTGATGGCCCGTCCTTCCCTGGCGGCTTCAACCTGGAGACCAGCATGCAGCAAGAGCGCACGGTTAGCCCAGCCGACCAACTCCCGATGGTTGTCGTCGAGCACCTCATCAAGCGGTTCGGCAGCTTCAATGCCCTGAGTGATATCAACCTCAACATTGCAAAAGGAGAAAAGATCGTACTCTGCGGGCCGTCGGGTTCCGGGAAGTCGACCCTGATCCGCTGCATCAATCATATCGAAAAGCATGATTCCGGCCGCATAGTCGTCGACGGGACCGAGCTTACAGATCGGATTCGCGATATCAACACTGTTCGCTGTGAAGTCGGCATGGTCTTTCAGAGCTTCAACCTGTTTCCGCATCTCTCGGTGCTCGAGAATTGCATGTTGGCTCCGATGAAAGTCAGAGGTCTTGCTCAGTCCGAAGCACGTGACCGAGCGATGGTGTTGCTGAGGAAGGTCCGGATCCACGATCAGGCCAAAAAGTATCCCTCGCAATTGTCTGGCGGTCAGCAGCAGCGTGTCGCTATAGCTCGCGCCTTGTGCATGCAACCCAAGATCATGCTGTTCGACGAGCCGACTTCTGCCCTGGATCCGGAAATGGTCAAGGAGGTGCTCGAAACCATAGTTGAGCTCGCGCAGGACGGAATAACAATGATCTGCGTCACCCATGAAATGGGTTTCGCGCGCGAAGTGGCGGATCGTGTGGTCTTTATGGATTGCGGCTCAATCGTGGAAGAGGGCGATCCGAGCACCTTCTTTCGCGCACCGAACACGGAACGGGCCAAGGCCTTCCTCAACCAGATCATTCACTAGCCGCATCTTACCCGAACAGAGAGATCTCCATGCCCAGAATGTTTGCACTGCTCTCCGCAACTGCTATCACCATGCTTTCATTCTCCACGGCTCAGGCCGGTCCGACGCTCGACAACATCAAGTCGAAAAAGGCGATCACCATTGGCTATCGCGAAGCTTCGATCCCCTTTTCCTATCTCGGCGGCGACCAGAAGCCCGTCGGTTTTTCCCTGGACCTGTGTGCGCATATCGTCGATCGGCTGAAAGCTGATCTCAGCACTCCAGACCTTCAGATAAAGCTCACGCCGGTCAATTCGTCCAACCGTATCCCGCTGATACAGAACGGTACGATCGATATCGAGTGCGGCGGCACTGCCAGCAGCAAGCAGCGTCTGGAGCAGGTCTCATTCAGCGTTTCGACCTTCGCCAGCCAAACGGCTTGGCTCGCCAAGGTGTCGAGCGGGTTCAAGACGCCGAAAGATCTAAAGGGCAAGACTATCGTTGTCACACAGGGATCCGATGCGCTTGGCATCGCCAAAAGTATCTCGCAGGATGAAGGTCTCAATCTTACGATCGCACAAGCCAAAGACCATGCTGAATCCCTGCTGCTGCTGGCCACCGGGCGGGCATCGGCGTGGGTGGAGGCGGACATTCTCTTGGCCGGTATGAAGGCGGATTATTCGAACCCCGCTGACCTCACTTTCCTAAGAGCCAACTACGGCACGATCTATTATTATGGTCTGATGTTCTCGAAGGATGATCCCGACTTCAAAAAAATGGTCGACGACGTTCTCTCTAAGCTTATGGCTTCCGGCGAGTTCACGAAAATCTACGATAAATGGTTCATGGCCGCGATCCCGCCGAAGAACATCAACCTCAACTTTCCAATGACCGAGGCTCTTAAGGAACGCGTCACCCATCCTAGTGATGTCGTAAACAATTGATCGTACCGGCCGCGGCCCTGGGAGCGTTGCTGACCAACGCCAGACGTACAGCATGTCTAACGCGAGCGGCGGTCGCAAATGCGGACGCAAGCGACTGTCCTTATTTAAAGGGAGCCCAAGATGAGTAGAGCTGCGATTGGCTGGGAGGCGATGACGGACTCCGATCGACAGATCGCACAATGGGTTGAGAAGACGCCCTTTGTGGATACCCATGAGCACTTGATTGAGGAAAGTCAGCGCCTTGCCGGAGCGATCCATCCGCGAACGTTACCGTGCAACGACTGGGCGTATTTGTTCAGGTCCTATGCTGCCGAGGATCTGGTAGTTGCCGGCCTCCCGGCGGCCGATTTGCGTAGGTTTCTCTTGCCGGATCTTCCAAGTCACGAAAAGTATCGGCTGATCGCCCCTTACTGGGACCGAATCCGCCACACTGGCTACGCCCAGGCGCTGCGCCATACGTTTCGCGGCGTTTACGGTGAAGACGATCTCACTGCCGAGAGCCTACCGCGCATCGCGGAGAAATATCGTGAAACCGTTCAACCTGGCTTTTATGCACGCATTTTGGGCCAGGCGAACATCAAGGGCTGCCATATCAATTCGCTACAGCGCATCTTCATGGAGACCGAACAGCCAGGGCTCCTCGATCACGATATAAGCATCCTTCAACTGTGCCGGTGTAGTGCTGCTGATTTTGCGTGGGTGGAGGCCGAGACAGGTCGATGCCCGACGACGCTCGACGAGTGGCTCGGCGTCATCGACTACTATTTCGCAACATACGGCGCCAAAGCCGTGGCCGTAAAATCGCAGATAGCTTATTCGCGCGCTCTTAATTTCGAGCCTGTCACCAAGGCGCATGCGTCAAGGCTATTTCCCCACCATGCCGACAGGGTCGGCGCGTTACATGCTCTCGGTCCTGAGGACCTCAAGGCGCTGCAAGATTATCTGTTCCGCTATTGCGTCGAAAAAGCTGGCGAGTGCGGCCTACCGGTCAAGCTGCACACCGGCGTTTTGGCCGGCTATGGCGTGATGCAACTCGGCCGTACCCACAGCAATGCCGCAGACGTATGCCGTCTGTTGCAAGACTTTCCCGAAACCCGTTTTGTTCTCATGCATATCGGCTATCCATACGAGCACGAGTTTATCGCGCTGGCCAAACATTATCCGAATGCCGCGATCGACATGTGCTGGGCATGGATTATCAATCCGGTGGCGGGCGTTCGCTTTCTGAAGGAGTTTCTGATGGCCGTTCCGTCGAACAAGATCTTCACCTTTGGCGGCGACTATGTCGCTGTCGAGCCAATTTACGGCCATGCGTTTGTAGCGCGTCGTGGAATCGCTATGGCACTCTCGCAATTGGTTGCCGAAGGGTGGGTTGCGCTTGAAGATACTCGTGGTCTGATAGAGAGGATCATGCGCGGGAACGCTCAACAGTTCTTTCGTAAACCACATCGAGAGCACGGAATACATCCCTGAACGGTGCACAAGCACGATCATTTCGCTGGGGGAAGCTCGGAAAATGGTCGCGTCAGCGGGATAGCCTGACTCGCTTTGGTCTACGGGTCTCCGCATCAGGTAAGCGAATGACCCGCGGCTACTCGAGTTGGCTATTCGAGCTGAAAGCCTAAGCCTCATCAGCATTGCCAAGCGCATTAGCGGATCGACCCGCGGGCGCGTCGGCGGCATGCTAGTCTAAGCGGGCGCCGTGCGCCACATGACTAAGGGCAGTGGCCCGAGTCGCGAAAACTGAATTGCACCTGTACTAGCCAAGTCGAGGGTTAATTCTCCGCCACCTTGGTAGAGATTTGGATCAAGCCGTCGAACTTCTCGACAATCGCCGACCCGCTGCCCGGCACGATTCGTAGCGCTGATCTACGATCAGGGGATCGTACCAAATATCGTCCCCAGATGGTGGCGCTTTGCAAGACGGACTGTGATGAACTGGTCCGGGAGTTTAGGTTTGTCAACTGCTCAGGGGGGTCGTGTGCACGAGGTGTGACCAGGATATAAAAATCGGAGATACGATATGACGGGCATTGACCGAGCTGGCATACCGCACGTTCGGGCTGCAGGATTAGGCAGTTCGAGCCTGGAGCCCGGCATATCTCCGCACGGCAAATCGTCGGAGCAGAACTGACACTCGCGGCAACGCGCGCCAGATCCGCTCCGAAATTCACCGCACTGCGATTGACACGCGCCCTCTCCCTTCAGCAACGGACGGATTTGGTGCCGTGATTACGCGTCGGCCGCGCGGCCCGTTCACATTTATTGCTGCGCTGTGATCCCACTGGAATCTCCCCCGGCTGAGCCAGAGCCGCGAGCCGCCTTCGAACGACCAACCAACCGCGTAGGGAATGGGTTGCACGCTCTCGGGTGCCGGCGACAACGCACCGAGCCACCGGGTCTATGTCGGCCGTGTGGAGATCGGGGCCGCCTAGTCGAAGCGCTCCAACGAGGGCCGCGATTATCTGGGTCTGAAGCTCGACGATCCGAGCTTCACCGCTGCGATCTTCGCCAACCTCTTCGCCGACGAGGAAGGTGAGCGCTTCAGCCTGATCTGGCCCCGTCCCAACCGTCGCAACGGCGACTGACCCGGCCCACATTGCCGCGCCCGGCTGTTCCGTGGGGCCATTACCTTGCGCAGGAGCCGGCCGCGATCTTGCGGCAGCGTCGCACCCCGACCATGCGAGATTCGCAGGACGGACGCACCGATTCCCTTAAGGGGCTCTAGTCGCAAGTAACCGAGGGCGCGTCGTTGTGCTTGAGGTGTCGCTTTCGGACATTATAACTCACCAGCCAGATCACGCCGACCGCGATCGGCACGAAGGCTGCGGTCAGGAACGAGGGCTCTACTCGCAGTCCGACGTCATGCGCGCCCTTGGCAAGATAGCTAAACAGGCTGACCACATAATATCCTATCGCCCCGACCGACAATCCTTCGACCGTGCACTGCAGCCGAAGTTGCTGTCTCGCGCGCTCGTTGATAGCTTGCAACAGGTCACGATTCTGTCGTTCGATTTCGACGTCGACCCGGGTTCGCAACAGATCGGCGGCACGCGCGAGCTTGACCGACAGAGTCGCCTGACGATCCTCCACAGTTGCGCAGGTTCGCATCGCCGGCGCCATGCGGCGTGCCAGAAACGACGACCAGGTCGGATAGCCCGAGACATCGTTGCCTTCAATGATGGATAGTCGCGATTGGACCAGCTCGTTATAGGCCCTACTGGCGCCGAATCGAAACAGGCTGCCGGTCGCGCCTCTTTCGAAGGATGCGGCCAGCGCCGTCAGCTCGGCAAGTAGGTGGTTGTTGAACTGCAGCCCCTCACCGCTTTGCATTTTCTCGAGCGCCTCAACAAGACGGCGGTCGATGCGATCAACAGATGGTGCAAGCTCAAGGGCCGCCGACAGGCCAAGCAGCGCCAATGGACGGTAGGTCTCGATTTCCAGGAGCCGTTGCACCAGCGCTCCGAGATCGTGCGACGTCAACCCGAGGTCGCAGACGAGGATTTTCGTAAAGCCTTTTTCGTCTACGCGGAAGTCTGAGGCGGCGACGCCTGCGCCGCTCTTTGTGGCAACCATGGCCAGGCTGTTCTTGTCAAAAATCTGTTCGGCCCGCGTGGTCGGCGAAGCGTCCCGCTCCACTTCTAGCCTGATCGCGACCAGCAACTGTCCGGTCTGACGCAACGCGCGGATCAGCGATCGGACAGTACCATCAACTTTGTCAAATTGGTCTGCGGCAGAACAATTTGCGTTAGTCCAGATCCAGGTGAACGTTGTAAATTCCGAATGCTGCTCCCAGCGTAGCGTAGCGGGCCCGATGACAATCTGATGAAGTTTCGCCGATTGCTCAGGCGGCGTAAGATTGCGCTCGAGGCAAAAATCGATAAAACGGCAGCGATCGCTTGTGGCCGCCTCGCCCTGTGCAAGAAAAGCGAAGTGGATCACGCTGAACGGCGAAATAAGGCGCGTGAAGGGGCGTGCGTGCACTTCGCGGAGCACAGCGTCGCGTTGCGGATGTGGCGTGAAGGTTCGCAGATCCAGTTCATCGACCATGTATTGACGCCTCGCTTCAGGTGAGCAGGCAACCGTCAGCCTTGACGCGGGATGCAATGGCGGTGCTAGGAAACGGTTGCGCGCGGCTAGGTTGCTGATGAAGTCATGTCGACGATCACTACCGAGGCCGCCTTGAACTCGGGAAAGAGGTCTTGCGGGAGGAGCGTCAGGCCAGGCAGATTGAGATGGAGCCGCCCCATCCAGCTTTCGAATGACGCCATCAACGTATGGTCCGGTGTTTACGGCGAAATGTCGGCATTGTGGCTCAATAGGTGTAGCGGCGCGCGCGCGACCTTGGCGGTGGCGCGCGGCACCGTTCGACGAATGCCTAGATTTACGTGGACATGGTTGTCTGGCCTCCCTCAGGTGCCGCCGCGTGTCCGCCGATGGGCACCTCGGCTTGTGGCTTGGACTTGCCGACGTCGAGAGGGGTGCCGGGCGGAAGCTCCTTCGCGGCCATGACCCAAAGCTCCTGCTCGCCCTGCAAACGATCTGCGCGCGGGTTGGCGAGGTCGAACATCGCGAAGACCGAAATTATGAGGTTCGCCCCTGGAGGACGACGCTCGCATTTGGTCAACAGACCCAGTGTGCGGGGCTTTACAAGAACGGGCATGAAGCCTGCCAAGACGTTTTTCGTCCCCACCAATATCTCTCTAGCGTGACAGACTTTCGGTCGCACGATGCAAACGCGTCTTTATGTCCCATACCAAATTTGGTAGGCAGCCGTTTAGCTCCGCGTTGCGCAAACTGTCGTTCCCGCGGCGAAGGTTGATATTCGAAGCAGGCGCAATTTGCTCCAGCAGAATCATCGGCTCCCAAAGCCGATCGATCGACCCGATATCGGACCAGAGTGCCGCTCACCAAAGAATTAAAGCCGTTTTTGTCTGCGAAGAATCGGTACTTCGTGGCCGTGGGTAAGTTGCTTCGTTAGGCGAAGCCGTTGATGCGGTGGACGCGGACTAGACGCATTCGTCTTGCGACTGAGCAAGGGTGTGCGTGGGACGCCCTCGAGGCGGCTCGCTACATCTAATCCCAGCCGAGTGCACACGAAATCACCGAGTCCGATCGGCGGTCCGGCCGGAAATCTTCGGCGACCAACCTTTGCAAATTGATCGATGGCCGGCAAAACGGCAGTCAGACGGGAAGGATAACTTGTGAATCTCGTCATCGTATCGAACCGGGTCGCCGGTAGCGACGTCGATCAACCCAAAACAGGCGGGCTTGAGGCGGTCCTTGCTGCTGTGGGGCGATTTGGGTGGGGCCGAGGCGATGCTCGCTTATGATTTGATAGGCTTTCAGACCGACGAGAATCGACGGAATTTCCTCGCCTGTGTCCGTGCCGATTTCGAGCTCACGCCTGATGAAAATGGTGTGGTGATTTCCCGCAATGCCGCGTGACAAGATCGCAAGTATTTCCGATCGGCATAGATACAGATAGATTTGCACAATATGCTGTCGAATGCCGATGCTTTGTTGCTATTGCAAGGTCTCAATCGCGAGAAACTTGCCATCGACGTCGACCGGCTTGACTACACCAAGGGTCTCGACAATCGCGTTCGGGCAATCGATCACCTTCTGAACGAGGAACCGCGCAGCATCTCGCCTTTTGCAGATCGCGACCACCTCACGATCCGGCATCAAGAGCTACGATGACTATCAGAGCGATGTCGCGGCTCTTGTCGAGGACGTCAACGCTCGGCATGGCGCGGACGGCTGGATGCCGATCCGCCACGAACGAAGCCTCAGAGTCAGGCAGCGCTCGCCGCCCTCTACCGCGCCGCACGTGTCACCTTGGTAACATCGTTGCGTGACGGGACGAATCTCTTAGCGAAAGAATATGTTGCCGCGCAGGATGGCAGCGATCCCGGCCTACTGATTTTGTCGAAATTTGTCGGCGCGGCCAAGGAATTCGACGCGGCGCTGCTCATCGATTCCAACAACATCGAAGACATAGCGGCCAAGATTTCGATCGCATTTTCAATGTCGCAGCCCGACCGCATCTGCCGCTGGAAGAAGATGATGGCGAAGCTTCGAGTGTATCCCATCCAGAAATGGTCGGCGCACTTTATCTCCGAGTTGGAGAAAATTCGGACCGAGAAACTCGCGAGACAGAGCCCTCGGGATGTGGGCGGGTCCAGCAGTCTAAAACCAAAGATCGAGGGAAAATTGGCCCGGAGGAGCTGGCCGTTTTGATTTGCCGCGGCAGTAGGCATGCCCAGCACTCGGTCTGAGAGCTAGGAGATTAAATGAGGATTTCACCCACATCGTAAGCTTGGGCTGGAACCACGGTCCCTCAAGCGGCTCCAGACATCCTGCTCGGCGCGCTCAATAGCGTAGATGGCATCCCGAGGCCGTACCAGCCCACGGCAGATAATTAGATCCATGGTCATCCGTACATGGCACAGTCGGCTGCAGGCATGAGGGAAGGGACAGCCTACAATCCGTTCGGCGCCAGGGTTATCCTCATACCTCGACTTAAGGGCGGCTGAACGGAAGTGGCTTGTCATTGGCTGTTCTTGCTTGAAACCTCGGCTATCGGGCGCCGCAGCTTACCGCGATGCTGCGACTAGAGTTCGACGTCGGCACAAAAGCCGGTACAGCGATCAACCTCCAAGGCCGAGATCGTCAAAGCGAATCGACGATGACGAAGTTGCCTTTGTGTTTGACGGTCAGCCCTTCAGCCTTGAACCCGCAGTTGCTGACGTGGCCTGATGGCGGCAAGATTCGTTCGCCACGATTGGTGAAGACCTTGACAAAGACGAAGACTGCCTGCGCGACTGGAAAACTCTGACAAGTTTGAGGCTTGTAGCATAGCTGTTCTAAGTTGACCGGGGTGCGTCGCGCCCCGCAAGTTACCGAATTCGAGGAATTGATCGCGGCCGTCAGCTTTTGGTCAGGGGGACGGGGTTAGTCAGGCACTGCCCGAAAGGTGCCTGGGCAGCCCCACGAAGCTCCTTTACCGGTCATGCTCGATCAGGTGGAGGGGAAATGTCGTAGCGTTTGATGAACAGGTATCGCGCTTCGCGCGCGACGTTTGATGATCGGCAACGCAGACAAATCACATATCTAGGGTGTCCAAAATGCCGCATGAATATCGCAGCCTTAGTGTTATCGTTCGGTCTTCGTCGGGCGCGAAGGGCGATACCGGCGAGATAGCCGGAAGGACAATACAAGGTCGAGGATGGATACGTACTTCTTAACAAGTTCAAAGATAGTGGCATTGCGTATCGAGCCGCCCTTGCCAACGACGATGATCCCATCGCTGTCGCGAAACGACACTTAAAATCCTGGTGGCAGACGCAGGACGTTCGCAGGAGCTTGGAGCCGGCTAAGCGGATTACTTGAGCCTATATTGGTGCGTCACAAATACGGCATCTGGAAACACATGCGGACGCGCTCCATCATCCGCGATCCGCGATGGCCGCTGTTCCTGAAGGAGTTGTAATGGCCCAATATGCCGTCACGGCAGACGATGCCGATGTCTATCTGTCATTCGCCGCCGAGCTCGCGGATTCGGTCAGGCCCATCGTGCTGTCCTATTTCCGCACGCCGCTGGATGTCGTTGCCAAGTCCGATGCCAGCCCGGTGACGATCGCCGATCGAGCCGTCGAGTTGCGTCTCAGGGAAGGGATCGAGGCGCGCTTTCCGGAGCATGGCATCATCGGCGAGGAGATCGGAGCCAAGCCCGGCGGAGCATTCACCTGGATCGTCGACCCGATCGACGGCACCAAGAGCTTTATCAGCGGCTTTCCCTTGTTCGGCACGCTGATCGCGTTGACCTATCAGCAGCAGCCGTTCTGCGGCCTGATCGACATCCCCTTTACGGGCGAGCGGTGGATGGCGAAGCCCAGCGTGGCGCGGTTTGGCGATGGATTGGCTCGGACCAGCGCATGCGAGAGCGTCGCCGACGCGCGCTTCTACACCACATCGCCTGACATGTTCCGCAAAGGCGAGATGGAGCCATTCGAGCGGCTGTCGCGAGTTGCGCGGATGCGCCGATTCGGCGGCGATTGCTACATCTATGGCCTGCTTGCGTCGGGACACTGCGACATCGTTCTCGAAACGGGGCTTCAGCCATATGACTACATGGCGCTGGTTCCGATCGTGCAGGGCGCCGGCGGCTGCATCACCGATTGGGAGGGATGCCCGCTCTCGATTCACTCGGAAGGGCGCATCTTGGCAACCGCAACGCCGCGGCTTCATGCCGAAGCGCTCGCCTTGATCCAGGGATAACCACCAATCATGCCCTACAGGACAGCCATCGCCAAATGGGTTGCCCCTGACCATAGAGTCGCTCAGCAGATTCCCTAATCAAGCGTCCGTCTGATGACCGCATAATTCCGAGTTATGTGCTCTCCCCGCGGCTCATTGTGAGGGTGTTTACCATTAATGAATCTGAGCCCATCCCAAGCCTGCTTGTACTGCGATAGAGACTGGTCGCGTTTGCAGATGGAGTGTGGTTGTGATGCTGATCGGCTCAGCGGTTGCGGAGTACTTGCGGTATTGTGCGATTGAGCGGCAACTATCCCCGCACGGGGCTTCGGTCGGGGCTCCTGCAGCTATTGGACGCGCGCGCGAAGCAGCCGGCCAAAAGCGCGCATGTTTTTGTGAATCGACTTAAGCGGCCGATGGGGCCGCAGTCGGTTCGCCTCGCTCTTCGTCGCTATTCTGAATTGTCGAGTAGCCGGCGTCGGATTACGCCGCATATGTTGCGTCACACAGCCGCCACTCTATTGATCGAGCGCGGCGTCGATATCCGCTTCGTTCAAAAATTGCTTGGACATTCCAGCATATCAACCACGGAAATATACACGCACGTGTCCGACGAGGCGCTCAGAGCTAGCCTGGAGAAAGCTGATGTGCTGGCTAACCTAGCAGCATAGCTATAGGGGGCGGCCGGAGAGGTGGTGACTGAGCTGTGTTTCACATCGAGCCGAGAAGGATATCCCAGCATCGTAAAGCCGGGGGATGGTTGCGCTGAAAAAGAAAGACTCTCGTCCATTTTTCTCGCCGCAATCGAGGACCCTTGCAAAACGGCAGGCCGTTCGAGGCCTCAGCCAATCCCTTCCAAATCTGCCAGGCATTTTTGCATGTTGTCCTTGGCTTCGTTCAGAAGCCTTCTTGTTTCTCCCAACCGCTTGAAATCGGGCTTCACCGGTCCAGCACTCACCGCACTAAGGTGACGGCAAATGGTCGTGAGATCGTTCGATATGTCCTCAAGAACGAAAGCTACGTTTTCGAGCGGCACCAGCTCTGAAAAGAAGGTCTTCGATAGGGCGTCGTCTTGGCCGCTCGGGCCCTCGAACTTCACCTCCACCAGCGGGACCAGGACGTCGCGATCGTCTCGAGCAGCTTTGCCCACACTCATGATCAGCGAGCTGAAGGTTGTTGAGATATATGTCAGTCGATCGACGAGGGCGCTTCCATACAGCACGACAGAGTCGGGATCGCTTTGCGCCTCATCCGGCTTCAAAGCATTGAGATCCTCATTCGGCATGTTCATCCTCATCGTACAGATGCAGTGCCCCTACAGGGAATGAGGCGGGTTTGGGACTGCTTGCCGCCTCGATGGTGTAGGAGCCGTGGGCTTCGGCCTTTTTTGTCTGGACGGCGGTTACGGAAAAGCCCTGGTATGAATTCTTTGTCCTCACCTTCATGTATCCGGGCGCTGCAGGTGCTGGTCCATGAAAATGAAGCAGATAGTCTTCCATGGCGCGACGGACGCCAATAGCGCCCGCATTGAGCAGCCCAGCCGTATTCGGCGCGTGCGCAGAGCTCTGTATCGCCAGGTCAAAGGAGCGAAGAACCGCATCCACATCCGCCGATAGGTGATGAGGGTGAGCGGCTCCTGCCGACGGATATTTATCTCGCAGCAGTGCAGGCAATTGGCTGCGCTTCTTGCCTTCACGCTTTTCGCGGTTTTCCAGCTCAAACAAGCCGTCGCGCGTTAAAGCGAAATGAGCGAATTTTCCCTGTGTCGTTCGTTCCACAAATCGCGCATTCGTCATCAATCGGAGAATACGGCTCAGATTGGCATCTCTCAGTTCTAATTTCTTGGCGATCGCTGCCTTCTCCATCTGACGCGACGGTGCGTCGCGGAGCAGCCGAAGGATTGCGACCACGTGCTGACGATGCATGACCTCGCTCGGACGCACGAGCTTGGAGGTATTGATCGACATTTGCAGCAGATCGTAGAATGCTCGGAAGCGCTCCGCGTAGGCAGCATTCCTCGGCCCGAGCGTTGCGCTCGTCCGTCGCAGGATGTCGAACCATTCTCGTAGCTCCGGATCGCGCCGGCGGCTCTCGAGGGCGTTCCAAATCCACGCGCCGAGCGTGGCGTAGAGCCGCTCCAGACTTCTTTCGGATCCCTCTTTGAGCAATTCCGAAATGAGGCGCCTGGCCTCGCTCGCCGTTGCTTCGCCCGTCTCTACCTTTTCCAATGCTACGTCAGACATGGGCTAGACCTACATCACAACCGTTAAGAACGTTTTACAACGCTTTACTCTGATTTTAGTCCCGGAATCTAGGTGTCAAGGGCCCCATTTGTAGGCAGTCCAAACGGTTTTTTGACCGAGTTCTCGAGCTGAAACCGAGTTCGGCTCCTTCAACAGAGGTAAGATTGTACCTAGTCTCTGATCATTGAAGGCTGTGTGAGTGGGATGTTGCACCACAAAGCTTCGCGTGCCGAACCGCGCCTCGACCTGGGCTGCTGTGGTCTGGTGGCCTTGCATGGTGCGGTCGTTCCCCATCGAGGGCACCAGCATCACGTCGACATCGAGCTCGTTGAACGGCGTCTCGCATACGTCGCAGAAATCAAGGCAAATGGCGACGCCGATCAAGGCGCCTTCGGTGGCAAGGACACATATGCGATCGCCCGCAGTGATGTTTTCCGCGCCCCAATCATCGTCAGCGTAAGGGGCGATCTTGTCGTAGATCAGGCGCTCCTCTCCATATCCGTCGTAGATCCGAGCGCGGTTTACGGTCCCATGGTCACCTGCCTCGTGCCAGGTCCCTGGAATCAGGATTTCGGGCGCTTCGAGCTCATCAGCGACGTCACGCTCGCGGATAAGTTTGATGATCCTCTCCCGCAAATCCGGGGGAACGGTCAGCTCAGGCCAGACGACCGCGATGCAATTTTCTCGCAGCGCCTGGCCGATCTGCACCGCAATCGCCTCTCCTGCAGAAGGCGCCTCCAGGCTGGCGACTATGAAACGCTTATCGTCGTCTAGCGAAATGAACTCGGGATTGAGCTTCAGCTCCTTGAACAGGCAAGCTCCCATCTTCCACTTGCTCGCATCCTTCGCTGCACTATGCAACGTCCGGGTATCGACCACGTGGATGGGGTAGCCCTGTATCAGTGTAGGCAATATCCGGTGAAAGAGCGTGCCTCGCTTTGAATAGGCTTGCCCCCGTCGGGCAGGGCGCAATGCGCTGACGCCCTGCCGCGGAATGAACCAGCATCCGAGCTGCTCGAGGTGCCACTCACTTGGCGCGATCGGCCAGTGAGAGCGTCGCTCGGCAAGCACCCGGTCGATTTCCCGTATGAGGCCGCCCATCGCCAACGCCGCCAATTCGGGCGCTTCATCGGATAGCGACCACGAGAGATGGCCGTCTCCTATCGCGTCGGTGAAGGTTTCCCGCACCTTCTCGATCCGCCTTTCGGTCAGATTTCGGTAGGCCTTGTGGACGCTGCCGGGAGCACTGCGAAACAGCGCGTCAAGATCAACCAGAGCTTTCCTGAGCTCGTCCCGACTGGCATTCGTAATCGCCTCGTGCCCGTGAGCAAGCTCTTGGGCTGCCTCTTTCCAGGCAGCAAAGTCCGCTCTCTCGGTTCGGTTGTCGACGGGCCCGGGCAAAATCTTCGTCCAAATCACGCAAGCAAATATGTTTCTTCGATAGGCGCGCGCTGGCTTGTTTGCAATCGGCTCGACGCGTTGCTCACACCTCTTGGTCTCGATCTTGTCTGGTGATTCAGCCCTGCTTTCAACGACGCGCCCGCGGCGCGCGGAAAATCTGCGCCAACAGCACCAGGGACAACGAAAAGCTGCAGTGTGGTCACGATGCTATTGACGAACCGATGCGACTGTTTTTCAATTTGGGCGGGAGATCCGCGCGCGGTCAGTGACGTGGACGGGGGACGATCAGATGTGGAAATTAAGCCGCGCCGCGGCTTGCGTTGGCATTTGCCTTGCCATGGGCGGCTGCACGAGCCTGTACTACATTCATGATCCGCAGACGGGCGTGATCACGGCCGGTGAGCTGCCGTATTTCCTCAAGTCGATCAGGTGTGAGGTCGTGACCTTCTACCAAATCGAGCGCGAGAGGCGGAAGGAATACCTGAAAATCTACAAAACCCGGCCGGAAGAAGCGTTCGACAAGTACGCTCATTTTGACATCGACCCGTTCCTGTATGGCACCTTCTTCCTGGAGTTGAAGGTGACCGATACGGCCGGACTCGGATCCGGCACAGCATTCGACTACAAGCGGATTCTGAACGCGACGGGCAATGACGTCACTCATGCAGGCCCCACCGCTTCGGCCCAGGACACTTATGACCTGATCTGGTCATTCCTCATGAAGCAGAATGCCCAGCTTGCGTCCGATACAACTCCCGCTGCAGCCGGTTCGGCAACGTATGAACGTGGCTGCTATCGTGGAACGCCCACTGATCTGGCCGAGCTCGAGGCTCTCGCCGAGAACAAATTTCCGGAGCGCGTCGCCTACAAGCGCATCATTGTCGATGCTTCGAAGCCATTTGCAACGTGGTTGCGGGACAACGCTGTTCTCATCTCCGCCAACAATCTGACGCCCGCCATGCCTTCGGAGAGCGCGGAGCCAGCGCAGATGACGTACACTTTCTCGGTTCAGGTGACCGGCGGCGTCGAGGCAAAGTACTCCCTCACTTCGGTGCGTTGGACCCCCGCTGCAGTCCAGGCTTCTGCCTCCGCGCAGCAGTTCAGCAATCTCGGGATTTACATCAATGGTCCGAATGCGGTCCTTGCCAATGGAGCCAAGTCCGGCTCGGCTGGCTATGCGGCAAAAACGCCGCCGCTCGGGTCAAAGGAGAACCCCATTTATACAGCGCCCTCGCCAGGCGGAGAGAAATCGCAGGAATTCCCGGGAGGAGTGGGACCTGGCGGTCGCCGTAGCGGGGGCGGACCTCGGACCAATGGTTTCATTGTGGCGCCGGTGCCGGTCTTCCCGCCGAGCCCAACTCCGACGCAGTAGGAAGCATGTTTCGCCTCTGGTTGCCCAGACTCGTACTGCTGCTCGCGCTCTCTCTGTCTTGGGGCGCGAATGCTCAGCCTGCGCTTCCTTCCGGCGTGTCCGAAATGGAATTATACGGCACGGTCATCCGCGGCTCGAAGTGGGACATCAAGGAAATTCCAGTCTGCTGGGAAAATCTCAAAGCGCAGGACAGCAAATATGCCGACCTCGTCCGGAAAGCCGTTGCTGAGACTTGGGAGACGGCGGCGCAAGGGGGCGTCCGGTTCTCAAAGACGTGGCCCGCCTGTACCGACGGCGCGCCTGGCGTTCATGTGCGCATAGCCGACGAGGGTGCCCACACGGACGTGGTCGGAAAATACCTGGACGGCAAGTCCTCGGGCATGACTCTCAATTTCAGTTTCAATCATTGGAGCAAAGGCTGTCGAGACAAACGCGAATTTTGCATTCGCGCAGTCGCGGTCCATGAATTCGGACACGCGCTCGGCTTCACGCATGAGCAGAATCGTGATGATGCTCCGGAGCAATGTCGCAACGAAAAAGCGTCAGGCTCAGTCGGCGATTACAAAGTCACCAAATACGATCCCAATTCAATAATGAACTATTGTAATTCAGCATGGAACGGAAACGGACAATTAAGCCCACTCGATATCGCCGCTGTCAGGACGTTCTATCCGTCCTGACATTTGGCGTCCTTACATTGATGTGCGCGCCGGCGCGAGCGGATCGTGCGGCGGTGCAGATTGCCGCGCGGTACAACGTCAGGACGGTTCACGTCCAGTTCGTTGGCGTGATGTTCAACGGCAAGCAGGAAGTTGGCGGCGGCTCCGGGCTACTGATCGGCGATAGCCTCGTGCTGACCAACAGCCATGTCGTCGGACGCGAGGAGAACTACAAGACCCTCGAGGTTGATGCCCGGCTGGGATCGCGCAATGCGAACCCGATCAAGGTCACTGCCGTGCATCGCGACGATGCCCGAGACCTCGCACTCCTCGAACTGGCGCAACCCGCGGGAAGCAGCGGGGGAGCCTCACGGTGTCCGATGCCGGTGATCGACGACAATCGGCAAGCCCCGATGGGCACCCAGCTGTATCTGCTCGGCTATCCTCTCGATCTGGATCTCAGCATATCGAGTGGCCTAATCAGCAACCAAACCAGCCCCAATGGCCGCTGGCAGACCGATACGGTGATGAACGTCGGCAACAGCGGCGGGCCGGCTTTCAATGAGTTCGGCGCACTGCTTGGGATCGCGGTCGGCGGTATCGTCAAGTGGAATGAGGCACAGGTTTCGGGCGTCAACTTCATTATCCCCGCGACCGTGATTACCGCAAGCCCACTCTACAACATGATCGCCGCCATTCCCCAGCCGTCCGTTTGCTGGACGAAATGGGTCGACACAACGATCTCGTTTGAGAACTGGAGCAAGCTGAACTCCACGCATGTGCAGACGCAGGCCAACGCTGGCGTGAAGATCCCCGAGATTCTAGCTGGCGCAATCCACACTCTCGTGCCCGAAGACCGCCGCCTCATTGTGAACGTGCCAGTATCGCAGCTCGTCGAGCCAAAGCAGATCGATCGCTCCTATACGGTGGACAAGACCAAAGACGATCACCCGGTCGTGTTTGCCGAGCATTCGGCGGACTATACCGAGACCTTCCCGGCTGAGCCTGGCTACCGCATCACAGGATGCAAATGGCATGTCGAGACGGCAAATCGCGCAAGCAACATCGCTTGCGCGATTAAGGACGGTGGAGCGCAGGCGCGCTTCACCTATAAGCTCACCAGCGGGCCCGCTGTGGACAGGTACCGCGGATGGCTGGGGGCTACGGTCAACGTGTCTCAGGTCCTTGCGAAGTAGGTGTCGATAGATGGTCATTCTTGCATCGCAACTTCGGGCCTCGAACCGTCTGCAACGGATCGGAGAGGTTTGCCGGCGTTTCCAGACAGTGCTCATTGTTTTGTTCTGTGCGCACGCGACCGGTTGCGCCCATCAGGGGCCGGCCTCACAGCCGCTCAAGCCGCATGTCCAGAAGGCTCCCAAGAAACATGGGAATGCACTGACAAGATACGGCTACCGCTATGGGCCAGGGTACTACCACCATGTCCGGCGCTACCATGTAGACCGG
The DNA here is from genome assembly GCF_038085055.1 of Bradyrhizobium sp. ISRA442. Classification (NCBI taxonomy): domain Bacteria; kingdom Pseudomonadati; phylum Pseudomonadota; class Alphaproteobacteria; order Hyphomicrobiales; family Nitrobacteraceae; genus Bradyrhizobium; species Bradyrhizobium sp. ISRA442. The sequence continues at coordinate 35,771 of NZ_JALGCN010000036.1, forward strand.
CCTTGGCGACCGACGACCGGTGAGGCGAGCGAGGAGGCGCCTCCCAACAAGAGCACCACCGGAGCCGAGGTGGTGGCCAACAAGTCTGCAATTAAGGGCTTGGTGCCGGTCTACTTTGCTACCAATCGCGTTGTGACGGGCGGACCAGGTCTGGAATTGAGCCAGATCTCGTATGGCCGGGCCGCTTCCAACACCTTTGGCTATGTGACGGTCAGCATTCCCATCGTTCACAAGATGGGCGAAGTGGAAATCCCCGGGACCAGTTGGTGGGGAACGAAAGAGGCGGAGCAGGACGGAAAACACTTTCGAATTCAGAAGCTGAATCGGCTCTCACGCGAGGAGTTTGCGGCCGCTATTGCAAATCCGGCAGACAGCCTGATGCTCTTTGTGCACGGCTATAACGTTGCGTTCAACGACGCGGCTTTCAAGGCAGCCCAAATCGCCTTTGACGCGAACTACAAGGGACGCGTCATGATGTATTCCTGGCCGTCCAAGGGCGGATGGAAGGACTACGACTACGACCGCGAGAGTGCTCTGTTCGCGCCGGATGGCCTGTTCGACCTTCTCCAGCTGATCAAAAAGGAGGGCAAGGTCTCCAGAATCATCGTCATTGCACATAGCCTCGGCAGCGAAGTCGTCCTTGGCGCTTTGCAGCAAGCTGCCTTGAGCCAGACGACGCTTGGAATTACCGAGCTGATTTTTGCTGCCCCGGACGTGGACCGTGATGTTTATCTGCAACGTGCAAATCAGATTAAAGCAGCAGCGGGGGCGGTAACTCTCTATGCGTCCTCGACGGATCTAGCCCTGCTAGCTTCCATGAAGAAAGCGCAATCCAAATCGCGAATGGGATTCGTGACTCAGAGTGGGCCAACCCTGGTGCCTGGCATCGAAACGATTGATGTTTCTGCGGTAGGGAGTGAAATGTTTGCTCTAAACCACAGTACATACTCAACGAGCCGCGCGGTTCTCGATGACATCGGCAGGATCATCTCTTCTTCGGCGCATCTTAAACCGCTGCAGCGGACCCCCACTCTACGCTCGATGCCCGACGAGACCGATACGACCTACTGGATGTATCCCTATTAAGACGTGGCTTGCAGGCGCGTTTGCGGCGGCCGAAAAAAAGACAGCAGGTGTGAGGGCGTCCAGCACGAAAGATTGAGCGCGCCGAGCAGAGAGTGTTTGATTGCTGCAAACGACAGTCACGACATCTGCCTGGAGTTGTGCTCCTCTCATAATCTGCACAAACTACGATGGGCACCTGTCTCGGGCCGCTTCGCCGCGAATCATGCCGTCATCGCGCCGAAAGACTGCGTTGATTGCTCTAAACGGTACGTACAGCACACCAGATTCCTAATAGGAACGAAGCGTTGTTGATTCACTGCGGCCTCCGATTGTAATCGAACAATCTGTGAGGCTCGGCAGCCATCAGAAACGGTTTGGGGCTACGACGGCTGCTGCATTGCTTGCGTTGTCGCATCCAATAGGCCCGTGCGGGCTAAGTCGGTTGCCATAAACATTGGGCTGTTTGGGAGGGGGCAAATGAAGCGTTTCGCGAAAATTGTAGAGAGGGTTGTCGGCTATTCGATCCTTATCGGTATGATCGTTGCTGTCAGCGCGATCGTCGGCCAGCCACAGACCAGTGGCGGAAACCAGGAGGCGTTCTCCGGCCCCTCCAACCAGAGAAAGAGGCTCGCGATCTTCCTCGACGGCACCTGGAACGCGGTGAACAGCAACACCAACGTGTGGCGCATGAGAGCTTTGTGCGCTCCCAAAGATGCTGCCGGAATGCCGCAACTGATCTATTATGAGGTTGGAGTGAATGGCTTTCTTGGCGGCGTCTTTGGTAAGGGTCTCGATGAGAACATCCGGCTTGCCTACGAGTGGCTCGTCGAGAACTACAATGACGGGGATGAAATATTCATCTTTGGGTTCAGTCGCGGAGCTTACACTGCGCGAAGCCTCGCAGGCCTGACCGCAAAGCTCGGAATTTTGAAGCCGGGCTCGCCCATCGGCATCACTCAATTATATGACCGTTATAAGCGCGGGAACGAGGAGACGATCTGGCGGCTAGCCGAGCTGCAGAGCTGGGGGGACCTTCAGAATATCACGACCGAAGAGCGCTGGTTGCTAAAGTACTCGCGACGGGCTGACGTGAAGATGGTCGGAGTCTGGGACACCGTCGGGTCGCTCGGCCTCAAGGCGTTCAGCATCGAGGGGATTAGCAGGTCGACCTTCGATTTCCTCGAAACAGGGCTTCGGATCCACATCCTCAACGGATATCATGCGCTCGCCATCGATGAACATCGCGGCGACTTCGCGCCCACGCTCTGGGACGTCCGCCATCCGAAGGATCCCAAGGCCGTCATCGCGGCGCCAAGGCCCATCTCCGGCGTCGAGCAACGCTGGTTCGTCGGCGCGCACGCCAACGTTGGAGGCGGATACGCGACCGACCTATTGCCTCAGGCGCCGTTGCGCTGGATCATGAAGAAGGCCGAGTCACAAGGACTCGCATTCCGAAGCGAGGTGGATCTGGACGGTGACGGACTGTCGGCGCCGCTTGCGGATTCCTACAAAGAGTTTGCCGACGGTCTGTACTCGAGGATCACCAAGCCATTCTATCGGACGATCGGCCAGGAGCCGGACGTCCGAGACGACGGCGCCCACGTGAATGTGAACGAGACGATCGACAAGTCGGTATTCGATCGCTGGCGGGCAGATGCGTCGTACCGTCCCAAGAATCTCGTCGAGTGGGCCGATCGGAAGCATGTGAATCCGGCAAGCTTGACCAACTCTGTTCGCGCAGACGACCCGGCCGTCGGCGCTCCGGATTGAGAGCATCGACGTTATTTAGGTGTGATCGCCGCATCTGAACTAAAACTAATCGGGTTTCGTTCAAAAAAAATACTAGCTGGAAGGATTGCAGGGATGTTTCCGAGGGGCTCTGAATGGCGCGAGTGGGATCTGCATATGCATTCGCCAGCCTCATTTCATTGGGATGGCGAGCGCTTCGGTACGGACAAGGTGCGAAACGATCGTCTCGTCGACGAGATGATCGAGGCCCTAAATGACGCTGCTCCAGTGGCGTTCGGGCTCATGGACTACTGGACGTTCGATGGCTGGTTCGCGCTAAAGGCGCGACACAGCGAACAGGGGGCGCCGGCACTTCTGAAAACGGTCTTTCCGGGTATCGAACTGCGCTTGGCAGCGCCGATGCAGGGCCGACTTAATGCCCACGTCCTCTTCTCCGATGAAATCAGCGATCAGCACCTCAGAGATTTTCTCTCGCGGCTCAAGCTTGAACTCATCAATCAACCGCTATCTCGTGATGCGCTGATAGAGTACGCCCGATATGTGGGCGCGGACAAACTGGCCAAACATGGAATTGACAAGAGCAGGGTTGTTTCAGAAGACGAGGAGGCGTTCGCCGCAGGATGCAGGATCGCGGAGTTGAAGGTCGACTCATACAAGGAGGCGATACGCGAGGTTCCCAGTGGTCGGGCAGTTGGCTTCATGCCGTTCTCCACCTACGACGGACTTGATTCAATAAATTGGACGGATCATTACGCGTATGCGCTGGGGCTGTTCGAATCTTCTCCCATTTTTGAAACGAGAAGCACGGATTATTGGGCCGCCTTTTGTGGCGTTGAATCAGAGGGAAACAGAAAATGGCTCGATAATTTCCAGGCGGCATTGAGGGGCGTTCCTCGACTCGCGGTTTCCGGCAGCGATGCCCACGGCTTCCGAGGAAACGGGACCAACGATAAGCGCGGATACGGTCAGTTTCCGTCCGGCAAGCGTACGTGGATCAAGGCCGATCCCACCTGGAAGGGCCTGTTACAGGTGCTGAAAGAACCTGCCAACCGCTCATTCCTAGGCGAATTGCCGCCGAAGCTCGAGCGGATCAATGGCCACAAAACGTTCTACATAGACCGGATTAGCGTCTACAAGAACCCTGACAGCGCGCTTCCCGACACTTGGCTCGACGGAACCGAGATCCTTCTGAACCCAGACCTCATCGCGATCATTGGTAACAAAGGAAGCGGCAAGAGCGCCCTTGCGGACATCGTGGCGTTGCTAGGAAACTCGCATCAGAATGTCCACTTCTCTTTTCTCAAACGGGACCGATTTCGCGGGAAGGCGGGTGAACCGGCGCGCCAGTTCGTCGGCAGGCTGTGCTGGCTAGCTGGCGATCCATGCGTCATGTGCCTTGCTGATGATCCATCGCCCGAGCGGGTCGAACTTGTTCGGTACATACCTCAAGGACGATTCGAAGCCCTTTGCAATGATCACGTGTCCGGCAAGACGGACGAGTTCGAGAAAGAGCTGCGCGAGGTGATTTTTTCGCACGTTCCGAACAGCGTCCGTCTTGAGGCCCTCAGTTTCGATCAGCTCATTGACAAACAGGAGAATGTCTTCCGGGCTCAAACGAACGAGCTTCGCAAATCGTTGCGGGCGCTCAACGAGCAGATCGTTGAAACCGAGGATCAACTCCATCCCAACGTCCAGAAAAATATCGAGGAGCAGGTCAAGCTCAAGGCGAAGCAGATCGAGGAACACGCGACAGTTAGACCCGCGGAGGTCGAACAGCCGACGGCGGCTCTTACTGCCGATCAGCAAGCGGCAAGTGCCAGACTCGCGGAGATCGGCGCGGCGCTGGAGCAGCTCAAGACTGAGGCCAGGAAGGTTGCCGACGACAGGCGGCTGATCGGCAGGAAGCAGAGATCGCTCCGCAACATTGGCGAGCGTATTAGTCTGTTTGAGAAGCAATTCGCGACCTTCGTATCAGAGATCGCGGATGACCTCGCCGCGGTCGAGCTTACAGCGGAGAGGATGATTACCTTGACAGTCAACCGCCACGTCCTGATTCAGCTTGAGCAAACGATGCTCGCGAGCGACGCAGAGATGGCGGAAAGGGTCGAAAGTGCCGCTAAGACGGAAGCGGCTCTGGTCACAGAGCAGAAGCAACTCTCTCAGAAATTGAACGATCCGCAGCAAAAGTACCAAGCCTACACGGAAGCCTTGAAGGGTTGGCAAGTGGCCCTGGAGGCAATTGAAGGATCCGAAACGGAGCCGGAAAGCCTTAAGGGGTTGCAACGACGGCTCGCTCAGTTAAATGAACTTCCGACGCTACTGGCACAAAGGCGGGCGGCGCGCCGGGAGATTACCAGCCAGATCTTTGCAGTACTCGAAGAACAGCGCACAGCGCGGGAGGCGCTGTTCGCGCCATTGCAGCAGTTGATTCAGAATAATTCGCTGATCCGGGACGACTACAAGCTTCAGTTTCAGGCCAAGCTAATCGGCTCGCCTGACGCCATCGCGACGAATCTTTTTGGAGCCATCAAGCAAAACGTTGGAGAGCTGCGGGGCGAAGACGAGAGCTTCGCCGCAATCCGTAGCAGATTTGAGAAATATGCCTTTGAAAATGCTGCCGATGCGGTCGGTTTTGCCGAAGACGTCACTTCCCTGCTGACCGAGAGCGCCGATAAGGCGGCGCCCAATGTCCCAGGGATCAGGGCGCTAATGAGGAAGGAGAAGGCGCCGTCGGAGGTCTACAATTATGTATTCGGACTTCAGTATCTGGAACCGAAGTATACGCTGCTGTTTCAAGACACGCACATCGAACGGCTGTCGCCCGGGCAGCGCGGCGCTCTTCTATTGATCTTTTATCTGTTGGTCGACAAGGGACGAAATCCCATCGTCCTCGATCAGCCGGAAGAGAATCTGGACAACGAGACGGTTGTGAGCTTGCTCGTTCCGGTTCTCAACGAAGCAAAGAAATCACGACAGATCATCATGGTAACGCATAATCCGAATTTGGCGGTCGTGTGCGATGCCGAGCAGATTATACACGCAACATTCGACAGAAAGAATGGCGCCCGTATCTCGTATCAGTCAGGCTCTATCGAGGATGGAATAATCAACAGGGCTGTTGTTGATGTGCTGGAAGGCACGAAGATCGCCTTTGACAATAGAGGTCAGAAGTATCACTGAGTTCTAGCGCGGGGTCGCCGATTGCGACTGTTGATGACGCTGCCCAGCATAAATGCATACGGCCGTCGCGGCCCAAACCGCCTCCCTTCATCGACTAAACTCGGGCCCTGCCTCGGAGCGCAGCCGCTCCTTCCACTGCGGCTTTCAAGCGAGCTCTCTCCAGCCGTTTCCTGAACGCTGCATGGGGGCTCCGGGCTCGGCCAGCAGGTTGTCCAGTTCGGTGCGCACGGTAATCCTTGCGCGCGTTGTCGCCGTTGCTCGTAACCCGACAGCGCCATCGCATGCTCTTTGCGAAAACATGCTCGGCACGAGCCTGCCGTCTCCTCTTCGACGATCGGCTTCTCGAAAACGACTGGCCACCCAAGAGCTCTTCGCAGGGTGCAGTTTATCGCCGACCTCTCGATGAATCCCCGCACGGAGTTCTTGCGCGCGGTAGCAAAGCATCGATGTGCCCCTATTGTGCCCCCGCTTTTCTGGGGCACATTAGAGGGGAGGCGGGTTGCTAAGTCATTGAATTTTGGCTATAAATGGTGGGCGCACAAGGGATCGAACCTTGGACCTCTCCCGTGTGAAGGGAACGCTCTCCCGCTGAGCTATGCGCCCGGGACCATCATGCAGGCGGCCGGACCTTGCGGCCGGCCGGCACATTCTGTGGAGCCCGCGATTTAGAAGTGCGGGCCGAACGTGTCAAGTTTCCAGGTGGTCTCGCGCCCGAAAACCTTCCGTAGATCACGCAATTCGCAAACGAAACCGCGCTTTCGGCCCGCTTTACGCCCCTTGCTGGCGGGCGCGGGAGGCGTGGGCCTGGAGCGCGCGGATGCGCTCGGCCAGCGTTCCGCCGCCCTCCGGCAGGCTGGCCGCGCCGTTCGTCGCAGCGTCGTTGGCCGGACGCGGGGCGGGCTTCGGCGCCTGGCCTGCTTCGGCGGCGAGCAGCGCCTCGATCGGCGAGTTCGGGCCTTCGAGCTGCATCGCCAGCTTGGCGACTTCGGCCGCGATGTCGTTGATGCGCTCGCGCAGCAGCGCATTCTCCATGCGCTCGGTCGCCCATGAGCTCTCGGCCTGCTGCTGGATCCCGTTGATGTCGCGTTGCAGTTTTGCGCGCTCGTCGCGCGCGGTGCGGAGCTGCTCTTCCAGCGCGGCCTTTTCCGCGCGCAGCGCGTCGAATGCGGCCGACGACTTGCCGCCGCTGAGCGCGGCGATCTCGACGCGCAGCTCCTTGACGGTGCGCTCGGCGGCCTCATTGGCTTGGCGGAGCTGGTTGTTCTCATAGTCGCGCTCGGCGAGCAGCTTGCCTTGGGTTGCGAGCCGCCCCTCGAGATCGGCGACGCGGCCCGAGAGCATTTCGGCCTCCTTGACCTGCACGATGAGCTGGCGGTCGAGATCGGTGACGCGCTGGCTCAGATTCTCGACGCGGCCGCGCGCATCGCCGAGCTCGCGCGAGGCGGTCTCGGATTCCGTGCGCTCCTGGTTCAGGCGCGCCTGGGTCGCGGCGAACTCCTTCTCGGCATCGCCGACGCGATTCTTCAATTGCTCGATCTGCGCGCGCACCGCGACGAGCTCGACCTGGCGGCTCTCCGCCATCATCGAGCGGTCGGAGAGCTCCGAGTTGATCTTGGCGAGCTCGCCCTGCTTGTCGGTGAGCGCTTGCTCGGCGCCGCGCAGCGCCTCGGTCTTGGCGCTGAATTCCTCTTCGGTGGCGCGGAGCTGCTCCTTCATCGCCTTCTCGCGCGCCTCCAGCGCGAAGATCGTGGCGTTCTTCTCGCCGAGCTCGATCTTCATGCGGTTGATGGCATCGCTCTTCTTGCCGAGCTCGGCGAGCTGGCTCGTGGTCTTGTTCTTGAGCTGCTCGACGCTCATCTCGAGCCGCCGCGCCGACATGGCGAATTCGGCGCGGAGCTGATCCTTGTCGGCCTGGATCTCCGCCATCGACAGCGGCGTTGCGGCCTCGAGCCGGCGCGTGGTCAGGCGGACCGCCCGGTTGTGCACCAGCGGCACGAACGCGAGCCCGCACAGCATCGAGAGCAGGAAACCGATCGCCAGATACATGATCGGTTCGACCATGGGGCAGGACTCCGCAAATCAAGGAAAAATTTACCAACGACAATGCCATGGGGGGCCGGCAAAAAGCCAGCCCCGCCCTGTCGTTAACGTTGATCTGTAGGGGACGGGGAGGAGGGGACCCTCAGAACGGGTTCCAGGTCGCGCGCGGGGTGTATTTGAGATAGCCGATATTGGCTCCGAGCCGCAGGCCGAGGCCGGAGCGGATCGGCACCAGCACGATGTTGTTGGCTGTGAGCGCCGTCATACCGAAGCCACCGATGATGTAGGCCGAGCCGTCGATGCCGCCGAAGCGCTGGTAAATCGCGTTGGTGGCGGGCAGGTTATAGACCAGCGTCATGGTGCGGGCGCCGTCGCCGCCCCAGTCGAAGCCGAGCGAGGGGCCCTGCCAGTAGACGCGCAGATCACCCGCGTTCTTGGTGTAGAGCGTGCCTTCGCCGTAGCGCAGGCCGGCGACGAAGGCGCCGGAGCCTTCCTCGCCCAGGATATAGCCGTTCGGCAGGCCCCACTGGCTGACAGCCTTCTCGATGATCGAGGCAAGCCCGCGCGAGACGTTGCCGAAGAAGCGGTGGCCGGCGCCCACCAGCTCGTCCGGCCCATAGGTGTTGGGCGAGGGGGTCCGCTGCGGCGGCGGCAGGTTCGGCGGCGGCCCCTGTTGGGCGGCGGCCGGCACGATCCAACCGACCAGCGCGGCAAGCGCGACTGCGGCAAGGCGTGATGCGAAAGTCATAAAAAACCCCTGGTACCGAATCCGGTCACTTCCCTTAACCTGACGCCAACAGGCATGGCCCTAGGTTGCGCCGAATGTCCCCTCGACTCGGATGTTATCCGCAGCAACTATGACGGCACAACGGCAGGAAGCTAGCCCTTTGCGCCCCGGAATTGCCTTTATCGGCCTCGTCGTCTGCCTGCTGGCGGGCATATGGATCGACTGCTCCGGGTTGCCGGCACAGGCCGCCACCACCGAACGGATCGTCGTCAACCGCTTCAGCGGGGTGGCGATCGACGGCTTCGACCCCGTGGCCTATTTCGTCGATGGCCAACCGGTCCAAGGCACAGCAGAGTTCGAAGCGAACATCTGGGGCGTGGTCTGGCGCTTCCGCAACGAGGGCAACCGGGCCTCCTTCCTGGCTCATCCCGAAATCTACGGACCGCAGTTCGGCGGCTATGATCCAGCCGATATCGCCCGGGGCGTGACCGTCGCCGGCAATCCGCGCTTCTTCGTGATCGCGGCGCAGCGGCTTTATTTGTTCAGCCGCGAGGACAATCGCGATGCCTTCGCGGTCGATCCGGAGCGCTTTCTCTACGAGGTGAGCAAGCGCTGGCCGGCGCTCCAGGACCAGCTCAGTCAGTAGGGCCGTACCGCCTGCGGATCACCCCAGGCGATGAACTCCGGGATGATGAAGCCAGTGTCGCGACGCTCGCCGAATCGGAGCTCGCCGCCCTTGCCGTCTGTGACCCTGCCGCCGGCCGCAGTCACGACTGCGCAGCCGGCTCCGACGTCCCATTCCGATGTGGGCCCGAAGCGCGGATAGATGTCGGCGGTGCCTTCCGCGATCCGGCCGAACTTCACGGCCGAGCCGACCGTCCGTCTCACGGCATTGGGCCGGGCATCAATGAATGCCTCGCTCTTCTTGTCCCCATGCGAGCGGCTCACCGCCGCGACCCAGGGCTCGCCCTGGTTCGGCAGCTTGCGGGTATGGATCGGCTCGGCGGCGCCGATGACCGCGCCGTCAAATGTCACGCGCTCGGCGCCACGCCCGACGATGCCGCGCCAGAGCAGCCCGAGCGCAGGCGCGCTGACGATGCCGAGCACCGGCACGCCGCGCGTGACGAGCGCGAGGTTGACGGTGAACTCGTCACGGCCGGCGACGAACTCCTTGGTTCCGTCGAGCGGATCGATCAGGAAGAAGCTGTCACGGAAGGGCGGAGAGGCGAGCTGCGTCCGCTCTTCCGAGAGCGTCGGCACCTCGCCGGCGAGTTGGGCGAGGCCATCCGCGATGATCCGGTCGGCGGCGAGATCTGCCTCGGTCACCGGCGAGCCGTCCTGCTTGCCGTCGATGCGCATGGCTGCGCGGTTGACCGCGAGGATGGCTTCGCCCGCCTTCACCACCAGCGCCGTGAGCGGCTCCATCAGGCCGGTCGCAGCCTCGGCGTCGATGATGCGCTTCACCTGCATGCCTCATTCATCGGCAAGTTTCGCCCTCTCGTCGGTTGATTCGGCCGCTGCATTACGGCCGCTTCGAACCTATCGCAAGCTAGCTGCGACGGGCTTGCGAATGTTAGAACCCGTCCCATCCGTCAAGCATGCGTGATTCGCCGCGTCCGCGCCGTGCAATTCCAGGAACCCTCCAGGACCCCTTTAATGTCTGGCACCTCGTCACCCGGTACCGCTACTGCTCCCGATATGCTCGAACTCGCGGCACTGCTGTGCTCGCGTGTCTGCCACGATCTCATCAGCCCTGTCGGCGCCATCGTCAACGGGCTCGAGGTGCTCGACGATGATCCCAAGCCCGAGGACCGCGACTTCGCGCTCGAACTGATCCGCAAGAGCGCCAAGACGGCGTCCGCCCGCCTGCAGTTCTGCCGCCTCGCCTTCGGTGCCGCCGGCTCGTCGGGCGCACAGATCGATCTGGGCGACGCGCAGACCATGGCGCGCGGCCACATCGAGGACGGCAAGTGCACGATCACCTGGAATCTGCCGCGGCTGCTGTTGCCGAAGAATCGCGTCAAGCTGCTGCTCAATATGCTCGTGATCGCGCAGCACACCATCCCGCGGGGCGGCACGCTGACGGTCGATCCGATCGGCGAGGGCGAGACCATGAGCTTTCGCGTCACGTCGACCGGTCACAATGCGCGACTGCCGCAGAACATCGCCGAGCTTCTCAGCGGCGAGCGTGGCCCGGCCGCGGATGCGCACGCGATCCAGCCCTATTATACGCGGCTGCTGGCGCAGGCCTGCGGTCTGACCGTGACGCTCGCGCCGGAAGGCGAAGCCATCATCGTTACAGCTTCGTAAGCGCGGCGTCGTCCGCAGGCGGTTAATCGAATCTTTACGAGGCGCTTCGGTTTGTCCGGAGCGCCTTATCTATTTGTTGGTTCCGTTCCTTTGCACTTACTCAACCAATATTAAACGGTTTGCGGTGAAGCTGGCCCCATTCTGAAGGCGCATACGCGTCGTGCGTGCCCTCCCTGTATGAAGGCCTGTTT
>NZ_JALGCN010000037.1:0-44857 GCF_038085055.1 Bradyrhizobium sp. ISRA442
CAATTGCTTGGCCCGCCCAAAGGGCCAAGCACCTCCAAGCGGCCCCGGCCTCCCACCTCCTACCCAGGAAACCCCAAGGCCGGGGCCCATTCTTTGGTCGCTAATTGCATGGCGGCATCCCGCAGCCCCAGTCCGGAGAGGTCGCTTCGTGTGGGAATGCTCGACGAAGCCTTTGATGCGCTGCATCCGATCGGCTTTGGTCCAAACCCCTCCCGGCAGATATCAGGACAGGTCGCGCCCGAGGCGAGCGAACGGAAGCAATTCTATTTGCCTGCTACTTCTTTCCGCACCGACTTCAACTCAGGTTCGGGCTTCTCTTCGATTCCGATGACATCTCTCGGCGAGTTAGTGGATTTGATCAGCTCGTCTAACTTCAGTTGAAGTGCTTCACTATCTCTGTTTTGCGCGTTCTGAATGAGGAACACCATCAAGAATGTGACGATGCTGCTCAGGGTGTTCATCACCAACTGCCAAGTATCGGAAAAGCGAAACACTGGACCAGAGATCAGCCAAACCAACACGAACGCGGCCGCCAATGCGAACGCCCACGGGCGCCCGGCTTGCGTCGCGGTTTCGCGTGCAAGTCGGGAAAAGCGATATTCGTTCTGGCGTCGCATCTGCTGCTAGCGTTCTACAATACCTCCTCAATACGAAGACCCAAATTCGGTTCCATTACGGAGGCCTCTTGGTGCATCGTATCATTCTCACCGCGGCCTCGGCGCCTCAGCCAACTCTGATTTCGGCAGCCGGATGAACGTCCCGCTTTCATGCAGATCAAGCCAGCCCCGTTCGACAGCATGGCTTATGCCGCGCCGACCGGCTCTATGCTCTCTGCGAGCTCCACCAGCTTGCGGGCCGCGGCCTCCGGGTTCGCGTGTGGACGTTCGCCTGTCAGTTTCATTCGTTAGCGTTCTCCAGGCCACCAATGCGAGGCCGGATCGCTGACTGAGATCTTGGTGGCCCGCAAGGCGACCAAGTGGCTGCGCTTGAAAGGATAGCCCTGTAGTTCCGAGTATTGCCGGCAGCGCAAGTGCCGCTCAAGTTCGTGGACAGGAGTGCTCGGAGCGATCCACACTATGCCGGTGTGCAGATCCAAACCCCAGACCCCCGGGATCGGAGACAAGGATGAACACGAAACGGCTGGACGCCAAGAACCTGCATCTGCTCGCCAAGGGCAAGGAGCACAATGACGGCGGCGGCCTCGGGCTGCAGATCACGCCCAAGGGCTCGATGTGCTGGAAGTTTAAGTTCACCTATGGCGGCAAGGCCGAGAAGATGGGGCTCGGCGGCATCGGGGCGCGCTCGATCCACGAGGCCCGGGAGCTGGCCGCCAAGTATGGCCGGCTGGTGCGCGACGGCCACGACCCAGCAACGACCGCCCCGACGGCGTCACCGGCAATGGCCGCTCCTCGCCGCTGTTCAAGGACTTTGCCCAAATGGTGTGCGACGCCGCCTGCAAGGGCATGAAGAACGCCAAGGCCAAGGAGAAGTGGCAGCTCAACGTCACCGCCTATTTCGCGCCGCTGCACCATAAGCAGGTCCACGAGATCACCACGCAGGACGTCCTCGACGTGCTGCTGGCGATCTGGCTGTCCATCCCGTTCGCGGCCGGCGAGGCGCGCGGGCGGCTCCAGAAGATTTTTGACACTGCCGCCGCGCTCGGCCACCGCCCCAAGAACGAGCGCAACATCGCCGAGCTGGCGCTCTTGAAGCCGCTGCTGCCGAAGCAGCCGAAGAAGGGCAAGGTGCGCGGCGCGCACCCCGCGCTGCCGTTCAAGCTGCTACCGGCGTTCTGAGTCGAGCTGCGCAAGATCAACACCATGGTGTCCAAGACCCTGCAGATGGTCATTCTGACCTGCGTGCGCGCCGACGAGGGCCAGCATGTGTCGTTTGACCAGATCAAGCCCGCCGACGATGGCGGCATGCGCTGGGTGATCCCGGGCAAGGTGATGAAGAACAACCTTGAGGCCGACGTGCCGCTGACCGCGACGGCGCTCAAGCTGCTCGACGACATGCGCGAGCTGAACGCCCAGTTGTCGGGCGGCAAGGAGACGCTGGTGTTCCCTGGCGAGAGCCGCCCCGGCGTCTACGGCGTCACGCAGTCGGAGAACACGCTGCGCAAGCTGATCCAGACCCAGATGGGCTATGACGGCGGCGACAAGCCGAAGGCGACCACGCACGGCTTCCGCACCACCTTCCGCTCATGGGGCACACTGATCTCGGCCCTCTTGCTCCTGACAGGCAGCGAGTGGCGCAACTCGCTCAACCGCTTTGCCGAGACGATGACGTTGTTTGCCGTGGTTTGCGCGGGCATCTACCCGATCCTGCATCTTGGGCGGCCTTGGTACGTCTACTGGATGTTTCCATATCCAGCCACCATGGGCGTGTGGCCGCAATTCCGCAGCCCGCTCGAATGGGATATCTGGGCGGTGCTGACCTACCTGACGGTCTCGCTGGCATTCTGGTATACCGGCCTGATCCCCGACCTCGCCGCGGCGCGCGACCGAGCAACTCGTCGCGGCTGGCAGATCTTCTTCGGCATCACGGCACTCGGATGGCGCGGCTCGGCCAGGCATTGGCTGCGCTGGTCACAGGCGTACCGGCTGACAGCAGCCCTTGCCGTGCCGCTGGTCGTATCCGTCCACAGCGAGGTGTCGCTGCTGTTCGCGGTGGGACAGATCCCGGGTTGGCACTCGACAATTTTTCCACCCTACTTCGTGCTGGGGGCTGCCTTTTCCGGCTTTGCCATCGTTTCCATCATCGCCGTGGCGCTGCGCTCGTGGTTCGGGCTCGAGAACCTTGTAACCGACGATCATCTCGATGTGCTCGGAAAGGTCCTGCTCGCGACCGGCCTGATGACGGGGTATGGCTATGTCTTCGAAGTGTTCGACGCCGTTTATTCCGGGGAGGCTCATGAGCTCCAGACGCTGGCGGATCGTTTCGCCGGCGCTTACGCCTGGACCTATTGGAGCGCGGTCGTCTTCAACTTCATTCCGCTTCAGGCGTTGTGGTTGCGCACGGTACGACGAAGCGGATGGATGCTGCTGCTGATCTCCGTGTCTGTCGCGATTGGAATGTGGCTCGAGCGCTACATGATCCTGGTCACCAGTCTCTATCGCGACTTTCTCGTCTCGTCCTGGAGCCACTTCACGCCGACCTTTTGGGACTGGTCGACCTATTTCGGCACGATCGGGCTTTTCCTCGTGCCATTCCTCATCGCTATCAGGCTCATTCCCATGATCTCGATCTTCGAGAGCAAGGAGCTTCTCTACGAAGAGAAAGAGGAGCAGCAGCATGGCTGAGCCGCTCTACGGCGCACTGGCGGAGTTCAGGAGCCCTGACGATCTGCTGGCGGCCACGCGGAAGACGAGGGAAGCCGGCTACCGCCTTCTCGACGCCTTTACGCCCTTCCCGGTCGAGGGATTGGACCGCATGCTGCGGCTTCCGCGCCCCACCGTCTCGTTCGTCGGCCTGGCAGGAGCCATCGCCGGAGCGGGGACAGCGCTCATCCTGCAGTTCTATGTCAACTATGACTACCCGCTCAACGTTGGCGGCCGACCCATCTACGCGATCTCGGCATTCGCTGTCGTGACATTCGAGCTGACGATACTGTTTTCGGCGCTCGCCATGCTGATCGGGATGCTATGGCAGAACGGCTTACCGCGGCTCAACTATCCCGTGTTCGGCACCGGGCGATTTCACCGTGCCAGCAAGGATCGTTTCTTCCTTTGTGTGAGCGCGGACGACGCGATGTTCGAGGCGGGTAACACCCTGGCATTCCTGAGCGACGCGGGCGCGTTGTCGGTGGAGCTTGTGCCGGGATGAGCAGGGTGCTTCTCATTGTTGCGCTTGCAACTCTGCTCGCCGCCTGCGACCAGAACATGGACGTGCAACCCAGCTATAGCGAATACTCGAGCGCACCGTCGTTTCGTGGTAGCGTGCTGCGCCGGCCGCCGGCGAACACCGTGGCTCGTGATGATCTCGAACGGGAGAAGGTTGCCACCGCGAAGCCGGCGCTCTCGGCTCAACTGTTGGCGCGGGGACGACAGCGTTTCAGCATTTTCTGCTCGCCATGTCATGGCGCCGGCGGGGACGGGACCGGCATCATCGTCCAGCGCGGCATGCCGCGCCCGACGAGCTATCACAACGATCGGCTGCTTGCCGCGGACGACCAATACTTTTTTGATGTGATCACCAACGGCCATGGCGCGATGTATTCCTATGCCGCGCGTGTGCAGCCGGCAGATCGCTGGGCAATCGTCGCCTATATCCGTGCACTCCAGCTCAGCCGTCACGCGTCGCTCGACGACGTGCCGTCGGACGAGCGCGCCAAGCTCGAGAGCTCGCCATGAGAGTGCGTAGCGGCATAAGAGGCGGGGTGGCGGTGGTGTCGGGCCTGGTCCTGATCGCCGGATTTGTCGTCGACGCGCGGTCGGCCGTTGCCGCCTATCTCGTCGCTTGGATTGCCTGGGGCGCCGTTCCAATCGGCGCGCTGATTATCTTCATGACCAGCTATCTGGTGCGGCGACGCTGGACCGAGGCGTTGCATCCTATCTTCGTCGCGGCCATCGGCATTCTGCCGGTTGTCGCGCTGACGTTCATTCCGGTCCTTCTCTTCCTGAAGGATATCTATCCGGCCATCGCCGATGCGGCGTCATTGCCGCCATTCAAGGCGCGCTGGCTTGTGCCTTGGTTTTTCGTTTTGCGGACCGTGTTCTACTTCGTGGTCTGGATCGGGCTGGCCGAATGGCTACGGCGAGCCTGGCGCAATGACGAAGCCATGGTGCGTGCGGCATCGATCGGATCGATCGTGTGGACCCTAACCGTCTCATTCGCCGGGATCGACTGGATGGAATCGCTGGAGCCCGAATTTCACTCCTCGATCTATGGATTGATCTATCTCAGTTTCGTGCTGACGAATGGAACGGCCTTCGTCATCGGTGCCAGCCTGCTGTCGATGCGAAGGATCGGTCCGAGCCGCAGCTATAGCGGCCTGCTGCTCTCGGTTCTCCTGCTCTGGTGCTATCTCCACGCCATGCAGTACATCGTCATCTGGTCGGGAAACATCCCCAAGGAAGTCACCTGGTCTCTGGCGCGATCGGAAGGCGGCTGGCAGTTCGTGCTGGCGGCGCTCTCTTTCGGGCAGTTCGTGTTCCCATTCTGCGCGATGTTGAGCGCGAGGGTGCGATCGGACCCGTATTGGCTCTTGGCCTTGTGCGGGCTGACGCTGGCGATGCGGTGGCTCGAATCAGCGATCCTCATCCTGCCGGCAATTCGGGGGCTTTCCGTCGCCATGACCGGCGCAATGCTGATCGCCGCGGCGCTCTTTCTTGGCGCGGTGTTGTGGCTGGCGTTCGATGCTGCGCTCGTCGGGAAGGCGGAGGAGAGGGCGCCGACCGGCACTATCTGGTGGCGCACTCGCGCCGAAGCAGAAGCCAAATCAGCACAGCAAGAACGATCACGCTGATCGAGGAGGCAGCGAACAGCAGCCGCCGTGCCGCGAGCGTATAGGTGCCGCTCGTGGGATCGAAGCCGTAGCAGAGCAGGTGGACTTGGTCGGTCCAGCGCCCGATATGTCCTTGGCCCGCTTCGACCACGGCCAGACGCAGGCTCGTGGCATCGACCGCGAGAGCCGAGAGTGTGCGCGAGATCCGCCCGTCAGGCGTGACCACGAAGGCGGCGGCAGGATGGGCGAATTGGTCATGCTCGCGATCGCAGATCGTCCGAACTCCAAACGCGTCGGTCAACGAACTAACGTCCGTTGCTGCCGCCCGCAGGAAATAGCTCTGCCCGGGCAGGCCGCACCTTGTGCTGAGTTGCGCATTCTTCATGACGAGCGCTTGAGCGACGGTGTCCTTGGGATCAAGGCCGGCGACGATGAGCCGAAAGTCCTCGCCTGCTCTCAGGCCCGTATCGGCCAGGGCGTTCGACACGATCGATATCGCCGGCCCGCAAAGCGTTTCGCAGGTGTAGTCGGCGAGGATCCAGACGGTCGGGATGCCTGCAAGCCAGCTTTGCAGCGGCGCGGTGCGACCGTCCAAATCGTTCATTAGGGTCGAAAGTGGCAGTTGCGCGTTGTCGCGGGGCACGAGCGCGACTTGCTCAAGCTGCGAGGCGGTGACGGCCGCCTGCGCCATTAAAGGCATCGTGATGCAAAACATAAGGGTAGTGAGCCACCCCGCGACCAGAACGCGAGGTCGTTTTGCGGATGCATCAATCGATGGTTGGACGAGCAAGGGGGGCGCACGACGTCCAACCATCCCGCAATGCTCCGCCGCGCTCTGAAGCAAGCAGATAATCCCGCGACTGCTCGCTTCGCGGACGCGCTCGGCTGCGCTAGGGAGGGCCATGGCGAGGTCGCTTCGGTGTTTGCTGAGGAAATGGATATCAAACTCATCGCGCGATCGCGTGTTCCTCGGGGCGCCGGCTGGGCCTGAGGAACCGCGGCCGGACGCGGCACGTTGGTGCAACGAATACATGACCCCTCAGGAGAGACTATGGGGAAACCGGACATTCGCAAGGGCATGCCGCCCGTCAGACTGTCGCGCGGCGAGTTCGAAAGCCGCTACCGGAGCCAGTTCATCGATCCCGTTTTCGCGCCACTGAAGTGCGAACTTGATGCAATCGTTGCCGCCGCCTGGGACGCCTACAGCGATTCGCGCAAGGCGCCGGTGACGAGAAAGGCGGGCGCCGGCTTTGCCGATCCCGACTACAATCTCGCGGTGGACTGGCTCGACGCGCGCGCCGCGGTCCTCGAGGCACAGCGGCGGCACGACGATGCGGACGCCCCGCCGCGCATCCTGATCATCAATGGCTCGGCTCGCAGCGAGCACACCTGTCCCGGCGAGATGTCAAAGACCTGGCGGATCGTGAAACTCGCCGAGCCTGTGTTCGCCGAGATGGGTTTCGTTGTCGATATTCTTAATCTCTCCAGGCTGGCCTCGGAGTTCGGCAAGGCCATCCACCCCTGCAAATCCTGCGTCGCGACCTCGGTGACGCTCTGCCACTGGCCGTGCAGTTGCTATCCGAACTATGCGTTGGGACAGAGCGCAGATTGGATGAACGAGATCTATCCGCTCTGGGTGGCCGCGCACGGCATCCTGATCGTGACACCGGTGAACTGGTATCACGTGCCGGGCGGGCTCAAGGCGATGATGGATCGCCTGGTCTGCGCCGACGGCGGCAATCCTGATCCGACGTCGACGCACGGCAAGAGGGCCGACGAAGCCAAAGCGCTGGAGCTGAAGGGCTGGCCCTATCCGCGTCATCTCGCCGGCCGTCACTTCGGCTTAATCGTCCACGGCGACAGCGTCGGCGTCGAAGGCGTCCGCCGGACGTTGTCGGACTGGCTGACGGACATGCGCCTGATCTCGGCCGGCCGCTTCGCCGAGCTCGACGGTTATGTCGGCTATATGGAGCCGTACGCCACATCGCACCAGGCGCTGGACCATGATCGCGAGTTTCAGCAGGAGGTGACCAATACGGCCCGCGCGCTGGGCCGCGCCGTGAAGCTCGCGCGAAGCGGACGGTTTGAGGATCCGGGAGCAGGCCTTTCGGATCCGACTCCGAAGTGAGAAAGTGCAAAGCCGGTATGATCGTCGCGGCACAGGTTCGTCGATGCGAAGCGAGATCTCGGTGAGAGCGGCGGCACAAGGATCGTCGAAGACCATCGTCCGTGCTGCGCTCATCGGCAACATGCTTGTCGCGGCTACGAAGACTGCCGCCGCTTTCTGGACGGGCAGCTCGGCGATGATGAGCGAGGCCGTGCACTCGGTGGTCGATACCAGCAATGAGGTGCTGCTGCTCTATGGCTACCATCGTGCAAGCCGCCCGCCCGACGAATCCCACCCGCTCGGCTATGGGCGCGAGCTGTATTTCTGGAGTTTCATCGTCGCGCTGCTGATCTTCGCGCTCGGCTCCGGCGTCTCGCTTTATCAGGGATTGCTGCACGTCGCCGCACCCGAGCCGATTGAGGATCCCATCGTCAGCTTTGTCGTGCTCGGGCTCTCGTTCCTGTTCGAAGGTGCATCGTGGCTTTTCGCCCTGCGCCGCTTCCGCTCGGAGAGCGAGCGGTTTGGCTATTACCAGGCCTTCGTCCGCAGCAAGGATCCTCCAGCCTTTATGGTGCTGCTCGAGGACAGCGCGGCGCTGGTTGGCATCGCCATTGCGGCCGGAGCCACTGCGGCGGCGGTGTGGCTGGCCCAACCGGTCTGGGATGGTGTCGGCTCGATCCTGATCGGCATTCTCCTCGGAATTGCATCGATCGGACTCGCCCGCGAAAGCAAGAGTCTCCTGATCGGCGAGCCGGCGCATCCCGAGCTCGCGCGATCGATCCTCGCCATCGCGCGACGCTCACCCGGCGTGCTTCAGGCCAATGGCCTCCTGACGGCACAACTGTCGCCATCCGAGGTCGTCGCAGCGCTGAGCGTCGAGTTTGCGGACGACAAGCGCGCCGACGACATTGAGCAGTGCGTGATCTCGATCGAGACCGAGATCCGCAAGCAACATCCGAGCGTCGCGGCCCTTTTCATCAAGCCGCAAACCGACGCGCGCTACCGTACCGTTCGCGGCAGGCGCTTGGGCCTCTGGTCGTAGCGCATGAGCGGCTCCTTCTCCGGAGCGGATGACCATTGCCGATAGATTGGAGCCGAGGAGAAGGGCAGTACCATAGGCGACGTTCAGACTAACGATCGAACCTGAACGCCAAAGCTAAACGATCGGCCGCTTGTCCTTGCGCAATTGCTCAAGCACACTGCGATCGATGTCCAGGTGCGCCGCGACCAGCTCAGGCGGCGTCAGTGCCATCCATTGCGCGAGGGAAACGTCGATGAAGCGTGGCGCCTTGAACAGCTCGAGGAACCGCAGCGGCTCGCTGCCGGTGTTCTCGATGAAATGGCTCATCGACATCGGCACGTAGCCGACGTCGCCCGCCCGGTAGTCGAATGTCCGCGCCCGCGCCTCGGCCGCGAATACGGTCATTCTCGCCTGGCCGGAGATGTAGTACTGCCACTCGCAGTGCAGTTCACGCATGTGGCCGGGGTTGACCTCGAGCAATGCCGCAGCAACATCGGTCGAAATGGGAAAGTTGCGGGTATCGGCGATGCGGACGTTGCCGCCAGGCGACTGGGTCGGAGGCTGCTGCATCAGCCTGAAGACCATATCGAGCGGCACTCCGCCAAGGGGATTGCGAACAGCGTCCGCCTGTAGCTGTAGCGGCGGTGGTTCGGCTTGAAAGATGAAGCGTTCTTGCTTCGGAATGCGGTCGAGCGCCTTGACGTCGACGGCCAGATTTCTTGCCAGCACTTCGCGCTCATTGTGTGCGAATAAGTCGGTGATGGCAAAAGTGCTATCTTCCGAGAACTCGCCGTCCGGAAACGCCAGCAGGAACTCGCAGCCGTCGTCGGGCAGCCCTTGAATCGAGTGCGGAATGCCTGAGGGGAAGTACCAGAGGTCGCCCGGGCCAACATCGGCGATGAAATTGTGACCATCGTTGTCGACCGCCGTGATGCGCGCCTTGCCGGCCAGCATGAAAGCCCATTCGGCCTGCTTGTGCCAGTGCAACTCGCGGACACCGCCGGAAGTGAGGCGCATGTTCACACCGGCCATTGTGGTCGAGAACGCGAGTTCGCGCTGAGTGACTTCGCGCGACCAGCCGCTTTCGCGGATCTTCATGTGGGCATCTGCAAACGAGGACCGGAGGTTTGGCAGCGAACCATGGTCGGTGGACGGCGGTCGCAGGATATCTGGATTCTGACGCTCCCGGTCCGGGTTACGGGGGCCGATGATCGGAGCGCCCTTGCTGCCGGACACGGGCTCATTGCCTTGTTGCGCCGAGGCGGCCGCGGTAGCGCCAAGTGCGGCTGCGGCGGCCAGCAAAAATCGTCGGTTCGGAGAGTTCATGGCGTGATTCTCCTCAACCGCAAATCAGCACGATCTTGCCGGCGGTGTGGCCTTGCTCCACGGTGGCCAGAGCCTGCTTCGCCTGCTCAAGAGGGAATGTGGTCTGGATATGCGGCTTCAGCTTGCCGGCATCCACCAGTCGTCCAATCTCGGCCAACTCCTCGCCGTCGGGCTCGACAGTGTAGCGCATGGCGGTCACGCCGAGCGCATTCGCCCGATCTCGCGACGGCTCGGTCAATGTGGAGATCAGGCGTCCGCCCTTTCTGAGCAGCGCCCAGGAGCGTTCGCGTGTCTTTCCATCGATCAAGTCGAAGACCATATCGAGATCTGTGGCGACTTCTTCGAAGCGCTGGGTCTTGTAGTCGATGACAACGTCGGCGCCGAGCGTTCGCGCGAGATCGACATGTTCTGTGGAAACGGTTGTCAGCACACGGGCGCCCTTTGCCTTGGCGAACTGAATCGCGAAATGGCCGACGCCGCCCGAGCCGCCGTGGATCAGAACGGACTCTCCCGCTTTCAGCTTGCCGTATCGGAATAGGCCTTGATGCGCCGTTTGTCCCGCCAGCGGGACCGCCGCCGCATGGACATGATCAAGCCCGGCCGGCTTAGAGGCGACCGCTCGCTCTTCCAGGACCACCTGCTCGGCGTAGCCGCCGCCGAACACCGGAACCATTCCGAAGACCTCGTCGCCCGCTTGAAAGCGCGTTACTTGGGCGCCGCACCTCTCCACGATGCCGGAGACGTCTCTGCCAGGAGTGTAGGGCAGGCGATCCTCCTTCACGGAGGGATACTTGCCCGACCTGATCTTGAAATCGACGGGATTGACGCTTGCCGCACGGACCGAGACAAGGATCTGACGCGCGTCGGGGCCGGACTGTTCGAGGCGATCGACGCCGAGCGCGTCATTGTTGCCGAAATGATGAAATCGGATTTTGATGAGCTTTGCCATATCGGCTGACGCATCAGGGCGGAGCGCGTTCCTATTTGTGCAGCCGCGGGTATCATCTTTTCGAGAGGATAGATAAAGCAACCGCGGAGGTCGCGCTCATGCTCAACAGTCGGTCCCAGATGTTCGACTCTTGCCTCAAATGACACACTCGCTCCCAGGACGACCGTTGCCCAACAGGCGTCCAGCCAAGCGTCTTCATTCCAGGTGGCGTTCACTTCTTCTCGCATCAACTGTCGGTTGAGAGTTGCGATGAACAAGTTGGATGCTCGACGTTTGATGCGGTGGCCGCGCGGGGGGCGGTGCAAGAACAAATCCTGCTGGCCGGCGTTTCATGGCAAATAGCCCGACAATGGCGGACGCCGTTGTTCCACCTTTCCAGCGAGGGAGGAGCCAATGAGCGCAAGCCGCACCAGAACTAGCGACACCGAGGCGCAAGCGACCACCAGCCACGATATCATCCGCAAATGGGCGGAGGAGCGCGGCGTAAGCCTGCGACCGTCAAGGCAACAGTGGACGACGGTCATGCCGGCATCTTGCGTTTCGACTTTGATCGCAAAGACGAAGGGCTCGACCGGATCAGTTGGGACCAGTTCTTCCAAAAATTCGACGAGACCGGCATCGCGTTCCTTCATCAGGACCGCACCAAGGACGGTAAATTGAGCCGGTTCCACAAGTTCATGCGGCGCTAGGCAGGTCGCGGACAGGCGGCCGGGGCCGACGGCCGGACCGATGCAATGCATGTCGGCGATTTCCAGCGCGCTGTTACCGGCGGCCAGCGAGCGCGTCCGGTTGAGCCGGGAACGGCCAGCCGAAGGAACAGTGACGAACGCTGCCTGTTAGTCCGGTTGGGCAGGCTGTCGAGGAAAAAGCAAGTGGATGCGCGGCTGGGTCTGGGCGATGACCGGAGTTGGATCGGCCGCGCTGATCGCCGGCGTCATCTGGATGATCACCGCGCCCGATCTTTTCGCGAACGCTGATCTCAGCGGGATTTTCGAGGGCGCGGGCAACGCGGAAAGAGGCAAGCTCGTCTTTGCGGCCGGCGACTGCTCGTCCTGTCATGCCTCCCCAGGACAACCGGACCGTTTGCATCTCGGCGGAGGGCTGGCGCTCGCCTCTCCTTACGGAACGTTTCGCGCGCCGAACATTTCGATGGATCCCATCGATGGGATCGGCACGTGGACGACCAGAGATCTCGCCAACGCGCTCCTGAACGGTGTCTCGCCAGATGGAAGCCACTACTATCCGGTATTTCCATATGCGAGTTTCACGCATATGAGCGCCGCGGACGTGGAGGATTTGATGGCCTACTTGCGGACACTCGCGGTGGTGAGGGGCCGTCCTCCGGAACACGAGCTCAATCCGGTGTTCGGCATTCGCCGCTTTGTCGGTTTCTGGAAACTTCTCTACTTCAAGCCCGGTCCGCTTTCGCGGGACGCTGCGCGTGACGAGAAATGGAATCGCGGGCGCTATCTGAGCGAGGCGCTCGCCCATTGCGCCGAGTGCCACTCATCGCGCGACACGTTCGGCGGCATCGCATCAGCAACGCGCTACGCAGGTGGGCAGGATCCCGAAGGCGCGGGCTTCTACCCAATATCACGCCCGAGCGCATCGGTGACTGGTCGGAGCAGCAATTGGCGAACATGCTGAAAACCGGCACCACGCCGAACCACGGGCGCGTCGGCTCGTCGATGGCCGATGTGGTCACGAACACGGCCATGCTGCCGCAGAGCGATCGCGAGGCGATCGCAATGTTCATCAAATCACTGCCATCTCGGCCGACTGCCGCACCCTGAGCGCCTCGGCGCTATTGCGCATAGAGGTAGGCTGCAATGTCACGCGCCTCGGACTCGCTGATCCCGGTCACCGGCATGGCCGTTCGCGGCGAAAAGGTTTGCGGTGCGACGATCCATTGCACGAGATTGTCGGGCGAGTTGGTCGTGACGCCGGCGATATAGACGCGCCCCCGAATGCCGGAGAGCGAGCTGCCGACCTGCCCGTTCCCGCCGGGAACGCCGGGGATCGTATGGCACCCCACGCAGCCGTAGCGGCGCATGAGTACCGGTGCGCGGGATGGATCGCCCCCGGTGATGGCGCGGGCAACGCGATCGGCCTGCACTCGGGACTTCCAAGCGAAGCCACCGGCGCCAGCCGCAGCGATCAGGAGTCCGGCCACAGCGACGACTGAGCCACGCTTCCTAGACAACAAGGGCATCGGCTTGCTCGCGGTGTTTGCTGGCTCGCCTGATCCACAGCGCAATCAGCGCCAGGGCGGCGCCGGCATAGATCGTTCCCGCCGGCACCCACATGATGATGCCGGCCATCTGCTGGTCTTCGAGCGGCGTCAGGCCCCAGGCGGCCGCCGCAGCCACCTGCTCCTGATAGAGCAGGCGCGGCGCCAGCGCCATCAGGGCGCCCAGGATGGTCGTGTGCAGCATGGTCACGAACACGTGCCAGGCGGCCGTACCGGTCTCGCTGCGCCGAAATACAGACCACCAGAACAGGACAGCCGTCAGGAAGAAACTCAGATGCTGCAGTCGATGCATGGTGACATTGGTGATCGCTGCATCGAACAGGGGCGGAGCATGCCAGGTCCAGATCGCAACTGCATGCAGGAGTGTGGCATTGCGGCCAGCGCTTAGGAAGGACCAGGCTGCATCGATGGCCGAAAATCGCATCCAACGGCCGATCCGCACCCGCGCGCAGCGGGGCATGGACCAGAGCAAGATTCCGACCGGTCGTGCGATCACGATCAATGGCGCAGACACCGCCAGCAGGATCTCGTGTTCGATCATGTGAAAGCTGAGCAGCCGCTCGCCGAGCCAGTGCAGCGGCGAGGCCAGCGCCGCGATCAGAGACAACCAACCGGCCCAGCAGGCGGCAATCTGCCATATCCGGGCCGCGACGATTTGCGCCCGCCGTTTCAGCAGCACCAGCGCACCCATGCTGTACATCAGTCCGAACGCGAGGAGGGGGACGACGATCCATGGATCAAACGTCCAGCTTGGGCGCAACAGCTCTTGCGCGGGCCCATGCGCGTGCGCCGGACTCGCCAGCAGCAGGATCATCGTCGCCGCTATTTTTCGCATCCGCTCAGCACCATCGCGGCAATTCCCTGCATCAGGAGTGCAAAGGTGAAGATCGTGGCGGAGAGGGCACTGACCCCGCCTCCGAAGGAAACTGTGTTCGGCCTGGAGGAGGCGTCCGCCCCTAGTCGCCCCGCGCATCGCCATGAGACTATGCCGGACAGACTCGTGATGGCGGCTCCGAGAAACGACGTGATCGCCGCCGCATGCAGCGAGCGGCGGCAGTCGGTGTAGGGCAGGACCTGCCCTAGCTGCATGTTCACGGCCCAGATGAGCGGCGCAAGCCAAAGTCCGGCCCAGATCAGGAGGTGTGCGAGAGGTTTTGACATGCTCATAGCCGTGCGAGCCAATAGATGCAGCCATAGATCGGAAGCCAGGTCGCGACGACAAAGTTCCAATACATCGCGCTATCCTGGACGTCGCCGAGCCGCCGCGGATTGCGGCCGTGCCGCGTGAACATCAGCGCCGCGAGAACCAAGGTGTCGACGAGCTCCGTGATGATGTGCGTGGTGTGGAGGCCGAGCAGCGTCCAGACCACCGAGCCGTAGGCGTTGGTATCCCAACTGACCCTGAGCGCCGGGAACTCGAAGACACGCACGACCAGTGGCGCGATGCCGAAGATCGACATGATGACGATACCGGTCCTGACCTTGCGCAGGTCCTGCTGCCCGGCCCAGCGCGAGATCAGGATATTCGGGATGAGGCTGGCCAGGAGGATGAGCGTCAGCAGCGTGCCAGGAAGCAGGTCCGGCGGCGGCGCGTTGATCGGCCAGGTTGCAGCCAGGCTCATCAGATAGAGATAGACGGCGATGACCAGCGCGAAGCCAGTACCTTCGATCAGCATGAACGCGAGGGTGCCCCACCAGGTGACGCTGGCTGTGCCCAGGCCATGGAGCGGCAGCTTGCCGAGATCGAGCATGATCCGCTCCCTCATGCCTCGTCCTCCGGCGTGCCTTTGGGCCAGAACCAGCCGATCAGTGCAATCGCGACGGGGATCGAGCCCCAGACCACGGCCCAGGGCGAGAAGATCGACCAGATCAGCATCACGGTTGTGGCGAGCGCGGCCCAGAGCGGCCAGATCGAATGCTGCGGCGAGGCTTCGCGCACCTGCGGCTCGGAGGTCGCGAGCGAGGTCACAAGCAGTTCGCGGCGATCGCTGCGCAGGCCATCGGCGACGGAGAGCGTGTCGCGGTTTTCCCAGACCGGGTGCAGTCCGCCGACGACCGGGATCAACGCGAAATTGTAACTCGGGGGCGGCGAGGTTGTTGCCCATTCGAGGGTTGGTGCATCCCAGGGATTGTCCGACGCGGTCACGCCACCGCGCAGGCTGCTAATCGCGTTGACGAAGAAGAGCAGGAAGCCGATCGTCAGGAAGATTGCGCTCAGGCTGACAAACAGGTTCAGGCCATGCCACGGCAGGTCAGGCTGATAGGTGTAGATCCGGCGCGGCATGCCTTGAAGGCCGAGGATGTGCATCGGGAAGAAGGTCGCGTTGAAGCCGATGAAGATCAGCCAGAACGACGATCGCCCGAGGCTTTCGCTCATCATCTTCCCAGTAATCTTGGGAAACCAGTAGTGGATCGCACCGAGCAGCGGAAACACAGCGCCGCCAATCAGCACGTAGTGGAAGTGTGCGACGACGAAATAGGTGTCGTGGACCTGTGTGTCGAACGGCACGGAAGCCACCATGACGCCCGTGAGCCCGCCGATCACGAAAGTAACGATGAAGCCGATGATGAAGAGGAGCGGTGCCTTGAACACGGGCTTGCCGTCCCATAGCGTCGCCAGCCAGCAGAACACTTGGATGCTGGCGGGAATGGCGATGGCCATGCTGGATGCAGTGAAAAAGCTGTCGCCGAGCCGCGGCAGCCCGACGACGAACATGTGATGCACCCACAGGCCGAAGGCGAGAATACCGGTCGCGATCAGAGCCATCACCAGGGGGAGGTAGCCGAAGGCTGGCCGCCTCGCGAAGGGCTCGATCATGGTCGAGACCATGCCGGCGGCAGGCAGAAAGATGATGTAGACCTCAGGATGGCCGAAGAACCAGAACAGATGCTGCCAGAGCAGCACGTCGCCCCCTTCGGCCGGATTATAGAAGTGCGTGCCGACGAGCCGGTCCAGGATCAGGCTGCTGCTCGCGACGACGATCGCCGGCATCGCCATGATGACGAGAAATGACGTCACCAGCATCGCCCATACGAATACCGGAATGCGGTCGAGCGTCATGCCCGGCGCACGCTGCTTGAAGATGGTGACGATGAGTTCGACCGCGACGGCGAGCGCAGACAGCTCTGTGAAGGTGATCATCTGCGCCCAGATATCGGCGCGTTTGCCGGCGCCATATTGCGGGCCGGACAGCGGCACATAGGCGAACCAGCCGACATCCGGGGCCATGTCGAGCGCGAAGGCGATCCAGAGCAGCATGCCGCCGGCGAGATAGATCCAGTAGGAGAAGGCGTTGAGCCGCGGAAAGGCGATGTTGCGGGTGCCAACCATCAGCGGGACAAGATAGACCGCGACGGCCTCCATCACCGGGACAGCGAACAGGAACATCATGTTCGCGCCGTGCATGGTGAAGATCTGATTGTAGCGATCAGGCCCGAGCAGGCGCGCTTCGGGTTGCGCGAGCTGGATTCGCATTAGGGCCGCCAATACGCCGCCAAGCGAAAGGAAGATGAATGCCGTGAAGATGTAGCGCCGGCCAATGATCTTGTGATCAACGGTTGCGAGCGCGCCCAAGAAGCCGGACGGTGTCCTCCAAGTCTCGGCGAGCGCGCTGGTCAAGCGCGAACGTTCGAGCTCGATGTCGCGCGCATCGGGCGCCGTCGCGGGACCGCTCATTTGAGGCTCGCCAGATAGGCGGAGACGGCGCGCAGCTCGTCCGGCGTAAGCGGCACCATAGGCATATTGTTGCCGGGCTTGATCGTCTGGGGATCAGCAGTCCAGGCGGAGAGCGAGCCGCGCGTGGTCTCGAACAGCCCGGCTGCGATGGTGCGGCGGCTGCCGACATGGGTCAGGTCGGGTCCCGTGGTGCCGCCCGCCGCGGTACCACGAATGGTGTGGCAGGCCGCGCAGGGTTTTGCCAAGAATGTCTGCAAGCCCGCGGCGATCTCCTCTGCCGCCGGTTGGATCGCGTCCCGCCGCTGCGCATTCGCCCATCTATCGAAATCGTCCTGCGTCTCTACAAATACGAGCAGCGCCATATGAGCGTGCTGCATGCCGCAAAATTCGGCGCATTGACCGCGGTAGACGCCGGCGCGTTCGGCGCGAATTGTCAGCTCGTTCGGGCGACCCGGAATAAGGTCCTGCTTGCCCGCGAGGCTCGGCACCCAGAACGAGTGGATCACGTCGAGCCCTTCGAGCTTGAGACGCACGTTGCGGCCGACGGGAATATGAATTTCGTTCGCGGTTTCGAATCGCTGCGATGGATCGGGGCCGATGTATTCTGCGTCCCACCACCATTGCAGGCCGCGCACCCGGATGGTCAGATCGTCCGGTCCTGCGACGCTGAGCGCGCGCGTCGCGAAGAAGCTCATGATAGTGAAGGTGGAGATCATGAGCACGGTGGCGATGGCAGCGCCGGTGACTGCGATCGTCATACGGCGCTCGTTTTGCGGACCGGGTGACGCCGGGCTGTTGTCGCGATTGCGCCAGAGCGCAGCGATCAATGCGATCATCACGAGCATCCAGACCACGGAGCAGACGGCAACAATCAGGATGATGAGATGTCTCAGGCTGATTGCGGAGACGCCATGCGGTTCGAGCACGGATTGCCAGCCGCCGCATCCAGCGAGCAGTGCCGCAAGCACGGCGCAGTGACAGGCTGTTCGAACGTGCCGGATCACGGCGTCGGCCCCTGATCCGGATGGAGCGGCGTCGGCCCCTGATCGAAGAGGATCTTCGCCGGCGCGCGATTCTCGGCAGGTCGCGTCTGTTTCTCGTCGTTGCGGCTGGGCGCCGCCGTCTTGCCTTCATAGGATCCGATGGTCTGGACATAGCCTGCGAGCCGCCAGATCTCCTCGGTCGTCATCTTGTCGCGAAAGGCCGGCATGCCGTGCGGCCGGCCGTCGCGGATCGAGGCGAAGATCGAAACCATCTCGGGACCGTAGTACCACCAGCCGTCGAGGAAGCCCGGCCCGCTGCCGCCCTTGCCGTCGCCATGGCAGGCCTTGCAGCCAAACCAGGAATACAGCCGCTTGCCTTGGCTGAGATTGTAGGCGTTGACCTCGTAAGGTCGGCCGAGCGCGTAATAGACATTCGGTGGCGCGCCGCTGATGCCGTTCGGCATCAGCGCAATCTTGTCCAGCGCATCCGCGACCGGCGGATCGAGCCGCAATTGCCGTTCTTCGCGCTGGCATCCCGCCAAAGCGGTCGCAAGACCAAGGAGAAGGCCGGTCATCCGCTTCATCTGGTCGTCTAGGGGGCAGGCGAGCTATAAACGTCAATCGACATGTCCGGCCGAAGTTCCTGCCGGCTAATTGACATTGTCGTCCAGCATGTTGCGGAAGGCGGTCGCGACCGCGGCCGTGCCGGTTGCGCATCAGAGCAATCTCGCCTTGCTGCTCATGGCGGATGGCATGCGCCATGATGCGCAGGCGCGGGTCACCCCGGCTGTGCCACATCTGGTCAGCCATTTTCACCGCGCCCTTGTGAAGACGGCTCATCGTCTCGATGAAGACCGCGTCGAAGTGCTCGGGCGGCGCGCTCTTGCGGCATCTCGGCCGGCGTCAGAAAGGCCGGCATGACAGCGCGCTCCTCGGCGCTGCAATCCGGCGTCTCCGTATCGAAACCAGCTCAGCCACCAAGTCTCGAAAAATCCGTTCTTGCCGGTCTGGCTTGCGACCATCAGCATGGCGAGCTTCTGCAAATGCGGTGTGCGCGCTCGGCCGCGATCCGTACAAGCTCGATGCCTTGCGCATGATGTGGGGTCATGTGCCGGATTAGGCTTGGTCCGTGTCCGCTGGGGGAGCGCCAAGGCGCTAACTATCTGCACCGGCTAGACAATCTTCTTTTCGAAGACTTCGCAGGCTCTCGTGAGCCACCTTCAATGTACCCATCCGGTAAAGACCCTGGCTAGATCTGTCGTTTCCGTTTGGTCTGGATCTGGCCGCAAAATGGTTCTGGTGTTCAGTCCGGGGTTAGTGGTTCCCTTGGGGGGTCAGTTTGGGTCAATTCGAGCCGGATAGCTGTGATCGTGTCTCCATCGGGGTCCTTTGAGGTGATCGCGCAAGCGACCCCCGCGGGTTCGGCAGCGTGTTTTCCGAATTGTTCGTCAGGCCGGGAAAGATTGACGTCTATAGGGCCATAAGGACATTGAACCCGTTGCCAAATCTCTATTTTCCAAGCAGGAGATCTATCATTTTGAAGTCGACCCGCGAGAGTCCAAGCGGACCGGGACAGCCGAACGTCAGGCGGCGTGCGGTTCTGGAAACGGCACGGAAACTTGGTCTGCTCGGTAGCGAAAACCGTCGGATAGGCGGCCGCGTTTGCCGAGATCTGGTGGCAGCTGCGAAGAAAAAATCCGGCATAACGTCCGACACCGAGCTTGTCGAGTACGCGCTGGCGGAGGTGGCGCTCGAAGACGACTTCGGCACGAGACTCATCCGTCGCAAAGGTAGAGTCCCGAACGACGTCGATCTCGAGTTTTGATCCGCTCCGTGCGCTGCGGCGGATCAAGCCGCACCGCGACCGCGATTCACCGTCGCCATGCGAGTCGTGGAGACGACGCATCTCTGCGTGCGCCGAACTGCTCTTAGATATGTGCGTCTGCATCGATGTGCTTCGAAGTCGCCCTCGGCGTAGTATCCTGCCTTGCTGGCTGGCCGTGCGATGCAGCGGGGCGCACCTGCGGCCGAGCAGGCAGGGAATAATCGACCGCTGCGGGCGCTAGCCTATTGTTCTCCTCCAGGATGCATGCAGTATCCGGCTTTGGGCAAAATCATTTTCTGGGGGGCACGATGTGGCAGGGCATCCAGCGCCGCTTTTATTCGATGATGTACTATTTCGGTCGGACGCCGCCGACGTCCGCCGAGATTGATGCGGCTTTCGAAAAAATCGAAGCAGAGCGACAGTCTCGGCTGATGATGATCCATGGTGCGATTGCCAGGTGAAGGCAGGCTCCACCACCATTCAATGCAAGACCAGACGGACGTCGGCTTGCGAGGCGATGGGCGAGGTCAGGCGCGACGTGAACGCGATTCCGCACAAGGTGGGCTTCTGCAGAAGTGTGTCGGAGGGGTCGAGATGAGGGAGGCTGTGCGACAATGGAGCGGCTGGCTCTGGATCTCGCTTTCTGGCGTTTTGCTTTCCGGATGTGCGACGGTCGTTCCTAACTTCGATATTCCGGCCGATCAGAACGGACCGACCATCCATTCGATTTCGCGACGGGTGAGCTGCGAACTGGTGCAGTTGATCGAGCGGGGTGACGCGATGTCGGAGACCTTGCTCGGCGACGACATGGTCGTTGCCGTCCAGCTCAATCTGACGGTCAACGATACAGGAGGCCTCAGCCCATCTCTGACTT
This sequence comes from Bradyrhizobium sp. ISRA442, assembly GCF_038085055.1. Lineage (NCBI taxonomy): Bacteria > Pseudomonadati > Pseudomonadota > Alphaproteobacteria > Hyphomicrobiales > Nitrobacteraceae > Bradyrhizobium > Bradyrhizobium sp. ISRA442. Next base: position 20,459 of record NZ_JALGCN010000037.1, read on the forward strand.
ACGTCAACGCGCCCTTTGCGTTCGGTTTGGGCGGGGCGCTCAGCCAATCGCGCGAGCAAAACTTCACGCAGAAGTACTATTATTCGGTGCGGGCTCTGCGAAAGGAGGCGGCGGAGGTGAGAAAGCTGGGTGGCAATCTGGCGGAATGCTGGCCGACCGATACAAATCTCGCAGGCGAACTCGGTCTCAAACGAACCGTCGAGCTCGCCCTGACTGCGCAGCACGTGGCTTGGGACAAGAAGCTTTCCGACGACGGTGGCGTCTTCGGGGGGTACGTCAATTTCGTCGTCACGAAAAATGTAAATGGTGGTCCGATCTGGACGCTCACCAGTTTCGTCGGACCCGGAAGCACTCTTGGATCGTTCTCGGAGGTCAACACGGACAAGCTGACTTTCGCGTTTGCGCGCGGCGACAAGGCCGGCACGCTGTTCCGGGAGTCCGGTCGGGTGAAGGCGGATCGGCTCATCGAGCAGATCAATATCAATCAGCTGACGACCCAGTTGTCAGGAGTTCGTCCATTGAGATGATCGTGGTGATCGAGATCGAGCGATGAACGACATCTTTTTCACCTCGTTAGGGCCACGCCGAGGATCGCAGATTCGGCGGGTTGCGGGCGGAACGCGCCGCGGCAGAGCGACCGTGGCTGGGAGATCCAGGCGCTCGGGACCGACGCATGGACATCGATCGACCATGCGCCGAAAACCGGCGTGGCGGCGGCATGAGGAGGCTGGCAATCCTGGTCCAGATGGACGAACCGAACTTCAAATCCGATCGTCTCATTCGTCGCGGAGTGGACGGTCCCGGTCCCGCCCGCCGTCGCGGAACACCGGACCTGTATCATAGATTGCGCAGGCTGACATGTGAGATGGGTTACGATTCAAGGTTTTGCTGTGAGTGACATGGAGTTTGCGCCACGGACAACGCGGCGTCTGGCCGATCACAGATCGCCGGGATCCATGGAGCCCGGCCCGATGCCGGCGGTCGGCTCAGGCCTTGCGGAGCAGGTCTCGGCCTTGTTGCCGCTGCCGCCGCTTCGCCGGCGGTGAGGCGGGTTTGCGGCGAGATCTCGCGGCGGTCGTGCCACGATCCTGCGAACCGAGCGAGGGGCGCAGCCGCGCATCAGGGATCCGCGGCAGCTTCGGCTGGGGCCAGTTCAGCTTCTCCTTGTCGTTCTCGTCGACTTCGTGCGGCATGGGCAAGGTGCCTCCGGCCCTGACATAGGCGTCGAGCACGGCGTCGCTCCACAGCTTCATCGCCTGGGTCTTCAAGGGCATCTCTTGGCTGGTGAGGTAGAACTCCCGCGTGACGGCCGACATCTCGTCGTCCGCCTCGTTGCGGTCGCGCGGCAGAACGTGGCCGAGCAGGGCCGACACGGCGGCCCCGGACACCTTGTCGGGTTGCGCCTTCATGAAGTCCGTCGCAATGGTTCTCACGAGGTGCGGCCAGAAGCGCGGCAAGCCTTCGAGATAGTTCTTCGTGCGCTCGCCTTTGCGGGTCTTCTTCCGGCCGCCCATGGCGCGCAGATGTCCGTTGAGGCTGCTCGGAAACAGTCCAGGATCCGAGTTGTCAGGGTGTCCGCGGCGACTCTTCCTGCGCGAGGAGGCAAACAGCCAGCCGCTGATGCTGCGCAGGCCGCGCTTCCTGGTGACGATCACCTCAAAGTCGCGCTGGCAACACCGCACGATGTGAAGCAAGAACGGCGGGATCGGGAGCATGAAGCGGCGCTTGTTCTTGACGCCCTCGGCCGGCCATTCCGCCGTGCCCCATGGTTGAGCGGCCGTGGACAAAGGGTTGAGCGGATCTTGGTACTTCAAGTCGTCGCGCTTGAGCTGGCTGCAGGTAAACTTCCGGTTCAGCGTGAAGATCAGCCACCAGAGGCCGGCCCGGACCGCGGGCGAGACCTTCCGGTTTCCGCTCCGCTCGGCGCAGTACCGTTCGTGGATCACGAGCAGCTTGCCGAGCGCGTCGATCTTGAACGCTTCCCGGGCAGCGTTGAAATCGCGGTCGCGTTGCTCCATCTGCTCGATTTCAGCGGCCGACGGCTGCGGGGGCCTGATCTCCTCCCACCACGGCACGACGCCGACGAGTCCGCTCTCGATGGTTCGTTCGGAACGGGCCCAGGTCAGCGTGGCCCGAACCCAGGCGAGCGTCTTGCAGCAGGCGCCGTGCCCTCGCTCGCGGTGGACGGCATCGAGCAGCTCGATCAGGTCGACGTCGGTCAGATTGGAGAGCCTCTTGGCCCGCCAGGCGGCGAACTGGGGCTTGTCGAAGCAGCCCGCGATGTCCTTCAGGGTGGCTGGCGCCGGCGGCCTGACGCGCTTGCCTTTCTTGCGCTTGACCTGGCGCGAGGCCTGGAATTCGCGGTCAAGGTCGGCCCAGCTCCACCCCTTTGTGTGCGGACGTCTGCCCGATCGCATCGCATAGTAGCGCGCGCCGGCGCTGTCTCGGGCCTTCGTCACAGTGAGATAACTGTCGTCGCCGGGCTCGCGTTTGGCGTTGCCGATCCGCTTCATCTGGCCGTTGACGCGGACGAACCAGCCGACGCGGGACCCGCGCTGGCGCAGGACCAGGTAGCGCAACTGTGTGTCGCAGTAGTCGTAGAACTCATTCGAGTCCTTGGCGCGCGCCGCACGGGCCAGCGCCTCGGCCACGATCTCGGCGGTGATCAGAACCCGCGTCGACTTCTCAGGCGATTTGCGTGAGCGTGACATGGCCCACCTCCGTGGCCCCGTAGCATTATCGTAGCATGGAGGGGCGGCGAGGGGACGGAAAATCGCCCCTGCAAGTGCCTGACCGGGTGGGGGTTTCCCGGGCATTTCGGCCCGGGTCGGCGCAAAAGTCCCGCGCCAAGGACTCAAACCGTTAGAGCACGGGAATCATAATCCTGGGGTCGGGGGTTCGAGTCCCTCCCCCGCTACCACCTTTCCCCACACTCCTTTGACTTGGTTGGGATAGGCCTTTTCCCCGAGCAGGGCATTTAGCCGGCCTGCTATCTCCACGGCTACACCACCTGGGCGCGCTGGATCGCGGAACACAGTGACCGTCTCGACCAGGTCTCTGATGGCTTCGGCGGCCTCTCCGTCGCCTGCACTGGCACCTTTTGCTAGCGCTTCTTCAAGCCGACCGAGTTGCTCCTCGTATCGTTTGAGGATGGCCGGATGCAGCGCGACTTCCTTCGGGGCGAGCGGTTCACTCTGCAACTCCTCGGATATCCGCTTTCGTTCGGCATCCAGTGCGGTTGATCGCGGTCCGAGAACAGACGGATCGCCATGTCCTTTTGCAATCGCATCCACCAGTCGTTCGATTTCCCGGTTTAATTGCCCTAGCTGCTGCTCAAGGCGCTGCCGCTTTGCATTTGATGTAGCTGCGAGGCGCTTCCGCTCCTCTAGATATGTGCGCACGTACTCCGAAAGAACCTTCGGCGCGCGCAATTCGGTCTTTAGCCCGCTGAGGACTGCACTCTCGACCGTGTCTAAATAGAACGTCTTGGCGTCAGGACACATGCCACTTTCGGTGGCCGCCGAGCAGCGAATCCGAACGCGCCCCGATTTGTCCCGTCCATTCGTTGCCATACCCGAGCCGCATGAACCGCAACGGAGTAAGCCAGATAGCATCCGACGGGCCCGACGTTGATGGCTGGGGTGGCCGTGGCTGCGCTCCCCTTTGCGTTGCTGGGCAGCTGTGAACAACTCTGGACTGACAATTGCAAGATGCGGCACTTCAGCAATCTGCCAGTCACTCCTCGGATTCGGTCGTGACAGGCGCTTTCCCGAGTCGGGATCTTTCACCATCCTGACCTTGTTCCAGACGAGGCGCCCCACATAAAGCTCGTTCTGCAGAATTCCGGCGCCACGCTCAACGTTGCCATTGATAGTTGAAGCATTCCATGCGCGCCCTCGCGGAGGTGATACCCTTTCCTTGTTGAGATCGTGTGCGATCTCGCGAGGCGTTCGACCGTCCACGTATTCCTGAAAGATGCGCCGGATCACTTGTGCCTCGGCCTCGAGGACGACCCGTTCGCCGCTTTTTCCGGCAACCGCGGCGTATCCGTATGTCAGGCCACCTCCAGCCAAACCTTGCTTGACCCGCCCTGCTTGGCCACGACGTACCTTGTGAGCGTTGTCTTCACGATAGAGTTGTCCGACCAAGCCGCGAAGGCCGACCAGCACGGTGTTGACAACACCTTCGTGAACCGCCCGGATCTCGATTCCGAGAAAAGACAGCCGCTTATGGATGCCTGCGAGATCTTCCATGTCGCGAGAAAGACGATCGAGCGCTTCGACGATTATTACGTCAAAGGATCTCTCCCGCGCTTGGTCCAACATCCGAAGAAGGCCTTCGCGTCCCATGACTGAGCCACCCGAACGGGCCCGATCCTCATAGGTGCTGATAACGGTTAAGCCTTCCCGTTCGGCATAGCTTTGACAAAGCGAAAGCTGATCTTCAATCGAACGTTCATTCTGAAGATCAGATGAGAATCGAGCATAGATCGTCGCTCTCTTCCTTGTCGTCTCTTCGATTGGCGAGCTCTCTTTCATGATCTTCCCTCGCGGCCACACGAGCAAGTACGCGCGCGAGGCGTAAGATCGCCTTGTCTGGATTCGTCTGCAAGGACAATTTGCGATGTGTGTCCCGCACGATTGAACCTCTAGGCCATTGCGCAGCTCAACGAGGTGCACGCACCAGCGCTGGCGGCAATCGATAAGAGGTGGGGGGAAGTGATCATTTCTAGCATCATGCTCGGATGGTGCCTAAGCGCAACTGTCGCTACGAACTCGTCGTGCAATCGGGTGCCCCGGCGAACAAAAGAGAGGAGCCAACGGCTTCGCTCCCGCCGAAGTGATGCTGTTGGGCGGCACACCCTTTGCATCTGGCGATTACCTGGATCGAAACTGCCGGGCCCGTCACGAGGAGGACTCCAAGTTATCGATTTCGCTGCCAGTTCGTCCTGAATGGAATCCGTAGTTAGCCCGTATGATCGAGGCGGTGTTGGAGGACTCAAGTGTCCCTGGACAGGTGGTCGATCCAGGCGAGCGGGACATGGTCTCGGCGGTTCTGGCGACGACCAGACTGACCAAAGCATGCTTTTTGCCTGTGTGACCGCTATGGCTCCGACCTATGCGCCTGGAGATTGCGTAAAGCCGGCGGAACCGGAGGAGAGCAGGCAGCCTGGCCGCGGAGATCTTGCTCGCTTCGTTGCAAATCAGTCTTTAGACATGGATCCGTCCGAGCGGCGACCCCGTGGTTTCGGTCGGTTCTTCCTGTAGGCGCTGGGCGTCTCCAGCCTCGCCGAGCCGTCGCGCCCGAAGCTTTCGCCTAACCTGGCAGTTCCGCCAGTACGTGATGGAGTCAAGCTCGGATCCGGAACGATACCATGCGGTCCGGTTACAGCTTCCAAACGGCATCTTGCTCTATGGACCGGACCCACGCGGTCGACACGCTCGTCGCCGTCCTCCGGAGACCACTTCAGGTTTGACCTGAGCGAATTCGGAGGCCCCCTTCGCCATCAGACGACTGTTTCGATGAGACTGGCGTCGGACCAAGCGAAGCGCAGCGCGTCGTCGCTGCTGATCTTGGAGCAGATCGATGCCTTTCGCCGGTGCGCGGACCCTTGGCTCACGACCGAAAGGTGGAGGAACTGACGGAGATCCACCGGATGGACAGTACAATCCTCTTGCCCTCGTAGCTGCTGAAGGGATCGCAGGCCACATATGAGTAGCGTCCGAGTAATGAGTGTTTTGCTGCGCTGTCGAGAGCTTGATGTGCGAGACGTCGCATCGCCGTGACCGGCTCGACCAGCGCAATTCGCGGACGTGCATCAGGCTTACGAGCCGACATCCCCCAACGCCGCGAACCGAAGCTCTCGCATTGGTCGTACCCGCTCGATCGATTCTTTGCAAAGATCGTGCGCCCTTATGGGCGAGCTCAGCATCATTCTCGAATTCATCGCAAACAACGGGTCGATGTCATTACCAAGCTGATCGGCCTTGCGGTTGCGCGCGATCTCGAGCCGGCGTGCATGTGGACGCGTAAGAACGGAGAGTCTTGTTCTTGGCTGTGAATAGGACGATGCGGCGAACCATGGCTGGCTATGGCTCGTGTGAGATGAAGGCTGATCGCAGGGCTATCATGGCGAATGCGTAGCCAAACCGTGCGCAGCATATTCAGCTGGAAGAAGTGCTCAAGGCAACTTTTCCGGCAGACCTATCGAGCTGGTAGCAAAGGCCGAACTCCGATCCGACGTTGTTCAGCGGGTTAGCGATGCAATAGGGGGTGCTTGCGGAATATTGTGGGACCGAGAACTTTGCGTCTGGTAACCTCACAAGTTTCGCGCGGCTGCGACCAGCGCCCATTTCGACAAACCTTAGTATAGGTTTTGCAGCCCATACCATATTGCCCAATTACCTTTGTAGGGTTGAGCACTCGTCAGGTTGTTTGTACTTTCGATCGACCCTGATCGATGGGGCGGCGCGAGGCCTGAACTGATGCCTTGCTTGAAGTCGTTGCGTTCCAATCAGGTGTGAAGGCGAACATCCTGAGTCGGACCTTTGGCCGATTGCAAAAGGGCAGGGGCTTTATCTTAAGACACTATTCGAGATCGCGATCAGCGATCAGAACGGCGGAGCCAATATTCATTCGAGCGACGAGGATGGAAAAGCGGAGGATTGGGCGCGTTATGCTCAGGAACGCGTGAGCTCTTAGAGTAGCCGATAACGCTTCCCTCATACTACGGGCTTTAGCGCAGTCGCCGCATTGACGATCATTGCCGTAGCGCAAGTTGCTGGCGAATTTGCATCCCCCTCTTGAAATGCGAGTCGAGATGGCATTTACCGAGCTTTTCATCAAACGTCCGGTATTGTCTATCGTCGTCAGTTGCCTGATCTTACTGATCGGCTTTCGCGCGGCCACCGTACTGCCGATCCGGCAATATCCCAAACTATCTAATACGGTCGTCAATATCACGACTTCCTATCCTGGGGCCTCCGCTGACATGATCCAGGGGTTCATCACCACTCCCCTGGAGCAGGCAGTCGCTTCCGCCGAGGGCGTCGACTACATTAGTTCCTCATCGGTGCTCGGTACCTCCACGATTCAAGTCTACATCAAGCTCAATTTTGATCCCAACGAAGCGCTCACCGAGGTGCTCTCCAAGGTCAACTCAGTCAAATACTTGATCCCGAAGGAATCAAACGATCCGGTCGTCACTAAGTCGACCGGTCAGGCCACCGCTGTCATGTATATCGCCTTTTCCAGCGAGGAACTGGCGGCCAGCGCGATCTCCGACTACCTCTCGCGCGTTGTGCAACCCGTTATGTCAACCGTCGACGGCGTCGCAGCGGCAGACATCCTGGGCGGCCAGAGTTTTGCGATGCGGCTATGGCTCGATACCGCGAAAATGGCAGGGCACGGCGTGTCGCCGGCTGAAGTTTCGGCTGCAATCGCCGCTAACAACTTCCAGGCCGCGGCCGGCCAGACCAAGGGCTATTTCACTATCTCCGATGTCACGGCAAACACGGATCTGCGGAGTGTCGATGACTTCAAGCGCATGATCGTCAAATCCAATGACGGGGGCTTTGTGCGCATGGAGGACATTGCGATAGTCGAGCTTGCCGCGCAGACCACAGACACTAGCGTCGCAATGAACGGCGAGCACGCGGTCTTTATCGGCGTTCGGGCAAGCCCGCAAGGCAATCCGCTAAACATAGCGCGAGGCGTTCGGGCGCTGTTTCCAGAAATGGAGCGTAACCTGCCGCCGTCACTGAAGATGAAAGTGGCCTACGACTCCACCAAATTCATTCAATCGTCGCTCGATGAAGTGGAGAAGACGCTCATCGAGGCCGTAGTGATCGTTGTGGTGGTAATCTTCCTATTCCTGGCCTCGCTGCGGTCGGTCATCATTCCTGTGGTCACTATTCCGTTCTCGCTCGTTGGTGTCTGCAGCATGATGCTGGCGCTGGGGTTTTCATTCAATCTCCTGACTTTCCTTGCGATGGTTCTCGCAATCGGTCTCGTGGTCGATGACGCGATCGTTGTGGTAGAGAACATTCATCGCCATTTAGAAGAAGGTGCGCCGCCTCTACAGGCTGCTATAAGGGGCGCGCGCGAGATCGTCGGCCCTGTTGTCTCCATGACGATTACCTTGGCTGCGGTATATGCCCCAGTCGGGTTTCTCGGCGGCCTCACTGGTGCGCTGTTCCGCGAGTTCGCGTTTACGCTAGCGGGAGCGGTGATCGTGTCGGGCGTGATCGCTTTGACGCTGTCGCCGATGATGTGCTCGGTCTTCCTGAGGCGCGCTGAGGAGGGGCGGTTTGCAAGATTTGTGAACCGCGGCTTCAGCACCATGACACGATGGTACGGCCGCAAGCTCGACCGCTCGCTCGACTATCGTCCGATTACCGGCCTGTTTGCGCTGACCATGCTGGGCCTCGTCGGCTTTCTCTATATGAACACTTCCAAGGAACTCGCACCCGAGGAGGATCAAGGTATCGTATTCGCTCTAACCAAGGCGCCGAGATACGCCAATATCGACTACCTCAACTATTACGGCGCCAAGCTCGAACACGCGTTGCAGAAATTTCCAGAGACTGATTTGAGCTTTGTGCTCAATGGCGTTGGCGGCCAGCAGAGTGGCATGGCCGGAATGTTGCTCAAGGCATGGGACGAGCGCAAGCGATCATCGATCGTGCTAAAGTCCCTTGTCCAGGCCGAGCTGTCCAAAATCGAAGGCATCAACGCGTTTGCCTTTAGCTTGCCGCCACTTCCGGGCGGTTCGGATGGCCTACCAGTGCAAATGGTGATCAATTCGACGCTTGGCTTCCAATCCATCTACGAGCAGATGTCGAAGCTGAAGGAAGCCGCGCGGAAGAGCGGTCTGTTCATGGTGAGCGACTCCGACCTCGAGTTCAACCAGCCGGTGGTACGAATCAAGGTTGATCGATCCAAGGCCAACGAGCTTGGCATCACCATGCAGACCATCGGAAACGCGCTCGCCACCTTACTTGGCGGAAACTACGTCAACCGCTTCAATTTGCAGGGCCGCTCCTACCAGGTGATCCCCCAGGTGCCACGCGAGGAACGCCTGGCGCCGCAAGCAATCGGGAGCTATTATGTGAAGACTGCGGCGGGCTCGATGCTCCCGCTGTCCACCGTAGTCTCCATCGAGACTGCAACCGATCCGAACGCGCTCACCCACTACAACCAGCTCAACTGCGCGACCTTTCAGGCTGTGCCGATGCCCGGCGTCACAATCGGTCAGGCTGTGGACTTCCTGGAAGCGGAGGCGAAGAAACTGCCCGCAGGCTTCAGCCACGACTTCCTTGCCGACGCGCGCCAATATGTGCACGAGGGCAACCAACTGGCCATTGCCTTTGCATTTGCACTTATAATCATATTCTTGGTGCTCGCGGCACAGTTCGAAAGTCTGCGCGATCCCCTCATCATCCTAATCAGCGTGCCGATGGCAATCGTCGGCGCCTTGATCCCGCCATTCTTTGGCTGGGCGACGATGAACATCTACACCCAGATCGGACTGTTGACACTGGTCGGGTTGATTTCCAAGCACGGCATCCTGATGGTTGAATTCGCCAATGAGCTGCAGCTCAAGGAGAGACTTGACCGTCGCTCGGCTATAGAGATGGCGGCGCGTGTCCGACTGCGTCCAATCTTGATGACCACTGCGGCGATGATCACGGGCTTCATACCCTTGATGACCGCAACGGGAGCTGGCGCCGCGAGTCGCTTCTCGATCGGGCTCGTGCTCGTCGCGGGCATGTCTGTGGGCACGCTGTTCACGCTCTTCGTGCTGCCGGCGGTCTATGTCGCGATCGCGTCCGATCATCGTGCCGATGCGAGCTCCGGCCGCGCGAAGATCGCTGCCGAGCTCGACCTCAGCGGCGCTGCTGATGCCCAGATGGCCAAGCAATGATGAAAAAATCAATCCAGGTTCGCTCAGTGTGGTACGCGAAGGAGCCTGCGACCGCTTCACGCTCCCTTACGCATCGAGATCTTCACGCCGGTGGTGCCGAGCTTGGCGACCATCAGGTGCTCGGCGAAGAGCAACGTCGGTGATACGCGGCTGCTAAGGTGAATTGTACCGGACTTCACGGCAGCGGAGCGCGAAAGCTCGACCTCGCCGGGGGGAAGTAGAATTCATACTCTCCTGTAAGAGATGGCGTTGCCACTTATGCCAAGGGCTCTTGAAGGACAGCTATTTGCTTCCGTCTGACGCGCGTCCGCGTTGCTACCTAAAAAGGTAACGCTGGTTTGAACCGCCTTAGGATTGATCGACACGAGTTCAATTCCGTGGACGAACGCGTCGAGGACGGTCGTTGTCATGAACCCCCCGCATACATGACCGACGCACTTACGGCTTTCGACACGAAAAACCATTGATCGACAAACCGAACAACAGACTGACACGTAATGGCTGAGTGATCGTAGTCAGGTACTGGGAAAAGCAGCACCGCTTCTATTGTACGACCGAAGTTGAGAGTAGGACCAACTGCTGAACCTCTGCAGTTGGGGACGGCCACTGCCGTTGTGACGGCGGTGGAGCTGGTAAGCGAATGGTCAGACTCTGCCGCAATCCTGATGACCAATGGCGACGCTGGTTCCCTGACGCGTGACCCGACGCCTCCGGCGTGGGAAACTTAAGGAAATGCCTGGGTTTGAGGCTGCTATGCGGTTCTGGCCGCAACGACGTGTTTTGCGGCCTTTGTAAATGGAGCCATCGACAACGGCTTTTCGTCGCTCACTGTATCCCTTCCGCTGGTGTTCTACATCAATCGGATTCTCAACTCCGCCATTGTGATCATTGCTTCCCGTTTACGTCCTCCTCGTCAATCTGAAGGCGTGCCGATGGTTGGAGACGAGTGTTTCCCATGTTGCCTGTCTTGCCAGGCGTTGCGCCCGGCGGCCATGCCTTGACCTCGCTCCAGCCGGACTGGATCAAATTCGCCACCTACACGATCATTTTGCCCGGTGATCCTGCTGCAAGCTGCGGGTTGACGCCGCCCTATCGAAGCAAGTTGGCTGATCCGCCTGCCATTCGGGTGGATGCTGGGTGTCCTCTCGTTCGGTGACGACTACCTCCGGGCCGTCCGTTAGCGATGCGGTTTGACAATCAGGGCCTGGTTAAACACGAATTTCGCGCCGGCCTAGCCCTGGTTCGCGTGGCGGAATCCAGCGTGACCGCCTTCGTCTATTATCACCTCGGCTTGTTCCCGAATGCGGCAGCTCGCTCTATGTTTTTATACGTAGTGTCACGCTCGACATCGTGCTGGGGTCATACCGCATGCGCCAGCTTGATCCGGACATATTTTGACGCATCTGCATGAGCTTTGATGCGGGCGTCGGTTCACTGGTGCTGATCGAGCTCGATCTAGTGCAGAGCGCCTGGGCTTTTAACGTGAGGGGGCGGCGATACTGATGGATCTGTGCCTGCTACACTTGCTCCTTACCACCCAAAGTCCGATTTGGTCATCGCGACGGTCTCGGCGAACTGGGAAGATAAGCGCTTGAACGATGCCGGCGGGCACCTCGGTATCGAATGCGCGCGCGCAGTGGACCTAAGCGACGCCGCCCTCTTCCGCGGCGCTAATAATGGCATAGAAATCTGGTTGATTGCTCCAAGACAGCCCAGCGCACCGGCGCCCGGAATTCGGGATCCCAGGACAGCCCTAAACTTTTGAAATTGTCGCCAAGTCACTCGCCGCAGCTGTGGTTGCCGCGGCAAGCGCTAGTTCAGACAAACGGATGACTCGAGACACGGCACAGCGAGCGCGGCGCAGGGAGCTTTCTGGCCGCCGGAAACCAGGAATAATTCAATATAAAGGTATCGGGCCACATTGACGGCTTGCGCGTGATAACGGTCTTGTATTGATCTCGTGAGTCAGCGCCGTTACTTGCGATGAGAACTCCCGATTTTGCAAAAGCTGTCGGAAAACCTAGAGCGGTGTTCGCGCCAAGTACACAGTGGCGTCGGGGGTGCCGTTGGCTTTGCAGGGTTTGTAGGCTTTGCGACAAAGCCATAGTGAGCGTTGCGCCTCCGGTTGTCGCAGACCAGCAAAAGTTGTCGCCCCTCTTATGGCTCGCTCATCCGGGAAGGATTACCCGAAACACCGAATCCACGGGCTCGACGATCACCCCAATTTGTCGCTCGCCCTGTGACGTAGTCCAGTTTTTGTGACGGCATTGCATTTGCAGGGATACAGAATGTCAACTTGAGGCCAACATCGTCGAGCCGTGGGCCGCTTGCAGCCGACGCACGCAGGATGAGGGGCGCCGCGCTCACGAGCCCGTTCTCTCAGGAGCGCCCGTGATACCATCTGCCAATTGGTCTGCCGGCCTGCTTGGGACGCGGCTCGCATTTTTTGTGGCCGGATTCGGCCTCGCGGCATGGGCGCCTTTGGTGCCACTCGCCAAGGAGCGGCTCGCGGTGGATGACCGCATGCTTGGTCTTCTTCTGCTCTGTCTCGGAACGGGATCCGTCGTCGCTATGCTTTTGACCAGCGTGTCGAATGCGCGGTACGGCAGCAGGCCCATTATCCTCGCGGGTGGACTTGGACTCGCGATCATCCTGCCGTGGCTTGCAATTGCCGACACACCTCTCGGGCTCGGTGCCACGCTGTTTGCTTTCGGCGTTTCACTCGGCTCGATCGATGTAGCCATGAACATTCATGCGATTGACTTGGAGCGCGCCACCGGCCGTCCATTGATGTCTGGCTTCCACGCCCAGTACAGCATTGGGGAATTCACCGGCTCTGCCGCCGTGACCTCGTTCCTCTCGCTACAGCTTGGCGCGCGTTCTTCGACGTTGGTCTGCTCAGCGGTAATGACGATCGCGATTGTGTCGGCCTGGCCGGGCTTGCTCGCGACGGGTTCGAGGCAGCAGGGGCCATTGTTTGTCTTGCCTCATCGCAGTGTGTTGCTAATAGCTGTGCTCGCGGCTATTACCTTTCTTGTCGAAGGTGCAATGCTCGATTGGAGCGCTTTGCTTCTCGTTGGGCGAAATCTTCTCGCGGAGGCGCACGGGGGCATCGGTTGTATGCTCTTTTCAATCGCAATGACCGCAGGGCGTCTCAGCGGAGATGCCGTGGTGGCGCGAATCGGGGACCGTGCCACATTGATGCTTGGGACACTGCCGATCGTGACAGGCTTCTTGGCTGTGGTGGCCGCGCCCGTCGCGTTGATTGCTATGGTGGGGTTCCTGCTTATTGGATTGGGTATTTCAAATGTTGTACCCGCACTGTGTCGCTGTGCCGGCAAACAGAAAGTGATGCCAGCAGGCGTTGCGATCGCGGTCATCACGACAGGCGGCTACGCGGGTATACTCGTCGGGCCCGCTGGCGTCGGGCTCGTCGCCTACATCTTTGGCTTGCCCTTGGCGTTCGCGATGTTAGGCGCGCTCATGTCCATCGTTACGCTGTCGGCGAGGATGATAATGACAGACCATCGTTAACCCTTTGTCGAGAGGAAAGGGACACCAGCACGATTCCGGCTAATGACGGTCCCCGGTCGGCGTTTAGCGGCTTAGAGTCGATGAGCTCTCAACTTGGTGGCAGCAAGTTCGATCATGGCCATTCTCCTTTTCCTGCAAGTGGTTGGCCACCTCGTAGCTAGGATACGGCGCGTCACTCGGGTTCTTGACGTCCGACTGAGCTTGGTTGTTGACAATGAACGCTTGTCACGTGCGAAGCAAAGTAGGTCGTTACGTGAGCGGCAAGTCCGCTAGGCTGGACATTCACCGCCGATTGATACCTAGGATTGGCCGTTATCCCGGAACAGGCAGATCACTCTGGTGCCGTCCATCGCTGTCGGCGCGATACGCCCGGTATGCCAGCTGAATGCCGTCCTCAAGCGAGGTCGTGGCGCGCCAGCCGAGCCCGGACAGCCGCGCGACGTCGAGCAGCTTGCGCGGCGTGCCGTCAGGGCGCGACGTGTCGAAGCTGATCTCACCGCGAAAACCGATGGCGGCCGCGACCATGAGTGCTAACTCGGCGATGGTGATGTCCTCGCCGGTGCCGATATTGATCAGCTCGGCCCCCGAGTAGGTCTTCATCAGGTGCACGCAGGCATCGGCCATGTCGTCGACATAGAGGAACTCGCGGCGCGGCGTGCCGGTGCCCCAGACCACCACGCTTCTCGCGCCCGCGAGCTTGGCCTCGTGGAAGCGCCGGATCAGGGCGGCGACCACGTGACTGTACTCGGGATGATAATTGTCGCCGGGCCCGTAGAGATTGGTCGGCATCACGCTGATGAAGTCGCTGCCATACTGGCTGCGATAGGCCTCTGCCATCTTGATGCCGGCAATCTTGGCAATCGCATAGGGCTCGTTGGTGGGCTCGAGCGGGCCGGTCAGCATCGAGTCCTCGCGCAGCGGCTGGCTCGCGAGCTTCGGATAGATGCAGGAGGAGCCCAAAAACATCAGCTTCTCGGCGCCGCTTTGATGCGCGGCGTGGATCACGTTGGCCGCGATCGCGATGTTGTCGTAGATGAACTCGGCGCGCAGCGTGTCGTTGGCGGCGATGCCGCCGACCTTGGCGGCGGCGAGGAACACCACCTGCGGCCGCATTTTCGCGAACCAGGCGAACACGGCGGCCTGGTTGCAGAGATCGACCTCGCGCCGGTCCACCGTGACCAGCTTGACGTCCTCCCGCGCCAGCCGGCGCACCAGCGCGCTGCCGACCATGCCGCGATGGCCGGCGACGTAGACGCTCTTGCCCTTCAGCTCAAACGGTGCGTTTGCCATTTGCGACGTCCCGTTTGGCCTCGGCCAGATCGCTCGCCATCATCTCCTCGACGAGCTGGGCAAACGGCCGCTTCGGCTTCCAGCCGAGCTTGTCGCGGGCCTTGCTGGCATCGCCGATCAGGAGCTCGACCTCGGTGGGACGGAAGTAGGTCGGATCGATCCGCACCACGGTCTTGCCGCTCTTGGCATCGACGCCGGTCTCCTCCACGCCCTTGCCGCGCCATTCGATGCGGCGGCCGACCTGCGCGAAGCAAAGCTCGACCATCTCGCGCACCGAGCGCATCTCGCCGGTGGCGAGCACGAAGTCGTCGGGCGCATCGGCCTGCAGGATCATGTGCATGCCCTCGACGTAATCCTTGGCATGGCCCCAGTCGCGCTTGGCCTCGAGGTTGCCGAGATAGAGCGTGTCCTCGAGCCCGAGCTCGATGCGGGCGACGCCACGGGTGATCTTGCGGGTGACGAAGGTCTCGCCGCGGATCGGGCTCTCGTGGTTGAACAGGATGCCGTTGGAGGCGAACATGCCGTAGGCCTCGCGGTAGTTTACGGTGATCCAGTAGCCGTAGAGCTTGGCGACGCCGTACGGCGAGCGCGGATAGAACGGCGTGGTCTCCTTCTGCGGGATCTCCTGCACGAGGCCGTAGAGCTCGGAGGTCGAGGCTTGGTAGAACCGGGTCTCCTTCTCCATGCCGAGGATGCGGATTGCCTCGAGCAGCCGCAGCACGCCGACGGCGTCGGCGTTGGCGGTGTATTCGGGGCTCTCGAAGCTGACCGCAACGTGGCTCTGGGCGGCGAGATTGTAGATCTCGGTCGGCCGGATCTGCTGCACCAGGCGGATCAGATTGGTCGAGTCGGTCATGTCGCCGTAATGCATCATGAACGGCACGTTGCCGACATGCGGGTCCTGATAGAGATGATCGACCCGCGCGGTATTGAAGGACGACGAGCGCCGCTTGATGCCGTGCACGACATAGCCGAGCGACAGCAGATGTTCGGCGAGGTAGGCGCCGTCCTGGCCGGTCACGCCGGTAACCAGCGCAACGCGCCGCTTTGAGTCCTGAGCCGCCATGGTCTCCCTTGGTTGCGCCGCAAAGAGCCTCGCTTTGAAACACAATTGCGAAGCCATTTCTCGAAAAATCTAGATGCGCACGCGCGCTCCACCCGCAATTAAAGGAAAGCGATCGTTAGCTCCAGTCATACAGATCGTGCAGGAATGCACACTATATACATTGATTTATATTTGTACTGAAGGATGCCAACACATTGAGCCTCAAAAATGAAGCCTACTAACCCTAGCAATGCGATAATCCTAAGCAGGCGAGATGGATGGCAAAACGCCGTTACGCGCGCCCGGGGTGCGCTTGCCCCTGGGCGATATTTCCAATGAGATAGAAGCGACGGTCTGTGCTCCTTATCTATCCTCAGGCGCATGTGTGCATTCGCGTGGTCTCGTCATGGCGTGGGAGAGCGACGAGCTGAGGCCGCATTCGTCAATGCATTTGTCGGAATGACGACATGCAAGCCAGCACACGGCCAAGCCTGCTCATAGAGCCGAGTCTACAAAGCGCTGTTAACTTCCGAACAGAACACGCAGTCTTGCAGGTCGACTCATCAACCATGATCAGCGCCGTTGCCAATATCCAACTCGCGGCAGGCAGTGGATGGTCGACGCGAGACAAAGTGAGAAAGAGTAGCAAACGTTGGTATAGTTCGTCGAACGTTTCGATATCGAGAGCTTACTTTCGTACAATGGAGCTTCGACGCTAATCCTTTAACCTTGACCGAGCGTAAGTTGCCTCGGTTCGAGTATGATAAGTCTCTTAAACCCGCGCCGGAAAAATGTCTCCAGTAAGACAGGACAATTCAGGCTAGAGCTGCTGCGCGGTTTGTACTCGATCGGCAGCCGAAAGCGGAATGTAGCCGGGCGAAGCGATATGGCTGAAAGAGATCTAACTCACGCTTGTGAATGCGGCGGCGATACAGGCGGCCGCGAAAAATCCCGAACTTGACACCTGTTAGCATCGGGCAAGCGAATTTCATGACCGGGTTCCTGTAGGGGGACGTCGGAATCCTTAAACTTGGGC
Source organism: Bradyrhizobium sp. ISRA442 (assembly GCF_038085055.1). Lineage (NCBI taxonomy): Bacteria > Pseudomonadati > Pseudomonadota > Alphaproteobacteria > Hyphomicrobiales > Nitrobacteraceae > Bradyrhizobium > Bradyrhizobium sp. ISRA442. Next base: position 37,289 of record NZ_JALGCN010000037.1, read on the forward strand.
TGCATTGATCGATATGTGTGGAATTGTTGGCATTCTTGGGCGTGGTCCGGTCGTTGGGCAGTTGGTCGCGTCGCTCAAGCGATTGGAATATCGCGGCTACGACTCCGCAGGCCTCGCGACTCTCGAAGGTCTCCGTATCGAGCGCCGCCGCGCTGAAGGTAAGCTGAGAAACCTTGAGGAGCAGCTGCGCTATTATCCTCCGTCGGGTCATACCGGCATCGGTCATACCCGCTGGGCGACACATGGAAAGCCGACCGAGAGCAATGCTCACCCGCATGCGACGGAGAACGTCGCGGTCGTTCATAACGGGATCATTGAGAATTTCCGCGAGCTGCGAGCCGAACTGGAGCGGAATGGGGCCCATTTTAACTCAGAGACAGACACGGAGGTGGTGGCGCATCTCGTCGAATCTTATCTCAAGAAGGGCTACTCGCCGCAGGATGCGGTACAAGCGTCGCTGCCGCGGCTGCGCGGTGCCTTCGCACTGGCATTCCTTTTCAAGGCCCACGACGACCTTTTGATCGGTGCGCGTAAGGGGTCGCCCCTTGCGATTGGACATGGTAACGGCGAAGTGTATCTAGGATCGGACGCGATCGCGCTCGCGCCTTTGACCGACACCATCACCTATCTTGAGGACGGCGACTGGGCCGTGCTTACGCGCACGATGTGCGTGATTTATAGCTCAGACGGATCTGTCGTCCAGCGGGAAACATCAAAGTCTGGCGTATCGTCACTCCTTGTAGACAAAGCGAATTATCGCCACTTCATGGCGAAGGAAATCCACGAGCAGCCGACAGTGGCCGGCAAGACATTGGCGCATTATCTCGACATGGCGGCCAAGCGCGTCGCCCTGCCGCTCACATTGCCGTTCGACTTTAAATCCCTTCAGCGCATCTCTATTACCGCGTGCGGCACTGCAAGCTATGCCGGACACATCGCCAAATACTGGTTCGAGCGGCTGGCGCGCTTGCCTGTCGAGATCGATGTAGCGTCCGAGTTCCGCTACAGGGAGGCGCCTTTGCGCCGGGGCGATCTCGCGATCGTCATCTCGCAGTCGGGCGAAACCGCTGACACGCTAGCTGCGTTGCGATACGCCAAGGACCAGGGCGTGCACACGATATCTGTGGTCAACGTCCCGACGTCGACGATTGCGCGGGAGAGCGAATCCGTTCTGCCGACGCTGGCGGGGCCAGAAATCGGCGTCGCCTCCACCAAGGCGTTCATCTGCCAGCTGATGGTATTGGCGGCGCTTGCCGTCGCAGCGGGAAAAGAGCGCGGTAAGCTGTCTGAGATCGATGAATCGAAGCTTGTGCGTGAGCTTATCGAAGTGCCGCGGTTGATTGCTGCGGCGCTGTTGATCGAGCCGCAGATCGAGAAGCTCGCGCGTTATATCGCCGATACAAGGGACGTGCTCTATCTCGGTCGTGGCACATCGGCCCCCCTGGCGTTGGAGGGCGCACTCAAGCTGAAGGAAATTGCCTATATCCACTCAGAAGGTTATGCCGCCGGCGAGCTCAAGCACGGACCGATCGCACTGATAGATGAGACAGTGCCTGTTGTGGTGATCGCGCCTTATGACAAGGTCTTCGAGAAGACCGTCTCGAATATGCAAGAAGTTGCGGCTCGGGGCGGCAAGATCATCCTGATCACCGATTCGAAGGGTGCTTTGGAAGCGACGGTGGACACACTCATGACCATTGTGCTGCCGGAGATGGTCGCAAGCTTTACGCCGATGGTCTATGCCATTCCGGTTCAGCTCTTGGCTTACCATACCGCCCTCGTAAGGGGCGCGGACGTGGATCAGCCGCGTAATCTAGCAAAATCGGTGACTGTGGAATAAGGCGGCAGTGCTATATCGGAGCATTGAGGCCACTAATGGAGTGGGCGAGCTCAAGGAGGCGGTCGCAGTATCAACAGGTCAATCATAGGCCGATCCAGCTCGATGAGCAGAGTCAGTCTTGCTTGCGTCATCATCGTCAACCGACTAACGCCAATGGGAGCGAGCGTTACCTTCCTGTTGTCAAGCGGACCGGTCGATAACAAGTGGGAATCGCGGACAATTGGGAGATCCAAGTCGGCTCTCGGTTACCCAGCCTGCTATCTGCTTTGCGGGGCCAAATCAGCCTGAAGCTCGGTGCACAAAAGATACTCTCTAACTCATCCTCCCACCTTGCCGAAGCCGACGAGCAAGTCGGTGCACACAACAGCTTCGGGTCGCTCCGTCGTGGCTTATTCACTGGCAGCGCATACGCGCGACAACTGACTTTTCCTGATTGCCAGCATCCGCCCCATGTCGGGCACGTTGAGCATGCACTTCGACCCCCCGGGGACGATAGCTTAGGATTAGCAGTTCGGTTTGTCGCTTAGATCGCGCGTAGCAGCGGCTCACGCAATCCGGTTGGACCATACGCGCTACCGCGGCCCTCCCAGCTGCTACGTGTCATCAAATGGATTGTTAGAAACCTGACATTCCCGCGCAAGTTCGAGGGCCTAAAACCGAGTGCAGGGCGGCGCCGCACCGGAAGGACGCGGCGCCCCCGGCTGTAGCGGCAGGAGAGTACTATTAGTCATTATATACTCCAGCGGCCGACCCGCTCGTATAGCAGGATCTACCAGCCTAGCTGGCGACGCGGGATTTAGCACGACTGGCAACTCCGGTTGGTGGGCCAGCGATCGCATCCGGTTCCTACCGAGGAGCCGCGGATCTGGTTGACCAGAATAACCGCTCCTCATTCTGGGCACGGGATTTGCTGTCCCGCTCCTCGAACGTGCTGTCAACGCATGTCTGGGAGGACCGCGCCTTAGGGCAGCCTCTCCATTTCTATCGTTTTGAAGCCTCGCACCGAGATTACGAGTGTGCAGCTGCAAATCTCAGGGCGACAAGCTCAACAGCGCAATCGTGGTGAGGTGGCTTGCCAGGCTAGGTCTCCGCTCGCCACACTCCAAGGAGGAACGCGATGAATGATCGCAATGTGGCCGAAGTCGATCTTCACAACCTACAGGTCTCGGATCCACTGATTGGGCAATGCCAGCAGTTGGTCAGGGAAGTGGCAATTCCCTACCAATGGGAGGTACTAAACGATCGCAATCCCGAGGTGATACCGAGTCACGCGGTAGAGAACTTCCGCCTTGCTGCCGGACGTGCGAGGGGCGAGTTCCATGGCACGGTTTTTCAGGACAGTGACGTCGCAAAATGGCTTGAGGCGGCTGCATGGTCGCTGTGCCAGGCACCAAATCCAGACCTGGAGAAAGCCGTCGATGAGCTGATTGAATTGATTGCGGCCGCCCAATGCGGCGACGGTTATCTCAACACTTATTTCATACTGAACGCGCCTCAGGAGCGCTGGACCAACCTAACGGAGTGCCACGAGCTTTATTGCGCTGGCCACTTGATTGAAGCGGGTGTCGCATTCTTTCAGGGGACTGGCAAACGGCGATTGCTGGAGGTCGTTTGCAGGCTTGCTGACCACCTCTGCACAGTTTTCGGCCCAGAGCGCGATCAGTTGCACGGCTATGATGGCCATCCGGAAATCGAACTTGCGTTGGCACGCCTCTACGAAGCGACAAAGGAGCAGCGATATCTCACGCTAGCCAATTATTTCTTGGAGCAACGTGGCACGGAGCCACACTTCTACGACATTGAGTACGAGAAGCGCCAGCAATCCTGCGTGCCCAAATCCGATGGCACGCCTTGGATGATAAAGAACAAAGCGTATAGCCAAGCGCACTTGCCCCTTTCGGAGCAGCGGACTGCAACCGGTCACGCGGTTCGTTTTGTATACCTCATGACGGCAGTAGCTCATCTCGCGCGTCTGCGCCAGAACGAGGAGCAGCGCCAAACTTGCCTACGGCTATGGCAAAACATGGTCCAGCGCCAGATCTATATTACCGGAGCCATCGGCTCGCAAGGCGCCGGCGAAGCGTTCAGCAGCGATTACGATTTGCCAAATGACACGGCATACGCGGAAAGTTGCGCGTCGATTGGCCTTATGATGTTCGCGCGCCGTATGCTGGAGATGGAACTGGACGGTCGCTATGCCGACGTGATGGAGCGTGCGCTCTACAATACCGTTCTCGGCAGTATCGCGTTCGACGGGCGTCACTATTTCTATGTTAACCCGCTCGAAGTGCATCCCAAAACGCTGAGGTCTAATGGCATCTACAATCACGTCTCGCCGGTGCGACGACGCTGGTTTGGCTGCGCGTGCTGTCCACCGAACATCGCACGCCTTTTCACATCGATTGGTCATTACATCTACACGCCCAGCACCGACGCGCTCTATGTAAATCTCTACGTTGGTAATAGGGTGGCAATATCCGTCGACGGACATGCGCTGCGGTTGCTCATAAGCGGCAGCTATCCCTGGAGAGACGAGGTGGAAATCGCCGTCGAATCTGCGCCGCCAATTGCCCACACGCTCGCCCTGCGCCTGCCGGAATGGTGCAGCGCGCCGCAGGCGAGCGTGAACGGCGAGCCTGTGAATTGCGAGCCGCGCAAGGGCTATTTGCACATTCACCGAACCTGGCGGCAGGGAGATCGCGTCAAACTATCGCTGCCAATGCAAGTGCGTCGCGTATACGGCCATCCACAACTTCGCAATTTGGCCGGCAAGGTGGCCATCCAGCGTGGCCCCTTAATTTATTGTCTGGAGGAGGCCGACAACGGGAACGAGTTACACAACGTTTGGCTTGGTGCAGACAGTCAGTTTTCCCTTATCGAAGGAACTGGTCTCTTTAGTGGCAAGATCTTGCTGCAGGCCGGCGGGGCGCGGTTGCAACACACGCATTCTGAAGAAGCGGCGCTTTATCAATACGACAAAATGCCTGGACAGCTAGAACCGCAGCGGCTGACATTCATTCCGTGGTTCAGCTGGGCTAACCGCGGCGAAGGCGAAATGCGGATTTGGGTAAATGAGCGTTGACGCCGAACGCGCGGTCGCGCTTCCACGAGTCGACGTTAGGCTATGTTTCTGGGGCAGGCGATATCGTTGCTCAAAGTCTGGAAATCGGCCAATCTATGGAAGGCGGTCCGCGAGCTCCACTGGAACGTCGAAAAGAAAACCTGGATATGAGGCGGCCGCGGCGGAACTCCGAAAACAGTACGATCCGATTGGCGTCAGCAGGTCAATCAGCGATCAACCAAATTCCTAATAGAGGCGCTTCCTCGGAGCTGTTCGCGGCCTCTCATCAAAACCTGATGAATGCCAATGGCACGAGCGTGTGCCGCCGTGTCGTTCAGAAGGAAGCCCTATGACAAGCCAACGTGAGGGCGGCCACGTCAGGTTTTGGTAAGCCAAGCTCCCTATCAGCGCCGCTGGGCTTAACAAGCCTAAGCTAGATGCGGAAATGTATGTCCGACGGGAGCACCAATCGCCATGTATAATCGGATCAATGGCTCGTCCTACCTCCAATCCTCTCACTTTGCCGAGACTGATGAGCAAATGGACGCAGACAACTTTGCGGATGCGTTCGCCAATATGCGCTTAGCCGAATCTGGCTCGAGTGGCAGTTCATCTTCGGCAACAAGACCGTATTCGCTCGTTTCAACCCCTCCCATCATAGAGTTCAGGGATCGTCAGTCATTCCGAAAAGCCGCGGAGGCCTATCACGGCGACGAAATCAATTACATCGCCGACAACCCCCAAGAGTACTCCGACTTCGTGTCCGCCAAGGCAAGGCGAACTGCAGAAGTTGCCAAAGACTACGGGACAACCCGAGATTCCGAGAATGCGCGATACTTCAGCTACCAATTGGGCAACAAGAGTGTCGGACTTCTAAGAATGGAAGGCGGTGACAGCATGACCGAGTTCGACGTCAAAAGGTGGAAGAAGCTATTTCCTGGACGCCACGGGACTACCTCTACTGTGGATCTTCAAGTCGTTCATCCGCTTGTCGAGAACGCTGGCGATATCCTCCTCGAGCATCAGCTTCGAATAGACGGCGAACAGCCGCTGCTGAATTTGCGTCCGGCCAATCCCGAAGCAAGAGCCCGTGCGGCAAAGATGGGATTCGTCGAGGTTGACGCCGACAACATGGTTCTCGACCCAGAGAAGTCAGACAAGTGGGTAAGGAATAGCGACGGCGACTGGCAGCGAAAAGGCACTGCCGCGCGGTATCTTTCCAAAGCTGACGACAGTGAAGGTAGTGATACCGAGATCCCAGCGAGCCCCTCAACGTACGATTATGAGGATGATTTTATGTGACCATGGGATCACCGGTGATTGGGCCCGATGGAGTAGACTAATCTAGCCTGCTCCGGGCTCCTCTGTGTTTATAGCCTTTTCGGCTGAGAGTTCCTCTGAGTTGGGTCAGAAGACTGCCAGTGCTCCTTGGCTTAGCGGTTGCTGAGTTGTTTGAGCGTTGGAAGTAGGGGCTCACTGCGCAAGCAATTGCGACAATGCTCGCTGCGGCGAGGACCCGCATCGGGTGCCACCAAAGTGCGCCCGGCCGCCGAGGGGCCGGGTTGTTGCGCCGAGCACGTTGGACGGCTTGGAGGCAGAAGTCTTCTACAGATGACGGCCTACGAAGTGGTAAGGGCATGGGAGCCTGCCGTGAGTCGGTGGGCAAGGAAATGCACCGCGAAGCGGCGCCCGATGGACAAGACGACCGGCATGCGTTAACGGACATAGCGACGCCGTGAGCACGAGCGTCGTGCAGAGCTCTTTCGCCAGAATAGCCTCAACACAAGACGCGAGGCGGTTGTGCTGGGCGAAGCTGCGTTATCATCGTCACTGCAGTCGGGCTGCGAACAGCCACTCTCTTGTTTTGTCGAGGGCTCTCGCGCCAGCTCCATTCTGGAATGGAGCATATAGCCGTGATCCAGACGAGTTAAGAAGTGCTTAGGGTCGTCGATTGCTTTGGGTGAGCATTACCTTGAACGTCGACCTACAGTATGAGTCGAGCTGACTGCCCTTCCGGCCCTCGCAGCGATAAAGTTGTTCTACACCACGGTAGCCGCCCGGCGATAGTCGGTAAAGCATCGATCAGGCAACAATTGGCAATTGGCCTCTCGCTCGCGTTTTCGAGCAAGTAGCGTGTTTGACTGCGAAAAGCTAGACCGGCGGCGAGATCGACGCGTGGACCGTTTAGATCGGACATCAACTCAAGCCGCAGGTTGATTGCATCAGATGCCGCCTCGGCCGTCATACGCGTTCAGCGCGGTGTCGAGGCACTCGATTAACGCTCGTCCGGCAAAGGGCTTGGCGAGGAAGCCAATCGCTCCGGCGCCCAGCGCTGACGCGCGCACGCGGTCGTTGGGGAAAGCCGTAATGAAAATGAATGGTGCATCGTAACCACGTGTCCGCATCTCTGCCAACAGCTCCAGACCGCTCATAGCCGACATCTGCACATCGGTAATGACACAGGATGTCTCATTCAATTGCGGGGACCTCAGGAGTTCCTCGGCCGACGCAAATATTTGGGCGATGTAGCCACGCGATTTCAAAAGATTCTCTGTCGCCGCACGGACTGAGGCGTCATCGTCAACGACGGAAATCAAAGGCGTGGGCAAGACGAGCCCTCCTGAAGGGGGAATAGCGGCTGCAAGCATTAGCCACCTTCGGCGAAAAG
>NZ_JALGCN010000038.1:0-44555 GCF_038085055.1 Bradyrhizobium sp. ISRA442
CGCCTTCATTTAAATCCCGCGCTCGACGTTCGGCACGCGAGGCTTTCTGCGAGACGAGCTCGCGCAAAACCGTACGCCGCTGGCCATGGCCTGGTATTTCCACATGTGGAGGCCCGGCGATTGCAGATTGATCCGCTCGGGTTTCCGTAGGGATCCGCTTCCTCGAATGACTCCATTTTCGGATGTAGTGCCCCTGTTTCTGAACGACCGACCTGATCTCCTGGCCGGGCTTCGTGCAGTTGCCCACTAACAACGTAAGGCCCCCTCCATCGAACGATATAGTTAGTCTTATGATTGCGCTCGCATCACGCGTTTTTTGCGTGGGTTGCGCAGCATTTTTGCGCCAGGTCAACTTCGGCGCGACAACTATCGACCCTCGAACAATCAGGCACAGGAGCGCTGGAAGCGTCACCTAGCAAATCCCCGACGCGCACAGCCTTCGGGGGAGGTGTCGCGTGCCATGGAAAACTGCCCCCTGTCGCCCTGATTGCCGCGCAGCACATGAAGACCGCGGATAAGCTGGGCGTGGACGGCGTCCGCATCTGGGACGCATCACGAGCCGCCCTGATGGCCATCATGGATCAGGAATACGATCGAAGGGATATCATCCCCGAAGTCACGCAGATCGTGCGGAGCAGCTTAGAGACCAATATCGACGACGCGAAGACTGGCAAGATCTGCAAGTACACCGGCAAGTTCGAAACGATGGGCTGGCTGAAGAAGAAGTAGCCTATCGGCTAAGCGGCAGCGCCAGCTGCACGCCGATCTTGCGTCCGAGCTGGCCCTCGATGAAGTCCTTTAGTGCCTCGGACACCTCGCGCCCTTCGGTGCCGATCCGCCACTCGAGTTCGCGGGCGACGTCTTCGGAGGCGTCTCTCGACCAACCCTCGGCCGGATTGAATCCCACTACCATTCAAACCTTCTTCGCCGCAAGACGGCGCATCACCCCATCGTCACGCTAAAAAAATGCGTTTCTTCCTCGCAACAGCAGGAATAGTGCACTCGATTCGAATAATGGTTTATGCGTTGGCCGGTCAAACGGCGACGGCAGCGAGTGCTGCTCTCTTTCTGTGATGAACTATGAGAGCGTTGCATGGCCAATCATGACCTTGTCTCGGGAAGCCTCCTGGCACTGACCGCGGCCGGTATCGCGCTGCTTTGCTCGAGCCTGCTCGCCTTTGCCTTGATCTAAAGCGAACACGCTGACTGCGTTTCACGCCTTACGCATTCAGCCTCACGCCTGGGATGCTACACATGAGAGTCAAACTCTGGACCGCTTCAGGGTACCCCGGGAGCGAGACCACCCCTGGCTGTTTCAATGTGAGGCGGTCGCTCATGCAGAAGCACCTCAGGGGCGGCAGCAAGATCGATCCGAAACTGCAAGAGAGCTGTTCGACGACGAACCTCGTGAGTCGCTAGCGATGAAAAAGTACTATTTTGATATCCGCCACGGCAGCCAATTCATTCGCGACGATGAAGGTGTGGAGTTTCCAAACGCCGAGTCAGTGCGGCAAGAGGCGACCACTACACTCTCGGAGATCGCTCGCGAGTGCGTCAGAGGCGGGCCGCAGCACCGCATCGCAGTTGAAGTGCGCGATGATCATGGCCCTATATTGGAGGCGAGCGTAAGCTTCACGGTGAAGCTGCACGGTAGTGTCCGCTTAGGATAGTCGTGAAAAGGTCCCCTAGCCCTAGGCCGGCCTTGTGTTCGGCCGGCTGCCCTTGTCGCGGAACAGGAAGGGATAGTTGATCTTCTCGATGTGGATGCGGCCGTTGATCGGTTCGACGGCGGACGAGCTTGGGCGCGGAGGCTTCGGGATCGGCGTAGGGGCGAGGTTCGGCGTACTTCACTTTAGGTCCATGAAATTTCGCGATTCAGGCTTGATATAACCTGCCGCAGGCTGATGCTTCGCAAGAACGAGTGCCACTGAGACGGGCCCAAAAAGCCCATTCTCCCGCCTCCAGCATCCCACACAGCCACGGCATGCCCGCCCAATCCCGCGTCGTGGGCTCGCATCTCCAGAGCATGCAGTTCTTGCTGCTTTTCGCCATCGGGTAGTCGGCCAAACCGCTGATCCAGCGGAAAAATGATCATGTCTTGGCCTTGTTCGCGAATATGCGCGAGCTTGAGAGTGGGCATCGATTTTCTCGAAAATTGATTCGGAAACGTCAATCAACTTACCCGAGCTTGCCTCACTGTGCCACTTTACGCGAACTCCTCCATCAACCTTATGGCCCCCTATGCCACGGCTGGCCCCGGTCCGCATCGATCGCGCGAGGGATGACACTCGCTGGGGCGATGCGGTCTACGCTGCGCAAGCCCAGAAGCGCCAAGTGAACTGCCACTCGGTCGAGGATCTGAACCTGGACGCTGTTGCGGACCAGGTGGCCCGCGAATTCCCGGACTATATCGTTTCGCCGGGCCCCATCGTAGCGCCGCACGCTCCTTAAGTGACGCCAGAACGCAGTCTTCTGACACGCTGATCCCACAATTGCTGCTTACGCGCGATTGCCATGGGCATTTCGCGACGAGGATTCCCGACCTGCTCAGCGTTGCGCTCGTGCGACGGCGGCCGCCGAAATCCATCGAAGAAAACGGCCAAACGCGGGAATTAAGCGTGAGCGCGCGGGCGATCGCACCAAAAGTCGCACCCGAATTTGCTACTCGCCTAAGGAACCATGTCCGGGGGCGACTCAATGGTTACTGACGACACCAAAGGTGTGGCTCATCGAGTCCCATTCGATCCGCCACGTGGGGCAACGTACATGTCTGTTGACGGTGTCACCATTGGCAACTGCCTCGTGCTGAACACGGGCAACGATGGTGCCCTGCTGGAGCCCGTCCTGCCGACGTTTAACGAGTTCTTCTTGATCTTCACTCCAATCTCAGCGGCGCGCCAGGTTTTCCGACGGTGCAAGAGGGCCGCGCGTTCAGGGCACTAAGATGGAGGTCCAATATGAGCGCAAGCAGCCGTGCTTCGCGCGGCAGAAGACGAAGGACTACCGAATTGGCGGTAGTTTGAGGCCTGACCCATCAAATTCGGTTGGTAGTGAAGAATATGTCCTTCGACCCGATGGCCGCAGCGATTGATTGGCTGGACGCCTACCGCGCTGGCGATCTCGACACGATTTTACGAATGTACGCTGATAGCGCAGTGACCGATTGTAGTTGCTGCGTCAAAGAAATCGTTACCGACAAAGTGCGGCTGAGAACGTTCTTGGCGGAGCGTCTGAAGGATTGCGGGGCTTCTGATTTGGACGATCTTCAACCCATAGCTGATGGCGCGTCCGTCTCATACGCCGCGCCCAACAGGGTAGTGCACGCTATCTTGGAGTTCGGCACTGACGGCAAGATAGTCCGCATGCGTTGGTCGGACTAACACTCATCGCGCGGTTCAGCTATTGCGTGAGCGTCACGAGAGGATCATCGTGCCCGGCCTTGACTTGCGCGGAATGCTTTGGATTGGCCGATTTGACGCTGCCGTTGCGTGATGATGGGGTGATCGCGGGTTGGAGCGGGCAACGGGGACCTCGGAATGACCAGCGAGTCGCAGCTACGCGAGAAGCTTCGGAAGATCGAGGCGTTGTTCGCGGGGGCCGGAACTGCTGGTGAGCGCCTTGCGGCGGAAGCTGCGCTACAGCGGGTGCGTGCCCGGGTCGAAGAGCTCGCTCGCCACGATCCACCGATCGAGCGCAATTCTCAACGCCGGAAGAGGGAAGGGGCCCTGTTGTCTCAAGCGAGAACGAAGCAGAGAACACGGCGATTGACGATGAGTCTAGCAACATCGGATACCGGTAGCCGCTTCTGTGAACTCTACAAGGCCTGGGAAAGCCGCCTGTCGGTGACGATGCGCCAATCGCATGCCGTCGGCGACAAGCTGTTCGTGGACTATGCGGGCGACGGCATGCCGGTGACCGCCTGACCGGCGAGATCCGCAACGCGCAGATCTTTGTCGCAGTGCTGGGCGCCTCGGGCTTCACCTAAGCGCAGGCGACTTGGACGCAAGGGCTGGCCGACTGGATCAGCGGTCATGTCGGCGCGTTCGAGGCGATCGGCGGCGTGCTGGCGCTGGTCGTACCCGACAATGCCAAGACCGCCGTGATCAAGGCGTGCTTCTACGATCCGCAGATCAATCGCAGCTACGCTGAGATGGCGGCGCATTACGGCACGGCAATCCTGCCAGCGCGGCCACGCCGTCCGCAGGCGGTATTAGTAATCGAGCGCTGGCTTATCGGGGGCCTGCGCCACAGCATCTTCCATAGCCTCGCCGAGCTCAATGCCGCGATCGGCGCGATGTTGCACAGGATCAATGACGAACGCCCGATCCGCCGGCTCGGCGTGACGCGCCGGCATTTGTTCAACGAGATCGATCGGCCGGCGCTGAAGGCCTTGCCTGCGACGCCCTACGTCTTCGCCGAATGGCGTATCCGTCAGCATCGACTATCACGTCGACTTCGAGGGTCACTACTACAGCGTTCCGCATCGCTTCGTCCGCGCCGAGGTCGAGGTGCGGCTCACTGCCCGCACGGTGGAGATCTTCCACAAGGGCGAGCGGATTGCCGCGCATCAGCGCATGAGCAGCAATCACAAGCACACCACCGTGCCCGAGCGCATGGCCTCCAGTCATCGGCGTTACGCCGGCTGGACCATCGAGCGCATCCGTAAGGATGCCGCGGCGATCGGGCCTCCGACGTTGGCACTGTGCAATCTTATCCTCGACGAGCGACCGCATCCGAGCAGGGCTTCCGCGCCTGTCTCGGCATCATCAGGCTTGCCCGATCCTATGGCCGCGAACAGCTCGAAGCCGCCGCCGCGCGTGCGATCGACATCAGCGCGGGCACTTACGGCCCGGTCAAATCGATTCTCGCCAACAACCTCGATCGTCGTCCTGAACACGGGACTGCGATCGTCCACGCTAACATCCGCGGGCCGCGCTACTACAATTAGGAGAACAGACGTGCTGACCCATCCGACACTCGATCAGCTCCACGCTCTTGGCCTGCATGGCATGGCCAAGGCCTTTATCGATATCCAGGCTTCTGGCGAGGCCAATGGCCTCGGTCATGCCGAATGGCTGGCGCTGCTGCTCGATCGCGAATCCTCCCTGCGTGGCGACAAGCGCCTCTCCGCTCGCCTGCACTACGCCAAGCTGCGCCAGCAGGCCTGCGTCGAGGACATCGATTACCGCACGCCGCGCGGCCTCGATCGCGCGCTGTTCGCTTAACTTGCCGAAGGCGGTTGGATCGATGCGCATACCAATCTCCTGATCTGCGGACCCGCCGGTGTCGACAAAAGCTGGCTTGCCTCGGCGCTCGGCAATAAGGCCTGCCGCGACAACCGCTCGGTGCTGTATCAGCGCGTACCGCGACTGTTCTCGGAGCTTGCTCTGGCGCGCGGCGATGGCCGCCATCAACGCCTCCTGCGCGTGCTCGGCCGCGTCGATCTTCTGATCCTCGACGATTGGGGCCTCGAGCCGCTCGATGCCGCCGCTCGCCACGATCTCCTGGAGATCCTCGAAGATCGCTATGGCTGCCGCTCCACCATCGTCACCAGCCAGCTCCCTGTGGACCAGTGGCACGCGCTGATGGTCGCCACCGCGATCCTCGACCGGCTCCTGCACCACAGCCACGTGCTGACCATCCGCGGCGACAGCTACCGGCTCCGCCAAGCGAAAGAGCGGCCTCATCAAGCCGCCCGCCGCCGACGGCCCTCCGGTCGGCTCCGCCTCCCTCCGTCCCGTCAGCGGCGGAGCCAACCTTCAACCGACATCATGAACCCGAGGGTGGGGGCAGTTCTTCATGACGCAAAGGAGGCAGTTCCAGATGGCGTTTGACAGGGGAGGCGGGCCTCTGAAGCAAGCAGATATAAATGTGCTCACGGTAAACCCCTCTACCGGCCCTCATTATTTACTCACCACCTGCAGCGCAATGCGTAGCTCGTAAAAAGCCTGATACGATCAAGACCCGGCTTTGGGGACAACATTGCTGAAAACGATGCGGCGGGGGTTGCGGCTCGCGGCAGCTCTTGACCGTCATCTGCTATCGCGGCAACGAGAACAACCAGAGCAGATCGAGATGATGAGAACAGGGTGTGGCTGTGACGGATCAATCCCAAGCATCGGAGTTGCCGTCGGTCTTGCAGAGATCGTCGAAAGGCTTTCGTCGGATATTTGCTCTTGTAGCCGTGTTGCTCGCTTTTTGCGCCGGAGCCTATTTTTGGACGAATATCGAAACGTCTGCCGAGGCGCCGCCGGCGCATGAAGTCGTGCCTCCCACGCTTGGCTTGTCATCTGAGGATAGGGCCGTCCTTTTGGGGATCCAATCGGGGCAGCAGAAGACAGCCGATGAAATTGCCGAGCTCAATCGCAACGTCGATGCGCAGCAAGCCGATCTAAAGCGGATCTCGGATCAGATCGCAGCCCTGACCCAAAGAATCGAGAAGCTGCAGAATCCTGCGCCTGTTGCTTCTCCTGCTCCTGCGGCTTCTCCGCCACCCGTGCGCACCACATCCAAGCCGGCCAAGAGAGACGTCCGGCCGTCGAAACCGCAGGGTCCGGTTTCTGTCGGAGGCGCGCCGCTGACTGCGGAGCCGAGCACGGAACAGCGCTGATTGCCACAAAATGCCTGCCATATGACGCTGCGCCTTCCAACGACGTAAGGACGCGGAAACCAACGGTCCACCATCTTGATCGGCAGGCCGAGCCTCTCATTGCTCCGCGTGGTTTCGGAAATCCTCTGCGAGGCGCAAGAAGTTCATAAGCAGGACGTGCCCCTGTGAGGTAAGGATCGACTCGGGATGGAACTGGACGCCATAGGTGGGATAATAGCGGTGCGTGAGGGCCATGATCTCGCCTTCCTCCGAACGCGCCGTCACTATGAGGTTCTGCGCACATGACTGATCAAGCTCGACGCTAAGAGAATGGTAGCGCCCGACGCCAAGCGGGGTTGGCAGCCCCTTGAATAACCCTCGGCCGTCATGCGCAACGTATGAGCACCGACCGTGCATGGGCCGATGCGCACGCGCCACCCGTCCTCCGAAAACGCTCGCAATACACTGATGTCCAAGGCAGATGCCGAGAATTGGTACGCGTCCTGAAAGCTCGCGGACCACTGCTGTCGATATTCCTGCCTCAGTTGGGGTGCAGGGGCCGGGCGATATGACCACCGCGCGCGGCTTGAGACCAACGAGCTCGCTGATACTGATAGCGTCGTTTCGGATTACTTCCGTTCCTTCACTGAGCTTGTGGAAATAGCGGGCAATGTTGAACACGAAGGAATCGTAATTATCGATGATGACAATCAAAATGCACCAGCTGGTTCAGAACCAAATGCATCAAAGATTCGCTCTGCCTTGGCGAGCGTTTCCTCGTATTCGGCCTCGGGCTCCGACATGGCCGTTATACCGCTGCCCGCATGAAACACAGCCAGGTCGCCATCGATCGTGACAGTGCGGATCGCAATGTTTGTGTCCATGTGCCCGTTGAAGCCGATGAAGCCGATCGCCCCGCAATAGACCTCTCGCGCTATGCGCTCGATTTCTGTAATAATTTCCATCGATCGCAGCTTTGGCGCTCCCGTAATGGAGCCGCCGGGAAAGCAAGCTCGGAGCAGGCTAACGGCGTCTTCGTCTCCGGCAAGTTCCCCCTTAACGATCGACACGAGATGGTGCACCGAGGCATAGGACTCGAGATTGCACAGGGCTGGAACCTCGACCGAATGCGCAGTGCAAACGCGTGACAGATCGTTACGCAAAAGGTCGACAATCATCGTGTTCTCGGCATGATCCTTTTCGGAAGCGAGGAGAACAGCCGCACGGCGCTGGTCTTCCTTGGAATCAGGCGAACGCGCGATCGTGCCCTTGATAGGTCGTGTCTCGACTTGTCGCCCCTCAAGCTTCAGGAATCGTTCCGGCGAACTTGATGTGATGGTCAGCTTTCCGTATCGTAGCAGGGCCGCAAAAGGCGCCGGATTCAATGTTCGTAGCTGGCAGTAGAAGGCGAGCGGATCAAACGAGGTCGACAGGCGGGTGCTGAAACGCTGCGCAATATTCGTTTGGAACACGTCACCAGCCAGGATCAAGTCGATCACGCGTTGTACCGCCGCAATGTAGTCCTCGCGGCTGAAGTTCGAGCGCCATGCGCCCGCTTTGCTGGGACAACCATTCTGTGGCGCCTTTGGACCGGCAATCAATGCTCCAAACTGGTCGGCTCGACGGCGCGCTCGTTCCCTCCGTCGCACGGGATCCTGCTCCGGCCATCCGGTCGAGACGATCCAGCATTTGTTATCCCGGTGGTCGAAGCTGATGACCACGTCATAGAAATGCAGGATGGATTGGGGCAAACCCAGACCGGCAATTGCCGGCGCAGACAATCGCTCCAATGTCCTGTTCATGTCGTAGGCAAGGTAGCCTGCCGTTCCTCCCTGGAAAGGCGGGAGATCGGGACGATGCTCTTGCGGGTACTTCGCGAGCAGCGTGCGAAGGACCTTCCATGGATCGGCCTCGAGAGTCAGTCCGTTCCAACTGGCTTGGCCGTTTACTACCCTATAGGTGCTGAACGGGTCGCACGTCAGATATGAGTAGCGCCCAAGCAGCTCGTGCCTTGCTGCGCTATCGAGAAACGTGAGATGCGATCGATGCCCAAGACGTCGCATCACTGTGACAGGTTCGACCCACTGCAACTCGCGAACGTACATCGGCTTATCGGTCACCGGCGGCTGACGTCGTGAAAGTGCCGTACCATCTGTTGCCCCACCCGATGAGAATGACGCTTGTCTGCGATGGCCCGAAACTTGAGGTCCATTGCCAAGTTAACCCGGCGGTGGACTTTTTGCTGCGGCAGCACCTGGATCATCCTGCCGTGGAGGCGAAAGGGGTATCTATTGATACATTGTAGTCGGCCGCGAACCGCAGCTCGCGGAGCGGTCGGACCCGTTTAATCGACTCCTGGTAGAGATCGTGCGCTTTGTAAGCTGCGAGCTCCGCCTCGCTGTCGAACTCGCCATAGACCACGATGTCGATATCGTTGCCGAGCTGATCGGTCTTGCGGTTGCGGGCAACCTCAAGCCGGCGCGCATGTGGTATCGTGGTGAGAAGCGAAAGACCTTCGATGATCTGGTCGATATGCGCCTCGTCCTTGGCGCTGAAGAAGACGATGTGACGAATCATGGCCGTCCGTGGAGATGTCGCTAGCGGGGGCATAACTATCTGGGAATAGAACCCGTTGCAATGAGGCTAGTCGCTTGCCGCATGATCGTCGCTTGCGATCGTCGGCGATCCGCAATGAAGCTTGACAGATTTGCTCAGGACGCCGGAAGCGCAAGGCGCTCAATGGTTTGAATGTGCCGCGTAAGCAGGTTACAGGCTTGATCGATGTTGCGCGTTCGCAAGGCTTGCAGAATCAGGCGGTGATCTTGATTGGAACGCGGTCGCCAGCCCACCGACCGCGCCATCGCGAACACCAATCGAGAATTGGCAAGCTGCAGTCCATCGAGGCTCGCGAGCAGACGCGGCATTCCGCAGGGGGCGACCAAGGCTTGATGAAAGGCGCGGTTGGCCATTTCAAACTCCTCGATCGTCTTTGCATTGTCTCCTTCGGTCAAGGCGAGCTCGATCCGAGCCAAATGAGCTGTTGTGAGCCTTGGCCCCGAATGGCGCAATGCCACCACTTCGAGCGCGGCGCGCATTTCGGCGATCTCCTTCACTGAGTGGGTATCGAGCGGGGCCACCCGAACACCGCGACGCGGCACAGCGACAACAAGATGTTGTGCCTGCAGCTGCCGAAAGGCCTCGCGCACCGGGACGTGGCTGGAATTGAATTCTCGTGCAACGTGATCCTGACGAAGTGGCGCGCCTGGCTCTAAGGCGCCGCTGATAATGCGCTCAGCGATCGAGTCCGCGATGCGCGCGACCGTCGTCATGTTGTCAGCAGTGATCATAGATTATCTACCGCAATAACCGGTGCATTTGCGAGGCAGCTCGATTAGCATCTCTTTGAGAGCAATGACTATAGATAATTCACGCGATTATCTACAATTGGGCGGGGTTGGGTTATGGATGCTGCTGCGCAAATCCAACGGAAGGAAGCAAGCAACGGGGCGCAGGTTCGTAATGATTGGATCGTCGAAGAGGCTAAGGCGCTCTACGACCTTCCTTTTGCCGACCTGATGCTTCAGGCGCAGCGCGCTCATCGCAAGAACTTCGATCCAAACCACGTCGAAACCGCGAGCCTGCTCAGCATCAAGACCGGGGGCTGTCCGGAAGACTGCGGCTACTGCTCGCAAAGCGCGCATTACGAGACCGGCCTGAAAGCCACCCGACTGATGCGTTGCGCAGATGTGATTGCGACCGCGCAGCGCGCGAAGGATGCCGGCGCGACGCGCTTCTGCATGGCCGCGGCCTGGCGCACGCCAAAAGATCGCGATCTCGATTCCGTCTGCGACATGGTCAACGCGGTCAAAGGACTCGGCATGGAAACGTGCGTCACGCTCGGCATGCTGACACCGAACCAGGCCGCGCGCCTCGCCGAGGCCGGCCTTGACTTCTACAATCACAACGTCGACACATCGCCCGAGTTTTACAGCAAGATCATCACCACCCGCAGCCTGCAGGACCGCATCGATACGCTGGCGCATGTGCGCGATGCCGGCATCAAGATCTGCTGCGGCGGGATTATCGGCATGGGCGAGCGCGTCGAGGACCGCCTAGGTATGCTCGTGCTGCTCGCCAATCTTCCCAACCATCCCGAAAGCGTGCCGATTAACCTGTGGAACAAGGTCAAGGGCGTGCCGGTGGAAGACACCGCGGAGCCTCCCGATCCGATCGCGCTGGTCCGCCTGGTGGCGACCGCGCGGATCATGATGCCGAGGAGCGTGGTTCGCTTGTCCGCCGGGCGGCAATACATGACCGATGAATTGCAGGCGCTTTGCTTCTTGGCCGGCGCAAATTCGATCTTCATCGGCGACGTGCTATTGACCACCAAAAACCCGAAAGTTGATCGCGACGCGGATCTGCTGGCCCGGCTCGGCATCACGTCCGGGCTCGCCTGACGGAAGCAGTGCGCGCAATATGTTGCCTCCACATCCAGCCTAGGTGAGAAATGCAGATAACTTTGATGAAGGGCAAAATCCATCGCGCCTCGGTGACCGAAGCTGATCTGCACTATGAAGGCTCGATCTCGATAGATCGTACGCTCCTGGAGGCAGCAGGAATGGTGATCAACGAGCGCGTCGAAATCTACAATGTCGAAACAGGAACGCGCTTTGCCACCTACGTGATCGAGGCGCCGCCGAGGTCTGGCACGATAAGCCTGAACGGTGCGGCCGCCCGACTGGCGATGCCCGGAGACAAGATCATTATCGTTGCATATGCCTCGTTTGACGAGGCCGAAGCAAAGATATTCAAGCCACACGTTGTGCGTGTGGACCGAGACAATCGCATCCTAGCAAGTTGAACCTAAAGGGCCATCCTTCCTTAAACGGCCAACGGATCTTTTGCGGGATTTGATGCGATCCTGGGAGTGATGAATGCGGTCAATCCAAACAGCTAGACTTAGTCCCTACGTCGCAGCGTTGAATGCCTTGAACGAAGATAAACGGCTGCGCTGCCTCAAGCCGCGCGGGGGGATCGATTTCGCATCAAACGACTATCTGGCGCTCGGGAGCGCCCCGCGCATCAAAAAGGCGATGGTCGCCGCGCTCGAGGCGGGCACTCCGGTTGGAGCGGGCGGGTCGCGGCTTCTGCGCGGCAATTGCGAGGAGCACGAACGGCTCGAAACAGAAGCGGCTCAGTTCTTTGGCGCGGAGACAGCGCTTTTCTTTGGAGGCGGCTACATCGCAAATTTTGCTCTCCTGACAACGCTGCCGCAGCGCGGCGATCTGCTCGTTCTCGATTCGCTCGTGCACGCCAGTATTCACGAGGGGGCGCGGGCCGGCCGCGCAGAGTGCCGAATTCACGCGCACAATGATCCCCAGTCAGTCGAAGACGCAATTCGCGACTGGCGAACCAAAGGTGGAACGGGCCGCGTCTGGATTGTGGCCGAAAGTCTCTACAGTATGGATGGCGACTTCGCTCCAATCGAAGAGCTGGTGGCAATCGCCGATCGCCATGACGCATTTCTGATCGTGGATGAGGCTCATGCCACAGGCGCTTACGGGCATCAGGGACGAGGGCTTACGGCCCCTTATGACAGGCGCGAAAATCTCATCGTCGTTCATACCTGCGGCAAAGCGCTCGGTGCGGCGGGTGCACTTGTTACGGCCTCCGGCATCCTGCGCGATTTCATGGTCAACCGGTGCCGTCCGTTTATTTTTGCCACCGCCCCATCACCATTGATGGCCGTTGCCGTTCGAGAGGCACTCCTCATCCTGCAGAACGAGCCGGAGCGACAGCAACGGCTGGCCAAACTCGTTGCGTTCGCGCATCGGCAGATCACCTCGCTTGGTTTGCGCACGCCATCGACCTCTCAGATCGTGCCGTACATCGTGGGTGACAATGCTCATGCAATACGACTTGCCTCTGCTCTGCAGGCGCGCGGCTTCGATATCCGCGGAATTCGGCCGCCAACCGTCCCTGCAGGCACCGCCCGTTTGCGAATTTCGTTGACACTCAATGTTGGGGAAGAGGACGTGCGCGCAATGCTCGATGCGCTGGTTGAGGTAACGAGGGGCTCGTTTTGTTGAATAAGAGGATCGTCGTGACTGGTACGGACACTGGGGTCGGCAAAACGGTATTTTCCGCAGGGCTCGCCGGCCTTCTCGGCGCGAATTACTGGAAGCCGGTCCAGGCTGGGCTCGAACAAGAGACCGACTCCGAGTGCGTCCGCCGCCTCGGCGGCCTCTCGTCCGATCGGATTGTCCCGGAGCTCTATCGACTTCGGACGCCTGCGTCGCCCTATTACTCCGCGGAGATCGACGGCGTTCGCATAGACACAGAGACGCTTGGATTGCCGAACAGCGGCGAGCAGCAGCTCGTGATCGAGGGCGCCGGCGGACTCATGGTGCCGCTGACAGCGCGCACTCTTTTCATCGACATCTTCGAGCGCTGGCAGCTTCCCGTTGTGCTTTGCGCAAGGACGGGACTGGGCACAATCAATCACTCCCTGCTCTCCATAGAGGCTCTGCGAAAGCGTCAGATTCGAATCCTTGGAATTGCGTTCATTGGCGAAAGAAACGCCGAAACTGAAAGCGCGATTTGCGAGATCGGGAGAGTGCGTTGGTTGGGGCGGCTCCCGTGGCTTGTTCCCCTCACGGACGATAGGCTGCAGGCCGCTTTCAAGAACTCCTTTGTTAGCAGTGATTTCCTGAACCTATGAAGATAGCCAAGAGGTCGCCGATCTGGCACCCGTTCACGCAGCATGCTCTACAGCGGGACATGACGAAAGTGCTGCGGGGAGAGGGGGCTTATCTCTACACCGAAGATGGCCGCCGCCTTATCGATGCAATCTCCTCCTGGTGGGTCGTGACCCACGGCCATTGCCATCCATACATCGTGAACGCGATCCGAGAGCAGGCAGGCAACCTCAACCAGATCATCTTCGCCGGATACACTCACGACGCGGCTGAGCAAGTTGCGACGGAACTATTGAAAGTCACCTCCCCGGCGCTCGAGCATGTGTTCTTCTCCGATAGCGGATCGACCAGCGTCGAAGTCGCGCTGAAAATGGCGCTCGGTTACTGGCACAATACCGGAAAACAGCGAACCCAAATTGTGGTGATGCAGCACTCGTACCATGGCGACACGATCGGGGCGATGTCGGTAGGCAGCCGAGGCGTCTTCAACGCGGCCTACGGGGCGCTGATGTTCGAGGTAACCTCGATTCCGTTCCCGGCAAGAAATCGTGAGCAAATAGCGCTCGATGCGCTTGAAAGCGCGTGTCGAAACGAACATCCAGCGGCCTTTATCGTGGAGCCCCTGATATTGGGCGCCGGTGGAATGCTGATGTATTCTCCCTCGGTGCTAAGAGAGATGAAGCAGATCTGCGAAGCCTTCGACGTCCTGTTCATTGCCGACGAGGTCATGACGGGCTGGGGCCGGACGGGTACCTTGTTTGCGTGTGAGCAGGCCGATGTCACGCCCGATATTGCCTGCTATTCGAAAGGCCTCACGGCTGGGGCGCTGCCGCTCGCCGTCACACTCTGTCGTGCCGATATTTTCGATGCGCATTATTCCGAAGATCGTACGCGTACGTTTTTTCATTCGAGCTCATATGCGGCCAATCCAGTGGCTTGCGCCGCCGCCAAGGCCAATCTGGACCTATGGCAGGATCAGGAATATCGCCGGCGGGTGGCATCCTTGGCCAGAATGCAAGAACAGGCACTCGCGCCATTCCGCGCCGATTCACGGTTCGCAAACGTCCGACGGGCAGGAACAGTCACAGCGCTTGAACTCAATACGAGCGATGCCGGCTATCTGGCGGACATCGGTCCGAAGCTTCTGGCTTTCTTCCAAGCGCGGAATCTGGTGTTACGCCCACTCGGTAACACGATCTACGTGATGCCGCCTTACTGCGTTACGGCGGCCGACCTTGATGAAATCTATGCTGCCATCGGTGACGCTGCTGACTTGCTGATGCGAGGTGCATGAGACTGTGCAATCGTCTGCAGCTTGCAAGGCGAAAGTGTCCGTATTGCTGCCGTTTGATAGTGCAAGGAGGATGCAGCACCCACGGCTCGCAGGGCTGATCGTGCTTTAAGCGCTCTTGATCCAACTGCCGCAGCAATCCTGCGGACTAGCTATGAAAGGCGCGGCATTTAGCCGAAATGTCGAGCGAATTGCATTAATCACGATAGAGAAATCCATTATCTTGAGCAAATTCTCGGCTAGGCATTCTGCGGAAAGTACTGCTTCGCGGGCCAGTCGCACATCAGAGTCAAGGCTCTTGATGGTTGCAAGACCAGTGAGACTGACCGCCGGGCGGCCGCACCTTTGGTGCGCGCGTGGTGCTGCGGTGAGAGGGCAGCGGGGCTTCCCACGTAAATGTCTGACAGGAGGCGAGAATGCACATTGGCTTCCGTAATTCCCTCGACCATTCAGCCACATGCTGCGCGATATGCGGCGGAAAGTTTGGGCTGATCCGCCATTACTGCTGGCGAACGGCCCTTTGCTCCAAGAAATGCGTCAACCGCTTCAAGGCGCGGCGGGAGGCCGATCAGAAATGGCTTCGATGGTTGCGAGCGGCTTAGGAGTAGACTGAGTTGTGCCGGTTGGCCAGACTTGTTGCGAATTCGAGTGGCCCTCTAGAGCGCGTGGAAATCAAGTGACAGAAACATCGGCAAAAATAATCGACTGCCTACAGGGCCAGCAGGCTGGCTCGGTCTGAGCGCCTTCGCGACGACATCTCCTCGACCGCGACTCACGCTGCGCTTACAGCGGCCTGTCACTTTTGGACGTTCCTGGCCTGGCATCCGTTTGCTTTGCTCGGTGCGCCAGCGCCGAAGCAGGAGCCTCACGAGTACCCCTAGGGCGCAGGCACGGAGATGTGCCCTAAGACGAAGTCCCGTGCATCTGCACCTCGGTCGAGGTCGAGCCGTTACCGTTTGGAGAGACTGCAATCAGCCCAGAAACGCGTGCAGATGGTGGCTCGTCGCGAGCGCCGCTCCTCGATCGAGG
Source organism: Bradyrhizobium sp. ISRA442 (assembly GCF_038085055.1). NCBI lineage: Bacteria > Pseudomonadati > Pseudomonadota > Alphaproteobacteria > Hyphomicrobiales > Nitrobacteraceae > Bradyrhizobium > Bradyrhizobium sp. ISRA442. The sequence continues at coordinate 15,608 of NZ_JALGCN010000038.1, forward strand.
CGGCGGCCTGCATAGTCGCTGAACCTGTACGGGAAGACGAGCCATCGGGTAGTGAAATCGCGATGAGGAAGGTCTTGTCTCATGATTGCGCGACCATTGGACTGTTTTTGCGTTGTTCTCCAGTTCTTGAGAACTAGATCTCCATGCCCATGCCATTGACAGGTTTGTCCCGTCTTCTCTAGGAAGCGCCGACGGTGTGTGGGGAGCGGATCCAATATGAGCCACAGTTCAGAGCAGCCTCTAGAACGTGTCACGATTCCGGCACTGCAGCAGTGGAAGGATAAAGGACGGCGTGTCGTGATGACCACCGCCTACGATGCGGTTGCGGCGCGCATCGCGGATCCCATTGTCGAGATCATCCTAGTCGGCGATAGCGTCGGAAACGTCTGCCTGGGATTCGACAACACGCTGCCCGTCAGCGTGGCCATGATGAATCATCACCTGGAGGCTGTTGCGCGCACAAGGCCTCGAGCCTTGCTCGTGGCCGATATGCCGTTTCTTAGCTATCACCTCAGCCAAGAGGAGACGCTACGTAGCGCCGGCGGTTTTCTGCAGCGTGGCGCCGATGCCGTGAAACTCGAGGGCGGAGCCAAGCGTCTCGCAATGGTGCGCGCTTTGGTCGATTGCGAAATTCCCGTAATGGGCCACCTTGGCCTCACTCCGCAGAGTGTCAATGTCATGGGTGGATTCAAGGTGCAGGGCCGCAACGCCGATGATGCCTTGCGTCTGCTCGATGATGCCCACCGTTTGCAGGAAGCCGGATGCTTCGCTCTCGTCCTGGAGGGGATCCCGGCCGAGCTCGCCGCGCGCGCAACTGAGTCCTTGAGGATACCGACCATCGGGATCGGAGCGGGGTCGAGTTGCTCGGGCCAAGTGCTCGTATTCCATGACGTATTGGGATTCTCTGAAGGCCATCGGGCCAAATTTGTTCGAGCCTATGCCAACGGCTTTCAGTTGATGCAGGAGGCACTGTCGCGCTGGGCTGCCGATGTTCGTGACGGTGCATTCCCCTCGCCACAAGAGTCCTATCGGCTTCCCGAGGACCTTCGCGACACGATCGCAAACTGGACTCCGTCCAGCTCAATCTGATTCAGGGCGCAACATGCAAACAGTAACGACGATCGCAGAGCTCCGCCGCGCTCTCGCAAAGGCTCGCAATACTGACAGGCGCGTCGGCTTCGTGCCGACAATGGGCTATCTGCATGAGGGTCATCTGGCGCTTGTCGCCGCGAGCCGGGCGCAATGCGACGTCACCGTCGTTAGCATCTTCGTCAACCCGACCCAGTTCGGACCGAACGAGGATCTCAACACCTATCCGCGCGACTTCCTGCGCGATGAAAAACTGTGCCGCGATGCGGGTGTTGCGATCGTCTTTGCGCCTGGTGCGCAGGAGGTCTATCCGGCTCAATTTGAGACCTTTGTTGAACCGGGTGAACTTGCAAAACCACTGTGCGGAGCGTTCAGACCTGGACACTTTCGCGGTGTCGCAACTGTCGTCTGCAAGCTGTTCAATATGGTGCAGCCGGATGTCGCGTTTTTCGGACAGAAGGACTTTCAGCAATGCGCGGTTGTACGACGCATGGCGATCGACCTTAATCTTCCCATCGAGATCGTCACGGTGCCTACCGTGCGCGAAGCTGACGGGCTCGCGATGAGCAGTCGCAACCGCTATCTCAACAAAGAGAAGCGTCGGCAGGCGGTTGCGATCAGTCGCGCTCTGCTCGCGGCAGAGTCCGCGTTTAAGGCCGGCGAGCGTGACGTCGAGAAGCTCGTAACAATTTCCAGGCGGCATTTGAATGAAGTCGATCGGGTGCAGTACGTTGAGCTCATCGATGCCGACACTCTCAAGGCGGTCGCGAGCCCCTTGACTCGCCCTGCGGCTCTTTGCGCGGCAGTCTACGTCGGCTCGACCCGCCTGATCGACAATGTAATCCTCAAGCCGGAAGCGAAATGCCTTAAGCTGAGCGCGCAAGCAGCCGATCTTGATTGGCTTTGATCTTTTTGGTCCTCGTCGGCCTGCGATGATGACAGCTAGCGCAAAGGGTTTCCAGCGTTCAAAGCGCCAAGGACGCACCTTCAGATCCTCGCCGGTTCAGATCAGCATGCACGTTGAAATCAATTCTCTAAGCTTCCCGGAAAGCAATAGAGAGGTTCTCGCAGATTGAGGCGAAAGTCTTTTTCTATTCCTCGTTCTCGAAGCAAAATCGCGCTCCTTCATCTCCGCGTTCGATCCACCAGTCGACTCTCAGTCCTCGGGAAATATGGGAGGCTTCTCCCCGGCGTTCGCGTTGTGAGTTTTTCTGCATTCCGATGCAGTATTCCTGCGCCGTTCCGGCGATCAAGACGAGTAGCAAGAAGACCAGTTTGGGTCCCTGCTCATCAAAGGCGCCTTATAGGATCGACCAAGCATGGAGACCACATCGCCCCAACCAATACCGCCGGCCGTTGAGCCGGCGCCTGCATACCGCAATAAGAATCTTGCGGCGGCCTCTTAAATCAATGGCTTAACACGGCGATGTTGCGGTCGTGTCGCCTTCACTCGTCAGGGTAGGCGTGCCGCCGGGAGCATGATGAAAGAAGATGTCGCCGGTGCCAGACTCTCCCGAGTGACATCTCCTGTTCCTCGGGGATGAGCCCCGGCGGCCCGCATACACGCCAACAAGCCATGGTTCGACAAATGCTTGCGGCGCCGGAGCAGGTAGGCCTCGAGAGTTGATCAGTGCTTTCCCGAAGTGCAGGACCGGCGAGCCAGACATCCCGTGACGCGTGGCCGAATCCACAAAGAAGATCGGCATCTGGCCTGCGATATTGACCAGAGGCTCCGAAGCGACGGAGCCACGCTTCCAAATCGCGAGAGTCCCCGGCAGGGCCAATCGTGGCGGAAAGCCAAGAATGAAGACCTCGGCTCCAACCGGCGCATATCCGTATTCCCAATAGTCGGACTTACCGTCTTTCGGGGGGTGATAGAGAACAGCAGCTTTGAAGGACGCAATGCGGCTCTTTTCTTCTTCGTAATTCGGCATCCAGTCATTGAGACAGATCACGCCGATGTCGACCTGTTGAGCCATGCCATCCTGGTTAAGGAAGCCGCAATGTTGTCACCACGTTGGCCGCCCATCTTTGACTACGGGCAGTTCAAGCTCCCGGAATTCCGCTGTTCTACGCGCACTATCTTGCGCAGACCAGTGGCATCTCAGCCGTGTGGGAAAGCGGTGGTGCTCGTCCAGAAATGCTTCAGAGAAGGCATGTTTTCCAGATAGCACATGCCAATTGGTGACAAGGCCGTGCGTCTGCCCGAATTCATAGTAGAATCCTGTCGCCTTCGGCAACGGAACGTTGTGAAAAAATGGTTCGATCTGTGTGACGCGAAGAGATTGCTCGCTAACTGTCAAAGTCTGCTCACTTTCTAGAAAGGGGCGCGTTCAGTGCGCGCATCCTGATAAGTGCAAACCTCAGGTCTCGCCCAGGGCAACTAGAGTGTGCAAATCCGAGTCGCAGCCAATCACGACTCGCGCCCGTGCACGACACTTGTGCTTAACTAAAGCACGCATCTTCGGGCCGAACCGCTCGCTGTCCGACTAAATTCGTGCTCCGAGCGATACTCTGGGCAACTTCGATCGTACGTCTTTGTCAGGAGTGACTTGCGACAAGCATTCACAGTAACACCTCGCCCTTCGGTGCATGCGGTTGCGATTATCGTTTTCAGTCGTCAGAACAGCCTCGGCCGCCGAAATCCTGCAGTTTGACGCCGCTGACCGAACGATCGTAGCTCGCGAATCGCGTTAGCATCTTCATCGTCATGATCACCTCTATATCCGGCGTGTGGCAATGATTACGGGAGGCCGACGCCGGGCCGGCCTCAAGCCCCCTTCAGAACCATGGCCGATTACGATGCGCGAGCAACGAATCCAATTCCGGATTTTGTATAAGGGCCGAAGCTTCATCTGCTCGCGCACAGTGACTGGCATCAGAAAGTTGCGTCAGACGGTTACTGTCCCGGGCTTTGGTGTCGAGATCGACTTGGCCATTTACAGTCAGCACAACGTTCATCCGACCTCGAGCATGGAGGACGCAGCCATCGGCATCGCCACCCAAATGGTCGCGCGCGCCAGTCATCCTCGTACAGCCCGGCGCCGCAGTGCCCCACGCTCCTCGTCGTAGCTGTTTTCATGGGGATTCCAATAGGGGCCGAATGCGAGCTGCGTTCAGGTAAGGGCTAGCGCACCAGGTCAAGTGCCAATTGAGCCTTCCCTCGGGTAGCTACCGACGCGGCTTTATGCTCGATTCGATGGATGCGTCGGTGGCTTATGTCACAGTCGAAGGGCGGAACCGTAAGAGCCGTTGTAGGTTTTCCGCTGTAGCGCCTCGCTTACACGGCTCACTCCGTACAACTGTTATGCACCATGTTGCGCGCGAATCCTGCAGGCATGAGTAGAGAACTGCAGAATTTATGCGTCCATTATTATCTGCTACGCCGCGCATCGCTGGAAGATGGTGATAACGATATCAGGTTCAAAAGTGGTGTTTCCAGAGTGCGGCACGCGCGCTCTCACCACTGGGGCGCATGTATGATTCAGATGACAGTCGAGTTCAACCTTATGTAACTAATCAGAACTAGGGGTTTCGCAAACGATCTCGCCTTTGATTGGAAATCTGGTGCCCGCCCCAAAAATAGCGAAACGACTCGCATCAACAGCTCGTCGCAGATTTCGACCGGCCCTGCGTACCCAGATCGCATTGCTGGGAATCGTGAGTGTGCTTGTCACAGGCGCGACTTGCATTGCCGGACTTGACTATCTCGCGAAGTCGCAGAGCGACGTAAGCGAGAGCGCCAATCTTCGCGCTCACCTCACATCTCTTTCCGAAGCCTTTCTTGAATCGCAGCAGCTGGCTCTGGAGTTTCTGCGCAAGCGTGATGAAGCTATGGTCGCGCGACAAGCCCAGGGCGTCAAGAGCGCGCTGGCGGACCTCAGCCAGATCGAGGAGCAGGCCGCTTCCTTGCCAGGAGGCGATCCCCTGAGAGACGTAACGTTCCTTCGCGCCGGGATCAACCTTTACGCGACTCGCTTTAACAACGTTGTCTCCGCGCAGCGGCTGCTTGGGCTTACGGAGAATGACGGGCTCCAGGGTAAGCTCCGCGAAGCCGTGCATCAGGCGGAAACGCGGCTTGCGCGTTTCAACGAGCCACACCTGACGGTGTTGATGTTAATGATGCGACGGTACGAAAAGGATTTCATGCTGCGTCATGAGGAGAAGTATCGTGATGAGCTGGAAAAGTGCGTCGCCGAATTCGAGGCCGCGCTTGGTACCTCAGAGCTTCCTCCGGAATCCAGAGTGGAGTTGAAGAAGCTTGTTGCTTCTTATCGATCGAGCTTTTTGGCGTTAGTTGTATCGCAACAGGCGCTGGATGACCAAGTTGACGATCTCGTCCAAATCTACGGCCGGAATCGTCCTCTTCTGTTGAAGGCGATCGCAGCCGCGGACGCTCGCGCTGTCTCCGCGGAGGATCATGCGTCGCGCCTCAGAGCGACTTTGGGTTGGGCAATCGGGCTAGCCACTCTCGCAATCGGCTTCGTTGCCGTGCTGATTGGGCAGAAGCTGGCGAAGCTGATAACCCGCATGAGCGCAGCAATGCGTCAACTCGCGGCTGGGCAATTCGATGTCACGCTTCCGGGTCTTGGGCGTTCGGACGAGATCGGCGACATGGCTCAGGCCATGGAAGAGTTTAAGGTCAGATCGAGGGAGAAACTGCAAGAAGAACTTGCGGCTAATCAGGAACAAGATCGCGCGGCCGCGAAGCGGCGCAAGGCGGAGCTTGGAGAGCTGGCCAGCACATTTGAATACGCCGTGAGCGGCGTCATCGATACAATGTCTTCCGCATCGACCGAGCTGGAGGCTTCGGCTCGCGAGCTGACGGATACGGCACACGTTACTCGGGAGATCTCTGATAACGTTGCTTCGGCGTCGGAGGAGGCGTCAGCCAATGTTCAGCTGGTTGCTGCCGCAACCGAAGAGATGATGGCATCCGCTTCCGAGATGGGCCGGCAGGTCGAGCAATCGACAGAGATCGCCAAGGGAGCCGTGCGCCAGGCTGAAGAAACGGATCGGCGGATGAAGCAGCTATCGGCTGCTGCAATCAAAGTCGGTGGCGTGGTTGACCTAATTGCAACGATCGCCAGGCAAACCAACCTCCTGGCGCTTAATGCAACAATCGAAGCTGCGCGGGCAGGCGGTGCCGGCCGCGGCTTTGCAGTTGTGGCGGTCGAGGTGAAGTCGTTAGCAACTCAGACGGCAAACGCGACCGTCGAAATTGGAGAACGGATTGCTGACATTCAAGCAGCGACACTGGAGTCAGTCAGCGCCATCACAGACATCGGAAATAGTATTGGCAGAATCTCACAAATCGCATCAGCGGTTGCCGTTGCGATCGATCAACAGGGCGCGGTAACGAAGGATATTGCCCAGAATATTCAGCGTGCGGCCGCGATGTCGACGGCGGTCGCGGGCAACATCCGGCAGGTTGCGCAGAAGGCGTCCGTTACAGGTGCATCATCGTCGCAGGTGCTGACATCTGCCAATGTGCTTGCCCGAACCAGCCTTCGCCTCAAAGTCGAAGCCGATGACTTTCTCGCCGGGATCCGATCATGATCCTTGCGCCGAGATGTTCCGCAAGCCTCGCTGATGGTGGAGGTAATAGAGCCAAATGCGTGGCATGATAGGCATGATAGGCGCGATAGGAGAATGGGGGCAACTGCTCAGCCCACGAGACTATGGGGCCGGACATCCATAGACAGCTTGCGAAGCCTTCGGAATTGCTGCCGGGGGCAGCATTCGCGCTAACACAAATGGCCGCCGTCGTCGTCCGAAAGCGCTCACGATGCCGGAACATACCGAACTGATCCTTGTGTTTTGACTTCCGATAGGTTTTAAGCCCCTCACTTCATGATCTCGGCGCGAACGAGAAGCGATTCGTGCGGCTTGCCTTGCTGGACTGACGTGACGGAGCCGGCGTCGTTCAGCGTTTGAATCGTTCTGCGCTCCTCAAAGGAATCTATCATGGCAAAAATGACGAAGAACCAGCTAATTGACGCGATTGCTGAAGGAGCGCAGATATCCAAGACTGACGTAAAGGCCGTCATCGAGCAGCTGGCGACGGTAGGCTACAAGGAGTTGAACGAGTCCGGCGAGTTCGTCATTCCCGGCTTCGTCAAAATGTCGGTCGTGAACAAACCCGCTACGGAAGCCCGCAGCGGCATTAATCCTTTTACGAAGGAGCCGATGGAGTTCGCGGCCAAGCCGGCCAGCAAATCGGTTAAAGCGTCTCCGCTCAAGGTTGCCAAAGACGCAGTAGCGGTATGATGAGGTCCGCTCGCCGTCAATAACTTGCACCTGGGCCAGACGACGGACGGCCCTTTGGCACGGTAAGGCCGGGGCAGCGCTCCAGAGAGCCAAACGGATTGCATCACGAAATAAGGTCTGCGAAATACGATACACCGCTATCGAAAGACTGCCGCAACTCTAAGGTCCGTGACGTCCGGCGAGCTGCCGGCGACGTAAGCGGGTCAGGCGATCACGCGATCGCCTGAAGTGAGCTGGCGAATATGCTCGCCGGGCGGCTCAGCCCGTAATGCTCACGCAGTGTCCTGCCAGTGTAGTCGTGACGAACAGGCCGCGTTTGCGCAAGATCGGCACGACCTGCTGGGCGAGAGGTCGAAGCCGCCCGGTAGCCAGGCGGCATGACGTTGAAGCCGTCGGCCGCGGGCTTCGGACAACGCTCGCTCTTATTGATCTCCCTGTTGATCCGCGCTGATCGATCCGGTGTTTCTTCCGCCGTTCTCCGAAGTCATCGCTGCCGGCTGGTAACTCGCACAAACCGGTGAGCTCTATGACGACGTCTCCGCGAGCCTGCTGCGCGCCTTGAGCGGCTTCTCGGTATCCGTCGCGCTGATCGTGCCGCTTGGCCTTGCCGTCGGCTGGTATGCCCGGCTCGGCAATCTCCTGAATCAGTTCATCGAGATCTGCCGCAACACCGCGCCGCTCAATGACCGCACCAAGGCTGTCCAAATGATGCTTGTCAATCACTCCCGGCGGCCGACCGCACGATACCATCGCTCTTGTGCTGATGCCGGCCGTCAATGCTCACGATCTCGGCATGTAGGGAGGTGTTGGGCTCGTTTCTGGCTGGCTGCACTCGCCTGGACCAACTCGTCCGGATCGGCAACCTGCGTCCGGCTCTGGGCGGCTGTTCAGATCAGTTGGATTTCCCAAGTTGGTTCCTTCAAGCAGCTCTCGAAGGCGATCGATGCGAGCGATCCGGAGGACATCGGATGGCTTTATCATCAACATTGGGCTCCTTGCGCGAAGTGCGTCGATGAAGACGATACGAGCGCACAATACCGATGCGTTGTCAGCGGGATTGATAGCCCATTGTCCCCATAGATCGACAGCGAGTCATAGCGGCATCTCGCAATAGGCGTGGGAAATAACGTGCTCGGTCAACTGCCGGCGACGAAAGAGGCGACGCACGCAACGCCACCCGAAATGGTTGCCTCGCACTAGCTGCTGCCGCTGTGGAAATCAACTACGCGAACGGCCATCGCCGCTGCGCAGGCGGAAATCCGTCAAAAAAGGACGATCAAGCGTGGAATTTATGCGTGAGCACTGCTGCTAGCCGCATTAATCAATACTCAAATGCCGCTAGGGTCAGCCAAACGCACTAAAAGCCAAGATGACGCGGAGTTCCTCCGGCCAAAGGAGATCGAAATGTCAGCTGACGGCGGCCTCGCGCTGAACAGGGGCGAAGAGACCTCCCTACTTAGGTATCTAACAAACTTCCGTATGACTATTGCAAGCCGCGAAGATGTGGACCCGCGCGGCAATAGCGCGCCATCTTCCGATCCGGCGAAGGACGCTCTTTTGGTTCGGAGCTGGGACGGCCGGATTCTGCATTCGACGAAACTAGAAACACTCCTGCGATTGAAGCCCATCGCAAAAGACGGAAGCAACGCAGGAATTTAGGCATGAATGGGCGAACTGATGCATTTTGACGCAACAACATTCCTAAGCTGGCCGGCAAGCAAACTCGGCGGACATATTGGGTGACTAGCATGAGCTTGGCGGATTGGAACGTCGTTGTTTTTCGTTCAAGGCCGATTCAGAACGATGATGGCAGAACACAAGCAACCTCAGCTTCCTCGGTTCAGACCAGATGGAGAGCCGCCTGAAAGACCACACACCTAGTGCGCGATGCCCGCGAGCTATTGATGGCGAAGGACTTTATCTAAGGCAATGCCGGGAGCCGGCACATTTCGTGTTCGAAAGGGCTTGTCGAACGCCTGGTTGGAGCTGCCGACAGTAATGGACCAAAGCCGATCCGAACCCGATGCAACGCGGCCCAGAATCATCTCTTAGCTTCGACAAAAATTTTGATCTCTCGTCCGGAGATAGTTGCAATCATGAAGGCTCCCGACTTATGGTAGATCCAATTGAAGGCTGTGGGGAAAAGCTATGAGAGCTGTCTGGCTCGCGTGGCTCGTGCTCGGTGTGTCGGTCTCGCAGGCTTGGTCCTGGGGGCAGGAAGGCCATGCAATTGTCGCCGAGATCGCGCAGCGACGGCTCGATCCCGCCACGCTCGGCAAAATTGAGGGCCTGCTTGCGCAGGAAGCTCCTGGTCTAGATCACCCCAACGTAACACTTGCTTCAATCGCCAGTTGGGCTGACGACTACCGTGCCGACCATAAGGATACGGCAGGTTGGCATTTCGTGGACATGCCGGATGATCGATCAACCTACGATCCGGATGCTGACTGCAAAAACGGCAATTGTGTCGTCGAGGCTATTGCGCGCTTTCGGGCTGTCCTGGGTGATTGCTCGAAGCCGGCATCCGAACGACTCCAGGCCTTGAAGTTCATTGTTCATTTCGTGGGCGACATTCACCAGCCTCTGCACGCTTCGGACCGGTCGGACGCCTACACAGGAAAGGACGATCAAGGCGGCAATCTTGTCCCGGTGACGTTCTTCGGACAGACCACGAACCTGCATACGCTCTGGGATACTGGCCTGATTATGCGCACCGTTTACAACTGGGGCGCCTATGTCGTCCGGCTTGAAACGGTCTGGTTTCCGGGGCGCGACTTGACCGGGTTGAAGGGTGGCTCGCCTGCCGAGTGGGCCGTCGATGCGCACAGGCTTGGCCACGAAATTGCTTATGACATTCCTGACGATGGAGTTTTAGGGGTGAAGTATTTTTCGAAAGCATCTCCGATTGTTGATCGCCAACTGGCCCTGGCTGGAATACGGCTGGCTCAGTTACTCAGGGACACGCTGGCCACGGCAGCGTGCCAGTAACAGAGTGTTAGGTGCCGCTATGAAGGCGCTGACGCTAGCAGTTGCTATCGCTTTGTCGTTTCCCCTCGCGGCTGCGCTGGCAGCTCCGGGAAACACCACGTCCTGCTCGACAAATGGAATCTGCTACTGCACGCACGATTATCTGAGCGATCCCATCAGACAGCGCGTTGCCGAAATACGGAATCTGATCGCCACGCAACGGGCTCAAGGCAAGGCGATCGGTTATCTAAGCGTGCCCCTCACCGGGATTGGCGGTGGATTATTCCCAGTCAATGCGCTCGTCGCTATGGAAGCCAAGGAACGGGTGGAGCAGCAGTTCGGCCCGCGCGACGTTTGGGTCCTCAATCCGGCTGCTCCGGAGTTTTCCCTGGCCGCTGACGCGAACGGCGCCGACTACATGTGGATGTGGACCCAGATCCTCGAAGGAGAAGGGCCTGAAGGCCTTGGCGCGTTCGACTTCGTGTATTTCATCGGACCGTCTGATTTCGCGCGCCACTTTGGGCTTGATGGTCATGCCGACCTCGAAAAGCTCGACACGGCCTATGACAATCTGGTCAAGACCAAGCCTGATCTCGCGGCCAAGGTCGATAAGCGCTCGTTCCGCGACTACTACGGTGTGCGTGCCTCCGTCAGCTTCAGCTACGGATCTCACGATGAATGGAACATTGTTCGGACCATCAATGCGAAACGGCGTGCTGCTGACAGTGCTGCTGGGTTTGCGAAGCAGATGGGTGTCTTCTTTGACGAGAAGCCCGTAGCCCCCGGGCTTTTGGAGGTTCCTGTTGATGTCGGCAATGCCGGCGCATGCAAGACGAATTGATGCAAATGATTTAAGGGAGAGTTTTTCATGTCCACGAAGCAAGCTGCTGCCAATGCCATCAAGAAAGCCAAAGGCAAGGCGACCGGTTCCGGCAACGGAAACGTTGTCGTGAAGGCCTACACCTCACCCACCCTGGTGCTGCTTGCCTATGACTGGCCTGCGGGCGATGAGCATGAGGACTTCCTTGGCTTTGCGATCGAGCGCACGCCTGGATTTGATGGAGCCGCGAAAAGCTGGTTGCCGAACCGAATCGGCTTCAAAGGCCCCAAGCCCGACCACAGCGACTTCCCAAGCAGCGAGGCGCCGATCCAGAAGTTCTACTGGTGGGATGCCCGGATCGATACGAAAGACCGTGGCCACTCCTTCAAGTATCGGATCGTACCGGTAAGGGGAAAACCGGACGCATTGAACCTGTTGGATGCACAGGCCACAGCAATCGACGTGCAGGTCCCGTTGACAGAGGAATACGGGATCACGACACACTTCAACCGCGCCGTCGTGAGTTCGCAGGCTTTCTCGAAACAGTTTCCGGAGATCACGACAGCGGCACAGCAAAAAGCCGCCAGAGCATGGCTTGGCAATGGCATGGAGCAGGCTGTTCCGCAGTTTCTGGATCGCGCAGCAGGCAAGGACATCGAGGGGGCCATTTACCATCTGACCGACGAAACTTGGATCATTCCCGCGCTCAAGAATTATGGGGGGCTGATCTCGCTTGCCTACAATCACACGAGCAAGGACCAGGCCTCCGACGACGCGATCCAGGAGCTCGAGGATTCCGGCCGTCCTGCCGATCTCTTTGCTGCCCGCACGCACGCGAGCATCATGCATAACAAGTTTCTGGTGCGTGTCGGCGCCGCCGATCATCCCGAAGCGGTTCTCGCCGGCTCGGCGAACTTCACGAGCGAAGGTTTGTCCGCCCAGGCTAACGTGCTGCACGCCTTCGAATCGCCTGAACTTGCGAAGCTCTATCTCGCGCGCAAGCGCCTGCTCGACGGAGATCCTGGCCTGTCAGAGACCCAAAAGGCTCAGAAAGGCTGGTCGGATGAGGTCGTGGTTGGCGATGCAACGATTCGCTCCTTTTTCCCGCCGGAGGGCAACAAGACGCGGGTCTCTATTGACACCATTATCGACGCTATCAAGGCTGCCAAGCACTCGATCCTGCTCTGCGCGTTCGACCCCACGGACATGAACCTCCTGAATGCGGTGTTTGATGCGTCGGATGAGGGAAAAATGATGCTGGCCCTCGTCAACCGTGTCCCAGCCAAGGAGCCAACGGGCGATCCGTCCCACGGCGATGTGGCCGCCAAAATTGCGATTCTCGACCGTGCGCAAAAGAGCGATGAGATCGTCGGCTTCGGCGCGTTCAGCGCCAAGGACACACCAACTGATTTCATGCCGGAGCGTGTTCTCTGGCCCGGCGAAGACCCCAAGATCATGGTCCGTGTTCACCACAAATTCGTCGTCATCGATGCCGAAGGCGACAACCCAGTGGTCTTTACGGGGTCGGCAAACTTCAGCGGCAATTCGCTGCATCACAACGATGAGAACATGCTGGAGATCACGAAATGCCCTCGTATCGCGGGCATGTATATGGCCGAGTTCCTGCGTTTGTATGAGCACTATCGGGCGCGCGTCAAATCGGAAGATATCAAGACATTCAAGCTGACGCCCGACTATGGCTGGAGCCGTAAGTATTTCAAGCTGGGCGCGCCAGAAACCAAGGCGCGCATGGCCATGGCAGGTACCGCTGAATAGCGCCGGCGTTGATTTTAACTTTCGACCTGGAGGCATTCATGTTCCTGAACGTTACGGATTACCACGGCAATCAGATTGCCATCGACCCGAAAAGGGTCATCAAGTTGCGCGCGGCCTCGCTTTCGGACGAGCCGGCCAATACGGTGTTCGTCGATTACGCGTCCAACGGGACGTTTGTGCAGGGGACACTGCCAGAAATCCGCCGGCTGTTCGGCACTTAGATCAAGCTGGCTGCATTCCACGCCCCGGATGGTCAGGACATCTACATCAACAAGGATGGCGTAGCCTCGGTGGCGGTCGATGACCGCTACGCCGGTAGCGCCGTGCTCGTTGTGACGGTCGAGTTCGAAAACATCAGAGTTCCGGCCCGCAACAAGATCCCGCTGCGCGAAAGCGTCGGTGAGGCGGAGGCCATTCTCGGCGCCGCGACGCTCGTCTGAATCAATCGTCGTGTCTGGTATCGATGCTGCAAACGCCGGGGGGAGCGAGTATGATGTCTTGTCTGCCCTGATCGCCCGCGCAATCCTTTCTGCGTCCGTGCGAGCGCTGGGCGGCGAGGCGAGCGCGCCGCACCTGCTCACCGAGGATCTCGAGCGACCGCCAGGTGCCGGCTACCAGGGCGCGAGCGGCCATGCGTCCGGGGCGATTTCACGTCCGTGATCGGCGTTGTGCATATTGGGCGCAGGGCAATCCAGAAAAGTTCCTGGGCAGTGAGGGCAGGTCACCTGTGTGGTCCGGTCGCAGGCCTTATAGCCGACGAAGGGAGCGCCGTTCTTTGTCATCAAATAGATTGCACATGCGCTCCGCCTGCTCTGCGCTCGCCCGGCCACCACGTCGATGGCGGGTTGGCGGTCGAGATTTTGGTAGGGCGCAGCGTCACAAGATGGCTGCGCTTGAACGGATAGCCCTGAAGCTCGGAGCATTGGCGGCACCGCATATGCCGCTCAAGTCGTGGATAGGTGTCGTCGTCCGGCGACGCACGACATCGAGGGCAGCCGTCTGACGGCTGTCGCAGCCCAGGCATTTGACCTCAAGGTAGGAATAGCCTGCGTTTAACGCATCGCCGAGCGTCGGCGAGGGCTGGGCTGGTCCCTTGAAGACCAGCTACGCTTGTTCCAGGCTTCACAGGCGGGCCGATCGGCCTGCTTGCGCGCCTCTGCCGCGCACTCGGCTGATGCGCGCACGGACGCAGCCGCTGTTGTCCGCCTGCCGGGTAATGCAGACTTGTTGTGGTCATTGCGAGTTATTCCGAGTCTACACGGCCAAGACCCGCAGCAGACTTTCGCCGCTCTTGAAAGTTGTACACTCGCTAGTTGAAGCCGTAGCCCATTCTACTCCGGCATGGTCTTGCGGGGAGCAGATGCAGTCGGCTCAAGGCGACGTGAACGAGATCAGGACCCTTGCGCTATCAATTGAGAGGCCGTGGCGGAGCTGGGTTCAACGAGTCGTCAGCGAAACTCTGAAATCGCCTTCGCCAAGGTCCCTCACGATAGAGCCGGAGCTCCGGTGTGCCCGAAGCGCCGTGCCACGTCGCGACAAACACTTGAGATATATTCTCACCGTCAGCGTGCCGCGAAATTTGGTAGAGAGCGAGGCCCGGTTCCACCGTGTAGGTAGCGACGAGAAATTCGTCGGTAGCGAAACAGCGGATGACGCTATCGTCCCCTTCGACGTCTCGGCCGTACTGCCGGAGCAGGTTGTCGGTAAGCCTAATAAGCTCCGTGACGGCTTCCCGGTCGATCGCCGTCCTGCTAGCAGAGCGTCGTCCAACCAGCCTTCTCGATCGCTCGATCAACCGGGCCGCGGCCTGACGCGCGACGTGCTTTGTCGCCCCCACTTTAGGCTCCCCCCATGAGTGGTGACTAGAGCTACCACAACGTAGAACTGTTATGTTCGTTCCTCCGTCTTAGAGATAGTATACTATTTTTGGTTGCCCGCCTTCGGAAAGGGACTGCGCTAAAGTTATCCGGTCCGCTTTGCCTCCACTTTCTGCCCGTTCCGGGCGTGCAATACGGGCCCCCCGGGGCTCGTCGGCTATGGACCCGATCTTGCGTCCTTTCGCGAGACTGGCGTGCTCGTCGGCCGCAATCTAAGGGCGAGAAGCCCCGTGATCTCCCGGTGACGCGGCGAACCCAAGTTCGAACTGGTCATCAACGTGACAGCCGCGAAGGCGCTCGGCATCGAGGTGCCGACCTCGATGCGATTGCTCGCCGACGAGGTGATCGAATGAGGCCTACCTTGCAGCGAATGAGTCCGGAGTTGGCCCTTTGCGACAGTCCACCGGGCGCCGGTACATGTCCGAAGTTGGGGTTGGAGCAGAAACCGCCAACTCTGGCTCGAACCGACACGATTGACCCTGGCTGCGTGAAAACGACGAGTCAGATAGAGATCGTCTCGGGGTTTTCGGAGACGATCGATGCGACGGTTCATTGAAGGCGCGGATCGCGATCACTCGACGTTGTTGCCGGCATGCCTCGATGATTGGGTCGGTGAGAGCAATCCTGTTCGTGTTGTCGATGCTTTTGTCGAAGCACTTGATCTCGACGGGATGGGTTTTGAGGACATTGAACCGTCGGCGACCGGGCGACCCGGCTATCACCCAGCGGTGCTGCTCAAGCTGTACATCTACGGCTATCTCAACGCATCCAGTCGAGCCGCCGGCTGGAGCGCGAGGCAAGACGCAATCTCGAGGTGATCTGGCTGTTACAACGGCTTTCGCCCGACGACAAGACGATCGCCGACTTTCGTCGCGTCAACGGCCTCGGCATCAAGAAGGTGTGCGCGAAGTTCGTTGAGTTTTGCCGGCGGATGGGATTGCTGACGAAAGCGAGCGTCGCCATCGACGGATCGAAGTTCAAGGCGGTCAACACGCGTGACAAGAACTTCACAAAAGGCAAGGTCGAGCGCCGTCGCCAGCAACTGGAGGAGAGCGTGTCGCGCTATCTCGCACAGCTCGACACGGCAGATCTGCAGGAGCCATCTGAGACTCTCGCCGCGAAGACGGCGCATCTGAAGGAAAAGCTCACCAAGCTTAAGAGCGAGATGCATAAGCTCGAAGCCTACGAAGAGGCGATGCTGGCATCACCAGATCAACAGATCTCGCTGACCGATCCCGACAGTCGGTCCATGGCAACGAGTGGCCGTGGCTCGGACGTCGTCGGCTACAATGTGCAGGTTGCCGTAGATACCGAGCATCACCTCATCCTCGCGCACGAAGTAACGAATAGCGGCTCAGATCGCGCTCAACTGGCAAACATGGGCAAACAGGCCAAGGCCGTGCTCGGCGTCGACAAGCTCGAGGCCGTGGCCGATCGCGGCTATTACACAGGCGAGGAGATCAAGGCTTGCGCCGACGCTGATATCCTTGTGACTCTACCGAAGCCAAACACGACCGGCATGGAGGCGAAGGGCAAGTTTGGAAAGCACGACTTCGCTTACCTGGCCAAGCAGGATGTGTATCGCTGCCCGGCTGGCGAGTTGCTGGCATACTGGCTCACAACAGTGGATGGCGAGCGCACCATTCGGCGCTACGTCACGAAAGCTTGTGGGAGTTGCCTACTGAAGGCGCGCTGCACCACGGCCAAAAACCGTGTCATCTCTCGTTGGGAGCATGAGCACGTCATGGAGGATGCCCAGAGGCGGCTCGATGCTGATCCTCAGGCGATGCGTCGCCGTCGCGAGACGGTCGAGCACCCGTTCGGCACGCTGAAAATGCGCATGGGCGCGACGCACTTCTTGACCAAGCGCTTGCCGAAGGTCGCCGCTGAGATGGCGCTGCACGTGCTAGCCTACAACATCATGGGTGCTGGTGCGCTGATCGCGGCGATTCAGGCATGAGGAGGAGTGCTGTCGCACGTGCCGCCAACCTCATCATCGATCACAGCGGCTCGGGCAAGCCACTGGGCTGGCTTCCGGCGCCTTACCGGAAATTGTGCCATTTCGGCGCCAATCTGGGACCCCACGGGGCTGCTCCAAGCGGTCCCCCGCAATAAAACGTTTTCACGCGGCCAAGACCCAGACCGGACATGGGAGGACAGGTGACGCCTCAGGCGGGCGCAAAGCCTTTGGCCGCTTCTCTTACCAGCTTCAGAAAGTTGCGGACAACAATCGAGCGGTCACCGCGACGGGCCGCGAGGCTGAGACGCGTTGTGGGGATCACCGGTCCTCTGATGTTGCGGTAGACGACACCCTCCATGAGCGTTCGTTGCATCGAGGCGGGTAGCAGAGCAATTCCGAGCCCGGCCGCAACGAGACCAAAACACGAGGTGATGCCCGGAACGTGTTGGCCGATACGCGGACTGAAGCCAGCCGCGCCGCAAGCTGCGATCGTCGCATCGTACATGCCGGTGCCTGGCGGGCCGAACAGAATGAAAGGCTCTCCGGCCAACTGCTTCATCGAGAGCGCCTTCTCGCCTTTGCGTCGGACCAGTTCGTGGCCCGCAGGGACCGCCACCACCATCGATTCATCGAGCAAAGGCGTAATGACAAGGTGCTCCGGATCGACTCTCGATGTTCGGACGAAAGCGACGTCGAGCTGCTCATCGCGCACCCGATCCAACATTTCTGTGCTGAAGCGCTCCTCGATCGACACCGACACCAGAGGATAAGACTCGCGGAACCTGCGAACGGCAAGCGGCACGAACGGATGAAACGGGCCGCTCGGCATGAAGCCCACGGTGATCCGCCCCAACTCGCCGCGTGCCCGGCTTTGCGTCGCATCGAACGCGTGCCGCAGGCCCGCCAGCACGGCGCGGGCCTCGTCGAGGAACGTGTGGCCCGCATCGGTGAGCTCGACCCCGCGGGCACGGCGATGAAACAGCTGGACCTGCAATTCATCCTCGATCGCCTTGATTTGGCGGCTGAGTGGCGGCTGCTGCATGTCGAGCCGTTCGGCCGCCCGTGTGATGTGACCTTCCTCCGCGACTGCGATGAAATAGCGAAGCTGCCTGAATTCCATGACCATACCCGAGAGGTATTGTAATTGCCCTTTTCATATCATGGATAGATGCAGGCAGAAAGGCTATCGGTAGACATTGGCTTCAACAATCCGACGGAGACGATCATGCCGGCGATGTCAAAGACCCCGCATTTGACCGACGGTCTTTTCCGCGTCACACGGGTGGTGGCGCGCGCGATCTGGCTGGCGTTGGACCCTGCCGACGAAGCGGCCGCAATACCGCGAAGCCTCATCAAAGGCCCCAATTCGCAAGGGGCGGAGCTGGAGGCGCGCCAGCAACAAATGTTTTCAGCCGGATTTTGAGGTCCGTGATGTCGAACAAGAGAGTCGTGCTCTGGCGTCCCATGTATCACCCGATCGGCCACACGCTGCTGTCGGAAGCAGGGGGCGAGGTGATAGTGGTCGACAGCAGCGACGCCGGCGAATTGAAGCAGTCGCTGCACGGCGTAGACGTGCTGTGGGCGCGAGCGCCGGAAAAAGTCACCGCCGACGTCCTTGATGCGGGCAAATCCCTCATTGCGGTCTCCTCTTCAGGGTTCGGCACTGATAACATCGACATCCCCGCCGCCAGCGCCCGCGGCATCGTCGTTTTCAATCATCGTGGATTTGGGCGCGTACCGGTTTCGGAACACGCAATCCTGCTGATTCTGGCCGCCATGAAGCGGCTGGTTTGGGGCGACAAGGGCGTTCGCGACGGCACCGCGTGGGCGGCGCGTTCGGATATGTCGCTGGGCGAACTCGAAGGCAGCACGGTCGGAATCGTCGGCATCGGATTTGTCGGATCTGAACTTGCGCGCAAGCTTGCGAGCGGCTTCGGCTGCCGCGTCATCGGTTACGACCCTTACGCCGATCCGCGGCTCGCTCACCTCGCCAATATCGAAATGGTGTCCGATCTTCGCGACTTGCTTCGCCAGTCCGCCGTGCTCGTGCTGACGCCATCCCTGACCAACGAGACCCGCAACATGATCGGCGCGGCGGAGCTCGCAAACCTCCCAAAGGGGGCCATTGTGGTCAACGTGGGCCGAGGTCAGGTGCTCGACTTCGACGCCCTGGCAGGCGCACTCGACAACGGACATCTGCTTGCAGCCGGGCTCGATGTCTTCCACCCCGAGCCACTGCCGGATAATCATCCGTTGCTTGCGAACGAAAAAGTGACGTTTTCGCCCCACATCGCCGGGAACACGACCGAAGCGACGATCGGCCTGGCCCGATCCGCGGCCGAACAGATATTGGCTTGCCTCAAAGGCGAGACACCGAGGTTTGCAGTCAACCCGCAAGCTTGGAGCGGAACGGCGTCAAGACGGCCAGTCTAGCGTCGATGTGTACAGGTCCGGTACTGGCCCGACGGCGAAGTTCGATGCGCTTTTGGGAAAGTCGGCTTGTCAGGGTGGACCGGAAGCCGCGATCCCGCGCAGCAAGGGCTCAGTTTGACCCATCTCTGCCATTGGCCGATTAAGTGCTATGATGTACATGGCGACATGCTTACCGCGATGCGGCGGGGCTATGATGCCCGCGAGGGATGGTCATGAGGCGGCGCAACTTTATCACGCTGCTTTGTGCCGCTGGCGTTGCAGGGTGGCCGCTCGTGGCACGTCCGCAAGACAGACAGCGGCGCATTGGAGTGCTGTTGGGGCGCTCGTTCGCGGACGCTGAAGGAAAGAAACAGGCCCAGGCGTTGGAGCAAGGGCTTTCGCAGCTTGGTTGGAATAGGGATCGCAACATCCAGGTTGAATACCGCTGGGCTGGTGGCGATCTTGAACGGACCCGAACGCTCGCGAAAGAGCTGGTCAGTCAGCAGCCTGACGTCATTGTCGCCCAGAACACGGCTATAGTAACGGCATTACTCGGCGAGACACGCGCCACTCCCATTGTTTTCGTGCAGGTTACCGATCCAGTCAAAAGCGGCTTTGTTGCTAGCTTGGCCAGGCCTGGCGGCAATGCCAGTGGCCTCGTAGACCTGGAGCCATCACTTGCGGGAAAGTGGGTGGATCTATTGAAGCAAATCGCGCCCAGGCTCGCACGGGTTCACTGTATTTTCAACCCGGAGACCGCTCCGGGAGGCGGATCATATTACTTGCGCCCGTTGGAGGCAGCTGCAACATCGCTGGGTATCCAATCGATCGCTGTGCCAGTGCGCGATACTGCCGGGATCGAACAAGGGATTGCCGCGGTTGCCGGCGAACCCAATGGAGGGCTCGTGGTGATGCCAGATATCTTTAATGGCATCCATCACGAGTTAATCATCTCGACGGCGGCCCGAGACCGTGTTCCCGCAATCTATGCTTTCCGCTTTTTTGCTTCAGGCGGCGGGTTGATGTCTTATGGTATCGATATCCTTGATTTATATCGGCGAGCCGCAGCTTACGTTGATCGCGTCCTGAGGGGCTCGCAAATCGCCGATCTTCCCGTGCAGCTGCCGGTCAAATTTGAACTCGTGATCAATTTGAAAGCTGCGAGAGCGCTTGGCGTCGACGTTTCTTCATCGCTGCTTGCTCAAGCCGACGAGGTGATTGAATGAGACGATTGGCTTGCCTCGCATTTGCACTCTGGGCGTTCGGACTGTCAGCAGGCGCGCACGAGCAGCAGGCCAGCAGATCCTATCGCATAGGATATCTTGGATTCGGCGCGCTAACTTCAACGCTTCGCGAGGTCTTTGAGCGCGAGCTTCGTGACCTCGGATGGATTGAAGGACAGAATATCTTTATCGACTACCGATTTGCCGATGGCGATCGTGACAGGCTGCCGGGCCTCGCGGCGGAGTTGGTCAAGCTCAAGGCGGACGTTGTCGTTGCATCACCGACGCCGGCAGCGCAGGCCGCGAGGAACGTCACACAGGCGATCCCTATCGTGGGCATTGGGCTCGACAACCCTGTCCGGCATGGCCTGATTGCGAGCCTTGCGCAGCCAGGCGGCAACGTCACGGGCCTTTCATATAGCGATGGTCCGGAGATCTTCCGCAAGGACTTGAGCCTGCTGCACGAGATGGCTCCGAACATCCGCCATGTCGCCGTGCTGTCGAACTCAGCCAGTCCGAACCATTTGGTGGCGATGGAAAATATTGAGGCCGCGGCCAAGTCTCTTGGACTTGAGCTCTTGCTTCTGGACGTCGACGCGCCGGACCGGTTCGAGATCGCATTCACAACGATGGCTCGAGAGCGGGTGCAGGCGCTGTTTGTATTTGGTGACCCGATGTTCAGTGTCTATCGATTTCGGCTCGCCGAGCTCTCGGTCCAATACCGGCTACCGACCGTCTATACTAACAGACCTCACGTCGATGCCGGCGGGTTGATGTGTTACGGGCCGAGCTTCCCCGAGCTTTGGCGGAGAGCCGCGGCCTATGTCGATAAGATCCTCAGGGGAGCCAAACCGGCCGATCTGCCGGTTGAACAGCCGGTCACGTACGAATTGGTCATCAATCTAAAAACCGCCAAGGCGCTCGGCGTCGAGGTGCCCCCAACCCTGCTTGTCCAGGCCGACGCGGTGATCGAATGAGGCGGGTCTGCTGCGGTGCGTGAGTGGCCCCTTCTGCCCATGGCGGTGCGGAAGGTCATGTCAGCTCCGGGAGGTAGACCGGAAGCTATGGGCCATTGCTCGGAAGGGTGCTGTCGACCGCACAACACAGGGATATGCGGCGCGATGGATAAGCCGGCGCGCAGCTTGAAATCGCCAAACTTGTTGAGGGCCACCGACACGTCGTGCCGGCGTCGGCGCAATAATGGCCCGAGGAAGCGGAGCCCCTGGCCCGCGGGTCCGGCCTTCGGAGGTCGGGACCCATGACTAAACCGGTTCTTTGGTGGATCACGATGAATCTAGGTCTCCGCTGGGACCCCGACCTATCGCGTCAAAGGTGATCGCGCGCGAAATCGCGATCCTTGACGTCCGGCAGGAGCGCTGTGCTGACAATGCTGACGATCGCGCAGCCGAGGATGTAGAGCGCGATGACATAGCCCGAACCTGTGGCGGCCAATAGCGCTGTCGCGATCATCGGCGCCGGCCCGCCGGCAGCCACCGCAGCCAGTTGAAAGCCGATCGAGGCGCCGCTGTAGCGCAGGCGGGGCGTGAATACTTCGGCAGTCAGCGCCGCCAGCGGCCCCCACATCAAGTCATGGAAAAACAATGCGAAGATGGTCGCCATGATCACCAGGCCGGGCACAGCGCTGTTGAGCATCGCGAAATAGGGAAACGCGAAGAGCCCAGTGGCGGCCGCGCCGAAAACATAAACCCGCTTGCGGCCGAGCCGGTCAGACAGATAGCCGGATAACGGGATCGTGAAGAACGATATGAACGAGCCGATCAGAAGCGCTATCAGAATGAAGTCGCGCGACAGGTGAACGACCTGTGTGCCGTAGGGGAAGATGAAAGCGAGGTAGATGAAGACCGGCGCCATCTCGCCCATGCGCACGAGCGCGGTGAGGGCGATCTCCCTCGGTTGGCGTTTGAAAACCTCGACGACGGGCGCGCGCGCCACCCGCTCCTCGGCGATCACTCGCTCGAAGATCGGCGTCTCGAGAATGCCGAGACGGATCCACAAGCCGATTGCGAACATGACAATGCTTAGCCAGAACGGGACGCGCCAGCCCCAGCTCAGGAATTCTTCTCCCGACATCTGGCTGAACGCCAGGATCGCCAGGGTCGCCAAGAAGAACCCGGCTGGCCCGCCGAGTTGTGGCCAGGCCGCGACGATCCCGTGATTCCGGTTGGTGCGCGCCCACTCCATCGACATCAGGACCGAGCCGCCCCATTCACCGCCGGCGCCGATTCCCTGAACAAACCGCAGGACGATCAGCAAGACCGCGCCCCAAACGCCGATCTGCTCATAGGTCGGGACGCAGCCTACCAGGAAGGTCGACAAGCCAGTTAGCAATAGCGTCGCGATTAGCGCCGCCTTGCGGCCGATGCGATCGCCGTAATGGCCGAAGATCGCTGCGCCGATCGGTCGAGCGACAAAGCCGACCGCGAAAGTGGCGAACGCCTGCAGCGTGGCGGTGAGCGGCTCGGACGACGGAAAATACAGTTTCGCGAAGATGATCGCGGCCATCTGGCCATACAGCAGGAAATCGTACCATGCGATCGTCGTGCCGACCGTGCTGGCGATGACCGCCCGGCGCAGGTGGGTGCGGTGCTCGAGCTCGGACACCGGTACGACGGGGATTTCAGCAGCCGTCATTGACGATCCTCCCGTGCCGGGCATCGGCCGGCCGAGGCCAGTAACCGTGTCGTTGCGGGTCGACGATAACATTGGCCGCGGGCCAATGCACTCGGCTACCATCCCACCCTCGCCGCTTGTCCTCGCTGACGAGTTGATCGAGTAACCGAGTTCGGCGCATGCACTTCGCTGCACATGCTAAGGTCTCGAACTGGCGCGACCCAAAGATTCGGTGCGTTTCCCTGATGCCGGGTGTCGGGGCGACCGGAAAAACATTTGTTCAATCCGAGTCTTATGGGTCATGATCCGATTCGGACCTTGGCTCTGGTCAGTGCTATCGTCTCGCGGTTGCGATGGCGACGATGTAATTCAATAAGACGTCTGCTCGGCGAGGGAGAGCCGGAGTGCTTGCCCCGATTGTTCTGCTTTTGGAAGCAGTGCTCGTAACATGGGATGATCGGGGTCCAGATTCCCGTCGGCGGATTGAGTCCTATCCGAGGCAGCGAGCCCCATGCACCCTGGCCGGCAGTTGGAGTTTTTAAAGCGCGTCCAGATCCTGGCTGGTCTATCGCAGATATCTTTGGAGGAGCTCGCCAAGACGTGCAGATGGCATACTTACAAACGCGGTGAAGAAATACTTGGGTATCGCGATCCTTCGAACAATGTATTCTTTCTTGTCTCCGGCAGGGTTCGCGCAATCATCCACTCGGCACGTGGGAAAGCTATCATCCTTAGGGACCTTAGGACGGGCGACATTTTTGGTGAGATTTCTGCCATCGACGGGAGCCCACGATCGGCATCGATCGAGGCACTGGAGGCAGCCACCGTCGCGACCCTGACCTCTAATCAATTTGAAAATCTGCTGCTCAAGGAGCCAAGCGTCGCAATGGCAACGCTGCGCCACATCGCGGGTGAACTGAGAAGATTGTCGCAACGCGTGCTCGAGTTCAGCACACTTGTTGTGCAAAACCGAATTCAGGCGGAATTGCTCCGTCTGGCGGCTGATGCTGATAGAGACGGAGCGCAACCGTTGTTGTCGCCGGCCCCATCGCTTTCCGACATCGCCAACCGTGTTAGCACTCATAGAGAAGCAGTTTCTCGGGAGGTAAGCCGTCTCACTTCGATCGGTCTGTTGCGTCGCGAGGGACGCAACCTGCGGGTCACCGACATCGGCCGTCTAGAGAAGCTTGTGCGCGACATCAAGGGCGAGTAGCCCATTCCTGGCTTCCTGGTGCGACGTGGCATGCGATGCCGGCGATCGGCCGATCCCACCGCTCAGATTTTTTTCATACATTGGCAAAACTCAACGCCCGGTGCGGTTCCTGGGCGTAGCCTCGCCCCACCGCGGCGACGACCATCATGTCTCAATCGGCTTACCGGAAGGCAAGAGTAACGAACGGAGCAAGCCGATGCATAGGTACTTACATTACGCGCGGGCGAATTGATTTAGGTCATTTTGGAAGTTGTGGTGCGAATATTCTGTTTTGTTTGCAGAGGAGGATTGCCATGAAGAAAATGTTCTCGGTGGCCGCTGTTGCGGCAGTGATGGTAGCCGGCTCCCGGGCAGGGGCCGCAAAGCTTCCAAGCTTTGAATTGAAAGGCCTTCCGATCACGCGACATCAGGTCGCAGTAATGGGAGCGCAAGATGTTAAGGAACAGTCGGCGACCCCAACGCTGACGTACGGCGGGATGCCGGCGTCTGCGCATCAGATCGCTGTCCTGACGCCGCGCCCCAGCATGACGGCGAAGGCAACGGCCGTGAAGCTGACCACAGTCGGCTTGTCAGAGCGATAACGCGACGGCGGGCGCTTGGGTGTGACAGCTTCGGTCGGCATCTGCTCCGTTGCCGTCAAAGCTCATCTTGAGGACTGCAAGTCCCCAACCAGGACAGCGCCGATGATCCGCGTGCCAGGCCGAGTTGGGAATCCGGAGATTGCACAATGAGCACAACATATATTTCAACAGGGTGGGACAGACGCCTCGCTTCTGCCCGGCGCGTCGTCAGCTTCTTGGAAAGACATTGGGAGACGTTTCTGGAAAGGCGCATACGCGAGCAGCTACGCGCCGATTTGTCCGGCCTAAGTGACAGGGAGCTGATGGACATCGGTACTTCGCGTGGCGAGATCGACTACGTCGCCTCGAACCGAGGTAGCGATCCGCGAGGCGTCCGATAAACGCACGGAGAGTGCCATGCCAACTCGTTGTTCGCATCGCTCTCCCGCAGACCACGACCTCGCGATGCGCTTCCTTCAAGTCGATCGCTCCTGGTATGAAAGCTATTGGCTCGAGGAGCACAAGCGGCAATCGGCCGGCATGATCGCTCGAAATGTTACGACCGCAGCGTCGTGCCTTCGCCCAGCTTGGGACCGCTTGGCCTCAGTCCGGCCAGCGGTGTTGGCGATTGCCCTAACGACCAAAACCAGTCCCGGAATACGACAGTCGTGAATCTGCATTTCGTCTCCCTGGCGAGGACGGTCGTATGCTATGTTTTCAGCACATCATTCCTCCTAGATCTGATATGGCGGGCTTACGGACTGCCGCCTGTCATTTGCTATCGGAATACTTGAGCCATTCGGCCCCGCCTTCGGACGCATTTCAAAAGTCGGCCGGGCGATATTTCATTGATGCATTTCCCTCCGTTCTTCCCATTGACCCGGAGGCGGGCTTTTTCTGTCAAGTGTTACCACGAAGCGATTTTCGCATGTCTATTACCAAAAACCGAGCCGCTCCTTATTCGGGTGCAAGGCGGGGTAGCGGTCACTTCATCCTTTCGATGCTCTGTGCAGCCTGCATGCTTCAATCCGCGAATAGCGCGTGGGCTCAATGCACCGCCCGCGATGTCTTGCAGAACCAGCTAAAACTCAAGACGCGCTCCGCCCAGCCGCCCCAACAGCCTATCAAGTCCGCCCGCGATGTTGCGACATGGAAGACGATTACAATTGGCACCTTCGCTGACTTGATTAGGCTGCGCAACGACATGGACCGTATGGGCTGCAATATCGGTGGGCAAGCCGCTGAAATTCTTGCTCGACCGACGTTCGCCGTTACCTCTCATAAGACAGATGTGGACCTCGTCGCCCTATCGCCAGCCCAGCTAGGGTTCACGTCCGATACCGTGAGCCTGGCCACGGTTTACGCGCGCGCTCGACAGCTCGGCTTTGAACTTGCTGCGGCCGAGGTCGGCCCGCAATTGCGAATCCAATATCTCGACCAACCCATGGGTGAATTTCTCATCATCGGAATGGAGCCAATCAAGAAGTGGAGCGGCGAGCCGATTATTCTGAATGTGGCAAATGGCGGAGCCGGATTGATCCTAATCGGCCAAGACGGTAGAGCCGGAGCGGAAATACCCGTGACATCTCGTTTTGTTTTCGCGCGGCCCCATCAACCCGCACCCAGCACCGAACTCGAGCAGGCAGCAACGTTTCCACCGTGAACAGGAGCGTCCCGAGCTGAGAAGTTTTACCGGCAAACTGCGACGCCCGCGACGGGCGTGTGCGTTTGCGTTTCAACAACGCACTATGGAAGGAGCCCGAGAATGACCATCGGCAGAAAAATCTGGCTCTGCATGATGCTGGCCGCCGCGATGGTGGCGAGCACATCCGTGGGAGCGCAGCCCCCCGACGACCAAGTGATCATTATGACTCAAAATATCGATCAGGGGAACGAAGCAACTTTAAGGACGGGGACTCCGGATGCGTTTGCAAAGTTTTTCACCGAAACTGTGGACACCAAACCAAAGGACCGGGCGGCCGCCATCGCCAAGGAGATTCGTGCCAACCAACCTGATCTCGTTGCGCTCCAAGAAGTAAGCATCTTGCGCAAAGGAAGTGGTCCCACGCCGAATGACCCCAAAATTGCGGCAACGGAGGTGGTGCACGATCAACTCCAGCTTTTGCGTGATGCGCTTAACGAACTTAACGAGCATTACGAGACTGTTGCCGTCATCCCCAACAGCGATCTGCAATCTTCGACTTCGAGTCCCCTGAACTTCGTTGTCCGCCTAACGGATCGGACCGTCATCCTCAAACGCGCTTCCTCGAACCGTCTCAAGCTGTCGAATGTTCAAGTCGAGGAATACTGGGGCAAACCGGAGGTTGGCCCGTTCCGTACGTTCGGCTGGGGCTCGGTCGATGTTGAAGTCGGCGCCTTTAAGTTCCGGTTCGTAGTAACGCATTTGACACCGCCACAACCTAATCTTCCTGACCCGATAGCCGTTCAGAGGGCACAGGCATTAGAGCTTATTCAAAGCGCGGGGAAACCTGATCTTCCGGGGGGATCCGTTCTTCCGGTCGTGTACGCGGGTGATTTCAACACTGTGGCTGGGCTCGACACCTACAAAATTCTCGTCCACGATTCCGGCGGGATCGACGCGTGGAAAAAGGTGAATCCCATGGCCTTATGCCCCGAGCCCCGCCCCACAGGCGATCACGATCGGGGCGGTTGTACCTGCTGTCAGGCTCCCAATCTTAGCGATTCCACGCCCCAGTTAGACCATCGGATTGATCTGGTGATCGTGCCCCCTAGTATCAACGTTGGGGAGGCAAGGCTCATCGGTACTTTGCCGGCCGACCGCACACCATCGGGATTATGGCCATCCGATCATGCGGGCCTGGTAGTTGGCTTTGTGCCCCAGAGGGGCGGTGACAAAAAATTGACAAATGTGCAGACCGGTAAGTGCCTGACAATTGCGGGAGGGGTGAGTGCCGATAATAATGTAGAGGCCGTCCAATTTACCTGCGACAGTCATCCGTCGCGCAGCTGGAAGATAAACAACGTAGGCGGCGTTGTTCAGATCCAGAATGTGCAGACCGGTAAGTGCCTGACAATAGCGGGAGGGGTGAGTACCGATAATAATGTAGAAGCCGTTCAATTTACCTGCGACAGCCATCCGTCGCGCACCTGGAAGATAAACAACGTAGGCGACGTTGTTCAGATCCAGAATGTGCAGACCGGTAAGTGCCTGACAATAGCGGGAGGGGTGAGTACCGATAATAATGTCGGGGCCGTTCAATTTACCTGCGACAGTCATCCGTCGCGCACTTGGCGTCTTGAAGCAGCGACAATTGGAACGCCTCCTATGAAGTGCTGCGCTAGTGTGAAAGAATAAACAAACCGAAGACACGCGGAAGCTGCGTTTTTCTGTAAAGACTTAGTAATTTTTCACAAGCGCAACCGGCGACCCAGGCCTCTGGGTTTGTTCGCCACTGGTCTTGGCGCGTCGGGTTTGCTCGGGGGGCGCGGGAGGAAAAAACGCGCCAATCAAAGTCTATTTATGAGACGCGGCCGTGACATTCGGCGCAGATCGCGGCGAGCGCATTGCCTTGCGGCGATTGGTTGGGATTGTCCGGGGTCGCGCGGCTTGGCTGCCCTGGCGATGGCGTGCTCGATGTCCCACTGCTTTGCCGCGAAATCAGAGCTCGAGCAGTCGCTCGATGTCCTCGAGGCACACGATGCAGCGACCAAGATGGTTGTGAACCCGCAAGGAATGGCGGCTGGAGAAACCGACACGCAACCAATTGCGGAAGCGGCGTCGCAATTGACGCCACGGGTGCTCTCGCGGGTAAAAGAAAAAAGCCCTGATAGTTCCGCCCACTCGGTGGAGTAAGTCAGAGGATCGCTGGGTACAGCGGCGCTGAGCAGGCGCAAATGGTCGCGTTCGATGGCGAGGCCGCGACACCTCGGCTGGAAGTCGCAAACGGGCGCAATGCCTATTCAGGACCAGCGGCGGTGGTGCAAGGCACTCGGCATCGCGGTACCACAATCGCTGCTCGCGCGCGCCGACTAATCGAATAGGCGTCCATTTGCTGCGCTGCATGAGTCTGGAATTGGCCCGAAGCGACGGTGGGGATTTCTGCTATTCCGCCGCTGTCAGGGGTTAAGCGGACATCTGGGAGCGGGCCAAAGACGACGCGACTGACCC
>NZ_JALGCN010000039.1:0-40822 GCF_038085055.1 Bradyrhizobium sp. ISRA442
TTAACAGAAACGTCGCAAAGCGGCTTAGGTCGCTATCCGACGTCCTGCGCGATCATGTCTGGCAAGTAATTGATTTAACAAGGAAATCGTTTGTTGATCGCTGCCATCGCTTCCCCGCGCGAACTTCGTTCGCGCCACCTTAAAGAAGGGAGAAGGAAGAGGAAGGCGCCGTCGTGGTGACTCTTACTTCCTCCGCTCCGCACCTCCACGCGCCTCCGGCGTCAACGCGTCGATGGCCGCGTGGCACGCCGTCTGCAACAAGCGGCAGACCTCCGCGGTCGAGCGCTGCGGGCTCAGCGCCGCAAAAGTTGGATAGCTCGTCAGCACGAAGATCAGGTCGACCGCGTCCTGCACGGCTCGCTTGACCGCGCGTTTCTCCGTGATGCGCGTGACAAGCCCGGTCAGCAGCTCCCGCCGGCGCTCGTTGCGCGCGACCAGGGCCGCGCCGAACTCGGGATCGGTCGCGATCGCTTGATTCAGCCCGCCGATGGCGGGGTCGTGAGCCCAGAAGGTGCAGAAGATCGTGACGATGCGGTCGAGCGCGTTCCGCGGGTCCGCCATCGTCATCACCTCAGCGAGCTCGAACAGCCCGCCCTGGCGTGCGATGTCGTCGAACACGGCCTCTAGCAGTCCGCGACGCGACCCGAACTGGTTGTAGACGGTCAGCCGCGTGACACCGGCCTCCTTCGCGACCACGTCGAGCGAGAAGTTCGCGATGCTGGCATCCTTCCGCAACAGCCGTGCGCCGGCCGCGATGATGCGCTCGCGCGTCTCCGCCGCCGCCGACGCTCGTGCCGGGCTCACATAGCTGCGTTTCGGCATTGCCCTGCCTTCATCTTGACGCATTGACTATACATATTGTAAATCCAATTTAGAAGCCGGTTTGGAGCTTGCCATGCAGACTGCCCTCGTGATCGCTCTGTCGCTTCATGTCTTGTCGTCCGTGTTCTGGGCCGGATCAAGCTTTGCGCTGGCGCGCATCGGCGGCGCCGCCGGCGAGCAGCTCGTCTTTCCGCAACTCGGTGCGGCGATGATTGCGATTTTGACCGGCGGCTATCTTGGCCACCTCGTTCACGCCGGCAACTTCGGCACGACCGAGCAGGTGCTCGCGCTTGGCTCGGCTTGTGCGCTGATCGCGGTCGGCGTGCAGGCGGCGATCGGCCCCCGCGCGGTCCTAACCTTGCGCCGCGGCGCCGGCGATCCAGCGGCTATGCGTGCGCGCATCGCGACCGCACAGCGCGTGGCGGCGGGGCTGCTCGGCATCACCGCGCTCTGCATGGGCGCCGCGCGCTATATCTGAAAGCGGTCTTAAGTGGCCTGCTTGCGCGAAGCTACGAACACGCCGGACAGCACCAGCGCGAAGCCGATGAAGTGGAAGGTCTGCGGGCGTTCGCCGAGGAACGCCATCGCCATGATCGAGCCGAACACCGGCACCACGTGGAAGAACGGGGCAGCGCGGTTGGCCCCGATCAGGCGTACCCCGCGGTTGAAGCAGAGATAAGCGAGCGTCGAGGGAAAGACGGCGACGTAGAACAGCGTCAGCAGGTTCGGTCCGTCGAGCTTCATCACGGGACGTGCGAACAGCTCCCAGATCTCCAGCGGCACCAGGCAGGCGGCACCGGCGCCGAAGGTGAAGGCGAGGAACGACAGTCCGTGCATCGCCGGCCGCTTCAGCGTCAGCACCGAATAGAGCGCGAAGAAGATCAGCGCGACGATGAAGATCAGATCGCCCTTGTTGAACTCGACGTTCGACAGCGTGGTGAAGTCGCCGTGCAGCAGGATCATCAGCACGCCGCACATCGAGAGCAGCACGCCGAAGGCCTGTGCGGCGGTGAGGCGGATGCCGAGGATGATCAGCGACCACAGCGCCACGACCAGCGGTGCGGCCGATTGCAACAGCAGCGTGTTGAGCGCCTGGGTGTGCTCCAGCGCCCAATATTGCAGCGTGTTGAAGGCGCCGATGCCGGTGATCGACAGCACGATCATCAGCCCGAGCTTGCTCCGGATCGCGGGCCAGTCCTGAACGAGATGCTTCCAGGCGAACGGCAGCACCAGCAGGAAGGCGAAAGACCAGCGCAGGAACGACAGCGTCACCGGCGGGATATGGCCGGCCGCGAGCCGCCCGACGATGGCATTGCCGGCCCAGCACAGCGCGGTGATGCTGAGGAGGAGATAAGGCTGGTTGGCGATCCAGTTGTGACCGGACGCCTCAGTGCCCGTGGTCTGGCCGGTGGCGGACATTGCGATTGTTATGGCCCCGCGTGGATGGCGCCGGGGCCGCCGGCCCGGCGCTGTCCGGGCCGGTTCGCAACCCCGGCTCCGTCCAAAGACACGGAAATCGAGGTTGCATCAATGGGGGCGGGATGCATCGCGACCATGCAGCGGTAGATGCTGCATCTAGCGCTTTGGTCGGGGTCGGCGGGAGGCTCCGGAGGGCCTCCGGATTTTCCGGGGATATCAAAGGCTTAAATAGCGTTTAGGATCTCGAAAAAGCCGCCTTCTTGCTTGCTTAGAGAGGCTGCTTCCTTTATCCGGTTGGCTGCCTCGCGTGCGAGCGGCCCCGGCCGTGGATTGGGCTGGGCGCATCTAAAATCTTCAAAGGGATTACCCGCGAATGGCCAATGTTGTCGTCGTCGGCGCCCAGTGGGGCGACGAAGGAAAAGGCAAGATCGTCGATTGGTTGTCTGAGCAGGCCGACATCGTCGTCCGCTTCCAGGGCGGCCATAACGCCGGCCATACGCTGGTCATCAACGGCGTGACCTACAAGCTCGCGCTGCTGCCCTCGGGCGTGCTGCGCGAGCACAAGCTGTCGGTGATCGGCAACGGCGTCGTGTTCGACGCGCAGGCCTTCCTCGACGAGGTGACCAAGCTCCGGGCCCAGGGTGTCGCGGTCTCTCCGGACAATCTGCGCATCGCCGAGAACGTGACCCTGATCCTGCCGCTGCACCGCGAGCTCGACGCGCATCGCGAATCCGCCAACGTGGCCACCGCGATCGGCACCACCCGCCGCGGCATCGGCCCCGCCTATGAGGACAAGGTCGGCCGCCGCGCCATCCGCCTGATGGACCTCGCCGACCTCGACACGCTCCCGCACAAGATCGACCGCCTGCTGGCGCACCATAATGCGCTGCGCCGCGGCCTCAATCTGCCGGAGTTCGACGGCAAGGAGATCCTGCGCGAGCTCAGCGCGCTGGCGCCGCAGCTTCTGCCCTATGCCGAGACGGTGTGGCGGCTGCTCGACATCAAGCGGCGCGAGGGCAAGCGCATGCTGTTCGAGGGGGCGCAGGGAGCCCTGCTCGACGTCGATCACGGCACCTATCCTTACGTGACCTCGTCCAACACGGTGGCGGCGCAGGCCGCGACCGGCGCCGGCCTCGGGCCCGGCGCGGTCGGCTATGTCCTGGGTCTGTGCAAGGCCTACACCACCCGGGTCGGCCAGGGCCCGTTCCCGACCGAGCAGGACAACGAGACCGGCCGCAGGATCGGCGAGCGCGGCCGCGAGTTCGGCACCAATACCGGCCGTCCGCGCCGTTGCGGCTGGTTCGACGCCGTGCTGGTCCGCCAGGCCGTCCGCACCTGCGGCATCAACGGTTTGGCGCTGACCAAGCTCGACATTCTGGACGGCTTCGACACGATCGAGGTCTGCACCGGCTATCGCCTCGACGGCAAGGAGATCGACCATTTCCCGGCCGGCGAGGGCGCCCAGGCCCGGGTCGAGCCGATCTACGAGACGATCGAAGGCTGGAAAGAGCCGACCGCCAATGCACGGTCGTGGGCGGACCTGCCGGCCCAGGCCATTAAATATGTCCGCCGGATCGAGGAATTGGTGGGATGCCCGGTCGCGCTGCTTTCCACGAGCCCCGAACGCGAAGATACTATCCTGGTGCAAAATCCGTTTGAGGCTTAACGATATCTTACCGGGACGTGCGTATAGTTGAGTTGAAATGGCTGATTACTATCCGCTGATCGCCCGCGCTATTGCCGCCCTGGACCCCAACGCTCCCGGCGAAAGCCGTCGTGCGCTCTATGAGCGGGCGCGCACGGCCTTGATCGCCCAGCTCCGCAGCGTGCAGCCGCCGCTGTCCGAATCGGAGATCACCCGCGAACGGCTGTCGCTCGAAGAGGCCGTGCGCAAGGTCGAATCAGAGGCTGCCCAGCGCGCGCGCGAAGCGTCCCGCCCTGGCGGCGCCAGCGGTGGGCGTGGCGGCAGCGGCGATGCCTTCCGCCGGGCCAGTGCCCGCACCGCCGAGGGCAATCCGCCCGCGGCTTCACCGGCTGGCCCGCCGCGCGCCCGTCCGGCGGTGCCGCCGCCGCGCAACGATCGCCCGCCACTCGGCGGCGATGATCAGGACGACCGCGACACCCAGCGTCACGCGCGCGCCCCGCGTTTCGACGCGCCGCGCCAGCCGGGTCCGCCGTCGCCAATGCCGGAGGCTCCGCGTGACCGTGCCGCACGCCGCGGGCCGGAAGCCGGGCCGCCGCCGCCGCAGTCGCCGGGCGTGCGCGGCTTCCGCGACATCACCGCTGATGTCAACGATCTCGGCGGCGCCGCCGCGCAGGCCAACCGTGCCGCGCGCCGCACCTACGCCAACGTGCCCTCGCCCTCGCCGGAATTCGACCGGCTCGAACCGAGCCTGGAGAACCGCGCCGGCGAGCAGGACGCGCCTTATTCCTACGATGAATCGCTCGAGGAGGCCGAGCGCTACGCGCCGCAGCCGCCGTCGTCGCGCTCGCGCGTCGCGCCCGATCGCGACGTCAAGAAGCGCGTCCGCTCCCGCTCGGCCTTCCCGTTCAAGAGCGCGATCGCCGTCGGCATCGTGCTGATCCTGGTCGGCGCCGGCATCCTCTGGGGCAAGCCGCTGGTCCAGATCGCGAGCGGGCTGTTCAAGTCGTCGCCCACCCAGGTCGTGGAGGCGCCGAAGGATACCTCCCAGCCGCAGAGCAAGCCGAAGATCCCGGATCGCGTCGGCCAGCCGTCGGCGAGCGACCAGCCGGTCGCGCCGGTGGCGCAGAAGGTTGTGCTCTATGACGAGGATCCGTCCGATCCCAAGGGTAAGCAATATGTCGGCTCGGTGGTGTGGCGGCTCGAGCCGATCAAGGCGTCCGGCAACCAGAAGGCCGATGTCGCCGTGCGCGCCGACATCGAAATTCCCGATCGCAAGTTCAAGATGACGATGTCGTTCCGCCGCAACACCGATTCGTCGCTGCCGGCGAGCCACACCGCGGAACTGACCTTCATCCTGCCGCAGGATTTCCCCGGTGGCAGCGTCTCCAACGTTCCCGGCATCCTGATGAAGTCGAACGAGCAGGCGCGCGGCACCCCGCTCGCAGGGCTGGCGGTCAAGGTCACCGACGGCTTCTTCCTAGTCGGCCTCTCCAATGTCGATGCCGACCGCACGCGCAACATCCAGCTCCTGAAGGAACGCTCCTGGTTCGACGTGCCGCTGGTCTATGCCAACCAGCGCCGCGCCATCATCGCGATCGAGAAGGGCGCCCCGGGCGAGCGCGCCTTCAACGACGCGTTCGCGCAATGGGGCGAGTAGCAAGTCGCGCCTGAATCAAGGCGTGGTTGGATTAAATCTCAGCCGCAGCGTAGGTCGGTCTTCACCTCTCCCCAGCGGGGGAGAGGTCGGATCGCGCATGGCGATGCGAAGCATCGTCCAGTGCAATCCGGGCGAGGGGCCGCAGCGCTCAGTGAGACCTCAACCTCTCACCCGGATCGCATCTTTCGATGCGATCCGACCTCTCCCGACGGGAGAGGTAAGGGTAAGGCGAGCCACCCTCGTTAGCGGCGATCCAATCGAAATCGATCGGGTCTTATTGCGCCGCGGCTTCCCGCTTGCGTGCGGCCGCGGCGGCGGCGTGCTCGCGGTCCATCACGGCGCGGCAGCCTGGGCTGACATGCGCCTTGTTCCTCACCATGCAGGCGGTGATCCGCGGGATGTCGGGAATCTCGCTGGAACAAAGCCGCATGGCATCGCCCGAACACATCTGTTGCGCTTCGGGTGAGAAGGCGAGACCGGGTGAGGTCTGGAATGCGATGGCAGTGGTGGCGAAGGCCACGAGCGTGGCAATCGATTGGTAGCGTGTCATGGCTGATGCGTCCCCAAGTTCCGCAAGGCGTTGATTGCTTTGTTTTTGGGGCGCCGCACGCGGTTTGCTCTGCCGCACGTCACAGCCGTCACGCCGGGAAACCTGTCCTGGCATGTGGTCGCTCGATTACTTCTGGTGTTCGAATCGAAAGTGCTGCGCCGCCCGAGCGAAGTATGCGCGATTGTCACGAAGCTGCAATGGCGGATGAAAAGGAATTCGCAATTGTTGCGCGTTCGTCACGCAGAACGCGGCGTGCGGCGTCAGACGAGGCGATAGGATGGCGCGGATGCTTGCTCCGCTTCGTTCTCCGCGAGCGCCGCGGCGTGTTCTTCGATCGCAGTAACGCCCTTCGCGGTAAGCTCGAACAGATCGCCGTCCTTCATCACATAGCCGTCGGCGATCAATTGTCCGATCTTGCCGTGCCTATCGTCGGCAAAGGCGACGGACTGACTAATGTCCCGCAGGATCGAAAGCTCTTCGTCGCGCAGCATGGCTGAAGTCTCCGATCTTCGGGGGAGGGCCGTATCCTCACATGCCGTGGCTCTCGAACACCTTGCGGCAAGACCTCGACAGCCTGCTCCGGTTGGCCTGCAGGCAGCTCTGCACCGCATTGTCATTGCCGAGGTCCTTGCGGCAGAGACGCGAGGCATCACGCGAGCAGGCGTTTTGCTCCTGCGGCGTCCCGGCATGACCTTGCGCGAGCGCCGGCGCGCTCGACAAGCCGCTCGAGGCCATCATCGCAATCATCGTCAGGAGGAGTTTCCGGGGCATCGGCGGGTCCCAATCTGCCAGGAGGCGCGAATTTCAGGTCCTGTCAGAACTCGTCCGCTTGCCAGTTGTTCCCCCTTGCCGGAGTGCGGGGCCGGCGGGCGCGAGGCGCATCTTGCAACCCCCGCTATCCAAGTTCGCCGCCCCGCTGTTATAAAGTGCGCAGAGTGAGGGGTATTTGATGAAACGCTATGTGATCTTTGCGCTCGTCGGTCCGTTCCTGGGCGGGTTCCTGCTCTTGCTGACGACGACCTATCAGTCCGGCTACTGGGCGCAGACCAGTCTCGGCGAGATCGGCAAGCTGTTCGTGGTGTTCTTCAAGACCCTGCAATACAGCTACCTGTTCGGCTTCCTGCCGTCGCTGATGATCGGCGCGGTGGACGACATCCTGATCCACGTCAGGCGGATCGGTCCGGTGCTGCGCATTCTGCTGGTCGGCCTGTTCGCCTTCATCCTGGCCTCGCTGACTTACAGCTCGCGCGGACCGGACTCGGGCGCCGTGCAGTTCGTCCTGTACGGCCTGGTCGGCTTCGTGCCGGCGGCGGTGTCGTCCTGGCTCGTGCACAGATTCGTCGAAGAGCCGCAGCCGGCGGCGGCGCCAACCTGAGCGCGCGGCCCTTGGACGCGCCGCCGCAACCCTGGCCGCACGAGCGCGTTTCCATCAGGCGATGACCATGTCCGACGATGATAGTCTTGTAAGGCGCGGTCCCCGGCCGGGGCGCACCTCGCGCGCGACTTTCTCAGGCGCCGAGGCGCGCGGGCCGATCATCGACGAGGAGGGGCATGAGATCCGGCCCGAAACTCTGGAGCAGGGCTTTCGCGAGTTTCGCTTCGAATTCGGTCAAGCCAACCCGTTCGGCAATCTGACGCGGGAGCAGCGGCTGGCGCGGCTCGAGGCGATCGCAAAGCTGCTCGACATCGCCTTCATTCTGCCCGGCACCAACATCCGCTATGGCATCGACGGCCTGATCGGGCTGATCCCCGTTGTCGGCGATATCATCACCACCGCGATCTCGCTGTGGCTGGTGCGCGAGGCGCGTGCGCTGGGCGCGCCCTGGTACATCACCGCGCGCATGCTCGGCAATGTCGCGGTCGACGGCGTGGTCGGCATGGTCCCGTTCGCGGGCGACGCCTTCGACGTCATGTTCCGCGCCAACATGCGCAACGTGCGCCTGTTGCGCCGCTGGCTCGACAAGCAGCCTCGGATGTGAGGCTCAAAACACAAAAAGCGCGACGACCTTTCGGCCATCGCGCTTTGAGCGCACATCGGAGGCTTGCGAAGAAACTTACGCCGCGTCGGCGTCGGCGTTTGCTGCCGACTTGCGACGGCGCGGCAGAGGGAAGGCCTCGCTCTCATAGAGCGAGCGGATGCCATTCTGGTCGAACCGGGCTTCCTCGACCTGGAGATAGGCGCCGTTCAACGAATCCGTCGGCAACTCCTCGATCGCAAAGCGCACGGCTTCCGCCGCGGTGCCGAAGCGCCGATAGGTGAAGCCTGCACGCTTCTTCTTGCGGATCGCGGCAGGAAACAGCTCGGCGGAGGTGTTGAAGTTGAACGGACGCATTGGACGCATGGTCAAAGACCTCGTGATCTTCTCTGGGGCTTTAAGCGCGTGGGGTTTGAGAGGGCGAAGGCCGCAATCGGGCGAGCCCGCCGTGCATGTCATTCTCGTTCTCTAATATAGGCCGATTTGACAGAATTGCGACCCCTGCGAACGGAGATGATGAATCTGCGCATGCCAGCTCCGCATCCAAAATAAATATAACAATATCAATGGCTTGCTTGGATTAAATTTTGCCAAGAAGCAGCAGCACGACCAGCACCACCAGCACGAGGCCGCCAATCCCCATGCCGGAATGGCCCATGCCATAGCCATAGCCGCCGATCCGGCCCCACAGGCCGCCGACGAGATAGATGATCACAAGGATGATCAGGATGGTCCCAAGCGTCATGGCATCCTCCCTGGCGGCCGCCGGGCTGCGCTAATCGGCCGCACCGCCAGGAGAGAAAAGCACATCCCGCCATCGGGTTCCATCGCGGAACCGCCAATGGCGGGGCGAGACCTCATCGCGGCTTGAGCTTCAGCGCCGCGGAGTTGATGCAGTAGCGCAGCCCCGTCGGTCCCGGACCGTCGGGGAAGACGTGGCCGAGATGGCCGGCGCACTTGGAGCACAGCACTTCGGTGCGGATCATCCCGTGGCTCGTATCCCGCTCCTCGTCGATATGGCTCTCGACCGCGGGCTGGGTGAAGCTCGGCCAGCCGCAGCCGGAATCGAACTTGGCATCGGATTCGAACAGCACGTTGCCGCAGCCGGCGCAGACGTAGGTGCCGGGACGATGCTCGTGCTCATATTCGCCCGAGAAGGGACGCTCGGTCGCCTTTTCGCGCAGTACGGCGTACTGCATCGGCGACAATTCGCGCCGCCACTGCTCCTCGCTCTTGATGACCTTGTCTTCTGTGGCTTTCGTCTTGGCGTCGGGCATGGCTCTCCCGTTGACTTACGTGAGTGACGATCAGTTGGTGGCCTTGCTGGAATTCACCAGCGTCGGCTTCTCGATATAGTTATCCGCGAACAGCTTTTTCAGGTTCTCGACCTTCGGGATGTCGTTATAGGCGATGTAGGGCTGGTGCGGGTGCAGGGTCAGATAGTCCTGGTGATAGGCTTCCGCCGGATAGAACGCCTCCAGCGCGCCGACCTTGGTGACGATCGGTTTCCTGAACACCTTGGCGTCGTTGAGCTGGGCGATATAGGCCTCCGCGACCTTCTTCTGCTCGTCGGAGGTCGTGAAGATCGCCGAGCGATACTGCGTGCCGACATCGGGGCCCTGGCGGTTGAGCTGGGTCGGGTCGTGCACCACCGAGAAGTAGATCTGGAGGATCTTGCCATAGGAGATCTTCTTCGGGTCGTACTTGATCTCGACTGACTCGGCGTGCCCAGTCGTGCCGGTCGAGACGGTCTGGTAGTCGGCGGTCGCCTTGGTGCCGCCGGCATAGCCGGAGACGGCGTTGACGACACCCGCGGTGTGCTGGAACACGCCCTGCACGCCCCAGAAGCAGCCGCCGGCGACAACGGCGGTCTGGATGCCGCTCGCGGATGTTGCATCCACGGTGGGGGCGGGGATCACGACCGCGTCTTCCGCGGCCCTCGACGGCATGGCAAAGGCCAGCGTCAATGCGGTGGTGGCGGCGAGCAGGGACAGGAGTGCGGGTCGGCGCATGGCATATCCTCTTGCGGAAGGTCTGACAGTCTAGGACCGTTGACGTCGGGCGAACAGCCGGCCCGGCGGCGTTTTCAATCACCGAAGATACGGGCAGGCCGGACGCTTGTTACATCAGTGCGGACACGAGTCCGTGAAATCGGCCGGATAGGAGCCCACATCCGGTGTCGTCCCGGCGAAGGCCCATAACCCCAGGAGAAGTTGCGGCGCGAGCTGATAACCCCGAGTCTTCGCCAAACCTAATCTCCTGGTTATGGTTCCTGGATCTGCGCTTCGCTTGTCCAGTTTGAGACTGCGACCTTGCCGCAAGCGCCGCAGCCGGAGGGTGGGCAAAGCGAAGCGTGCCCGCCATGTGTTGGCACATTGGATGGACGGTGGGCACGGCGCTTCGCGCCTTTGCCCACCCTACGGCAGCGTCACACCACCACGCTCAACCGCTTCGCCGCGCGCGTGATGCCCGTGTACAGCCATCGCGCCCGGCTGTCTTGAAACGCAAAGCTCTCGTCGAACAGCACGACGTCGTCCCATTGCGAGCCCTGCGACTTGTGCACGGTCAGCACGTAGCCGTAGTCGAACTCGTCATAGGGCTTGCGCTGCTCCCAGGCGATCTGCTCGATGCCGCCTTCGAAGCAGTCGGCGCGTACGGAGACCTTCGTCACCTTGTGTCCAAAGTCTTCGTCCGGCGACAACCGCATGCTGAGGATGCGCGATTTGGAGCGCGAGGTATTGCGCGACTTTACGCGCCACAGGCCGCCGTTGAACAAGCCCTTCTTGCGGTTGTTGCGCAGGCACACCAGCTTGTCGCCGGCAACGGGAAACTGGTCCTCGATGTTCTGCCGCTGCCGCACCCGCATGTTGTAGGCGCGGCGGGTGTTGTTGCGGCCGACCAGGATCTGGTCGGCGCTCATGACGCGGTCGGGATCGAGTTCTTTCCGCGACACCACCTCGCTCTCGCCATGGCGGCCGATTTCGAGCTCGCGGCCCTCGCGAACGTCCATTGACATCCGCACGATCGGATCGTCCTGAGCCTGGCGGTGCACCTCGGTCAGCATTGCGTCGGGCTCGGTGTTGGTGAAGAAGCCGCCGCCCTGGATCGGTGGAAGCTGCGCGGGATCACCTAACACCAGCAGCGGGCAGTCGAACGACATCAGGTCGCGCCCGAGCTCGGCATCGACCATCGAGCATTCGTCGATCACGATCAGCTTGGCCTTGGATGCGGGCGCGTCGTCCCAGAGTTCGAAGCTCGGCTGCTCTTCGCCGGATTCGCGGGCGCGGTAGATCAGCGAGTGAATGGTCGAGGCGTTGTCGCAGCCCTTGTTGCGCATGACCAGCGCGGCCTTGCCGGTGAAGGCGGCGAACTTCACCTCGCCGTCGACGCCGTCGGCAATGTGCCGCGCCAGCGTGGTCTTGCCGGTGCCGGCAAAGCCGAACAGGCGGAAGATCGGCGGCGTGCCGCCTCGGCCGGGCTTGGCCTTGAGCCAATCGCCAACGGCTTTTAGCGCGGCATCCTGATGCGGGGTGAAAGTCGCCATTTTTGTCTTGAAGGAGGGCGAAATCGAAGCGATTCGCGATCCCTCAAAACTAACCATTCGCACCGCCGGTTCAAGCGGCGCAAATCCTGCTTCCGGCGGACCTTACTGCCAGCCGGGAACGCCGCGCATGTCCGGCAGGTGATGGGCGATGCCCTTGTGGCAGTCGATGCAGGTCTTCTCGCCCGTGAACAGGAAGCGCTGGTGCGCGACCGAAGCCCGCGGCGATTGCTTCGTGATGTCCATGGAATCGGCGCTGTGGCAGTTGCGGCACTCCAGGGAGTCGTTGGCCTTGAAGCGCGCCCATTCATGCGCCGCGAGCTCGAGCCGGTGGTCCAGGAACTTCTCACGGGTGTCGATCGTACCGAAAATCTTGCCCCAGACCTCCTTGGAGGCCTGCATCTTGCGCGCGATCTTGTCGGTCCAGTTATGCGGGACGTGGCAGTCCGGGCAGGTCGCGCGCACGCCGGAGCGGTTGGTGAAGTGGATGGTCGACTTCAGCTCGGCGAAGACGTTGTCGCGCATCTCATGGCAGCTCGTGCAGAATTTTTCGGTGTTGGTCAATTCGAGCGCGGTGTTGAAGCCGCCCCAGAAGATCACGCCCGCCGCGAAGCCGGCGAGCACGAGCACGCCGAGCCCGAACACCGAGCTCGGCCGGATCAGCACCTGCCAGAGTTCGAGCGCAAAATCCCAGCTCCGCGCGAGGAAGCTCCGCTTTGCCTCCGGCTTTGCATTGGGTTCGTCGGCGGCCGTTGTCATCGACGGCCACCGGGGCTTGCGCGCGACAGCAGCGTGTCGATGTCGACGAAGTCGTTGCTGACGGGCGGAGTGGCAGTGTTCTGCGGCACATGACACTCCGTGCAGAAGAAGCGCCGCGGCGAGATCGAGGCGAGGAACTGGCCGTCGCGATCCATGAAGTGCGTGATGGAGACCATCGGCGCCTGCGACTCCGACGTGCGCGAGCGTGCATGGCAGGACAGGCATTTATTGCTGTTGAGGTCGATCTGGTAGCCGTCGATCGAGTGCGGGATCACCGGCGGCTGCTCCGGATAGTTGCGCGCCTCCTTCTCGGACGTGTTGCGGTTCGGCAGCATCGGCGGCGCCGGACCCTCGTCGTTGAGCGGTGCAGGGCCGCGCAGGCCGGAGGTCACCGTCTGCGCGGTCAGCGCGCTTGCGCCCGCGGCAATCGCGAGCGCCAGCAGGACAATTCCACTTCGCTTCAGCATGGTCACACCCGCTCGATGCGCACGGCGCATTTCTTGAAATCGGTTTGCAGCGAGATCGGATCAGTGGCGTCCAGCGTCACCTTGTTGATCAGCTTGGACTCGTCGAACCACGGCACGAAC
This sequence comes from Bradyrhizobium sp. ISRA442, assembly GCF_038085055.1. Taxonomy (NCBI): domain Bacteria; kingdom Pseudomonadati; phylum Pseudomonadota; class Alphaproteobacteria; order Hyphomicrobiales; family Nitrobacteraceae; genus Bradyrhizobium; species Bradyrhizobium sp. ISRA442. The sequence goes on from NZ_JALGCN010000039.1 coordinate 12,957, forward strand.
ACCAATCCGCGCGGCGGCCGGTCGCGGCCCCGGGTCTCGACGCGGGCTCGGATATAGCCGCGGCGCGAGACCACCTTCACCTCGTCGCCGCGGCGGAGTTTTGCGTCCTGGGCGTCGTCGGGATGCATGAAGCACACGGCTTCGGGGAACGCCTTGTAGAGCTCGGGCACGCGGCGCGTCATGGTGCCGGAGTGCCAGTGCTCCAGCACGCGGCCGGTCGAGAGCCAGTAGGGATAGTCGTTATCAGGCGATTCCGCCGCGGGCTCGAAAGGAAGCGCGAAGATGCGCGCCTTGCCGTCCGGGTAGCCGTAGAACTGCACGTCGGTGCCCTGCTTGACGTAGGGATCGCTGCCCTCGCGGAAGCGCCACTTCGTCTCCTGGCCGTTGACCACCGGCCAGCGCAGGCCGCGCTCGCGGTGATAGCTCTCGAACGGCGCGAGGTCGTGGCCGTGGCCGCGGCCGAAGGAGGCGTATTCCTCGAACAGGCCTTTCTGCACGTAGAAGCCGAACGCTTTGGATTCGTCGTTGGCGTAGCCTTCCTCGATCTCGGAGGTCGGAAATTTGTCGACTTGCCCGTTCCTGTACAGCACGTCGAACAGCGTCTTGCCGCGATAGTCCGGCTTCTTGACGATCAGCTCCTCGGGCCACACCTCCTCGATCTTGAAGCGCTTGGAGAACTCCATGAGCTGCCAGAGATCGGATTTGGATTCGCCCGGTGCCGTGACGAGCTGGTGCCAGAACTGGGTGCGTCGCTCGGCATTGCCATAGGCGCCTTCCTTCTCCACCCACATCGCGGTCGGCAGGATGAGGTCGGCGGCGAGCGCCGTCACCGTCGGATAGGCATCCGAGACCACGATGAAGTTGTCGGGGTTGCGGAAGCCAGGATAGGTCTCCTCGTTGATGTTGGGACCTGCCTGCAGGTTGTTGTTGACCTGTACCCAATAGGCGTTGAGCAGACCGTCGCGCAGCATCCGGCTTTGCAGCACGGCGTGATAGCCGGGCTTGTCGGGAATGGTGCCCTCGGGCAGCTTCCAGATGTGCTCCGCCTTGTCGCGGTGCTCCTTGTTGGTGACGACCATGTCGGCCGGCAGGCGGTGCGAGAAGGTGCCGACCTCGCGCGCGGTGCCGCAGGCCGAGGGCTGGCCCGTCAGCGAGAACGGGCTGTTGCCGGCCGACGAGATCTTTCCGGTCAACAGATGGATGTTGTAGACGAGGTTGTTGCACCAGACGCCGCGGGTGTGCTGGTTGAACCCCATCGTCCAGAACGAGACCACCTTGGTCTTGGGATCGGCATAGAGCTCGGCGAGCGCCTCGAGGCGATTGAGCGGCACGCCGGACATCTTTGCCGCTTTCTCCAGCGTGTAGTCCGACACGAATTTTGCGAACTCCTCGTAGCTCATCTCGGTGGAGTCGTTGGCCTTGGCCGCACCGGTCGCCTTCTTCTGCAGCGGATGGTCGGGCCGCAGGCCATAACCGATGTCGGTCTGGCCACGCCTGAACACGGTATGCGCGGCGACGAAGTCCTTGTTGACGCGGCCGGTCTTGATGATGTGGTTGGCGATCGCGTTGAGGATGTAGAGATCGGTCTGCGGCACGAACACCATGCCGATATCGGCGAGGTCGAACGAGCGGTGCTCGAAGGTCGAGAGCACGGCGACACGGACATGCGGCGCGGACAGCCGGCGGTCGGCCACGCGCGTCCACAGGATCGGGTGCATCTCCGCCATGTTGGAGCCCCACAGCACGAAGGCGTCGGTGGCTTCGATGTCGTCATAGCAGCCGGCCGGCTCGTCGATGCCGAAGGTGCGCATCATGCCGGCGACCGCCGAGGCCATGCAGTGGCGCGCATTGGGATCGATGTTGTTGCTGCGGAAGCCGGCCTTGTAGAGTTTCGAGGCAGCGTAGCCTTCCCAGATCGTCCACTGGCCGGAGCCGAACATGCCGACGCCGCTCGGGCCGCGCTTTTTCAGCGTGTCCTTCCACTTCTCGGCCATGATGTCGAAGGCTTCGTCCCACGAGACGGGCGTGAAGTCGCCGTTCTTGTCGTACTTGCCGTTCGTCTTGCGCAGCATCGGCTGCGTCAGCCGGTCGTGGCCGTACATGATCTTGGAGAGGAAGTAGCCCTTGACGCAGTTGAGGCCGCGACTGACCTCGGCCTTGATGTCGCCATGGGTGGCGACGACGCGGTTGTCCTTGGTCGCGACCATCACCGAGCAGCCGGTGCCGCAGAAGCGGCAGGCGGCCTTATCCCATTTCAATTCGGATGCGTCGCGCTCGGAGACGAGATTGGCGGCGAGAGCTGGCGCCGGCATTCCTGCGGCGGCGGCCGCGATTGCGGCGGCCTCGAGCTTCAGCATCTGGCGGCGGTCGAGCTTGGGCGACGTCATGATGGCTCTCCCGGCCTTAAACCGTTTCGATGGCGTGAAAGACGAGTGCCGCGGAGTAGACGTGCGGCAGCGATTGGATGGTGTTGAGGATTGTGCCGAGGCTGCCGGCGTCGGGTGCTTCGGTCACCACGACAAGCTTGCCGCGCGCATCGCGGCCGTGGATCTCGCAGCCGGGGAGCGCAGTGATTTCGGCCTCGAGCTCGGCGAGGTGGTCGGGGCGCGCCTGCACCAAAATGCTGGCAATCTCGCCGCCCGGCGGCGGCACGATGCGCTCGGCAGTGAGCACCCGGCCGGTGATCAATGCGCGGCGGTTGAGGGTCATGTGGGCCATGATGCCTGTCTTTCGCTTGGGGAATTCAATGCGGGGGCGGCGGGCCGGGAGGCCCTGCGAACATCTGGTAGATCCAGACGGCGAGGCCGTAGGAGCCGACCGTTCCCACTGCGAGGACGGGCATCACGACCGCGGTCAGGAACAGGAACGCAAAGATTTCCATGCGCCGGCGGCGCAAACGCCCAGTCGTGTCGTCGCCAGGGGCCGACATATTCGGTCTCTCTTGCAGTGATGAGAATCTGGACGGCATCCGGGCCGTTACCTTGCAGAGTCTCAGATTAGGCAAGCCGAGCGTTGCCAACCTTGACATGGATCAAGGCTGATTGCACCACCTAAGTGGTTGCCGGTTCCAATCGTTTACTTAAAGTTGTTGGGCTGGATTGAACGTTGTCAGACCAAATTGAGCAAGTGCGAGCGTCCCGTGCGGCGGAATTGCACCGGCATGGACAGCGCTCGCTCGTTCTCTAGAATGCCGGCAACAAAAATAATCTTGGGAGAGCTGCGTCATGAAGTTCGGCATCTTCTACGAGCTGCAACTGCCACGGCCGTGGGTGGCGGGCGACGAGCTCAGGCTCTACCAGAACGCACTCTCGCAGATGGAACTCGCCGACAGCCTCGGCTACGACCACGCCTGGGTCGTCGAACATCACTTCCTCGAGGAATATTCGCACTCGCCCTCGCCGGAGTCCTTCCTCGCCGCCGCCAGCCAGCGCACGCAGAGGATCAGGCTCGGTCATGGCATCCTCCAGCTCACCACCAACCATCCCGCGCGCGTCGCCGAGCGAGTCGCGGTGCTCGATCTGCTCTCGAACGGCCGCTGCGAATTCGGCATGGGCGAGAGCGCATCCATCACCGAGCTCGAGCCGTTCGCCCGCGACATGGAGTCCAAGAAGGAGGTGTTCGAGGAGGCCGTGCGCGCGATCTTCCCAATGTTCAAGGACGGCGGCAGCGAGCATCACGGCAAGTATTTCGACATCCCCTTGCGCAACGTCGTGCCCAAACCGGTGCAGAAGCCGCATCCGCCGCTGTGGATGGCGTGCTCGCAACTGCCGACCATCGAGCGCGCCGGCCGCCATGGCTTCGGCGCCCTGGGCTTCCAGTTCGTCAGCGCCGATGCCGCGCATGCCTGGGTGCATGCCTATTACAACGCCATGACCAAGCGGCTGCACAAGCTTGCCGACTACGAGATCAACCCGAACATGGCGCTGGTGTCGTTCTTCATGTGCGCCAAGACGGACGAGGAGGCACGTGCCCGCGCCGATGGCGCCACCTTCTTCCAGTTCGCGCTGCGCTTCTATGGTGCCTCACAGAACCGCCAACGTCCCGCGCCCGGCACCGTCAACATGTGGGACGAGTACAACAAGTGGAAGCGCGACAATCCGGAGGCGCAGGAGGCCGCGCTGCGCGGCGGCCTGATCGGCTCGCCCGAGACGATCCGCAAGAAGCTCAAGCGTTTCCAGACCTCGCATATCGACCAGGTGATCCTGCTCAACCAGGCCGGCAAGAACAGCCACGAGCACATCTGCGAATCGCTCGAGTTGTTCGCCCGCGAGGTGATGCCGGAGTTCCAGAACGACCCGGAGCAAGCCACTTGGAAGCAGGGCGTGATGAGCGGCGCGATCAAGCTCGAGGAAATCGACACAGAGGCCTTCACCGACCGCTACGGCAAGCTCGCCATCAACGTCGCGCCGGCGAAAGTGGCGGCTGGGTAGGGCGCGTCTAGCGGCATGGGCCCCGGCTCAGCAGCGCAGCGCCGGGACCCACGCGGCAGGTGAGGGCGACGCCTTCCGATGCGCCGCCCTTGCTGGTATCTTCAGCCAAAAGAATGTTTGGCGGAGGAAAGCAATGCGGTCTCAGGCGGTGCCCGCAAATCCGGCGGCTGGCGATGTTACGCCGGCGGTGCTCGCCATCGGCCGCCCCGATTTTCCAAGGATCCTCATCGACACGCTGCGCCGGCAGGCCGGGGTCGGCCATTGCATGGTGTTTGCGCTGACGCGCACGGGCGCGGCGCGCTGCCTGCTCGATGCCGGCAACATCCCGATCGGCGGCGACCTCGGCGCGGCCTATGCCGGCCAGTTCCACGAATCCGATCCCAATCGCGATGCGCTGTTCGAAGGCGAGGAAAGCGCGCCGATCGTGCTGCCGTCCTTTGCGCCGCGCATGTATGGCGCGCGTTACCGCAAGATCTTTTTCAACGATTCCGGGATCGTCGACAAATGTGCGACCGCGATCTGGGTCGACGACACCTGCTTCTATGTCAATTTCTATCGCATCGCGTCCCAGGGCCGCTTCAGCGCGGCGCAGCTCGCGCGTCTTGAGACCATCTCACCGGCGATCGGCGCGAGCGTGGCGCGCCATTTCCAGCACGGCACGACGGCAACGCCGGACCAGGCCCTTGCCACGTTGTTTGCGACGTGCGCGCCGCTCGCCAGCCTCACGCCGCGGGAGCGGGAGGTCTGCCGCCGCATCCTCCTCGGCTTCAGCTCCGAGGCGATCTCGCAAGGACTGGGCATCAGCCTGCACTCGACCCTGACCTACCGCAAGCGTGCCTATGAGCGGCTCGGCATCTCCTCGCAGAACGAACTATTCTCGATCGTGCTGAGCCTGCTCGCTGGGCCTCATGGCCTGAACTGAGGGGATTCTAAGTCCGCGATACCTCCTTCCGAAAGCACAGCGGATAGGCAGCCCGCCGGCCAGGATCGTCGCCTTTTGACCCTAAGCCGATGTAGCTCTTGCCCGCACACGACAGTATATGTTCGGCAGAATCGCACGGGAGCACACCATGCACATCACGATTGCCGGTTCGGGCAATGTAGGCCGTGCGCTGGCGGGCGGATGGCTCAAGACCGGCCATCGCGTGACGTTCGCGACGCGCGACGTGGCCGGCGACAAAGCCGCAGAGCTAAGAGAGCAGGGTTTTGGCGTTGTCCTCCTGAACGATGCTGCAACCAGTACCGATGTGATTGTGCTCGCGGTCCCCTGGGCCGCCGTCGAGGCGACGATAAGATCGCTGGGTGACGTCGCCGGCAAAGTGTTGATCGACACGACCGATCCTCTCAAATCCGGAAGGGAGCTTGCGATCGGATTTGGCGATTCAGGCGGCGAGACCGTAGCGCGGCTTGCGCCGAGCGCGCGCGTCGTCAAAGCATTCAGCACCACGGGCTCCCGCAACATGGCAGACAGCAACTATCCCGGTGGAAAGCTGATGATGGCACTCGCCGGCGACGATACGCCCGCCAAGCAGATCGTCATGGCGCTTGTCGCAGACCTCGGTTTCGACCCGATCGACACCGGCCCACTGGCCATGAGTCGCTACCTTGAGCCGTTGGCAATGCTGTGGATCAACCTCGCTTACACGCAGCAGCTCGGACCGAATATCGGGTTCGCGCTGCTGCGAAGATGAAGAACCGATCTGGTCTGACGAAATGGCGACCCGAGCTGTCATTTCGGCAAATCGATCGCGAGGAAACGATCGGCCAGGACTGATCGGTAGGTCCCCTTCTGGCCCTTAGCAGTCTTCCGTCTCAGGCCCCAGAATGTCGGCTGTCGGACTGAGAGCGGGTCAAGGTCGGAGCGTGTTCGCTCCGCCGGGCGATTCGGACCTCGACGCGTTCCGCGAGGAGAAGCGCGTCGTCCACGTCGCTACCTCAATATCAAGCGGTACTCGCAATTTTTATGTTGCCGAACAAGAGTTCGGCGTTAACCACCGCTAACGGTTCCCGTCTGAGCGAAATCGCTTCGAAGTTTCTTAAATTTTGCTGGGTACCTCTTCCGGGCATAGTGATCTTGGGGAAAGACATGAGTAAGCGGGCCAAACGTCGAAAGGCAGAGACGCTCGCAATACCAATGGCCGCGAGAGTTGCAATTGGCGCCGTGGCCGTCGCCATCGTGGGGTACAGTTTGCTGGCTCGCCCGAGCGTGCAACCGAACCGAAAACCGTCCGCGCTACAAGCCCAGGCGTCGTCAACTCCGGTTTACGTGTCAACTCCAGTTCGTGCATCAGCGCCAGTTCCGGCTCCCATTCCGGCCCCGGCGCCTCTGGTCGAACCGCCAAAAGCCGGTGCTGGCGTTCCCGGCGCATTTGTCCGGCAGGTGGTTGACTACGCCAGCCACCAGGCGCCGGGCACCGTGATCATCGATACCGGAAACACATTCCTTTATTTCGTTTTGAACGACAGGCAAGCGATGCGTTACGGCATCGGTGTTGGCCGCGAAGGTTTCACATGGTCCGGTGAGCAGACTGTGGCCCGTAAAGCAGAATGGCCGGATTGGCATCCGCCTGTGGAGATGGTCTCGCGTCAGCCTTATCTGCCGCGGTTTATGGCAGGCGGTCCCACCAACCCGCTCGGCGCTCGGGCGATGTATCTCGGCGAGACCGAATATCGAATTCACGGCACCAACAACCCCGATACGATCGGGAAGCGGGTTTCGTCCGGCTGTATCCGGCTGACCAATGAGGACGTCACAGACCTTTATGAGCGGGTGAAAGTCGGAGCGAAAGTGATCGTGCTTCCGGCAGCCGCTGCCCGTCGACCGTCCCAGGGAGCGCCGCCCGACGCCGCTTTCCGGTTGCCGGACCCTGCATCGCCGTCGAAGCGGCCCTTGGCGGCTAACGCGCAGATGCTGTCATCCGGACCGAAGATCGCCGAGGCCCAGTAACTCAGCCCTCCGTCCTCGGACTTATGAACACACGTCCCAATTCCGCCTGTCCCTATCGCTAGGGACAGACTGCGGCGCCGCAGTGCGATAGTCTGGCCTTAAGGATACAACGATCCAGGGGAGACCGCCTTGAGCACCGCGCCGCGCATCGACATCGACCCGGCCTCGTTCTGGGCCGATCCCTATCCGATGCTCGCGAGGATGCGACAGGAGGCGCCGATCGCCTTCGTGCCGCAGCTCGGCTCGACGCTGCTGGTGAGCCGCGACGACATCTCGATTTCCGAGAAGCAGATCGACGTGTTCTCCTCGCATCAGCCGCAGGGGCTCATGAACAGGCTGATGGGCCACAACATGATGCGCAAGGACGGCGAGGCGCATCAGGTCGAGCGGCGCGCGTTCTTTCCCGCGGTGTCGCCGAGGACGGTGAAGGCGCACTGGACCGCGCAGTTCCAGGCTCATGCCGACCGCATCATGGATAGGATCGAGCCGGGCGCACGGATCGACTTCATGGCCGACTTCGCGCTGCCGTTCTCCGGCGAATGCCTGAAGTCGATCACCGGCCTTACCAATATCGGCTTTGCCGAGATGGATGCCTGGTCGCAAGGCATGATCGAGGGCATCGCCAACTACACCGGCGATCCCGCGGTCGAGGCGCGCTGCCATGCGGCGACCGCCGGCATCGATGCCGCGATCGACGACATGCTGCCTGTGATGCGCAAGCATCCCGACCAGAGTCTGCTCGGCTTCCTCCTCGCATCGGGCATGCCGATGGAGAGCGTGCGCGCCAACGTCAAGCTCGCGATCTCCGGCGGCCAGAACGAACCGCGCAAGGCGATCGCCGGCACGGTCTGGGCGCTGCTGACCCATCCCGAGCAGCTCGATCTCGTGCGCAAGGGCGAGGTGTCTTGGCTCCAGGCCTTCGAGGAATATGCCCGCTGGATCTCGCCGATCGGCATGTCGCCGCGGCGCATCGCGAAGCCGTGGACCATCCGCGACGTGTCGTTCGAGCTAGATGAGCGCGTGTTCCTGATGTTCGGTTCGGCCAACCGCGACGAGAAGCATTTCGAGCGCGCCGACCAGTTCGACGTGCGACGAGACGTCTCCAAGAGCGTGGCCTTCGGCGCCGGCCCTCACTTCTGCGCCGGCGCCTGGGCCTCGCGTGCCATGATCGCGGACGTCGCGCTGCCGACCGTGTTCGCACGCGCCAGCTGGATCGAGATCTCAGGCGACGAACCCGTGCGCATCGGCGGCTGGGCCTTCCGCGGCCTGCTCAATCTGCCGGTGAGATGGCTGCAGTAGGTCGCAAAGGGATCTGCGCTCGCAACAACGGGACTGAGGCACGCGCTCGCCACAGTCTTGCTGTCATCGCCCGCCTAGTGCGCACTTGCGCACTGGGGCGGGCGATCCAGTACGCCGCGGCAGTCGTGTGGAACGTTTAACGTCTCTGGAATACTGGATTCCCCGCTTTCGCGGGGAATGACGACGGTTGATGAGGCAGTACTATGCCGACCATCACGAGGCGCGGCGAGAGCGGACCCCACTCCACGCGGCATGATGACATCATGCTGGTGTTTTGCCCGACGTGTCAAACGGCTTCGGAAAATGCGTATGCCATGAGCAGACGGCCCATCGGCTACTTTGCATGGGGTTGTTTTCGATATTTTTGTAATCCGGTCGCCCGGACCCTCGGGCCGAACTGGTTTCTTCGTGATTCCAAGCGCTCCCATCACGCGCTCGTGCAATGCGCGCGACCGTCACATTCGCGTGCAGAAAATTTCTCTCTGCATTCGCTCCGCCGCTTGAAACATTAGTCATGCGCGCAGCCGCGTGCGCAGTGCGCGCATCGCTATTTTTCCGCGCGTCTCGACACCTTCGCCAAGCCACACCATCATTCTCGCAATGCGAATGAATGACGGCCGCGCGCGGCCGGGAGTGTTGAATGCAACGTCGGGACTTTCTCAAGCTATCTGTCGGAACAGCAGCTATCGCTGCGTTCGCCTCGCGCACGAAGGCGCAAGGCGCCGTGAAGGAAATTCGTATCGGCTACCAGAAGAACGGCGTGCTGGTCATCACGCGCCAGCAGGCCGCATTGGAAAGACATTTCGCCCCGCAAGGCGTTGAGGTGAAATGGGTCGAGTTCTCCTCGGGTCCGCCGATGATGGAGGCGATGAATGTCGGCGGCGTCGATTATGGCGCGGTCGGCGATTCCCCACCGGTGTTCGCCCAGGCTGCGGGCGCCGCGATGGTTTATGCCGCAGGCCAGCCCATCACCAACGGCCAGGGCATCCTGGTGCCGAGGGATTCGCCGATCCGCTCGATCGCTGAGCTGAAAGGCAAGCGCATCGGCTTCACCAAGGGCTCCAGCGCCCACAACATCGTCGTGCAGACGCTGGAGAAGGCTGGTCTCACCTATGCCGACATCACGCCGGTGTATCTGGCGCCGCCGGACGCCGGCCCCGCCTTTGCCAATGGCAGCATCGACGCCTGGGCGATCTGGGATCCCTACTTCGCGATCGGCGAGACCAAGCAGAACGGCCGCATCCTGATCAATGCGCGCGAGGTCACCAAGACCAATTCCTTCTACATCGCCAACCGCGATTTCGCGAAGAATCACGGGCCCATCCTGCAACAAATCGTCGACGTGACGACCGCGACCGCAAAATGGGCCGAACAGCACCGTGACGAGGTCGCGAAATCGCTGGCCGCTGTGACCGGCATCCCCTTGGACATCCAGACCATCGCCGCCAACCGCTCGGCCTTCGTGGTCGGCCCCGTCACCGACGACATCGTTGCGACCCAGCAGGGCGTTGCCGATCGCTTCTACAAGCTCGGCCTGATCCCGAAGCCGATCGCGATCCGTGACATCGTCTGGCGCAGCACGGCGACCTGATCGTGCCGACCAGCCTTCCCACGCACAAGGGTTTGAACATGAGGCGTATCATCCAGCGTCTGATCGCGGCTATCGTCCTGTCGATCGGCATCGTCGCCGCCGCGGTCGGCACGTCCTTCGGCCAGGACAAGGTCGTTCGCATCGGTTATCAGAAATACGGCAAGCTGGTGCTGTTGAAGAGCAAAGGCACGCTGGAGCCGAAGCTCGCGGCCGAAGGCTACAAGGTGGTGTGGACCGAATTTCCGTCGGGCCCGCCGCTGCTTGAAGCGCTCAATGTCGGCGCGATCGATTTCGGCAACACCGGCGAAGCGCCGCCGATCTTCGCGCAGGCCGCCGGCGCGCCGATTCAGTATGTCGCCTATGAGCCGCCGGCGCCGAAGGGTGAGGCGATCCTGGTGCCGAAGGACAGTCCGCTGAAATCGGTCGCCGATCTCAGGGGCAAGAAGGTGGCGCTGAACAAGGGTTCGAACGTCCACTATCTCCTGGTCAAGGCGCTGGAGCAGGCGGGCGTCAAATATTCGGAAATCGAGCCGGTGTTTCTGGCGCCGGCCGATGCGCGCGCCGCCTTCGAGCGCGGCGCGGTCGATGCCTGGGTGATTTGGGATCCGTTCCAGGCGGCGGCGGAAGCCGCAACTGGTGCGCGCACGCTCACCGACGGCAGCAACATCGTCTCGAACTACCAGTTCTATTTCTCCTCGAAGAAATTCCTCGAGGCGGGCCCGAAGATCGTCGACGCCGTGCTCGCCGAGCTGAGCGCGGTCGACGACTGGGCCAAAGGCGACATCCATGCCGTCGCCGAGCAGCTCGCCCCGTCCATCGGACTGTCGGTGCCCGTGGTCGAGGTGGCGCTCAAGCGCCAGTCCTACGGCATCAGGCCGATCACGGATACGGTCGTCGCCGATCAACAGCAGGTTGCCGACGCATTCCTCGCGCTCAACCTGATCCCGAAAGCAATCAAGATTTCCGACGTGGCGCGGAGGCCAGGATCATGAGCAAGAGCATGAGCAAGCAAGCTGACGCTGACATCCTCTGGTTCCTGCCGACCCACGGCGACGGCCGTTATCTCGGCACTGCGACCGGCGGACGCGAGGTCAACTTCAACTACCTTCGCCAGATCGCGCAGGCCGCCGACCAGCTCGGCTATTTCGGCGTGCTGCTGCCGACGGGGCGAAGCTGCGAGGATTCCTGGATCGTCGCCTCCAGCGTCGCGCCGTTCACCGAGCGTCTGCGCTATCTCGTGGCGGTCAGGCCCGGGCTGCAATCGCCGAGCGTCGCCGCGCGCATGACGTCGACGCTCGACCGCATCACAAACGGCCGGCTGCTGATCAACGTCGTCACCGGCGGCGATCCCGTCGAGAACAAGGGCGACGGCATCTTCCTGCCCCATGACGAGCGCTACGAGGTCACCCGGGAATTCCTGAACGTCTATAGCGACCTGCTCGCGGGCAAGACGGTGAATGTCGAAGGCAAGCACATCCGGATCGAGGATGGGCGGCTGCTGTTTCACCCCGTGCAGTCGCCGCGGCCGCCGCTCTATTTCGGCGGCTCATCGGATGCCGGCATCGACGTTGCCGTCGACACTGTCGACAAGTACCTCACCTGGGGCGAGCCGCCAGCGCAGGTCGCCGAGAAGATCGCGAAGGTGAGGGAAGTTGCAGCCCCCCGCGGCCGCAAGCTCTCCTTCGGCATCCGCCTTCACGTTGTCGTCCGCGAGACCAACGAGGCTGCATGGCGGGCGGCCAACGAGCTGATCAAGCATGTCAGCGACGAGACCATCGCGGCGGCGCAGAAGAACTTTGCGCGCATGGATTCCGTCGGCCAGCAACGCATGGCGCAGCTCCACGGCGGCAAGCGCGACAAGCTCGAGATCGGCCCGAACCTGTGGGCCGGCGTCGGCCTGGTGCGCGGCGGCGCCGGCACGGCCCTGGTCGGTGACGCCCAGACGGTGGCTGCGCGCATCAAGGAGTATCAGGAGATCGGCATCGATACCTTCATCATGTCGGGCTACCCGCATCTCGAAGAGGCCTATCGCTTCGCCGAGCTGGTCTTCCCGCTGCTTTCGCTCGAGCACGGCAGCAATGTGACGCGGCTGCATCCCAACAACGGTCCGTTCGGCGAGACCATCGGCAACGATTACCGGCCGCACAAACAGGCATCGCAATCATGAGCCTCATCGACAGTATCTCGCTTCCGCGTGGCGTTCGCCTGCCGCGCGCGGGCGGCCTGATCCAATGGATCGCGCCGCTCGGCATCATCGCGATCTGGCAGGCGGCCAGCGTCACCGGCTTCGTGCCGACGCGGGTGTTGCCGGCGCCGAGCGACGTCGTGCTGGCGGGGTGGAAGCTGCTGCTCTCCGGCGAGCTCGTCCGCAACATCTGGGTCTCGTTCTGGCGCGCCTCGATCGGCTTTCTGATCGGCGGCAGCATCGGCTTCGCCTTTGGCCTTGCCAACGGCCTGTCGCAGCTCTCGGCAAAGCTCACCGACACCACGCTGCAGATGGTGCGCAACGTGCCTCATCTGGCGCTGATCCCGCTCGTCATCCTCTGGTTCGGCATCGACGAGAGCGCAAAGCTGTTCCTCGTGGCGTTGGGGGTGTTCTTCCCGGTCTACCTCAACACGTTGCACGGGATCCGCACCGTCGACCCCCAGCTCATCGAGATGGGCCGCATCTACGGCATGACCGACGGCGAGTTGTTCCGCCGGGTGATCTTCCCGGGCGCACTGCCCTCGATCTTCGTCGGCATCCGCTTCGCGCTCGGCATCATGTGGCTGACCCTGATCGTTGCCGAGACGATCGCAGCCTCCTCGGGCCTCGGCTACATGGCGATGCAGGCGCGCGAGTTCATGCTGATCGATGTCGTCGTGCTGTCGATCCTGATCTACGCCCTGCTCGGCAAGCTCGCCGACAGCGCCTCCCGCGTGCTGGAGCGTCTGACGCTCGCCTGGCACCCTGCCTCCCAGAAACGTTGAGAGTGACATGCAGACAGCCCTTCGTACCTCCCTTCCCGAAACCGAACTCGCAAGCCGCGCCAATTTCGCACCAACGGCCCGCGTCGCACGCGAGGAGCGGCCGGCGCATGCGAGCGGCCTGCCGCTCAGCATCCGCGGTTTGCGCAAATCCTTCGGCGAAAATGAAGTGTTGCGCGACATCGACCTGCATATTCCCGCCGGCCAGTTCGTCGCGATCGTGGGAAAGAGCGGCTGCGGCAAGAGCACGCTGCTGCGCCTGATTGCCGGCCTGGAGACAATCGACGCCGGCAGCATCAGCTTCGGCGATGAAATTCGGCCCGAAGACATCCGCGTGATGTTCCAGGAGCCGCGGCTGCTGCCGTGGGCGCGCGTGCTCGCCAATGTCGAGGTCGGCCTCGGCCGCGACCGCGCCTCCATCGACGCGCAGCCGCGGGCCGAGAAGGCACTGGGCGAGGTCGGGCTTGCCGATAAGCGTGGCCAGTGGCCCTCGGTGCTGTCGGGTGGACAGAAGCAGCGCGTCGCGCTGGCGCGCGCGCTCGTCTCGCGTCCGCGCGTACTCGCCTTCGACGAGCCGCTCGGCGCACTCGATGCGCTGACCCGCATCTCGATGCAGCGGCTTTTGGAGCGCGTCTGGCGCGATCAGGGCTTTACCGCGATCCTGGTCACCCATGACGTCTCGGAAGCGGTCGCGCTGGCCGATCGGGTGCTGGTGATCGAGGAGGGCCGCATTGCCCATGACGTCTTGGTTAACGCAGCCCGGCCGCGCCAGCGTGGCTCGGTCGAGCTTGCGGGCCTCGAAGGCTCGATCCTGAACCACCTTTTGTCGGCGGACGATCGTACCTAAATGTACGGAGACCCCGCTTCGGGGAGCATGCCATGAATGTAGTTCCCCGCGATCTCATGACCGAAACTCCCGTCTCGTTCGCCGATTTCCGCGGCGCCATGCGCCACCTCACCGGCGGCGTCAGCGTCATCACCGCCGGACGCGGGAAGGACGTCACCGGCATGACGGTGACCTCGGTGACCTCGCTCACGGTCGATCCGCCGACGCTGCTCGTCAGCATCAATCGCGACGCGTCCTCGTTCCCGCTGATCCGGCGTCACGGTGCCTTCGGTGTAAACATTCTCAATGCCGACCAGCTCGACATCGCCGAACGCTTCGCCGGCAAGGGCGGGCTGAAGGGCGCCGATCGCTTCGCCGGCGCCCAGTGGGTGACGGGCGTCTCGGGGGTTCCGCTGCTGGCCGGCGCATTGTCGGCATTTGATTGCGAAGTCGAGGAGATCCTCGAACGGCACTCGCACGGCATCGTCATCGGCCGTGTCAGGCACATCAGGAGCTCCACCCGCAGCGCCGCGCTGGCCTATTGGCACGGCCAATATGTGGCGGTCGATCACGACGAGGACGCGGCAAAGCTTGCTGACGTCAGCGTTCCCGCGCGCGGCCGGCGCGGCATTTGATCACCGGAGCAAGGCTGGCCTTTTCCCCGTCATCGCTCTAGAAGCGCTGCCTTAAGCCTTCCCGCTGGAAGGCATGGGAGCGGAACGATGAAGCGCGTGGCGACCTGGGCCTTCTACGCCATCGGCGCGCTGGCGATCGCCTATCTCGCGCTCTATGCCTATGCGACCTTCCGCGGCCAGCCCATCATTCCCGGCGACCCTATCCACATCTTCCGCAAGCCGGACGCGCCGAGTTATTCGTGATCTCGTAGGGTGGGTTAGCCGACCACGTCCGCCGTAGCTCCACGAGCGAAGGCGGAAGGCGTAACCCACCACTGTCTATTTCGGCGGAAACCAAAGAGGTGGGTTACCACCCTACGAACTCAACTCCGCAAAATCGCCAGCGCCAGCGCCTGCGCGCGCGGGACGATGCTGTCCAGCTCGAGATATTCCTCCGGCGTATGCGCAAGGCCGCCCACCGGCCCGAGGCCGCAGATGGTCGGCGTGCCGACCGCCGCCGTAAAACCGGAATCGGCGCAGCCGCCGGAGAACTCGCCCTGCAGCGTGGTGAGGCCGACCTCTCTCGCCGCCGCCTGGTAGCCTTCGAACAGCGCCTTGGAGTCCTCGCTCTGAACCGCCGGCAGGAATTCGCCCTTGACCGTCAGCACGGCGCTGGTGCCGGGCACGTAAGGCGTGGCCATGATCCGTTCGATCTCGGCCATCACCTTGGCACGATCGGCAGGATCGATGTAGCGCAGGTCGATCTGGCCTTCCGCATAAGGCGCCGTGGTGTTGACGGACTGGCCGCCAGCGACCAGGCCGACATTCAGCGTGATGCCCTTGGTGAGATCGGTCAGCGCGTGGATCTGGACGATCTTGTGCGCGAGCTCGCCGATCGCGCTGACGCCGGCGGCGAAGTTGGCGCCGGAGTGCGCGGCTTTGCCGGTGATGCCGAAATGCATGAAGATGCCGCCCTTGCGGCTGGTGACGATATTGCCGGTCGGACGGCCCGGCTCGGAATTGTAGACCGCGCGCGCGGCGCGTCCCTCGCGCTCGATCACCGGGCGCGACGAGGGCGAGGCGATCTCCTCGTCAGAGGTGATCAGCACCTTGATCGGATGCGGGCTGCCGCCGAATTTCTGGAAGGCCGCGGCCACGAACACATTCATGACGAGGCCGGCTTTCATGTCGGCGACGCCGGGACCGTAGGCGCGCTTGTCCCGAATCGTGAACGGGCGCCGTGTGGCCTCGCCCTTGGAGAAGACCGTGTCGCGATGGCCCATCAACAGCACCGGCTTCTCGTTGCTGCCGGGTTTGGCGACCTCTGCATGGATCGCATCGCCGAACGTGCCGTGGCTTTCCCGCCAGGTGGAAATGCCGTGCTCGGAAAAATGCCGCTCGAACCGCGCGCCGACCGCATCGACACCTTCCTTGTCGTAGGATCCGGAATCGATGTTCACGACGTCGCGCAACAGATCGATCATCGCCTGCCGCTGCGACGCCAGCCATTCCGTGATTCGAGCCTCAGACATTGTCACCTCGCGTGGTTCTCGCCTGCGCTTATAGGGTGTCCCTCGCGCCCGACCTAGTCGCCGAATGCGGCTCGGCTATGCTGTCGATCCGCGGGTTTGGACGCACAATGCTCCTCCAACGTTGTCCTGGCTTTCGTCAGGACGACACCGTGGGTGTGGCCGATGTGGTCGCCCACAATAAGAATGCCCGGGACTTGGGCCCGGGCATTCGCAGCTTAGAATATTCGCTGTAGCCGCCTCACGCCCCCACCATGGGCATGCGCGGATATTCGCCGGGCGTGCCGGCGGGCGGGATCGGGATGCCGCCGTCGGCGTATTCGTTGAGCTTGTTGCGCAGCGTGCGGATGGAGATGCCGAGGATGTTGGCGGCATGGGTCCGGTTGCCGAGGCAGTGCTTCAGCGTCTCCAGGATCAGGTCGCGCTCGACGTCGGCCACCGTGCGTCCCACCAGCGCCCGCGTCACCTGCTCGGCCGCCATCGTCGCATGGGCCACGGCGGGCGCGGTCCTGGCGATGTCGAGGCGGTCGCCGTCCGGCGTAATGATGGCATCAGCCCCGATCTCGTCGCCCTGCGCCATCAGCACCGCGCGGTGCATGGTGTTTTCGAGCTCGCGGACGTTGCCCTGCCAGCGGTTGGTGGAGAGCACGCGGCGCGCGTCCGCCGAGATCGGGCGCAGCGGCACGCCGTTGGCGTCCGCATATTTCTTCACGAAATGCTGGGCGAGTTCGAGAATGTCGGCCGGACGCTCCCGCAGCGGCGGGATCTTCAGGTTGACGACGTTGAGGCGGAACAGGAGATCCTCGCGGAAGGTGCCTTCGCGCACCGCCTCCGCCAGATTGCGGTTCGAGGTCGCGATGATGCGGATGTCGACCGGCACCGGCCGGGTGCCGCCGACGCGGTCGATCACGCGCTCCTGAATGGCGCGCAGCAGCTTCGACTGCAGGCGGACGTCCATCTCGGAGATTTCGTCGAGCAGCAGCGTGCCGCCTGTCGCCTCCTCGAACTTGCCGATGCGGCGCGCGACCGCGCCGGTGAAGGCGCCCTTCTCGTGTCCGAACAGTTCGGACTCCAGGAGATGCTCGGGGATCGCGGCGCAGTTGATCGAGATGAACGGACGCTTGGCGCGCGCCGAGCGCATGTGGACGTAACGGGCCAGTACTTCCTTGCCGGTGCCGGATTCGCCGGTGATCATCACCGAGGCGTCGGAGCCGGCGATCTGCTGGGCGAGCTTGATCACACGCGCCATGGCGTCGTCGCGGTAGACGAGTTCGCGGGAATCGTTGGCGACCGCTGCAAGCACCGCGGCGATCAGCTCGGGCTCCGGCGGCAGCGGAATGTATTCCTTGGCCCCGGCATGGATCGCGGCGACCGCGGCGCGGGCGTCGTTGGTGATGCCGCAAGCGACGATCGGAGCGTGGATGTGCTCGGCCTCGAGCCGCATCACGAGGTCGCGGATGTCGAGGGCCACATCGACCAGCAGCAGGTCGGCGCCCTTGCCGCCGCGCAGGACGCGCATGGCCTGCTCGTGATCCTCGGCGTGGGTCACGGTGGCGCCGTTCTCCATCGCGATCTTGGTTGCGGTGGTGAGCTGGCCCTTCAGTGTGCCAACGATGAGAAGCCGCATGTCAGTCTCCTGTCCGTCTGTCCGCGCTGCCGCGCGCTATTCCCTGCGATTTTCGCTGCAGCATGATCCGGAAAAGGGCGTGTCCGTGTTCCGAAGGGATCATGCTCAAAACAATCAACCTCGTTCGGTCTTGATGATTTCGGTCATAGTCACGCCGAGCTTATCTTCGACCAGCACCACCTCGCCGCGGGCGACTAGGCGGTTGTTGACGTAGATATCGATGGCCTCGCCGACGCGGCGGTCGAGCTCGAGCACGGTGCCGGGCCCGAGCTTCAGCAGCTCGCCGACATCCATCTTGGAGCGGCCGAGCACGGCCGAAACCTGCACCGGCACGTCGAACACCGCCTCGAGGTCGGCGGCGACGCGGGCCGCGTATTCGTCCTCGTTGTAGCCGACATCGGCGCCGGCCGGCGCCATCGGGCCGTTGAGATCGGGCAGCGGGACCTGTCCGTCGGTGTCGCTCATGGTTTAATTCCCCCTGCGGGACGCGATATAGCGTCCGGCCAGTTCGTCGACCTTGGCCGCGATGGCACCGCGGTCCAGCACGACGCCGCCATCGGCCCATTCGATCCGGCAGTCGCCGGTCGCAATCTCGGGCTCGGCCAGTATCACCAGCCGCCCTTCGAAACCGCTCTGCTTGGCGAGCCGTTCGATCTTCTCGCGTGCGCTGTCGTAGAGCGCGTCGTTAATGCGGACGACGAGATGCGGCGTCGCGACCAGGTGCGAGAAGCAGTCGCGCACCACCGCCATGATCTCGCCGAGCGGCTCGGCCGCGACCAGCTCGGCGCACAGCTTGCGCGCCACGGCCACCGCGACGTCGACCGCCTCGGTCTCCATCCTGGCCTCGATGCTGCCGATGCCGGAGGCGATGTTCCTGATCGCGATGTTGATCTCTTCCATCGCGAGCGCGACGCGGCGGTCGCTCTCCGCCTTGGCCTCGCGCTGACCGGCGGCGAAGCCGTCCTGGTAGGCGCGCGCCTCGGCTTCCGCGACCTTCTGGGCGATCTCGGCGGCCGACGCGGCCTTCTCCCGCGTCCGGTCGGGCGCGGCGAAGTCGGTGTCGAACAGGAATTTCGCGGGTGCCGCCATCAGTACACCAGCTCGTCGTCGGCGCGGTTCTTGGTCAGCATGATCTCGCCCTTGGCGGCGAGGTCTTTGGCGAGGTTGACCAGCAGCGCCTGCGCCTCGTCGACGTCGCGCAGCCGGACCGGGCCCATCGCCGCCATGTCGTCCTGGAGCATCTTGGCTGCGCGGGAGGACATGTTACCGAAGAAGAAGTTGCGGACATCCTCGTTGGCGCTCTTGAGCGCGACGCCGAGCTTGTCCTTGTCGACGTTGCGCATCAATGTCTGGGCCGAGCCGGAATCGAGCTTCACGAGATCGTCGAAGGTGAACATCAGCGCCTTGATGCGCTCGGCCGATTCCCGGTTTTCCTCTTCCAGCGAGGTGATGAAGCGGGTTTCGGTCTGGCGGTCGAAATTGTTGAAGATCTCGGCCATCACCTCGTGGGCGTCGCGGCGGCGGGTCTGCGACAGGTTGGACATGAATTCGGTGCGCAGCGTCTTCTCGACACTCTCAATCACCTCCTTCTGCACCGCCTCCATCTTCAGCATGCGACCGACGACGTCGAGCGCGAGCTCCTCGGGCAGGATGCCGAGCACGCGCGCGGCGTGCTCCGGCTTCAGCTTCGACAGCACGACCGCAATGGTCTGCGGATATTCGTTCTTCAGGTAGTTGGCGAGAACCTCTTCCTGCACGTTGGAGAGCTTCTCCCACATGTTGCGCCCCGCAGGGCCGCGGATCTCGTCCATGATGCCGTTGACGCGCTCCGGCGGCAGGTACTGCTGCAGCAGCCGCTCGGTGGCGTCGAAATTGCCCATTAGCGCGCCCGATGCCGACATGCGCGAGACGAATTCGAGCAGCATGTCCTCGACCGTGTCGACCTCGACGGTGCCGAGCGTCGACATCTCCAGCGAGAGCTGGCGCACCTCCTCGTCGTCGAGCAGCGACCAGATCTTGCCGCCATACTGCTCGCCCAGCGCCAGCATCAGGATCGCGGCGCGCCGCGGTCCCGGCAATTGCGCAGTCGCAGGGCCGCCCGCACGGCTGCCGGCGCGGGCACCCAGCGTCGAGATCACGCTGGTGATGTCTTGCGAGTTGGCGTTTTGCAAGGAGGCGGCCATGTCAATTCACTCGGATCATTTCGCGGGTTCGGTCAGCCACTGGCGGATGATGGCGACGGTTTCGTTGGGATTGCGCTCGGCGAGCTCGCCGACGCGATGAACGGACTGGGCGTGGACCTGGCCCTGGATCGTGGCGACATCGATCGCGCTCGCGGTGGCGCTGCCGCCCGGCAGCAGCGCCTGGCCGCCCGCGGTCGGCGCTGCCTCGTCACCGGCGGGGCCGGCGAGCACGCCGCTGATGGCGGCAGCGACTTCGTCGGAGGCCAGGATGCGTTTGACCAGCGGACGGATCACCATGAACATCACGACGAGGCCGAGCAGCATCATCACGCCGAGCTCGACGAAGTACATCACGTCGTCCTTGGTGAACTGCAGCATGCCGAGGAAGCCGCCGGGTTCGCCGATCGGGGCGGTGGAGGGCGCATCGGCAAAGCGCAGGTTGACGACCTCGACCTGGTCGCCGCGCCTCTGGTCGAAGCCGATCGCCGAGCGGACCAAAGTGGCGATGCGGTCGAGCTGCTCCTTGGTGCGGTCCTGGTAGACGAGCTCGCCCTTCTCGTTCTTGGAGTAGATGCCGTCGACCAGCACCGCGACCGAGATGCGGTTGACGCGGCCGGCTTCCGTCACCTCGGTCTTGGTGGTGCGGGAGATCTCGTAATTGTTGGTCTCTTCGGTCTTCTTGCTCTGGTCCTTCGCCGTAGCGCCGCTGTTCTGCTGGTTGCCCGGCAGCTCGTTGTTGACGGTGACCTGGCCGTTATTGTCGGCGGTGAGGCTCGATTCCTCGCGGGTCTGGCTCGAGCGCAGCACGCGCCCTTCCGGATCGAACTTGTCCGAGGTCTGGGTGATCTTGTTGAAGTCGAAATCGGCGGAGAGCTGCACACGGGCGCGCCCCGAACCGACCACGGAGGACACGATGTCCTCGACCTGCTTGCGCATCCGCTTCTCGAAGGCGGCGCGGCGCTCGTCGCCGACGGTCTGATCCGCATCGGTGGCGGCGCCGTCGGCCAGGAGTTGGCCGGATTCGTCGACGATCGAGACCCGCTGCGGCTTCAGCCCGTTCACCGCGGAGGCGACGAGGTGGCGGATGGCGCGGATCTGCTGCGCTTCGAGCGCGCCGCGCACCCGCAGCACGATCGAGGCGGACGGCTCCGGCGCCTCGCGCGAGAACAGCGGACGCTCGGGCAGCACGAGATGGACGCGGGCCGCCTGGATGCGATCGATGGCGCGGATGGTACGGGCGAGCTCGCCTTCCAGCGCGCGCAGGTGATTGATGTTCTGGACGAAGCTGGTGGTGCCGAGCGCATCCGACTTGTCGAACACCTCGTAGCCGACGCCGCCACCCTTGGGCAGGCCGCCTTCGGCGAGCTTCATCCGCAGCCGGGTGACCTTGTCCTTGGGCACCATGATGATGCTGCCTTCATTGCGCAGCTCGAACTGGATGCCCTGGCGTTCCAGATCCTTGATAATGCTCGAGGAATCCTCGACGCTGAGATCGGTGAACAGCGTCGTCATCTGCGGCGTGGTGACGCGCATGATGACGAAGGCGAAAAAGCCAATGAGCGCGGCGGTGACTGCAATCATCGCCGCGAATCGCGCCGCGCCCAGACCCTTCAGGAAGTCAACCAGACCTTGCAAGCAACCGCCCCGACAGATTCGATCCGCATTCCCGAGCGGTCGACTGGGCAATTATTGCCTAGGTGATGGTTTCGATATGGTTAACGAAGATTAAGAGGTCGGACAAAAGTGGCGACATGAAAAAAATCGACCTCGCGGGGCGAGGCCGATTTTTGTCAAAAGCCGCAAATTTCCGGATCGCTTACTGGCGATATTGCTGGATGCGGGTGGTGCGAAGGCCCGCCAGACCATGCTGGTCAATGGAAAACTGCCAGGAGAGGAATTCGTCGACCGTCAAGGTGTAACGGCTGCAGGCCTCCTCAAGGGACAGAAGTCCGCCACGCACAGCGGCGACGACTTCGGCCTTGCGGCGGATGACCCAGCGTTTGGTGCCGGGTGCGGGCAGATCCGCGATCGTCAGCGGACTGCCGTCCGGCCCGATGACGTATTTTACCCTCGGGCGATGGGGTTCTGTCATGGCGTACTCACAAACTCTCAACCACTGAACTCACGCCGTAACCCTACGCCGCCCGGCTTAAAAATTGGCTAAGCCTAAGGCTTCAATACAATTCTCGTTGAAACGGACGGGAACGCGGCCGGCCCGGCAGGCGGAGCGCATGGTTCGGGCCGGCCGGGCGGGCAGAAGGTAAATACTTTACTAACAAACAAGGCCCGCGCGTGATGTCGCGAGGCTCTCAATCGTCGTCCCGGGGCGTGCGCAGCACGCGCCCGGGACTCATAACCACACAGGGAGTAGTTCTTACGAAGACTCGGGGCTACTGCTTCGCGCCACAACCACTCCCTGGGGTTATGGGTCCTGGCCTTCGCCAGGACGACATTGAATGTGCGGCAGCGGCGCGTCGCCTCAGTTGCTGCTGCCGACGATGCTCTTGACCTGGCTGACCGTGTAGCTGTTGCCGTCGATGGTCAGCAGCGGCGGCGATTGGGTCAGGTCGACGGATGAGACCGTGCCCTGGACCTGCGCGGCGATGCCGACATTGTTGTTCGCGATGTCCTTGCCGGTCGCCGTAATCGTGTACTTGCCGTCGGGCCACTGCGTGCCGTCATTGCCCTGGCCGTTCCAGGTGAACGGAATGTCGCTGCCGGCGCCGGCGGTGTATTTGCCGGTGAAGACGGTCTGGCCGCTGGAATTGGCGATCGAGATGTCGACTGTCGCGCTGGTCGGCACGTTGAGGTGCCATGTCGCGGACGAGCTCTTCATCGTCGCGGTCGTGCCGTCGACCACCGCGGTCTTGCCGACGAAGCCGAGTGCCTGGGTTGCCTGCGTGGTCTGCTGCAGGCTGACGAGGGTGGCGAGCGAGTCGTTGGTCTTGAGCTGCTGCTCGACGCCGGCGAACTGCACGAGCTGCTGGGTGAACTGGTTGGTGTCGAGCGGATCGAGTGGGTTCTGGTTCTGGAGCTGCGTGGTCAGCAGCGTCAGGAAGGTCTGGAAGTTGCCGGCCAGCGTCGATCCCGTCGTCGAGCTCAGGGAGTTCGACGAGGACGACGACGATGACGTCTGGGTCGTACCGGAAACGACCGAAGGGGCGGTGGCGGCATTCGTGGTGGTCATGTCGAATACTCCTCACACTCTGATGTCGACGCCGCTGCTCGAACCGAGCATGCGGCCATAGCTGCGTCCCACGGGCGCGGCAGGAGCTGCGTCCTCGTCGCTGATGATCAGCCGGCGGGCATTGCCGCCATTGTCGTTGTTGTTGCCGGAGTTCTGGCTGGATGCATTCTGGTCGCGCAGGCTGAACGACAGGCCGTTGCTGCCGGTCTTCAGGCCCGCATCGTCGAGCGCGCGCTGCAATTGCGGCGCGTCCTGCCGCAGCATCGACAGCGTCTCCGGCTTCTCGACGGTGAGATGCGAGGTGACCTGACCGTTGCGGTCGACATTGATGCGCACGTCGATGCGGCCGAGCTCGGCCGGATCGAGGCTGATGTCAAAGCGCGTCTTGCCGGCGCGCGCGGCGGCGGCGATCTCGATCGGCAGGCCGCTGATCGGCACGGCGGTCGCAGTTGCTGCAGTCGCGGTGAGCGTTGCGGTGGAGGCGGTCGCGGACGAGGTCGTCGTGGTCAGCGGCGCCTGCACGGTCGATGCGGCCTGCGCGCTGGTGTCGGTCGGAGTGACGTTGGCCTGTGCGCTGGCGTGGGCGTGTGTGGTGGGCACGCCCGGCGTTGCGTCGGCGGTGCGGTCGGACGCGCCGGCCTTCGCATCGGTCACGCCGGCGTCGGCCTGCGGCTTGGCGGCCTGCGGATGCGCGGCCGCGTTGGGATTCGTCGCCGTCGCGGGATTTTGTGCGCTGGTGGCGCCCGTCTTGCCCGCGTCCTGACCGATATTCGAGACGTCGGTCTGTGCCTGCGCGGTCGCAGCGGCCTTGAATGAGGTTTTTGGCGTGCCCTGTTCGATTGCCACGAACTGTACACCGCTCGTCTTGGCATCGCTCGCCGTCGCGTCGGTCGCACCGGTGGCAGCATCCGCGAGCGTCGCCGAGGTGTCCGCGCTCACGGTTGCACCCGCGGTCTTGGCGCTCTTGTCGCTCGCCGTGGCCGTATCGGTCTTGGGGCCTGCGATCTGCGCCGCGGTCGAGGCGCTGGCGGCGAGGCCGGCAGCGGCGATCGTCAGCGGCGAATCGGAAGCGTTGCCGGCTTGGCTCGCCGCCGCGTTCGGGTCGGTCGGGACCATGGGCGCGGCAATGACGATCGCGTTCGGATCCGGCGTGGCTGCCTGCGTCGCGTCCGGCTGCGTGGCGGTTGCGGCATCGACGGCGGCGGCGAGGGTGTCGGTATCGTCGCTCTTGTCGCCCTTGCTCGCCTCGGACTTTCCGGAGGCTTTGGTTGTATCCGCCTTGTCCTTGGGCTTGTCGCTGGCCTTGGCGGCGGAGGTATCGTCGTGCGTCGGCGGCGATGAATCCGCATTGTCGCTCGCCTTGCTCTGCGTGGACTGGTCGGTCGCGGAGGTGTCGCGCGAGCCCTTGTCGGAGGATGACGACGCCTGTTCGGAGCGGCGCGGCGCGGCGTCCTGCGCCTGCGACGACGCGTTGTTGCTGATCGCCTGTGTGTTGCTGTCCACCAGCGCGCCGAAGGAGTCGTTCGCGGACGCGTCTTGCGAGCTCTGCGAGCGGGCAGGCCTTTGTGGCGCGCTCGGCACAGGCACGCTGGCAACTACATCTGACGTCACACCAACCACAGGCGACCCCTTGCAAACATCTTCGGATGAGGGGTGAGCAAGGAGCGGGCCAGTCCGGCGCAATAGTGATTTATACAATAATATCAATATATTGTCGGAGTTCTGGTCGCTCCATCAGGTCCCCAATAACCCCGCCATTTCTGCCTCCCCGGCAAGAATTGCCTTAAAGCAGCTCCCGCGCGCGATTGCTTCACCGGAATGCGGCCTATATTAAAGGGTAGCTCTCAGCCGCTTTCGACCGGGCAAGCCGTTCCCAGGGGAACCAGAGTTCCCCGGGATCGCGGGTGTCCCGACCAAAGCCAATAGAATCTCGCGGAAACACCAGCCGCCGCACTCGCATTCAACAGCCGTTAAGCCATGCTCAACAGTCTGGATCTCGAAGGCCGTCCGCAGGATACCAGGGTTGTCGTCGCCATGTCGGGCGGCGTCGATTCCTCGACGACGGCTGCGCTGTTGAAGGCGGAAGGCTACGACGTCGTCGGCATCACGCTGCAGCTCTACGACCATGGCGCGGCGACCCATCGCAAGGGCGCCTGCTGCGCCGGCCAGGACATCCACGACGCCCGCGACGTCGCCGCCAAGCTCGGGATTCCCCATTACGTGCTCGACTACGAGGACCGTTTTCGCGAGTCCGTCATCGACAATTTCGCCGATAGCTACGCGCTCGGCGAGACGCCGGTGCCGTGCATCGAGTGCAACCGTTCGGTCAAGTTCCGCGACCTCCTCAGGACTGCGCGCGAGTTAGGGGCGACCGCGCTCGCCACAGGCCATTATGTCGCCTCGCATCGCCTCGCGGACGGCTCCCGCGCGCTGACCTGCGCGGCGGATCCCGAGCGCGACCAGAGCTACTTCCTGTTCGCGACCACACGCGAGCAGCTCGATTACTTACGCTTCCCGCTCGGCAATATGGCCAAGACCGAGACGCGCGAGCTTGCGCGCCGCTTTGGGCTGGCGGTTGCCGACAAGCACGACAGCCAGGACATCTGCTTCGTGCCGACGGGCCGCTATACCGACATCATCACCCGCTTGCGGCCGAATGCGATGGATCCCGGCGACATCGTCGATCTCGACGGCCGCGTGCTCGGCCAGCATCACGGCATCGCCAACTTCACCGTCGGCCAGCGCCGCGGCCTCGGCATCGCCTCCGGCGCGCCGCTGTTCGTGGTGCGGCTGGATGCGGCCAACCGGCGCGTCGTGGTCGGCCCGCGCGATGCCTTGAAGATGCACCGCATCGTGCTGCGCGACGTCAACTGGATCGGCGACGGCGATATCGACCGCGCCATCGGCGGCGGCCTCGAGATGTTCGTGCGCGTGCGCTCGACCCGTGCGCCGCAGCCGGCCTGGCTGCGCGGCGGCAACGGCTATTACGAGGTCGAGCTGGTCGCCGGCGAAGAGGGCGTTTCGCCGGGCCAGGCCTGCGTATTCTATGACGCGCCTTCGGGGCAGGCGCGCGTGCTCGGCGGTGGCTTTATTCAAAGCGCCGCCGCGAAGGTCGCGACAAGCGCGGTGAGGCCGCTGGTGGAAGCGGTACGCGGCTAAATATTCTTAGGGCAGGGGGCATGGCAGCAGATATCTCGCGGGCCGGGGTCGAGAAGGCCTATGGCCGCTGGGCGCCCGTCTACGATCTCGTGTTCGGCAAGGTGTTCGACGCCGGGCGGCAGTCGACCATCGCGGAGGCCGACCGGATCGGCGGCCGCATCCTCGACGTCGGCGTCGGCACCGGCCTGTCGCTGTCGGATTACTCGCGCACGACGAGAATCTGCGGCGTCGACATCTCCGAGCCGATGCTGCGCAAAGCGCAGGCACGCGTGCGCGCGCTCGGGCTCTCCAATGTCGAGGTGCTCTCGGTGATGGACGCGAAGAACCTCGCGTTCCCCGACGGCTTTTTCGACGCGGTGGTCGCGCAATACGTCATCACCGCCGTGCCCGATCCCGAAGGCACGCTTGACGAGTTCGTGCGCGTTCTCAGGCACGGCGGCGAGCTGATCCTCGTCAACCACATCGGCGCCGAGACGGGGCCGCGAAAACTGTTCGAACTTGCCTTTGCGCCGGTCGCACGCCGGCTCGGCTGGCGTCCGGAATTCCCGTGGGCCCGCCTCGTCAACTGGGCCGCACGGCACGGCGGCATCACGCTCGCCGAGCGGCGGCCGATGCCGCCGATGGGGCACTTTTCGCTGATCCGCTACCGCAAATCGTGATCGTGCCAGGGAGGAACGCGCGCCAAGCTTGGCGCGTTTCCATTCTATGCGCACGACATCGACATTCATCCTGGCAAGCCTTGCGATCGCCGCCTCCGGCGCCGCGATCGCGCAGGCACCGCCAGCACCGGCGACGCCGCCGCAGCAGACCGCGCCGCCGTCACCGCAGCACGTCACCGACTGCACGCCCCAGGACCGGCTGCAAAGCCCGGCCAAGCCCGACGGCACCACCACCGGTCAGGCCAGGGAACCGCTCGGCGACAAGCTGGCCAAATCCGAGGGCGTGATCTGCCCGCCCTCCGGCGTCGACCCCGAAATGCACGCCCCTGCGCCTGACGGCGGCAACACTCCGGTGATCCCGCCCCCCGGCAGCCCCGGCGGCGACCCGAACGTGAGGCCGAAATAGGGCCCGTTCCCCATCCGAAAATCTCGTCATGCCCGGGCTTGTCCCGGGCATGACGTTCTCTGGCCTTGGATGAAGGCCTGGATGGCCGGGACAAGCCCGGGCATGACGGATTCAGTGCCCAAAAGGCCGAATTGGCCCGCCCGACTTGTCCGCCGAAGCTTTAGCCAAGGCGGAAGCCCTGGCGCAGGCGGATTGCTTGACAGCCCGCAATCCCCTTCCTTATATGCCGCGCGTTCGCGAGATCGGCCGTTTCGGCCGCGCGAGCCCTGTGGCGGGGTAGCTCAGCTGGTTAGAGCACGGGAATCATAATCCTGGGGTCGGGGGTTCGAGTCCCTCCCCCGCTACCAGAAAGCCTTTCAAAAACAATCGCATATGAGAGACAGCGCGGACGTTAGCGTCGGATGCGTGATGGTTGTAGCAAATTGGTAGCGGCTCCCGGGCC
>NZ_JALGCN010000040.1:0-38574 GCF_038085055.1 Bradyrhizobium sp. ISRA442
ACCGACGGCGTC
Source organism: Bradyrhizobium sp. ISRA442 (assembly GCF_038085055.1). NCBI lineage: Bacteria > Pseudomonadati > Pseudomonadota > Alphaproteobacteria > Hyphomicrobiales > Nitrobacteraceae > Bradyrhizobium > Bradyrhizobium sp. ISRA442. Next base: position 13 of record NZ_JALGCN010000040.1, read on the forward strand.
GGCATTGGCGGTGTATTCGGGGCTCTCGAAGCTGACCGCGACGTGGCTCTGGGCGGCGAGATTGTAGATCTCGGTCGGCCGGATCTGCTGCACCAGGCGGATCAGATTGGTCGAGTCGGTCATGTCGCCGTAATGCATCATGAACGGCACATTGCCGACATGGGGGTCCTGATACAGATGATCGACCCGCGCGGTGTTGAACGACGACGAGCGCCGCTTGATGCCATGCACGACATAGCCGAGCGACAGCAGATGTTCGGCGAGGTAGGCGCCGTCCTGGCCGGTCACGCCGGTGATCAAAGCGATGCGCTCTTTCATCTCAAAATCACGCCTGCCATTTGGACCCGTCAACTGACTAGATTCAGCCCAGGCAGTCAAACACGTCTATATTCAAGACCTGCATTGAAAATCAAGGACTTGATCGGGATGTTCCTGAATCGTCGCGTCTCGGGCCCGAATGGCCTCAAACCGCCCGTTCGCCGATACGGAGCTGTATTGCAGTAAACGTCGCCCACCCGTAGAGACAGCAGTACTGCGATCAAGCATTCTACGTCACGGTTCCCTGCATCAACCGGGTGCGCCCCATGTCCACCGAACCCAAGATATCTCTGTATCGCCGGATACGACGCCGACTGTTTCGCCCCTCCGAAATTCTCGGAGGATACGAGCAGTCAGAACTGATCGAAACGGTGTTTCGGAAGACTGTCGCATTTGAGCCTACGGACGATTGGCCTCTGGTCGCGGAGGTCTCGTCAGTGCTCGATTTTGGAGGAGGTTGCGGCTTGCACTACAAGCTTGCCGAACGGCGATCGCCCGGCATTCGCTGGGCTGTCGTCGAAACTCCCGGAATGGTCGCACGGGCGAGCGAACTTGCGACAGAGCGGTTGCGCTTCTTTTCCGACATCGACTCGGCCGCAGCATGGCTCGGCGAGATCGACCTCATGCATTCAAATAGCGCATTGCAGTACACACCTGACCCGCCCGCAACGCTGAAGCGGCTCTGCGGCCTCAACGCGCGGACCATGTACTGGGCACGTCTCTGGCTCACCGACAGAGTTCGGCGGGAAACTCAGACTTCCTACCTCAGCGACAACGGGCCGCGGGCACTCGTCGGCCTGCCCGAAAAGTTGGTCCGCTATGACCGTACCAGCGTCATGGAAGCCGACTTTCTTGCTGCGCATTCAAGCTACGTCCTGCGCGATCGCGGTCCCGACTGGTTTTGCTTCGCTCTTTCCTGACCTGACAATTTCGGCTATTGGGCAAACATCTCCCGAGGGGGTTGCCTTTCCGAATGAAGAGATCAGCCGTTTTTCTCGATCGAGACGGAGTGCTCAACAAGGACACCGGGTACCTGTTCAGGCCCGCAGATCTGATCTGGATTGAAGGCGCGCGCGAGGCGGTCAAGGCGATCAACGATGCCGGCTATCTGGCTTTCGTAGTTACGAACCAATCGGGAATCGCCCGCGGTCTCTATGAAGAAAGCGACGTCGAAAAGCTCCATGCATGGATGGCGGAAGAGTTCGCGATATCAGGCGCGCGCATCGACAAGTTCGAGTATTGCCCCCATCATCCTGACGGCCTCGTAGAGCGGTATCGAAGGACCTGCCCGCGACGCAAACCCAGCCCTGGGATGATCACCGACCTGGCCGTTCAGTATGATGTTGACCTGAGTAGAAGCATTCTTGTTGGCGACAAGGATAGGGACCTCGAGGCGGCTCACAGAGCTGGCATCGCCGGCTATCGGTTTAAGGGAGGAAATCTCTGCACCTTGATCAAATCCCTCCTGAGTAAACATCCTGCCTGAACGCATCATCGAGAAGCGCCACGCATAATCGACTGCAACTATCGATTGCACCGCCCTGCTCACCACAAGGCGACCGGTGCCGCGCAAAACCGTCGGAGAGATTGCCTCTGTCTGAATGCCGGGGTCCGGGTCAGCTGCGATGCGCAGCGTCACATCGGTAAGAGGACGGCCTGGCCGCACGATGTCCCGCGAGATTCTCAGTCCAAGCTAGTCAGAAGGATTTGGCCAAAGGAGTGAGGCATCGCCGACCCCCTTGCTGAATCCGGAACGATAGCCCTTTCGGTAGAAGACGTAACCAACCATCATGGTCCAAATCACGAAAAGCAGATAGCCCATCGCACGCCTCTTCGACGCAGCAAACACGGAAAATAGCAAAGAAAACCTTGAAAACAAAGACGTGGAGAGCCTTGACACGGCGACCGAGGTCAATGCAGCAATTTATCCCGTCGGCTTTGAAACTTGCGTCGGTGGCGGGCGGAAAGTCGGACGCCTATCGACAGTGATTGTCCGCCTTCGAGTTCCGCATATGAGACGCGCCGGAAAAATCTTGGTCGCAACCCAGCACTATCCGCCCGACGCCAGCACGACCGGCGTCTATCTTGGCGCGATTGCCGAGGCCCTCGCGGCCGACCTGGACGTCGTGGTTCTCTCTGGCTCGCCAAACTCCGCTCGGGACCAAGGCAATACGGCCAACCTCACAGTTGTTGAGCTCAGAAACCCGTCGCCACCAAAGCGAGCGCTGGTCCTGAGAGCGGCAGCCGTCTCGCTCTTTGCGCTCAGGATGTTTCTTTCCGTGCTTTGGCGGACGAAAGCCGATGATCTCGTCTTCTGCGTGAGCACGCCATTCACCTTGCCCTACGCGGCCGTGCTTGCAGCAAAGCTCCGCGGCGCGGCATCTGCCTTGCTCGTCTACGATCTGTATCCGGAAGCACTTGTCGCAGCGAGGGTGGTCGCTCGCACCTCGGTCGCCGCGCGCATCCTTCGCCTTCTGAACGCCCATCTGTTTCGGGTGCTGGACGCCATCATCACCATCGGACGGGACGTGAAGCCCCTTCTGACCGCCTATGACCGCGTCTCGCCGGACAAGATCCACTTCATCGCAAATTGGGCGCTGCTGCCGATCGGCCATCGCGAGATGAGACCGGACAATCCCTTCCGCGCCGGTCGCGACGCCAAGCTCGTCGTCGGGCTCTCGGGAAACCTGGGATTTACCCACGATCCAGACACGGTCTTCCAGGCCGCCCGCCTGCTAAAGGACGATGACCGAATCCATTTCCTTCTGTCAGGCTGGGGAGCCGGCTGGAGCGGCCTGCAAGCGAGCCAGAAGGCCGTAGGACTGTCCAATGTCACGCTGGTCGAACCGGTCGCGGAACACCAGCTTGCCGATTTCCTCGCTGCCGCCGATCTCTGGATCATCCCCTATCGCGCCGGCATGTTGGGCGTCTCCGTGCCCAGCAGGCTCTACAATCTGCTGGCCGTGGGCCGTCCCATCATCGCACTCGCCGAACCGGGTTCGGAAGCCGCCCTGATCGTCGAAGACGAGGGGATTGGCTGGGTCGTCCCGCCCGAACGTCCCCAGGATCTAGCAAGCGCGATTCTTTCCGCCGCCGCCGATCCCGCCGCAACGACGAGAATGGGTCGCAAGGCCGCGGCCAGCGCCGAGACGTACACCGCCCGACAGGCGCTGGGCGCCTACCGTGAAATCATCTCAGCCGCTCACGCGCGGCACCAGCGACTGCAGCAGCCCCGGGGAACGGCATGATCAAGTTGGCACGCACGACGAACCGGATGCGCGGCACGATCGCCCTGCTCATCGCAACTCTTGTCGCCCTGCACTGCTTCTCGCTCTACTGGCGAGCGCCTTACCTGGAATTCCACATCTATTACGACGCGAACCATCTTGGCGAAGCGCTCGCGATGGTCGTCGGCTTCTCATTGATCGGCCTGCTCTTCGTTTTCGGCGAGTTCAGCTTCGGATACTTCGTCGGCTTTTCCGCCTACCTCCTGATCATCGGCTATCTCTGGCTCAGCGCATTTTCCGATTTCACCTACGATCATCGTTCGGCCCAGATCTCGGCGGTGGCGTCCGGAGCGGCGTTCCTTCTTCCGTCCGTTCTTATCCGTTCTCCCCTGCCCCGAACATTTGCGCTGTCGGAAAAGGCCTACTCGCGGCTGCTCTTTGCGATCCTCGCGGTCACCTTCGCCACGCTGATCGCCGGCGCACAATACAACTTCAACTTTGCAAGTCTGCGGAGCATCGCGCTGCTCCGCGACGAGCTGAAGTTTCCCACTCTGCTTGCCTATGTCATCCCGATATTGTCGACCACGCTATTGCCGTTCGCATTCGCCTGCTTTGTCATGCGCGGAGCTCTGTTGCCGGCCAGCCTGAGTTTGCTGTTCCTGTTCATGTTCTATGCAATCACGCTCACCAAGCTGACACTCTTCGCGCCGTTCTGGCTGATATTCATCTTCCTGCTTTCGCGGAGTTTCGACTGCAGAATTTCCATGATTCTCGCTCTGCTTGTGCCGCTGATCGCGGGAACTGCAATGCTTGTCCTAGCACCGCAGCACGCGGCATACTCGCAAATCATCAATCTGCGAATGTTTGCAATTCCGTCCAACGCGCTCGACTACTACAATCATTTCTTCGCGCATCATCCCCTCACCCATTTCTGTCAGATCTGGCTCCTCAAACCCATCTTGACCTGCCCTTACGATGCGCCGCTCTCGATCATCATGAAACGGGCTTACGATGCCGGCAACATGAACGCCTCGCTGTTTGCCACCGAGGGCGTTGCTTCGGTCGGGATCAAGCTCGCGCCGTTGGCGGCGTTGGCCGGAGGACTCGTGATGGCGCTTGGGAATTGTGCCTCGGCCAGACTGCCGGCCCGGTTCGTTCTCACGTCGAGTGCCTTGCTGCCGCAGGTTCTCACCAACGTTCCGCTGTCGACCACCTTGTTGACGAACGGAATGGCCCTTGTGTTCATGCTTTGGTACCTGATGCCGGAGGAGTTTCTGAGGCTGGGTTCGCCGCCCGCCCGGCAAGTGCCGTCAGCGCAATGACATCCAGTAGGTGCACTGTCGGGGCCTTCTCCCAATGCCCCGAACGTCGGCCCAGATCGGTCCTCCAGCATCAAAAACACGTGGTAGATCATTGGGTTTTGCCATATAGAGTGCGCCGGGCGCCCTTCGCTGCTCTCGCCCTGGCGACCACTTCTCCAATTCTGAATTTCACGGACCAGAGATATACCAGGTCGGGAACAAGACAGGCTTTGCATGGCTAACATTCTGATCACCGGGGGCGCCGGATTCATCGGACAGAATCTGGTTCACACCTGGCGCAAGACGCGCCCGGACGACCGGCTCACCGTCATTGATGCCATGACCTACGCCGCCAACATCACCAGCCTCGAACCTCTGATCGAGAGCCGCCAGATCAACCTCGTCAAGGGCTCGATCACCGATGGGGCATTGCTGCGCGACCTCTTCGACCAGCACCAGTTCACCCGCGTCGCGCATCTGGCTGCAGAGTCTCATGTGGACCGTTCGATCGAGGATCCCGAGGCATTTCTCACAACCAACGTGCTCGGCACCTTCGCCCTGCTCAAGGCGTCGCTTGATTTCTGGCGCGCGAACAAGCTCCTCGAACAGTCACGCTTCCTCCATGTCTCGACCGACGAAGTCTATGGCTCATTGAGCGCACACGAGCCGGCCTTCTGCGAAACTACGCCGTACCGGCCGAATTCGCCGTACGCGGCCAGCAAGGCCGCAAGCGATCACCTGGTCCGCTCGTTCGAGGTCACCTACGGGCTACCGGCACTGATCACGAACTGCTCGAACAACTATGGGCCCTATCAGCATCCGGAAAAGCTCATCCCGCTGATGATCATCCACGCTTTGGAGGGAAAGGCACTTCCAATCTACGGCGACGGCTCGAACATCCGCGATTGGCTGCATGTCTCGGATCATTGCGAGGCGCTTATTGCCGTGATCGAGCGCGGACACGTCGGCGAAACCTACAATGTTGGCGGCGGCAACGAGCAGAACAACCGCAACGTCGTGGGCTTGATCTGCGAAACGATCGATCGCGCCTTTGCCAAGGACTCCAAACTCAAGGACCGATTCCCGGCTTGCCCGGCGGCCGACGATCGGTCCTGCCGATCGCTGATCACGTTCGTGACTGACCGGCCCGGGCATGACCATCGCTACGCGATCAATGCCACCAAACTCGCCAACGAGCTTGGTAAACGTTGCAGCGTCGATTTTGCCGCCGGCCTGGAGCAGACGGTTCGCTGGTACATCGAGAATGAGGCGTGGTGGCGTGCCATAATCAGCGGCAGCTATCGGACCTGGATCGAAAAGAATTACGGAAATCGATCCGCGGTCTAGACCATGCGTATTCTGCTGCTCAACACAGACTATCAGCGCTTTCAGGCCTGGTTCTATGGTCGTCATGCAGGGCTCGAACTCGAGTCCTATGCGACGCAGGTGGCCAAGCGCGATGCGAGCCTGTTCGGACTGTCGGATTTCTACCCGAAGAATTTCGCCGCCCACGGACATGTGGCGCAGCAGATCTATGTCAGCACGGTCTGGATGCAGGCGGCCTGGGCGCGCGAGCATGGTCTGCCGTTCGAGGCTCCCGCGGAGCTATCGACGGCCGAGCGACGCACCCTGCCAGGCTGGGCCGAAAGGGCTGCGGCGCCGTTCAAGCAGAGATTGCGGCCGTTGGCGCGGAGGCTCGGTTTCAGCCCTTCACTAGACAAGCAGAGCGAAAACGTGCTGCTCGCCCAGATCGAGGAGTTCAAGCCGGACGTTCTGATCAATCAGGACGTTTTCTACGCCGACTTTCGGCTCATGCGCCGGATCAAGGGAATCGGCAAGCCGATGCTGGTCGGGCAAATCGGCGTTGCGCCGACGCTCGGCGAGGACTGGCCGGTCTACGATCTCATGATCTCGCAGCTTCCCTCGACGGTGCAGTTCTTCCGCTCGCTCGGCGTACGATCCGAACTGCATCATCTCGCGTTTGAGCCGAGTCTCCTCGACGCGCTGCCTCCCGCTCCCGAACCGGACGTTGACGTTTCCTTCGTCGGCTCCATCTCGACCGACCATCTCCTTCGCATCAAGCTGCTCGAAAGCATTGCCGAGCGCTACGAGCTCAGACTGTGGGGCAACCGACCGCAAGCGCTTCCAGCCTCCTCGCCGCTGCGCCGGTGCTTCCAGGGCGAAGTCTGGGGCGTCGACATGTACCAGGTGCTTCGCCGCTCCCGTATCACGCTCAACTCGCATATCGATTTTGCGCGCAACGAAGCGGGAAACATGCGCCTGTTCGAAGCGACCGGAGTGGGCACGTTTCTGCTGACCGACTACAAGGATAACCTGCACACCTTGTTCGACGAAACGCGCGAAGTAGCGGCCTGGCGCTCCATTGAGGATTGCGTCGCCGCGATCGAGCACTACCTGCGCGATAGCAAATCGCGCGCCGGGATCGCCCGGGCCGGGCAACAAAGGACGATGGCGAGCCACACCTATCGGCTCCGCACGGCTGAACTCCTCGCCCTGTTCGAAACTATCCGGCCCCGGCCTTGAAGCTGTCCCGTACCATCCGGCAAATCGGCAAGCGCGTGATCAAATCGTCGCCGCTTCTGCGACGCAACATCATGAGCTCGAGCGATTATCGCGTGTTGAGCGGCCGCGACGAGGCAAGGCAACTGCTGCTGTCATCCGGCGGATGGCTCGCCGCCCGCACCGTCGCGCGCCAGGAACGCGCCTATCGCGGTTTGATTGCCGATATGAAGCGGGGACGGCCACGGATTGACTTCGAGGTCGCGGCCAAGGCCATCGCCGCCACCGGTATCAGGCGTCCACGTGTCATCGAGATCGGCTGCGGGACCGGCAGCTACTCGGAAGTGCTTGCGACGTTGCTTTCCGGCGCGATCGACTATCGCGGCATGGACTACTCGGAGGCCATGATCGCCCGCGCCAGGATCCATCACCCTGGCCGTTCATTTGACGTCGGAGATGCGACGAGATTGCCCTATGGCAACCGATCGTTTGAAATCGTATTCAATGGCGTCGCCCTGATGCACATCGTCGACTACGAAGTAGCGATCCACGAAGCAGCTCGGGTGGCGGAACGCTACTGCATTTTTCATGGCGTTCCGGTGTTTCACGACCACAAGACGACTTTCCTCACCAAGCTCGCATATGGGGCGCCGGTGATCGAGGTCATCTTCGGCAAGCGGGAATTGCTCTCCATCTGCAACAAGGCAGGCTTGCTGCTGGAGGCGGAGTGGCCCGGAATTCCCTACGATATGCATGAGGTGACCGGTCATCACTCGATGACGGAAACCTATCTGTTCGCGGTCAGCCAGGCCCCTCGCCGGTAATCTGCCGCACGGCTCCGTTGCACCGCTCAGTAGGCCTTGCCTCGCAAGACGAGAAACGCGCGCCCGGTCACGATATCGAGCAACTGGAAGCAGCGGTTGCGCGCCCTCCGGACCATGTTCTCAAGGCGGCGCCAGAACGCGTTGACGTCGGCACGCGCGAGAGGCTTGGCGTCTGATACGTCGATACTCGCGTTGATTCCCTGTTCGATCCTCAGCATCTCATCGACATAGGGCCTGTAGATGTGCTTCCGCACGACGCTGGTGAATGGCGCCTCGTAGTTGCGGTGATTGTTGAAGATGAAGCAGCCGAATCCCCTCTTCACACCTTGAAAATGGAAAAAGATGAGCGGCTGAGTATCATCAATCAAAATCTGGGGAGCACGAAAGCCGATCCGATAGTTGGCCAGGTTCCACGGCGCGAGGTTCGCCCCATGGTTTTCGATCGCTTTCACCCGTGGGAATCGCCTGGCGAGTTCCTGCAGGTATCCCTGATCGGCAAACCTTTCGCCATCGACATAGTCATGGCACCACTCGATGCACTTCTCTCGCCACCATCGAAGCGGGGTCAGGCCATCGAGATCAGTCCGGGCTCCTACCCATCCCACATTGTAGACCCCGAACCGCTTCAGTCGCTCGAGTGCCGGCGGATAACGATGGGGAACGATGGCAAATGCCGCGCTGCCCAGCTCTTCATAAATGGGCTCGGGCGAACCAAAGAAGAACAGGTCGCCATCGAGATAGGTCACCCACTCCGAGTCGGCTTCCAGTTGCGCCACGTAGAGCAGCCAGGCCGGGCAGAGCGTGAAGTAGTATTCGACGAGGCTCCGGCCCGTTTTGGTCGCGGCCACATCGGGATCAGCAGCCTCGAAGTCGGAGAGCTGTACGGGGATCAGGTCCGGCAAGGCAATCTCGTGCAGCAACCGATAGGCGGCCGGATCCAGACAGAGGACCCAAAGCCTGGAGCCAGGGGTATGCCTTCGAAGAGAGTGATAGAGGGTTAGTCCGCGCGACAGATAGTTGCGGTCGAAGCAGGTGCAGTAAACGCGCTCCATCATTGCTCCACGCCTGCGGCATTCTTGATTGCCATGATCCGACGCTTCTAGCGCGGAATGGCGCCAGCAAATGCATGACGGGCTTTCTCCTTCCAAAGCGGAAGAGAAATGCCCGCCACTGCTGCCAACCAGAGGGCACATTCAAGGAAAAAGTGCAAGGCTCCGGAGCCCGGCACGGCCGCGCTGATGAGAACTCCCAGGCCGTATCCGACCAAGGTCGTTGCGCAGGTAATGACGGCCAGGAACGCCAGGTGCACAACCGGACGATCCAGCGTTCGACTGACGATATTGGTCGACAGCCAACCAAGCTGGGTGGTCAGCTCGCTGCAAACGAGAGCGACGGCCACTCCGATCACGCCGGCATAGGCTCCGCCCGCGACGGCCAGAACAAGGAAGAGTGCGAGCTGCGCGCCCTTGATCGATGCCAGAAGCGCTCCTCGGTTGCTGTAGATGGCGTAGTTTCCCGCGAGGATCGACGGCGCGGTGGCGACCGCGCCGATCAACAGCGTCACGGTCAATCTCGGATCATAGGGGATGGCTCCATGAGTCCACAGCACGAAAAAGTCCGGCCAGAACGCCAGGACGCCGGAGACGATGGTGGCGGCGAGAACCGAGACAAGGACCGAGCCCCGCGCGTACAGCGTACTGAGCTTGTCGCGGTCACCGACAGCAAAATCATGTCCGAGCTCCGCAGCGAGCGGCTGGCTAACTAGGACGCAAGTGGCGCGCACCAGGCCAGCGACAACCCTGGTCAGCCCCCATTGTGCGACAACGATGCGGTCAGCCACGAGAGCGCTCACGAGCAGAATTGGAGCGTTCACCAGGACGAGATCGGCCAGGCTCGCGGCGGCAAACGAGAAAGATCTGCGGAACTGGCCAACGACCCAGGCCCAGGATGTCAGCATGCGTCCGCGACGCAAGTACGGAAAGGTCTTAGGCGCATCGACCGTCACAAGGTAGACCGAGACAAGAACCTGCACACCGACATAGGCCAGCGTGACAGCGGTGAGACTACCTGTCGTCACGATGGCCGCGATCTGCCCGAGTTGTCCGACCAGCATGGCAACGCACTGCAATCCCACGGCCCGCGCGTACAAGCCTCGCGCGCGATACAACGCCGTGGGCGGATTGCCGACGATGCTGACCAGCATCCCTAACGTCATCAACGCGAGGCTGGCATCGAAATCGGGGACGGAATGGTAGCCCAGACTGATCGAAGGCGGAAACAGGACTAGGGCGATCCCCAGCAGAATCGCCAACAGCGCGATCAGAGCGAGATAGACTGCCAGGATTGATGCATAGAAATTCGCGGTCTGATCGTCTCCACCGGGACGAGACCGAAGAGCCAGGAAACGGTTGATGGAGCGCAGCTGCAGGCCGAGGTCGGCAACAGGGATGAGATTTCCGACCGCACAGAGGGACAGCCAGGCCGCCAGAGTATCGCTCGACCAGAATTTGAGAAAGATCGGTATCAGCGCGACTTGCTGCAGGATGCCAAGCAGCATCAGAAGAAGATTGGCGAGCCACCCCTGCATCAACCGGCGTGCACGTCCCCCAGGCAGGCTAACGCCCTGCTCCAGCAACGTACGTTCCGGATTTTCGGTCTCTGGGCTCATGTCGGCAGGCGCCGCTCGAGGATCGGAATTAAATCCTTCATGCGCTCGCGGTACGTGTGCTCCGTTAACGTGCGAGCTTGCCCGGCGGCCGCAATCTTCGCACAGCGCTCGGCATTGCCCAGGAGGGAGGAGACCTTCTCAACGGCATCGTCAGGACCGAAATAGGTTTCGACTTCCTCGCCCGGCGCAAACAGACCGTTCAGATTATCCTTCCGTTCGGTCAGCAACAGAGCTCCCATGCCCGTCGCTTCATACAAGCGCATGTTGTTGGCGAAGTTTTCCGCGACTGCGATGTGTCGGTTGAGCGTTATCCTGCTGCGCGCCAGAATCCGGTACATGTCGAGACCCCAGACCTCGCCCTCGTATCGGTCCCGGATCGGCGAATTGTCTGGCACGCCGTCTATGCCGTAACCATAGATCTTTATCGGCGTCGCGCGGCAAAGCCGTTCCAGAAGCGGAAGCGCGGACCCATGGCTCCGGCCGAGAGCGCCGACGAAAGAGAACTCGATATCCCTCGGGATCCCGTCGAAGCAGGCCGACATCCGGTGGTCGAAACCCAGACGAAAATATTCCGAATCGACTCCCTTCGCCTTGATGCGATCCACGAAATGCGGAAACGAGGTCAGAATGAGATCGTATCCCCGAACGAAGCTGTCCGGTGGCAAGGCATAGGCGATCTGCCCGACCACCAGCTTGACGTGCTTGCGGATCTTGCCGAGAAACCAGCTCGGAAATAGCGACAGGTCGTGGCAGTACAGCACATCCGGCCGCAACGAGCGCACCTGCTCAAGTATCGTGCTAAGCAGACCAGGCAGCGCGGCCACGACGTGGCCCAGGATCGGAAGACGGTAGAACCGGTGCGGCGCCGCGTAGTCCAACAGTTTGGCGTTGCGGCCATTTTCCCTCAGCCAGCTGGCCTGAAGGGGAACGCAATTCGCGATCAGGTCAAAGGCTTCGCAGCCGAGGTCATTGAGGTGCTTCGAGTAGAAGTCCGACGTTCCGAAGCGGGCCTCGATCAGAGAGCGATGCTGTAACGCATAACTCTCGCTCGCAAGCTGAGTATTGCGCCCGTAGTGCTCGCCAAGAAAGCGCCTGTAATAGGTATCGACAAAAACGATGCGCATGGCCCTTCCGGTCGATCCCAGCCCTGTTCGTACGCCTCGCAGCGGGCGTGCCGACGCAATCAACTCTTGCGCAGCACAACCAGGAGGCTATCCCCCCAACCAAGCGCGTCGGCCAGACGGTTGACGGGACCGATCAATCCGTGCGCCAGACCGGTGGCGCGGCTGGCAAACCGGTTCTTCCAGCGCATCACACGCGATGCCTTCGCGGAAACCGATGGCCCCGAACCGGTCCATGCCGTCGAGGCCTGTCCTTCCGCGGCTTCATCGCCATAGGCGCGGAGCTGCAGGATGGTCCACAGGTTCGGAGTGATCGACTTGATATTCTCGACCTGGTAGCCGGCCTTTTCGGCAATGAGAGAAAAGGATCGCTTGTTGTAGTGATGCAGGTGATAGGGGATATGCCAGTTGATCCACTTGCGTCCCGACACCAGCCTGTTCAGCGATCCCGCGTTCGGAAACGCCAAGACAACCTTTCCGCCAGGATTCAGCCTGTCGCGCACGAGCCTGAGCAACGCCGGCGGATCCGGAACGTGCTCGATCACCTGATTGAGGACGATCAAATCGAACGACTGGCCTGGAAACGGATTGTCGTGGATGCTGCCAATGTGCACGTTCAGGCCGAAATGATCGGCGATAGCGCGGACGTTGGGGTCGGCTTCAACGCCCCAGGATTCGCCACCCAGGTTGCGCACCTCGAGCAGCGACACGCAGGAGCCGCACCCGATATCAAGCACCTTCTGGCCGGGCTTGACCAGATAGTGCCCCTGATTGTCCGTGCCCTCACGATGGCGCTTTTCAGCCGCGCCTTCCCGCAGGACGAGATCGGCCTCGTTGCGAAGCGCCGTGAAATCGACTTCCCTCCGCGGATAATAGCGGCTGTACAGTTCGGGAAGATCCTTCTCGGCGAGCTGGGGCGAAGTGACCATCTGCCCGCACGCGTCACACTTGAGGATCGAGTATGTGCCTGGCGATCCGTAGCGGTCGTCCCAGATCGCGTCGATGTAGGGCGTACAACCCGATCCACAGGCAATACATCGAACAACGGATTCCTGCTTCGACATGTTCTCCCCGTGTCCCTATCAATCAATCTTCAGAGCGTTCTTGTCATGGATGTAATCGTCCGCCTCATAGGGACGATCACAGACGACGAGCAGCAGCGAGCCCGGTTCAACGAACTCTTCGGTCGCGAAGATTCCCGGAACCAGATTGATGAAATCTCCGGCCCCGAGCACAAAGCGCTCGTTCGCCGTCCCGTCGAATGCATCGATCGCGACTCTGCCGTGGAGGCAAACGACAAACTGGCTGCATGCCTTGTGCGCATGCCCTCCCCGGACCTTTCCCGCCGGAACGTCCGAGATCCAGAAGATGCGCACCGGCACGAAAGGCGCGTGCCCGACCAGGTCGACCACGCCCAAATTGCCGCGGTCATCACCAAACAGCTTGGCGCTTCCACGCGTGACCCTGCTCAAGGCATTGGCTGTCCGGCCGCTCGACATGACTAGTTTCCAAAGAATCCGCGTACGGCTTCAGCGACCCGGTCGACTTCGCCGCCCGACATCGTCGCGAAAATCGGAAGACTCAGGATCTGCGCCTGCAGCCTATCCGTCACATCCAGCGTCCCCGCGATGCGGCTGCCGGCGGCAAGCCCGGGCTGCCGATGCGCCGGGAGTGGATAGTGGATGCCGGTCATCACGCCCGACTTCGCCAGATGGTCCTTCAGGGCGTCGCGGCGGTCCGATTTGATGACGAACAAATGGTAGGCGTGATAGGCGCCCTTGTGCTCGACGGGCAGCGCGATCGGCAAACCGGCCAGGCGTTCATTGTAGGCGCGCGCGATCTCGCGGCGCGCCCGAACATCCTCATCCAGCCCCTTGAGCCGGACATTCAGGAAGCCGGCCTGCAGCTCATCGAGGCGCGAGCAGCGTCCACCGGGAATTTCCGCGAACTGCGGCTCCCGCCAGCCATAGGTCCGCAATTGACGAACGAGGCTTACGCCGTCGGCAGAGCCTGCAACCGCGCCTGCGTCTCCGATCGCGCCGAGATTCTTAGTCGGGTAAAACGAGAAGCAGCCAAACCGGCCGAACGAGCCGACCGGCCTGTCCATCAGGCGAGCGCCTTGCGCTTGGGCGCAATCCTCGATGAGCGAAATCCCGTGATCCGCTGCCAATCGGACCAATTCCTCGATCCGGGCCGGATGACCATAGAGGTGAACCGCAAGGATTGCCTTGGTGCGCGGACCGATCGCGGCCGCAACGCGGTTCACGTCGATGCAGGCCGTATCGAACTCGACATCGACGAAGACGGGCGTGGCAGACAGCGCGTTGATCGCGGCCACGCTCGGACCGGCCGTATGCGAGGGAACGATGACCTCGTCTCCGCGGGCGATGCCGGCAGCCTGCATCGCGAAGATCAAGGCGTCCGTGCCGCTACCAACGCCGGTGGCCGCCTCCGTCCCGATCGCGCGCGCGAGCGCCTTCTCCAGTGCATCAAGCTCGGTGCCACCAATGTAGCTGCCCGACGCGATGACACGACGCGTCACCTCGATGAGATCGGCCTCATATCGCGCCACATCACGACGGGGGCTGGCCAAGGGAACGACGGTGGCTTGCATGTCTGGGCCAATTGTCGAGGGATGATGATGCATTTTGATCGCGCTCGGGATTTGCAACTAGCGGTCGGCGCGCTTGAAGAGAAAGCCGCGGTAGGAGCATTGCTCGGGCGCGTTCGCGACCTGCGGGCGCTCGTCGTTGAGAAACTCCCGATCGAGCCGATAGCCGCGCGACTGCATGAACTTGACGAACTTGTCGCGATTCAGGAACCACCCCGTGTATTCGGTATCGTAACCGTATCTCTGGGCCCGCTGCACCACGACGAAATCGTCCGACACATCCACGAACGGCATGCGGCAAACCATGATCCAGCGGCTGCCCGTGTCTGCAATCCTGCCAAGGAGGCCATAGACATCCTGGACATATTGCAGGGAACTGCTCGCATAGATGAGATCATATGAGGTCTTCAAGGCGCCATCGATATCGGCGGTAAAAACGGCATCCGGAACGCAGGTCCGGCCTGCCTCGATCAGCGGCGGCAGGTCCATGATCGTATAGCTGACCGCCGTCTCCGGGAACAGCTCCTTCGCCAGCACGGCATAGTGGCCGACGCCGCCGCCCCAATCGAGCACCCGCACGGGCGTTCCCGGACGGGCGGAGATCACCCGGCCAAGAACGTAGCCGAACGTCATGATGATGTTGTGCGGGCTGATGTTGGCGGGCGCACCGGGCTTTGCTTCGTGAGCCACACCCAACGCGCGCGGCCCGCTGACCGAGGCCTGGAAATCCGACCATTTCTCGACCTGCGTCGCCACGATCGACGAATGCAGCCAGCCGTTGCTCGCCATCCAGTCCGCCTCCGGCACGGCCTCCCATTCGGGCCCGGAGCCCTGCACCGCGTCCTTGATGTCCTGCACGAGACCGCCGTCGCCGTCGTGACGGTTGCGGATCGCGCGCAGAAGATCCGTCACGATGGGCGGCAGCAGCAGAACGGCAATGCGCTTAAGGCTGGGCATGTGCGGGCTGATCATTTCCAAGCGCTGATTGTGTCACCTCAAATCGCAGAAATCAGATTTCTGCGGAGCAGCGCTCGAACCGCCTCCCTCACAGGATGCTGCAGATCGCTCTCGGCCGTAAAGCCTAATCGCCCTGCCCTCTTCAAGACCCCGCGGATTTTCCGCGCGTAGCGCGAAAACAACAGACGCTGCGACTCTCTGGAAAAGTCGTAGCCCCAGGCCGGGATGGCTGCAACGTGCGAGAAGGCGCCGACCGATACCATGCGGAACGAATGGTAGTGAAAGAAGACGACCGGCACTCCGCTCACGGTCGGTCGGCTCGCGGTGCCCTCGACCTTGTAGGCGAGCAGGTTCCACGGCGCGACGCCGCCGCCGATGTTCTTGAGGATACGCAGCCCGGGATAAAGGCTCGGCCACTCGTTGAGATAGCCCTGATCGCCGCAGTAGCCGTTTTCCGGCTCCAGCACACACTTGTCGAGGACTTGCTGACGCCACCTGTTGACACAGGCCCTCGCCTCGTCCCCCACGAGGAAGGCGAGGAAGCCGACGTTGAACCGGCCGGAGCTGCTCTCGTAATGCCGCCGGTCTTCCGAGTAGCGGTGCTCGTGAATCAGTATCGTTCCCGACGACCCGAGCTCATCCAGCAGCAATTGCGGTGACGAGAAGAAATAGAGATCTGCGTCGAGATAGGCGACGATTTCGTTGTCTGCTTGCGCCTGCACCATGTGGCTCATCAATGCCGGCGCGCAGGTCCAACAAAACTCCCGATGAGGCCGGGTCGTCTTCACCTCGACCAATTCGGCGTCGCCGATATCCTCGACGGTAACGACCTTCCAGTTCGGCCGCCCCATCCTGGCGACCATCGATGGGACTTCATCGTCCATCGCGAGGATCGTGACGGTCTTGTCGCCGGCGAATTGCGCCTCAAGGCTCTCGAGCATCACCAGTCCGCGTGCCGCATACCGCGCGTCAAACAGCGTGCAGAAATGAACAGTCATCGAAGTTGCGCCACCCTCAAACAATCAACGGCAATTCGCGCACATAGGCGCCGTACTCGCTGGCGCTGAATTGCGCTGCGCTGGCCATGAGCTCGGCCCGCCCGATCCACCCCTTTCGGTAGGCGATCTCTTCAAGGCACGCGATGCGCAATCCCTGGCGTCTCTGCAGCGTCGCAACGAAATTCGTTGCCTCGAGCATCGAGGCACAGGTTCCCGTATCCAACCACGCGAAGCCGCGCCCGAGCTGCTCGACATACAATTCTCCGAGTTCGAGATAGCGCCGGTTCAGGTCGGTTATCTCGAGTTCCCCGCGCGCCGACGGTGCCACCGTCTTGGCAAGTTGAGGCGCGCGCTCGTCGTAGAAGTACAGACCGACGACGGCCGAATTCGACTTGGGGTTTTCCGGCTTTTCTTCGACGTGGGTCGCCCGGCCATTCTCGTCGAATGTGACCACGCCGAACTCGCGGGGGTTCTGGACGGGATAGCTGAACACGGTCGCGCCGGCCTGCCGGGTTGAGGCGTGCGCGAGGGAATCCGAGAAACCCTGGCCGTAAAATACATTGTCGCCGAGTACGAGGGCACTTGGGGTCCCGTCCAGGAAACGCTCTCCAATCAGGAAGGCTTCGGCAAGCCCCCTGGGCTTATCCTGGACCGCATATTCGATCCGAATACCCAGCCGCGAGCCATCGCCGAGCAGCTGGCGGAACGAGGGAATATCGCGTGGGGTCGAGATCAGGAGGATCTCCCTGATATCGGCGAGCAGGAGCGTCGACAGCGAGTAATAGATCATCGGCTTGTCGTAGATCGGCAGCAGTTGCTTGCTGACGACCGACGTCATCGGAAACAGGCGCGAACCCGTGCCCCCCGCCAATACTATTCCACGACGTACCATCATACCCCCCATGCGCGACGACGTCCAACCCACCTAGACACGGCACCCCCGCAGCATTGCAAAAACATACATTTTTTCAGATAGTTAGCGCTATTCGCCCAAAATCTGAAGCCGACCCATGGCACGCATTCCAGTTGAAGCATTTCGAAGAATTCTGCAATAAGTTTGGGAGAACCAGCCTCCCAGTATATTGGTCGGCGGCCTCGCTTCGCGCGAGATTTAAGGGTGGACACCCCTGCGCGGCTTACGGCAACAACCATGCTGTCGACTCTGAGCCCACCTCAGGTCGAAACGGCCCCCAATAGACGACACTCCAGAGTTCGGCTGAAGCTCCCTTGCGCATCCTGATCATAAACACCGACTATCCTGCCTTCCTGAGGCAGCATTACGGGAGAAATCCGGAACTCAAGGACAAGTCGTTCGACGAACAGCTTGCCGCACGCAACGCCAGCTTCTTCGGCGTTTTCGACGCCTATTCCAAGGCCTTCGAGAGCCATGGGCACCACGCCATCGAAGTGCACGCAAACAATGGACTGCTCCAGCGCTGCTACATGGTTGAACGCGGACATCCACCTCCGCCTGTTCCGCCGCCTTCCAAGAGCAGGTTGGTCAGAAAGGCGTCGTCGGTATCTGCGCGCATCATGAACCTTATGATGAACCGTATTCCATTCCTGCGGTTCTATCGTCCGACGTTGACCAGCCCGTTTGGCATAGCGCCATGGCGGCTCTCGGACATCCTGGTTTCGCAAGTCGAAGAATTCCGCCCTGATGTGATTCTCAACCAGTCGGTGAGCGAAATACGTTCCGAGCTTCTGCTCCGCTTGAAGCCGTACACGAAGCTGATCGTCGGCCAGATCGCCTCTCCCCTGCCCGAACGGGAAGACTATCGCGCCTACGATCTCATGATCTCGTCGCTTCCCAACTTCGTCGAATATTATCGCAATCGAGGCATCCGCTCCGAACTGAATCGCCTGGGCTTCGATCGCCGCGTGCTCGAAACGATCGGCAGCCCGCCCCGAGATGTCGACGTCACCTTCGTCGGCAGCCTGTCGCCGGCCCACCCCGAGCGAGCACAACTGATAAGCTGGCTCGCCGAGCAGACGCGTCTCGATATCTGGGGAAATGGGGTCAAGCAGTTTCCGGCCAAATCACCGATCAATCTGCACTATCATGGCGAAGTGTGGGGCGCTGACATGTTCAGAGTGCTCGCCCGCTCCAAGATCACCATCAACAATCACATCGGAATCGCAGGAAACTACGCCAACAACATGCGTCTCTACGAGGCGACCGGCATGGGCTGTCTCCTGATAACCGATAAGAAGGCAAATATCGCGGAGATCTTCGAACCGGGCCGGGAGATCGTTTGCTACAGCAGCAAGGAAGAGTGCCTGGAGCTGATAAGATACTACAGCACGCACGAAGCTGAACGATCGGCTATCGCAGCCGCGGGCCAACGGCGCGCTCTTGAAGAACATAGCTACATCGCAAGAACATCGGAGCTGGCGAGACTGTTTGAGTCCTGCCTGGCAGGAGCAGAGCAGCCTGGACGACGCATCGTCAAAGCTGATGCGCGTCACGGGGAAACGGCTTTTCCCCATGGCTCCGGATCCCGATAATCGATCCGACCGACCCGCATCGATAGCGCATTTCGAATTGGCTGCTCGAACATTGCGGACAGCTGTTTCGCACCGGAGATGAAATGAAATCGATCTTCCTTGTCAACGCATTTTCGGGACGCGGCCACCTCGATTCCTATGCGAGGCTGTACTCGAGGGCACTTCTTGAGCTCGGATATCGCGTCACCTTGTTGGCGGAGACGGACGGAGGAACTGCGGACTATCTTTCCCGGAACGCTCCCGAATTGACGCAGTCATTTTCGTTCGCCTCCTTTGAAGCTCTGCGCCGCTTTGACGGCGCACCGTGCCCGTCTCGGGGCGATCTCAATCTGGTGCAGCGGACGCGCCTGATCTGGAACGAGGAAGGTCCGTCGGGCATCATTTCGGGCGTCGCACGGATTTCGATCCGTCAAATGAGCGCCCTGGTGCCACACGGCTTTCGACTGCAGGTCGCGCGCGCGCAGCGAGCGATCGCGCGAGGCCTCCTCGCGACGCGCCTTGCAAAACGCCTGGGACTTCCCTCGTACTTCGACATTGGGAGGATCCCCTTTCAGCATTTCGTTCACTACGTCGAGAAGGCCGCCGCGTTTCCGCCCGCGTCTGCGCCGGACCTGGTATTTTTCCTTTACCTCGACCTGATGGCCGAGCAGGAGCGCAAGATCAGCGCTCTTGACGGCCCCGGCGGAGCCCCTTGGGCTGGAATTCTGTTTCACCCGCGACGCCACCGCAGCGACAGCGCGGACGCCGAGGGTTATTTCAGATCCGGTAACGCGCGGGGCGGCATTTTTCTGGTCCCCGCGATCTCGGCTTACGCGGAGGCCCTTCCTCACCTGAAGTTCGCCATGGCTCCGGATGTTGCGGATTTGGAGCTGCCACAGGCCCCCTCCGAGCTCGCAGCGGAAATTCGCCGCCGCGCAAACGGCAGGACGCTCGTCCTCCAGATCGGCTCCATCACGGCGCACAAGGGCATTTCAACCCTTGTCGATGTGATCAGGGCCGCAGATCCCGACCGCTTCTTCTTCGCGATTATCGGCGAGGTCTATTGGGGAACCTTTGGCCCTGACAAGGGCGCCATCCACGCGTTTTTGGGGAGCCCACCGGAGAACGTCTTCTTTTCTTCCGGCTATATCCCCGACGAGCGGTCGTACAATTCGTTGATCGCAGCAAGCGACATTGTTTATGCGGTCTACAAGGACTTTAGCAGCTCATCGAACTCCCTGACCAAGGCGTCCGGCTTCGGACGTCCCATTCTCGTCGCCGAAGATTCGCTGATGGGAGAGCGGGTCCGCGCATTTCGTATCGGCGCAGCCGCGCCCGAAGGGGATGCGCGTGCCGTCCTGGCGGAACTCACCGACCTCGCCCAACGGGCCGGCAGCGACTTTGCCTTTGCGTCCTACCAGAAATCCTATTCTCTCGAGGAACTGAAGTCCGTGCTGGCGGCCGCCGTACCGGCCTGGCTGGAGCGAAGGCCTGCAGCCGTCACGACGACGCCAGCCGGCGGTGTCCAGCGGCACCCGGCGCAGCCTGTGGATCGACGGACCCGCAATTTGGGCTTGCAGCAACCGGCGGAATTTAACAAAGAAAATGGCTAGCGGGCAGCGGCCCCCATCTCACCCCAGTTTGTTGGAAGCAACAATGACATCTAGAGAATCGGAGGCCTGGACCACGGTCATAGAGTCGGCACGGGCGTGGCACGCGCCTGATCTGCGCGGCCTCTGGCAGTATCGCGACCTGGTCATGCTTTTTGTTCGCCGCGACTCCGTAGCGACCTACAAGCAGACCCTGCTCGGTCCGATCTGGTTCGTCATCCAGCCCTTGATGACGACGATCGTGTTCACTGTCGTATTCGGTCACATCGTCTCGGTTCCGACCGACGGCCTTTCCCCTTTCCTCTTTTATTTTGCCGGAGTGCTCTGCTGGCAATATTTTGCCGGAAACCTCACGCGCACGTCCGATACGTTCGCCAGTAATGCGGCCATCTACAGCAAGGTATACTTTCCGCGATTGGTCACCCCGATATCAGGGATCATCAGCAATCTGATCGTGCTCGGCATTCAATTTATCGTCTTCGTCTGCGTGCTTCTGATCTACATATACCGCGGCGCAGCGGTTCAGCCGAATCTGTCCGTGATATTACTGCCGCTACTGCTTCTTCAAATCGCGGCGCTCGGACTGGGAACGGGCCTCATCATTTCCACGATGACGACACGCTACCGCGATCTCACCCACATGATCGGGTACATGATGCAGCTCTGGATGTATTCCACTCCGATCGTCTATCCGCTTTCGCAGGTCCCGGAGAAGTGGCTCTGGCTCGCATATCTGAATCCGATGACGGCAACGGTCCAGATGTTTCGTTATATGCTTCTCGGCAGCGGTGCGCCCAACATGACCGCGATGGCCTACAGCACCGCCGTGACCCTGATCGTGACCTGCATCGGGCTGGCGCTGTTTTCGCGCGTCGAACGTACGTTCATGGACACGATCTAGTCATGAGCAACTCTGTTATCTCCGTTGAATCCGTCTCGAAAACTTATCGCCTCGGGGTGCTCAACCACGGCACCCTGCGACGAGACCTGCAGTCATGGTGGGCGCGAAGACGCGGACTGCCGGATCCGAACATCGAGATCGGCAAGTCGGAGGTGAGAGCGGGCACCGATTTCAAGGCACTCGAGGACGTCAGTTTCGACGTGCAGAACGGCGAGACGGTCGGCATCATTGGCCGCAATGGTGCCGGCAAGTCGACGCTCCTGAAAATCCTCTCGCGGGTTGCCGCTCCCGACAGGGGCCGCGTACGCATCCGCGGTCGCGTCTCCAGTCTGCTGGAAGTCGGCACCGGCTTCCATCCGGAGCTCACGGGCCGTGAAAACGTGTTTCTGAACGGCGCCATCCTCGGGATGACCAAGACCGAGATACGCCGGAAGTTCGACGAAATAGTCGGTTTTGCGGAAATCGACGAGTTCATCGACACGCCGGTCAAGAGATATTCTTCCGGCATGTACGTCCGGCTCGCGTTCGCGGTGGCGGCGCATCTCGAGCCCGACATTCTGATCGTCGACGAAGTGTTGGCGGTCGGAGATCATGAATTCCAGAAGAAGTGTCTCGGCAAGATGAAAGACGTCCGCACCCAAGGCAGGACGGTGCTTTTCGTCAGTCACAACATGACAGCGGTGAACAATCTGTGCGTACGGTCGATCCTCCTTCAGAAAGGCAAGGTCATCGCCGACGGCCCCAGCTCGGAGGTGACGCGAACCTATCTCGGAACCGCACTCACGGCGACACAGTCGCACTGGCAGTTCGCGCTCCCCGCAGGCGAAACCAAGCGCGCGTTTGTAAGGGAAGTCTTCATCACCGACCTGAACGACGAGAAGCGCGAGGCCTACGAGCTGACGAAGGACTTCGTCATCGGGATCAGATATCGTCTGACGGAACAAATCCGCGGCCTCACAGTGGGATTGCAGATCGTATCCGAGGACAACAACGAGACGCTCGTATCGCTCACCGACGCCGAGCTGGATATGACGCGCCTCGAGACCCGCGAAGCCGGCGACTATTTCGCTCGTATTCGTATCCCGGCGCGCCTCTTGAACACCGGTACCTATTCGCTGCGAATCGGCATGTCGCGCAGCCGCCACGACATCTACGACGTCGTCGAGGGGCTCAGCTTTCGCATCATCGATTCCGTGGGTATTGTGATGTTTCTCGGGTATGAGCGAAAGGGCTCTTTACTTTCCGTCCAACTGCCCTGGACCGTCGAAAGAGAGGGCTCGACCGTGAACGCGAAAAGCAGCGCGGCCGGGTGAGATCCACGTGAGCACGGTCAACAGCGCAAGATGACCCCGCTTGGAAGAGCAACAGAAGCCCTGATTCAGCGCTGGCGTCGCTGGCGGCTACGACTGCTGTTTGGAGTCGACCTTCCGACGGACTGCCGGATCGGACGTCACGTCACGCTATCAGGCCGAATCTCGATCGGCCGCAAGGTCAGCCTAGACGACGACGTTCGGCTGATGGGGAGTATTTCGATCGGCTCCAATTCGACCATCCATCGACAAACGGAGCTGACGGGCAATATCGTGATCGGTGATGATTGCGTTGTCGGTCCATTTTCGGTTCTGTCTACTGCCGGCGGCGCCTCAATTGAGATCGGTGACGATTGCTACATCAATAGTTACAACGTCATCGGCGCCAACGCGGGCGTCCACATTGGCGGCCACTGCATCTTCGCGGCATTCGTCCACATCACGGACGCCTCGCACGGGATTGACGATTTGGAGACGGCGACCAAGCACGCGCCTGCCTTGGCATCCCCGGTACGAATTGGCGAGAACGTCTGGTTGGGCAGCGGCGCGATGATCACAATGGGCTCGACCATCGGCGACCATGCGGTGGTCGGCGCAAAATCGCTGGTCCGCAGCGCCCTCCCCGAGCGGTCCATAAGCTTCGGGATCCCCGCGCAGATTCATCGTCTCAGGGAATAGTGCCGGAGCTCAAATGCAGATCGCAGGCAAGAAAGTACTGGTGACCGGAGCCGATGGCTTCATAGGCTCGCACCTCGCTGAGATGCTGGTTGCACACGGCGCCAAGGTGCGCGCCATGTGTCTCTACAACTCCTTCAACGACTGGGGCTGGCTTGATGGCGCATCGTGCCTCGACCAGATCGAGATCGTGACCGGCGACATTCGCGACGCTCATTTCGTGAAGACCGCGGTCAAGGATTGCGACGTCGTCTTTCACCTGGCCGCATTGATTGCGATTCCGTACTCCTACGTGGCGCCGGACAGTTACGTCGAGACCAACATCACAGGCACGCTCAACGTGCTGCAGGCCGTGCGCGAGCTTGGAGTTGCGCGCCTCGTTCACACATCGACCAGCGAGGTCTACGGTACGGCGCGCCACGTGCCGATCGACGAGGCGCATCCTCTGCAACCCCAGTCCCCCTACAGCGCCACCAAGATCAGCGCGGACGCGATCGCTCACAGCTTCTTCAATTCCTTCGCACTTCCGGTCACGATCGCACGCCCGTTCAACACCTACGGACCGCGGCAGTCCGCGCGCGCGGTCATTCCGACGATCATCACGCAGATTGCAACCGGAAGCCGATCGATCCGGCTGGGAAGCCTGCATCCGACACGCGACTTCAACTATGTCGAGGATACGTGCCGCGGCTTCATTGGATTGGCGGAATGCGATGCGGCCGTCGGGCAGACGGTCAATATCGGCTCGAACACCGAAATCTCCATCGGACATCTTGCCACCCTCATCGTTGAATTGATGGGCTCGCCCGTTTCGGTCGAAACGGAAGAAGTCCGGATGCGCCCCGACGCCAGCGAGGTGGAGCGGCTTGTGTGCGACAATAGCCGCATTCGCGACCTCACCGGCTACCAGCCGCAGATCGACATTCGTGAGGGATTGTCGCGAACTATCGCCTGGTTCGGGCAGGCCGAGAACCGCAGACGCTACAAGGCCGGGATCTACAATCTTTGAGGATAACTATTCTTCGATGACGACTATTCGTGTTAACGTTGGACAGCGCATCGCCGAGCGGCTGTGGCAGGGTATTTTCGATCAATGACGAGACGTGCGGTCATTCTTGCAGGCGGCAAAGGGACGCGGCTTCGTCCCTACACGATAGCGCTTCCCAAACCGTTGGTGCCTGTCGGAGATACGCCGATCCTCGAGATCGTCATCCGGCAGCTTGTGCGCCACGGCTTCGATCATGTGACGATGGCGGTGAACCATCAGGCCGAGATCATCAAGGCGTTCTTCCAGGACGGCTCCAAGTGGGGCATTCGTGTCGACTACTCGCTCGAGGACAAGCCGCTGAGCACGATGGCGCCGCTCAAGCTGGTGCACGATCTCCCCGCACATTTCCTCGTCATGAATGGCGACATCCTCACCGACCTCGACTATGCCGCGTTCTACGACTATCACGTCCAGCGCGACAATATCTTCACCATCTCGTCCCACCTGCGCGAAGAGACCATCGACTACGGCGTGCTGGACACGGACCAGGCAGGCCATCTCGTCGGATTTCGCGAGAAGCCTCGTTACGGCTATGAGGTCAGCATGGGCGTCTACATGGTCAGCCGGCGCGCGCTCGCGGATATTCCCGAGGGGATGCCATTCGGCTTCGACCATCTGATGCATCGCTTGATCGGCTCGCCCAACCTTCCCGAGGTTCGCCGGCACACAGGATACTGGCTGGATATCGGCCGGCCGGACGACTACGCGAAGGCCGCCGAGGAATATGAGCGGGATCCGGCGCGTTTCATGACGGATCGAATGTGAGCGTCTACCTCGTCACGGGAGCAAGCGGTTTCGTCGGTCGCGCCCTGGTCGACAGGCTCAGGCAGCGCGGGGCCACTGTCATCGGATTGAGCACCGCCAACGGCGACATCGCAGATCCCGCGACGCTGCGGTCCCATCAGACAGCATCCATCGACCGCATCATTCACCTGGCTGCCCGAACCTTCGTACCACAGAGTTGGAGCGATCCGGCCGATTTCCATCGCGTCAATACCAGCGGCACGCTTAACGTCCTGGAATTCTGCCGCGAGCGACGGATTCCCCTGACCTATGTCAGCGCCTACGTCTACGGTCAACCGATCGAGCAACCTATCAAGGAAGATCATCCGCTCGTTCCGAACAACCCATACGCGCTGAGCAAGGTGCTTGCCGAGGCGGCCTGCGAATTCTACGCCAGGGTCCATAGCCTGCCCGTGACCGTCGTCCGACCGTTCAACATCTATGGCGCGGGGCAGGATCCGCATTTCCTGATACCGACCATCCTGCGCCAGGTACTTTGGGCTGACGAAATCAGCGTCCAGGATCTGGCTCCAAGACGCGACTACCTCTATATAGGCGATCTGCTGGAACTGCTCGAGACGACGCCGCTCGCGCCGCCCGGCTATAACGTATACAATGCCGGAACAGGCGTTTCGCTGAGTGTCGCTGACGTGATTGCCGCGGCCCAGGCGGAGGCCGGCACCTCGAAGCCGGTACGAAGCGACCAGACACGGCGCGCGCAGGAAATTGGGGATACGCGCGCCTGCATCGAAAAGGCACGCACCGAACTTGGATGGACACCGAGGCACGGTTTCCGTGACGGCATCCGGATTGTCATCGGCACGATGAAAGAGACGAAATGAAAAAGCACAACGTCCCGATCAACAAGGGCAACTATTCAATGGACACGCCCGAGCGAGAGGCGCTGTTCAACGAATCCCTGTCGTTGGGCTGGACGGAAGGCTACGCGCAATATCGTAGCGACTGGGTCAGCAACGCGAAGACCCAGACGGTGTCGGGCTATCCGCTGCTGGTCGATCTCGAACTGGCCTCGGTGTGCAATCTGCGCTGCCCGATGTGCTACACGATCTCCGCCGAGTTTCGAAAGCACGTGAATGCGAAGGTCATGGACTTCGACATGTTCAAGCGCATCATCGACGAGATCGGCGGCAAGGTTCCTGCCCTGCGTCTGTCGCTGCGCGGCGAAGCGACGGTCCATCCGAAATTCGTCGATGCGATCCGCTACGCCAGGGACCACGGGATCAAGGAGATATCCAGCCTGACGCATGGCGGGCGACTCGCGCTGGACTTCTTCAAGCAGATCCAGGAAGCCGGCATCGATTGGATTACCATCTCCGTCGACGGGCTCAAGGAGAGCTACGAGCGCATTCGCAAGCCGCTCAAGTTCGACGATCTTCTGGACAAGCTGAGAGCCATCAAAGAGTACAAGGCGCAGCACGGCCTGAGAAAGCCGGTCATCAAGATCCAGGGGATCTGGCCGGCAATTGAAGATGATCCCGACGGTTACTATAATACCTTCGCGGCCCTTGCCGATCTTGTCGCCTTCAACCCCCTGATCGACTATCTGGGCAACGACACCGACATCGAATATCTCGATGATTTCACCTGCCCCCAACAATACCAGCGGCTGGTGATCGGCGCAGACGGCCTGGTGATGAAGTGCTCCAATGACGAGGAAAACCGCGAGGTGATCGGCGACGCGAAGACCCAGACCGTGCACGAAATCTGGCACGGCGAGAAGATGAAGGCCGTTCGCATGTTGCATCTGCAACCGCGCGGATTCATGAACAGCGCGGTCTGCCGCCGATGCTACTTGCCGCGCAAGACACAGGACGACATTGGACGGGTCGGCGACCGCACCTTCATCGTACACAACTACACCCGCCGGACCCAGCTCATCGGCAAGTAGGAAGATGTTTCGCAACTTCAGAGCCAATCGCTGCTACATCATTGCGGAAATCGGCGGCAACTTCACGAGCTTTGACGAAGCGCGCACGCTGATCGACGCCGCGGCCGGGGTTGGCGTCGATGCGGTCAAGCTGCAGACTTACAAGGCGGACACTGTCGCCAGCCGAAAGGCCGTGTTCGACATGGAAAACACCGGCGCGGTTTCACAGCACGAGCTTTTCCAAAAATATGAGATCGATCTCGACCTGCATAAGGCGGTGTTTGACTACGCGGCAAATCGCGGCCTCGATTGGTTCTCCACACCTTCACACGAGACCGACGTCGACATGCTTGAGAGCCTCGGCGTCGGCGCCCACAAGATTGGCTCGGACGATGCCGTCAACCTGCCGTTCCTTCGTTACGTTGCACGGACCGGAAAGCCGATAGTCCTGTCGACCGGGATGTGCACGATGGAAGAAGTGCGCGAGTCAGTCGCCGCAATCCGTTCGGAAGGCGTTCGGCAGCTCATTCTTCTGCACGCCGTCACCAGCTATCCAACCCATCCGGAACACGTGAATCTCGGCGCTATGCAGACGATGATGCGCGAGTTCCCGGACCTCGCAGTCGGCTATTCCGATCACACGATCGGGACGACCGCCTGCATCTGCGCGGCGGCGATGGGAGCAAGGGTGCTCGAGAAGCATTTCACCTGGGATAAGGACGCACCCGGCCCGGATCACATCCTGTCAGCCGATCCGCAGGAAATGCGAGCCATCGTCGACGCCGTGCGCAGCTTCGAGGTCATGCGTGGCGACGGCTCGAAGCGCCCCGCGGCCAGCGAGTCGACGACCCGCATCAACAACCGCAAGAGCGTTGTCATGGCCCGCAGTGCGGCGGCGGGCGAGCCGCTAACGGCCGCGCACCTCGCGGTCAAGCGCCCTGGCTACGGCATTGAGCCCAAGCACTTGCAGGATGTCATCGGCAGACGCCTACGCCAAACCCTTCAAGCAGACGATGTCCTGACATGGGATGCCCTGCAGTAAAGCTTGGCGTCATCATCCAGGCGCGCATGGGCTCGACCCGGCTCCCTGGAAAAGTGTTGCGGCCGATCGGCGGCAAGCCGCTGCTCGGCCATGTCCTCGACCGCGCCCAAGCCCTTCGGCATCCTGCGACCGTGGTGGTGGCGACGACCTTGGAGCCACGCGACGACGCCATCTTCGAATTCTGCAAGCGGCGCGGCACCGAGTTATTCCGCGGCAGCGAAGCCAATGTCCTGGACCGTTACTATCAGTGCGCCAGGCTTCACGGCTTCGATCACGTCGTACGCCTCACCGCGGACAATCCCTTCACGGACATTGCCGAACTGGATCGTCTGATTGATCTGCACCTGTCCCGGCAAGCGGACTTCAGCCACTCTTTCCGTGTCTTGCCGATCGGCGTGGGCGCGGAAATCTTCCGCTTCGACGCCCTGAAAGAAACGGCAGAGCGATCGACCGAGCCACACCATTTCGAACATGTCGACGAATATATGCTCGAACACCCAGAGCGCTTCAGAACGGAGCAACTGGACGCAGCGGCTGGAAAGGAATATCCGCAAGCGCGCCTGACCGTCGATGACGAGACCGACTATCGCCGCGCCTGCTACATCGTCGAACACACCGACGGGGAGATAACAACGGAGCGGGCGATCGCGCTATGTTTGCAATTTGCCTAGAGAGCTCCCACGCACGCGGCATGGGGCATCTGTTCCGGATGCTCCATCTCGCGCAAGAGCTGCGCTCGCGACAGCTGCCCTTTGTGATCTTTGTCAACGACCATGCACCCTCGCTGCAATTGCTTCAGCGGAGTGCATCGCCGTTCGAAATTGCCGATCTTGATCAGATCGAACACTGGGCTGCGCCCGCGATCCAGCGAACGGGCGTACGCCTCTGGATCAACGATCGTCTCGACACGGATCTCCGGCAGGCGGAAGCCATCAAACGAGCCGGCCTGCCGCTCGTGACATTCGATGATCGCGGAAGCGGCGCGTCCCTCGCCGATCTGCACATTGCCGCGCTTGCCTTCGAGGCGGACGAGCCGCTCGGCGGCCGACGCGTCGTTCGAGGCCATGAATATCTGATCCTCAATCCCGAGATTACACGCTGGCGGCGGCGGCGCCACGAGGTCCGTCGCATCATGGTATCTCTGGGTGGCTCCGATACGTATGGCGCAACGACCAAGGTCGTCGCACTCCTGCGCAAACGCGGGCTTTCCGCTACCGTGATCATTGGCCCCGGCTTCCAGCATCGTTCCGCGCTCGAAGCCGAATTGACGAGCGAATTCGAACTCAAGACGGCCGTACCGTCGCTGGTCGAAGAGATGAGCTACCATGATCTCGGGATCGTAGGCGGCGGGATCACGGCATTTGAAGCGGCAGCCTCCGGGCTTCCGACCATCCTGATCGCGAACGAGGAGTTCGAAGTCCCGGTTGCTCGGCACCTCGCCGGTCTTGGTGCAGCACGCTATGGAGGCCACCATTCAGACCTCGACGAGACTGCATTCGCATTTCCCGACGATGTGACCGAAATGAGCGAGGCGGGACTGAATCAGATCCGGCTTGATGGCGTCGAAAAGGTCTGCCAGCTTCTCCAAGAGCTCTCATGAACCGCACGGCCGTCATCCACCAGCCCGACTTCCTGCCCTATCTCGGTTTCTTCGAGCGGCTACTGCACGCGGATGTGTTCGTGCTGCTTGACCAGGCCCAGTATGTCGATTCGACCAGCCGCAGCTGGACGCATCGAGACAAGATCAAGACGCCCCAGGGCGCTCGCTGGATTTCACTCAGTATCAGGAGCGCCCCCCGGGACACCCCAATCAACCAGATCGAACTCTCCGATCAGGTCGATTGGCGCCGCAACAACCTCAACCTGCTGCGCGAGAACTATCGCAAGGCCCCCTTCTTCGACGAAATATTCCCCCGGCTGGAGCAACTCTACGCGCGAACCGATCGCAGATTGGCTGACTTCAATCGCGCTTCGATCGAACTGCTCCTGGAGCTGTTTGACGTCCGAGTCGAAATCGTCACGGCCAGCAGCCTCGGCGTGAGTGGCAAGAACAACGACCTGCTCGTCGACATTTTGGGGAAGGTGCACGCAGATCGATATCTCTCCGGTGTGGGCGCAAGGGCCTATTTCCGGCCCGAACCCTTTGCAAATGCAGGCATAGAGGTGCTATGGCAGGAGTTCCAGCATCCGGCATATCCCCAGTTGCATGGAGACTTTATTCCCTATTTGAGTAGCATCGATCTGCTCTTGAATTGCGGAACCGATCAATCGAGAAGGATCCTGAGGAACGCGGAATGAACGTTTTGGCGATCGGCGCGCATTTCGACGACGTCGAACTTGGCTGCGGCGGCGCGCTGGCGAAGCATGTCGCCAAAGGCGATGATGTCACGGTCTATGTGGCCACACAGTCCGGATTTGCCAACCATCGCAACCTCGAGGTGCGCTCGAGCAACGTCGCGCAGGCCGAAGGCGAGGCCGCGATGAAAGCGCTCGGGATTCAACACCTCATCTGCGGGAAGTTCAGGACGCTCGAGATCGAGTTCACCGACACGCTCAACATCGAGATCTTGCGCATCATTGAGGATCGAAAGATCGAGCTTGTCTATACGCACTGGATTGGCGACATCCATCACGATCATCAGGCTGTCGGCCGCGCGTCGCTGCACAGCAGCCGTCACGTGCCGCGCCTGTTGATGTATCGCAGTAACTGGTATCACTCGCCGATGGAGTTCAACGGCAACTACTATGTGGATATCACCGATAGTTGGCCCAAGAAGCGGGATGCCATCATGGCCCATGCATCCGAAATGAACCGCACCGGCCACAAATGGATATCCTTCTTCGAAAACGAGGCGGAGAACGCCGGGCAGCGCATTGGTTGCCGCTATGCCGAGGTCTTCCAGGTGCTGAAATGGATCGAATAGGGATTAGCGATGGATTTTCTCGCTAAGATCTTTCGCAATGTCCTTCCGTTTTTCATCTACAAGTATCTCTACATCATTTGGCCCGAGCAGAAGCGTTTGCGCGAGGAAGAGGAGCGCACGCGCCCGGAACGTGAGCGGGCTCTCGCCGAGCACAACCGAATTCACGCACTCACGTCCCGCAACGCCGAACTCAAGGACAGGCATCGTGGGGAGCGCTGCTTCATTCTCTGCAATGGACCGAGCGTCAGGAGGCAGAACATCCGACCGCTGAAGGATGAGCTGGTCATGTCGGTTTCAAGTGGCTATCTCCATCCCGATTACACAGAGATCGCCCCTGCCTATCACTGCGTTCCGCAGATCACCTACGGCATGATGACCCGTAGCGATGTGATAGCCTGGTTTCGGGAGATGCATGATCGCCTTGGTGCGGCAACATTGATCCTGAGCCAGACGGAGGAAGCTCTGATACGAGAGGAGAACCTCTTTGCCGGACGCGATGTGCGATACGTCCACTTGAGCGGCCGGTTCTCGGATTACCCTCCGGAGCAAATTCCCGATCTTACAACCAGCATCCCTGCGGTTCAGTCGGTTCCGGTCCTGGGTCTCATGATAGCAGCCTACATGGGAGCGAAACCACTCTACTTGCTCGGCACCGATCATGACCACTTCCGCAGTGGCGAATACAAATATTTCTATGAGCCGACCGTGCTGCGCGGCAAGGACATGTCTACCGATGAACACGGCAAGCTACGCAGCGGCTGGCATGACGAGCTTTCCGGCCTGGCCGCGCTGTGGTCGCAGTATCGCAGCATCAGGCAAATCGCCACGAGCAACGGCATCGAGATTTTCAACGCCACACACGGCGGCGAACTCGACGAGTTTTCTCGAGTCGAACTGGATTCACTGTTTCCGATCAGACGGGGGTAATTCGTTGTCCCAGGCTGAAATGAGCTTGTCGAACGCACCGGTGGGTCGGCCCTACGACCATTTTCAGATCATCCGGGGGATCGCTTGCCTGATGGTTTTTCTCAATCACGTGGTGGGCTTACTTAGCAACGGGATCGAAAAAGAGGGACTATGGTATGATCCGCTTATCATTCCCTTAGGCTTTCCCTGGGTTTGGCTGTTCCTTATCCTCTCAGGATTTCTTCTCACGAAGCAATTCGTCGATGGAACGACCAAGCTAAGCTCGTCGGGCATCTTGGATTTCTACAAGCGACGTTGTCGGCGCCTGCTGCCGATGCTTTGGTTCGTGCCGTTGCTTCTCGCTCCCCTCTATGCCTTGAACGTCTGGTCGCCATTCTTGCCCGCTTTCTCGCTAGCCAAAGAGTTGCCGGTAGCATTCGCTCTTCCCTGGGTGCCCTACCTTCAGGAAGGAAATCCAGTCGCCTCGGTCAACAGTCCGGTTTGGAGCGCTGTGCTCGAAGTACACTACTTCCTGTTGTTGCCGCTCATCTTGTGGCTCACCAACATGTCCTGTCGAGCCATGCTGTCGCTCGTCGGATTGTGGCTTGTAGGGATCGCCGGATTGGCCATCCATGTAGTCACCAGTGGAACTCCAGCGATCTTTCCGGGCATTTACCAGCAACATCTCTACAATTTCGGATTTATGCTAGCTGGCTGCGCCTTGGCGTTGACGAAATTGCGATCCTTTTCTGTTAACCGCTGGTGGCCAATTTCAATGATCTTTCTACTGATCATTGCTGTCCAATATCTAGCTGCATACGACCTCAACATAGCGCTAGCTCTCCTGCCTATCGCAGCCGTGCCCGGATTTTGCTTCCTCGTTCTCCAGGCAAACTCCAATTTTCAAACGCCAGTTCCATCGTCTTTTCGAGCCCTAGAACTTACACGCGGACCGCCACGTTGGCTGGAGCTTGCAGGCATGATGAGCTATTCGATCTATTTGCTGCATAAACCACTTTCGTATATCGCGATTGCGCAACTCGACCTCGCGCGATTTGTGAAGAGTCCGCTTTCGCTACTTCTGACAACGCTCGGAACGGGAACAGTAATCGCCCCAGCCGTCGTTCTCAGCTTCGTGTTCGTGGAGAACAAGTTCCGTTACCGAACGGCATTGCAGAGGTCGCACACGGCGAAAACGGCTTAGGTGGGCGGAGGCCTAGCCGCGCTGTGGTCGCGGCATCGCCGCATCGGGCAAATCGCCGCAAGCAACAACATCGAGATTATCAACGCCACACACGGTGGCGAACTCGACGAGTTTCCGCGCGTGAAACTAGACAGCCTGTGTCCACGCAAGCCTGAAATGATGGAATAGTGCTGTCCGGGACTACCGGAAGATGAGCAAGAGCACTCAGTGCAAGAGGAAGTGCTCCAAAAGGGTATATAGAACTGCGTTATCGTCGGGTGTCACTGCGTTTGTATTGTTGGCCAACGTAGCGAACAGCGCGGATAACGACTGCTCTGAAGCGGATGCGAGCAATCCGTTCGCATACGAAGGGACGACCGGATGAGATGCATCATAGCTCGTGCTGGACCCGGAGCTGAAAGAGAAGCTGTCGCTGCTCGAGATGCTTGCCGTTGGAGACTGTCCGGACGACACGCCGATTTGGCTATTGGCGTTGAGGTCCTGCTGAAAACTCGGCTCTAGCGACTGCAGCGCGATACTATTCCCTGAAACTCCGCTGACGGCATTGTTGAGATAATTGCCGTTCGTATCCGTGTTCCACACAGCATATAGGTCTGCGCCCACAACCTTCCAGGCCACCTCGTAGCCGGATGTAGTCGCCTCCACTCCGATCGGAGTCGCAGCGCCGAACTGGCCCGCAACAACCGGAGCGCCACTGTACTTCAGTTCCGGACCCAATCCACCTGAAATGGGGTTGAAGTAATAGTTGGCCCCATATTGAACCAAGCTCGTCGACCCAAACGACTCGATCACCGTGCCCGAGATGTTCAAGCCGGTAACATGGTCGCCATTGAGGTCCTGTTGAAAGCTCGGCTCGAGCGACTGCAGCACAGCACTACTCCCAGAGTCTCCGCTGATGGCATTGTTGAGATAGTTGCCATTTGTATCCGTGGTCCAAACGGCATAGGCATCAGCTCCCGCAACCTTCCAAGCCACCTCGTAGCCAGACGCAGTCGCCTCGACTCCGATAGGCGTCGCAGCTCCGAATTGGCCTGCAACTACCGCAGCACCATTGTACTTCAACTCCGGCCCCATACCCCCGGAAGTAGGATTGAAGTAGTAGCTGGCCCCATACTGAACCAATTTCGTTGACCCAAACGCCTCGATCGTCGTGCTTGGAATATTCAGGCCGATCACGCTGTCGCCGTTCAGGTCCTGATGAAAGCTCGGCTCCAGCGACTGCAACGCGGCACTGGCCCCTGAAACTCCGCTGACGGCATTATTGAGATAGTTACCGTTTGCATCCGTGTTCCAAACAGCGTACGCATCCAATCCCGCAACCTTCCAGGCTACCTCATAGCCGGACGTGGTCGCCTCGACGCCAATAGGCACCGCAGCGCCAAATTGGCCCGCAATAACCGGCGAACCGTTGTAGCTCAGCTCCGGGCCCGTCCCCCCTGAAGTGGGATTGAGAAAGTAGTTGGCCCCATACTGAACCAGACTCGTCGACCCGAACGACTCGATCACCGTGCTCGGTATATTCAATCCGATTACATTGTCGCCGTTGAGATCCTGGTGAAAGCTCAATTCCAGCGACTGCAGAGCAGCAATGCTCCCTGAGACTCCACTGAGAACGTTGTTAAGATAGTTGCCGTTCGTATCCGTGTTCCAAACGGCATAAACATCCGCGCCCGTAACCTTCCAAGCCACCTCGTAGCCAGACGCGGTCGCCTCGGCTCCGATCGGCACTGCAGCTCCGAATTGGCTAACAGCAACCGCAGAACCATTATACTTCAGTACTGGTCCTGTCCCTCCTGAAACCAGGTCGAGATAGTAGTTGCCCCCATATTGAACCAGACTCGTCGATCCAAACGACTCGATCGTGCTCGGCGCCACAAGAGCCGAGCTCGCGATCGTGACGTCGGCAAACCCGAAATATTCCACCCCCGTCACGGTATCGCTGCCGTCAGGTGAGCCGGAACGCTGGTCGACAATGGTGAGGGTCTGCGTCGCCGAATTGTAGGAAATGGCGTAGCTTGATTCGCTGCCCGAATACACCGCCGTATCCGCCCCCGTGCCGCCAATGATCGTGTCGTTACCACCGCCGCCGACCAGCGTGTCGTTGCCCGCACCGCCAATCAGGGTGTCGTTGCCGGCACCTCCCGCCAGCGAGCAGCCAGTATCGCTCGCGATCAGCGTATCGTTGCCGCTGCCGCCGATCGCGTTCTCGATCGTGGCATTGAGCGCGATTCCGATGTTGTGAACGAGACCGCCGACTGACGAGAATGCCCCCGGGTGCAGGTCGATCGTCTGCGCCGCCGAGTAGCCGGAGCAGTCCAGCGTGTCGTTGCCGCCGCTGTCGTAGATGGTCAACGCAGGGGCCTGGCTATAGTTGGTGAAATCGTAGATCGATCCCGCGTTGCTGTGGAAGCCGTAAACCGTGTTGCCGGTGCGGGTTGAGGCCGCGCCGTAGATCTGGTCGACGGCATAGATGTCGGCCATCTGCGGCGTGACGACGTAGCGATACGAACTCCCGGAATAGTTGTATTGCGCAAAGTACGACATGATCGAATATTGCCAGGTGTCGTTGGCAAAGATCGCGTCGGTGGAATAGCTGGCGCTGCCGTTATAGGGACCCTGGTGGCCGAGGCCGAGCGCATGGCCGATCTCGTGCAGGTAGGTCTGGTACCCGTAGCTGTCGATGCCGGTCTTGCCGTCCATCGCGCCGCCGTCATTGGTGATCCAGTCGGAGCTGACGTCGACCTGGGCCGCCGTCATCAGACCGGAATTGGTCCAGTTGGCATTGGTCACGGCGGTCATGGAGCCGGTATCGACGAAGCTGATGTTGGCGCTTCCGCTTGTTTGCACGAAAGTGACGTTGGCAACCTCGTGCCAGGCTTCGAGCGCCGACTGCGCCAGGAATTTCTCGGCGGCGTTCAGGCCGTTGATGCTGTAGCTGATCGTCGACGTACCCCAGTGATGGGCGATCGTCCCAAAGTCCTGCCAGAAACCGTTGATGAGCCAGTCGGCGAGCTGCGGGATTGACGCCGCGGCCGGGACACTGGCGAGGCTGGTCCCCCCGCCGCTCGTCGTGCCGGCGAGGGCCGCCAGCGGAAAATTGTCGCCGACGTCCGTCCAGTCGCCGGCAGTTGCGCCGAAACCGAACGAACCTTCTTGATCGTTGTTGATGTCGGACGACTTCTTCATCTGTGCGACCAGCTTCGCCTGGGGGTTCTTCGCGTGCGCCTCTCGGCAACATCGTTAATGATTCGACTACAAACCGTTGGCTGCGCACCGGACTCTGGCGGCAGCGATCGGCTATCCGACGTAGGCGAGAACCGCTCGCCCCGAACTGGGTTCGACTCGACGAGGAACAGCCTCATATTGCCACGTTAATTTGTCGTTTCATCCATCACGCGAATCGGCCGCAAGTTCGGTCCCTGGCTCGGCGGGAAGGTCCGGCGTCGCACCGACGATGACCGCGCGTCGCGCTCGATTAGCTTGAGTGCGAAACATTTGGTTTAAGTTTGGCGGCCGTGGCCGGACCTCTTCCATACCGCAGGATTTAGCCATCAAATCCCGTAGTCATACGGGGCCGGGCTCGGGCCTGCCGGTTCCCACGGACACCGAAATTGCAGGCAAAATCGTCGCGCTGACCTCGTCACGCATCGCAGCAAAAGCGTCAGGCATCCCGTTTTGGCAGGCCGCGTCGGCGCCAGGGCCGACTTGCCGCATGTTGTTTCGGCACTATGGTAAGCTCCACGATCTGTCCTGGAGCCCTTCAAGATGCCCTTTCCGCATGCCTCGGAAGCCCTGTCACGCTTTACCGTGCTCGATCTGACCCGCGTCCGGTCCGGGCCCACCTGCGTGCGGCAGCTTGCCGATTGGGGCGCCAACGTCATCAAGATAGACGCGCTCACCGAGGATGCCGCCGGCGAGCAGCCGGGGGGCCCGCGGCGAGGGTCCGATTTCCAGAATTTGCATCGCAACAAGCGGGCCATGACGCTCAACCTGAAGGACGAGCGCGGCCTTGCGGCCTTCAAGCGGCTCGCCGCCAGGGCCGACGTCGTGGTCGAGAATTTCCGCCCTGACGTAAAGAAGAAGCTCGGCATCGACTATGAGGCCCTGCGCGCGATCAA
This sequence comes from Bradyrhizobium sp. ISRA442, assembly GCF_038085055.1. NCBI lineage: Bacteria > Pseudomonadati > Pseudomonadota > Alphaproteobacteria > Hyphomicrobiales > Nitrobacteraceae > Bradyrhizobium > Bradyrhizobium sp. ISRA442. The sequence continues at coordinate 37,454 of NZ_JALGCN010000040.1, forward strand.
CCCGCGCCTCGTCTATGGCAGCATCTCCGGCTTCGGCCAGGATGGCCCCTATTACAAGCGGCCGGGCTTCGATCAGATCGCGCAAGGAATGGGCGGGCTGATGTCGATCACCGGCGCACCGGGCGGTGGCCCGATGCGGGTCGGCATTCCCGTGGCCGATCTCACCGCCGGCCTGTTTTGCGCCATGGGCATCCTCACCGCACTTCTGGAGCGCGAGGTCTCGGGCCAGGGCCAGTGGGTACAGACCTCGCTGTTGCAGGCGCAGATCTTCATGCTCGACTTCCAGGCCGCGCGCTGGCTAATGGAAAAGGAGGTCGCCAAGCAGGCCGGCAACAACCACCCGACCAGCATCCCGACCGGCGTCTTCAGGACTTCCGACGGCTACATCAACATTGCCACCACCGGCGGACGGATCTGGGAGCGTTGCGCCCAGGCAGTCGGCGCGCCGGAGCTCCTCACCGATCCCGACTATGCGACCGCCCCGGCCCGCTCGAAGAATCGCGACGCCCTCAACGCCGCGATCGAACAGCGCACCGTGACCAAGCCGACGGAGACCTGGGTCAGGGAGCTCAACGAGGCCGGGGTGCCCTGCGGACCGATCTACGCCATCGACCAGATGTTCGAGGACGCCCAGGTCAGGCATCTCGGCATCGCCCAGGACGTGCCGAATGACGAGAACCGCCGCATCCGCCTGGTCGGCCAGCCCGTCACGCTGTCGCGGACGCCGAGCCGGATGGTGACACGGCCGCCGGAGTTCGGTGAGCAGACGGAAGAGGTGCTGGCCGAGTTCGGCTTCGGCAAGGAAGAGATCGCCGAACTGAAGCAGGCCAAAGTGGTGTAGGTCCGGCAGAGGCGAACCGAGGAGAGTTGCGGCGCGATAAGGGCGCGCGCAACCCCAGTTTCGCTTCTCGCCGAGGAGCCCCACGAGGACTGCATGTGCGGTGCTCACGGCCCTTCGCCCTCGTCCTTCATACCAAATGGAAATCGCTTGTAGCACTCGTCGTGGTCGGCACCCCGATCGTGCCATCTCCGTTCAGATCTTGGTGGAAGATGGTCTCTAGATTCTCTAGGGCGGCGCTGCCGCCGGACACATTCGGTGCGATGTTCGCCGTATAGTTGCC
>NZ_JALGCN010000041.1:0-37300 GCF_038085055.1 Bradyrhizobium sp. ISRA442
CCAGACGCTGCGACGGCCACTCGGTCCGCTCCACCACGACCACTTCGAACCTGTGGGTGCAAGCACGCCACCGCAGATCACAACGCGACCGCTGTTTCCACGGAGTAAGCTCCAAAAGAACGAATGCAGAAAGCTCGTGTTGCGTGGGTTGTCAGACGTGCGCGGCGCAACACGCGCCGAAGGAAAACCTTATAAGCACCTGAAATGATTGGCGATCCCAGCAGGACTCGAACCTGCAACCCGCGGAGTAGAAATCCGCTACTCTATCCAGTTGAGCTATGGGACCGTCCGGTGCCGGCCTCGTGAGGCCTGCCGATCTTCTATCATGGCAAATATGAAAAATCCGCATGTCCGCCAAGCCTGAACCGAACCGTTTTCACCCCAAAAGCGACAAAGCGGAGCGGCGGAGTGTGTTGCGAACGGTTCGCGCGATTTGGCGATAGGCGCCGGGTCGCGTCCGGAACATGCGCTGCCGCTACATCTTTCCACTGCGCCGTCTCTTGACGGCGGTTCTTGGCGGCTTGGGCTTGCCGTGCCATGGCGCATGCGACGTATTGCACTTCTGGTTCCATCGCCTTGAGTCCGTCACCTTTCCGCGCACTTCATTTTTGCGCGGCTTGTCCGCGATCCCGGGAGTCCCTCATGATCAGTTTGGTTCGCGCCGTCACAATCTGCGCAACGCTCGCGTTCGGCCTTGCCGCAGCGCAGGCCGCGGACAAGGCTTTCAAGCGCGACGATCTCGCCGATTCCGCGATCAAGCTGGAGGCCCAGATCAAGAGCGAAGCGGGGCCAGTTGCCAAGACCAGCGCGACGCTGCGTACTGACGCGGAGACCGCGTTCCGGCGCAACGATGTCCGCAGCGGCCTGTTGATTCTCGGCCAGATCGCTGCGACCACGCCCGAGGACGCCGGCAACTGGCTGCGGCTTGCGAAGGTCGTGTTCCAGATCACCCCGAAGAGCTCCAGCGAGCAGACGTTCCTGCTGGAGCGCTCCTCCACTGCCGCCTACATCGCCTATCTGCGGGCCGGCAATGCCGGGGAGGAGGCCGACGCGCTTGCGGTGCTCGGCAAATCGCTCGCCGAGCGCAAGCTGTGGCGACCGGCGCTGGATGCGCTGCGACTGTCGCTCGACCTGCGTGAGGTCGCCGACGTCCGCGGCCAATATGAGAAACTGCGCGACGAGCACGGCTTCCGGCTGCTCGACTACACCGTGGACTCGGATTCGGCGAGCCCGCGGGCCTGTTTCCAATTCTCCGAGGAGCTTGCCAAGCGCACCGACTTCACGCCGTTCCTGGCGCTCGCGGGGCAAGACAAGCCGGCGCTGTCGGCCGAGGACAAGCAGCTCTGTGTCGACGGGCTGAAGCACGGCGAGCGCTACAACATCAATTTGCGCGCTGGTCTGCCGTCGACCGTCAAGGAGGGGCTGCCGAAATCGGCCGAGTTCAACATCTATGTGCGCGACCGCAAGCCGTTCGTGCGCTTCACCAGCCGCGCCTATGTGCTACCGCGCACCGGTCAGCGCGGCATTCCGGTGGTTAGCGTCAACACGCCCGCGGTCAACATCAACGTGTTCCGAATCGGCGACCGCAACCTGATCAACACCGTCGTCGACAGCGACTTCCAGAAGACGCTGTCGAAATACCAGCTCTCGGATCTTGGCGACGAGCGAGGCGTCAAGGTTTGGTCCGGCGAGCTGGCGACGGCCATGACGCTGAACCAGGACGTCACCACCGCTTTCCCGGTCGACCAGGCGCTCGGCGAACTCCAGCCCGGCGTCTATGTGATGACAGCCGCCGCCAAGGGGCCGGGCTCCGACGACGAGTACCAGCTTGCCACGCAATGGTTCATCGTCTCCGATCTTGGCGTGTCGGCCTATTCCGGCAATGACGGCATCCACGTCTTCGTCAACTCCCTGGCCTCGACCGACCCGGTCGCGAAGGCTGAGGTGCGGCTGGTCGCCCGCAACAATGAGATCCTGGCAACGCGCAAGACCGATGAGAGCGGCCACGTGCTGTTCGAGGCGGGGCTCGCGCGCGGCGAGGGCGGCCTGTCGCCGGCTTTGCTGACGGTCAGCGGCGAGAAGGCGGACTATGCTTTCCTCAGCCTCAAGACCAGCGCCTTCGACCTGTCCGATCGTGGCGTTGCTGGACGCGCGGTCCCGGCTGGCGCCGACGCCTTCGTCTATGCCGAGCGTGGCGTCTACCGCTCGAACGAGACGGTCTATCTCACCGCGCTGCTGCGCGACGGGCAGGGCAATGCCGTCGCTGGTGGCCCGCTGACGCTGGTGATCGAACGCCCCGATGGCGTCGAATTCCGCCGCGCCGTGCTGTCCGACCAGGGCGCCGGCGGCCGGTCGCTTTCCGTGCCGCTCAACTCGGCCGTCCCGACCGGGACGTGGCGGGTGCGTGCCTTCACCGATCCCAAGGGCGCCTCGGTTGGTGAGACCACCTTCATGGTCGAGGACTATGTCCCAGACCGGATCGAATTCGATTTGTCCGCCAAAGACAAGCTGATCAAAGCTAACGCTCCTGTAGAGCTCAAGGTCGATGGCCATTTCCTCTATGGCGCGCCGGCTTCGGGCCTGCAGCTCGAGGGCGACATGCTGGTCGCACCCGCCGCCGAGCGGCCTGGCTTTGGCGGATACCAGTTCGGCGTCGCCGACGAGGAGACCACTTCGAACGAGCGCACACCGCTGGAGAACCTGCCCGAGGCCGATGCCAATGGCGTTGCGACGTTCCCGGTGACGCTGGACAAGCAGCCGGCCTCGACGCGTCCGCAGGAGGCACAGATCTTCGTCCGCATGTCCGAGACGGGCGGACGCGCCGTCGAGCGCAAGCTCGTGCTGCCGGTCGCGCCCGTCGCGGCGATGATCGGCGTCAAGCCGCTGTTCGGCGACAAAAGCGTCGCCGAGGGCGACAAGGCCGAGTTCGACGTCGTCTTCGTCTCGCCCGAAGGCAAGACGCTTCCCCGCGACGGCCTGCGCTACGAGCTCCTGAAGATGGAGTCGCGCTATCAGTGGTATCGCCAGAACAATTACTGGGAGTACGAGCCGGTCAAGTCGACTTCGCGTGTCGCCGACGGCGACCTCACCATCGCGGCCGACAAGCCGTCGCGCATCTCGCTCGCACCGCGGCCCGGCCGCTACCGCCTCGACGTGAAGTCGAACGATGCGGACGGCCCCGTGACCTCGGTGCAGTTCGACGTCGGCTGGTATTCCGAGGGCAGCGCCGACACGCCAGACCTGCTGGAAACCTCGACCGACAAGCCGCAATATGCGTCCGGCGACACCATGACGGTGTCGGTCAATGTCCGAACCGCCGGCAAACTCACCATCAACGTGCTTGGCGACCGTCTGCTCACGACACAGACCGTGGATGTCAAGGAAGGCACCGCTCAGGTCAAAATCCCCGTCGGCAAGGATTGGGGCACCGGCGCCTATGTGGTGGCGACGCTGCGCCGTCCACTCGATGCCGCCGCGCAGCGCATGCCGGGCCGGGCGATCGGCCTGAAATGGTTCGGCATTGACAAGCAGACCCGCACGCTGGCCGTGAAGCTGACACCGCCAGCGCTGATCCGGCCGAATTCGACGTTGAAGATTCCGGTCAAGCTCGACGGACTGAACCCTGGCGAGGACGCCAAGATCGTGATCGCGGCGGTCGACGTCGGCATCCTCAACCTTACCAACTACAAGCCGCCGGCGCCGGACGATTACTATCTCGGCCAGCGTCGCCTGACCGCGGAAATCCGCGATCTCTACGGCCAGCTCATCGACGGCATGCAGGGCACGCGCGGGCAGATCAAGTCTGGCGGCGATGCGGGTGCGGCCGAATTGCAGGGCTCCCCGCCGACGCAAAAGCCCCTCGCGCTCTATTCCGGCATCGTCACAGTCGGCGCTGACGGCAGCGCGAAAGTCAGCTTCGACATTCCGGAGTTCGCGGGCACCGCGCGGGTGATGGCGGTGGCGTGGACCGCCACAAAACTGGGTCGCGCCAACACCGACGTCGTGATCCGCGATCCCGTCGTGCTGACGGCAACGCTGCCGCGCTTCCTGCTCAACGGCGACCATGGCACGGTCAATCTCGAGATCGACAATGTCGAGGGACAGGCCGGCGACTACAAGATCAGCGTGAAAGCCGGCGGCCCGGTGAAGATGACCGGCAATCCCGCGACTACCGTCAAGCTTGCCGCCAAGCAGCGCAACTCGCTGTCGCTCGCGCTCGATGCGACGGCCGCGGGGCAGGCGACGCTCGACGTCGACATCGCGGGACCGAACGGACTTGCTCTCGCGCGCCACTACGCGCTTGACGTCAAGGCGGCGACCCAGGTGCTGGCGCGCCGCTCAATCCGCACGTTGGCGAAGGGCGAGAGCCTGACCCTGACTTCGGACATGTTCTCCGACCTGGTGCCGGGCACCGGTAGCGTCTCGATCTCGGCGAGCCTGTCGACTGCCCTCGATGCCGCGACCATCCTCAAGGCGCTGGATCGTTATCCCTATGGCTGCTCGGAGCAGATCACGAGCCGGGCCATGCCGCTGCTCTATGTCAACGAGCTTGCGGCCGGCGCGCATCTCGCCATGGACACTGAGGTCGATCAGCGCATCCGCGATGCGATCGAGCGGTTGCTGGCGCGCCAGGGCTCCAACGGCTCGTTTGGGCTGTGGTCGGCGGGTGGCGACGATGCCTGGCTCGACGCCTATGTGACCGACTTCCTGACCCGTGCCCGCGAGAAGGGCTTTGTGGTACCGGACGTGTTGTTCAAGAACGCGCTCGACCGCATCCGCAACTCCGTCGTCAACGCCAACGAGCCGGAGAAGGACGGCGGCCGCGATCTCGCCTACGGCCTCTATGTGCTCGCCCGTAACGGCGCAGCGCCCATCGGCGACCTCCGCTACCTCGCCGACACCAAGCTGAGCAACCTCGCAACGCCGATCGCGAAGTCGCAGCTTGCGGCGGCGCTTGCGCTGGTCGGCGACCGCAACCGCGCCGAACGCGTCTATGGCGCTGCGCTCGACAGCCTTGCGCCGAAGCCGGTGCTGGAGTTCGGCCGCACCGACTATGGCTCGCAGCTCCGTGATGCCGCAGCGCTCGTCTCGCTCGCAAGCGAAGGCAATGCGCCGAAGGCGACACTGACGCAGGCCGTCTCGCGGGTCGAGACCGCGCGCGGGCTGACGCCGTACACTTCGACGCAGGAGAATGCGTGGCTGGTGCTGGCGGCACGGGCGCTAGCCAAGGAGAACCTGTCGCTCGATGTCGATGGCCAGCCGGTCAAGACCGCGCTCTATCGCAGCTACAAGGCTGCGACGCTGGAGGGCAAGCCGCTGAAGATCAGCAACACCGGGGACGCACCAGTGCAGGCGGTGGTCTCGGTGTCGGGCTCGCCGGTCACGCCTGAGCCGGCCGCCTCCAACGGCTTCAAGATCGAGCGCAACTACTTCACGCTCGACGGCAAGCCCGCTGACATCAGCAAGGTCAAGCAGAACGACCGTTTTGCCGTGGTGCTGAAGATTACCGAAGCCAAGCCGGAGTACGGGCACATCATGGTGTCAGACTATCTGCCGGCAGGTCTGGAGATCGACAATCCGAGGCTGGTGTCGTCGGGCGACAGCGGTACACTGGACTGGATCGAGGACGGCGAGGAGCCGGAGGATACCGAGTTCCGCGACGACCGCTTCACAGCGGCGGTCGATCGGGCCTCGGACTCCAAGTCGGTCTTCACCGTCGCCTACATCGTGCGCGCGGTCTCCCCCGGCAAATACGTGCTGCCGCAGGCCTATGTCGAGGACATGTACAATCCCTCGCGCTATGGCCGCACGGGAACGGGCTCGGTCGAGGTGCGCGCGGCGAAGTGAGTAACGTGGATGAGTGACGCTCCGATAGGTCCACCAACTCCGCCGTCATGCCCGGGCCTGACCCGGGCATCCACGCGCTTTGGTGCCGCGGGACAAGACGTGGATGGCCGGGTCAAGCCCGGCCATGACGGAGTGCGGGGACATGCCGCTCGTGTCCTCTCAGCCCTAGCGCTCACCTTCATCCTCGCGATCATCGGCTTCGTCGCCTGGGTCTACTCCCTTGGCCCGCTGCCGCTCGAGCAGGCGCGCGCGGTCTCCACCACCATCGTCGACCGCAACGGAAAGCTGCTGCGCGCCTATGCTATGGCGGACGGTCGCTGGCGGCTGCCGGTCGACGCCAAGGCGAACGTCGATCCGACTTACCTGAAGCTGTTGCTCGCCTATGAGGACCAGCGCTTCGATGCCCATGGCGGCGTCGATCCGCTCGCGCTTGGGCGCGCCGCGGCGCAGCTTGCGACGCGCGGGCACATCGTGTCGGGCGGCTCGACCATCACCATGCAGCTCGCGCGGTTGATGGAGCCGCGACGGCAGCGCTCGGTTTACGCAAAACTGCACCAGATCGTGCGCGCGATCGAGCTGGAACGGACCCTGACCAAGGACCAGATCCTCGATCTCTATCTCGCGCTCGCGCCCTATGGCGGCAATCTCGAAGGCATCCGCGCCGCCTCGATCGCCTATCTCGGCAAGGAGCCGAAGAGGCTGTCGCTGGCGGAGGCTGCGCTTCTGGTCGCGCTGCCGCAATCGCCGGAGACGCGGCGGCTCGATCGCCATCCCGAGGCCGCCCGCATTGCGCGCGACCGCGTGCTCGATCGCATGGTCGAGGAACATCAGGTCAGCGCCGAGGATGCGAAGCAGGCCAAGGCTGTCCCGATACCGAAGCTGCGCAAGCCGATGCCGATCCTGGCGCCGCACGCTTCCGACACCGCGCTTGCGACGATGAAGGATACGCCCGTCATCAAGCTCACGTTAGACGCCAATCTCCAGAAGGTGCTGGAGTCGCTGGCGCGCGACCGCGCCATTGCGCTGGGAGCGAACATCTCGGTCGGCATCATCGTCGTCGACAATGAGAGCGGTGACGTGCTCGCGCGCATCGGATCCGCCGATTACTTCGACGACAGCCGGGCGGGGCAGGTCGACATGACTCGCGCCGTCCGCTCGCCGGGCTCGACGCTCAAGCCGTTCATCTACGGCCTCGCCTTCGAGGACGGGTTCGTCCATCCCGAGAGCCTGATCGACGACCGGCCGGTCCGCTTCGGCTCCTACGCGCCGGAAAATTTCGACATGACGTTCCAGGGCACGGTGCCGGTGAGGAAGGCGCTGCAACTGTCCCTGAACGTGCCGGCGATCGTGCTGCTCGATCGCGTCGGATCGAGCCGGCTGGCGTCGCGGCTGCGGCAGGCCGGCGGCAATCTTGTCTTGCCCAAGGAGGAGGCGCCCGGTCTCGCGATGGGGCTCGGCGGTGTCGGCGTGACGCTCCAGGACCTGGCGCAACTTTATACAGGCTTCGCGCGGCTCGGCACCACAAAGCCGCTGCGTGAGGTCATGACCGGCAAGGACGACCGCGAGCCGATGCGGCTGCTCGATCAGGTAGCGGCTTGGCAGGTCGGCAATGTGCTGCTGAGCACGCCACCGCCGGAGAACGCCGTCCATAACCGGATCGCCTTCAAGACCGGTACCTCCTACGGCTACCGCGACGCCTGGTCAGTCGGGTTCGACGGCCGCATGACCATCGGCGTCTGGGTCGGCCGGCCCGACGGGGCGCCGGTTCCCGGCCTGATTGGCCGCGTGGCCGCCGCGCCGATCCTGTTCGACGCATTTGCTCGGACCGGCAAATTGCCGGCGCCGCTGCCCAAGCCGCCGAAGGGAACCCTGGTTGCCAGCAACACCAAACTGCCATTGCCCCTGAAGCGGTTCCGCCCGGTGGGCGAGCTGGTCCGGACCGGGGGTGAGCAGGCCCTCCACATCCAGTTCCCACTGAACGGCTCTCGGATCGACGTCGATCGCTCCGGTGGGGTTGAAGCGGCCGCCATGCCGGTCAAGGTGGCCGGTGGGGTCCTGCCGATGACGATCCTGGTCAATGGCACGGCGCTCGGCGAAATCGACGGCCGGCGCCAGCTCCTGATCGATCCGCCCGGTCCGGGCTTTGCCCGCCTGACCGTCATCGACGCCACGGGCGCCGCGGACACAGTTGTCATTCGAATTCAATGATGTCGGCTTAAGCGGTTGTGGCGATGGCGGTTTCAGCGTAAGCGGAACCAATGGCCGAGACCTACCCAAGCCCCCGTTTTGGAGCGCCGCGCGAGCCGAAATCCCCGGCGAATCCGGGCAGTCGACTGGTGCGCCTGATCGATATCGCTACCGCCAGCCACGCCCGGGCCGTCGGCTTCCTGGTGCTGTGCGCGCTGCTGCTCTTCCTGCCCGGCTTCTTCACCATCCCGCCGATCGACCGCGACGAGGCGCGCTTTGCGCAGGCCACCAAGCAGATGGTCGAGAGCGGCGACTATGTCGATATCCGCTTCCAGGATGACGTCCGGTACAAGAAGCCGGTCGGCATCTACTGGCTGCAATCCGCCGCCGTTGAAACCGCCACGGCGCTGCGGCTGCCGAAGGCCGAATTGCGCATTTGGGTCTATCGGCTGCCTTCACTGATCGGCGCGATCGGCGCTGTGCTAATGACCTACTGGACCGCGCTCGCCTTCGTCACGCGGCGCGCCGCGGTGCTGGCGGCGCTGATGATGTGCGCCTCGGTCCTGCTCGGCGTCGAGGCGCGGCTCGCCAAGACCGACGCGATGCTGCTGTTCTGTGTGGTCGCGGCGATGGGGGCGATGGCGCGTGCCTACCTGTCCTGGCAGCGCGCCGAGGATGAGATGCATCCGCCCTGGAGCTGGCCCGCGATCTTCTGGACCGCGCTGGCCGTGGGCATCCTGATCAAGGGCCCGCTGATCCTGATGTTCGCAGCCCTCACCGTGGTCGTGCTCGCGATTCAGGACCGCGATTCCTCGTGGCTGTGGCGGCTGCGCCCGGTCTGGGGCCTGATGTGGATGCTGGTGCTGGTGCTGCCGTGGTTCATCGCGATCTTCTGGCGCGCGGGCGATGCCTTCTTTGCCGATTCCGTCGGCGGCGACATGCTGAGCAAGCTCGGCGCCCAGGAATCCCATGGCGCGCCGCCCGGGCTCTATCTAGTTCTGTTTTGGATCACCTTCTGGCCGGGCGCGCCGCTCGCGGCAATGGCGGCACCCGCGGTCTGGCGCGCGCGCCGCGAGCCCGGTGCGCAATTCCTGCTGGCCTGGTTGATCCCATCCTGGATCGTGTTCGAGGCGGTGCTGACCAAGCTGCCGCATTACGTGCTGCCGCTCTATCCGGCGATCGCGATCCTCACCGTCGGTGCGCTGGAGCGGCGGGTGCTGTCGCGGTCCTGGGTGATGCGTGGCTCGGCCTGGTGGTTCGCGATCCCCGCGGCCACCTCGATCGTCGTTGTGGTTGGTGCGGTCATGCTGACCCGTCAGCCCGCCTTCGTGGCCTGGCCATTCATCGCGGCGTCCCTGATCTTCGGCCTGTTTGCCTGGTGGCTCTACGACAACAACCGAGCGGAGCGCTCGCTGCTCAACGCGCTGGTCGCCGCGCTGATGCTGGCGGTCGCGGTCTACGGCATCGTGCTGCCATCGCTGACGCCGCTGTTCCCAAGCATCGAGATCGCGCGCGCTCTTCGTAACGTCACCTGCGTCGGGCCGAAGGCCGCCTCGGCCGGCTATCACGAGCCGAGCCTCGTGTTTCTGACCGGCACCCAGACGCTGCTGACCGACGGCTCGGGCGCTGCGGATTTTCTCAGGCAAGGGAGCTGCCGCTTCGCCCTGATCGAGCAGCGCTCGGAGCGCAGCTTCGTGCAGCGCGCCGAAGCGATCGGGCTGCGCTACAAGGTCGGCGCACGGATCGACGGCTATAATTTCTCGCAAGGGCGCGCGATCTCGATTTCGATCTTCCGCTCGGAGGGCACCGAGTAGGATGTCGACACCGGCCGACATCGCGCCGCGCGCGAGCTATCCGGCGCAACTGGCGACCGTGTCCTGGCGCGCGCTGGCGCAGCTTGTGCGCGCGCCGTCGCATTCGCGCCGGGCCGAGGCCGCACGTAGGCTGGCGCGGCATTCGCTCTGGCTCAGCGCGGCGGGAGCGGCCGTGATCATCGCCCTGATGATCGCCTTCGATTCTGCCGAGATCCAGTTGATGCCCGCACGCGGTACGCCCGGCCTGTGGCCCATCCGTATCCTCACCGATTTCGGCAAGGACGAGTATGTGCTCTCGGTGCTAGGGGTTTCGCTGGTGGCTGTGGCGCTCGTTGCGACGGGGGTTCACGGCACCCGCCGAGCGCTACTGCTTGGCTTCGGCACTCGGCTGCAGTTCATGTTTCTGTCTGTTGCCGTATCAGTGCTCGTCGCCGAGATCCTGAAATATCTCATCGGCCGCGGAAGACCATTTGTGGGCGGCGAGGCCAATCCGTTCAACTTCATACCGTTCGAGGGTACGGGGGCTTATGCCAGCCTGCCGTCGGGCCATGCGGTGACGGCGTTCGCATTGGCGTTTGCGGTCAGCGCGTTGTGGCCGCGCCTACGCGTGTTCATGTTCACCTACGCAGTCGTCATCCTACTGACGCGGCTGGTGCTGCTCGCGCATCACCCGAGCGACGTCGTGGCCGGCGCCCTGGTCGGCGTGGTCGGCGCCATGGCGGTCCGCTACTGGTTCGCGGCTCGCAGGTTGGGCTTTGCGATTCGCGCCGACGGCACCATCGTGCCCCTTCCGGGAGCGGGCGCGGGATGCCTTAAAAGGGTTGCTCGCGGGGCATCCGCCCCATAAAAGCTGCTGCCTGCCGGGGGGTGCCGGTTCCCGGGGAAGCCCTATTCCAACCACGAGCTCCGATTTGTCGTCGTCCCAGCCTTCGGTTTCCATCGTCGTTCCCGTGCGCAACGAAGCCGACAACATTGCGCCCCTGATCGAGGAGATCACTGCGGCGCTGGACGGCCGCTGGGCCTATGAGATCATCTACGTCAACGACGGCTCGACGGATGCAACCGGCGAGCGCCTCTCTGCCGTGATGAAGCAGCGGGACAATCTGCGGCAGCTCCGCCACGCCAAGTCGGGGGGCCAGTCGGCGGCGGTGCGCAGCGGCGTGCGCGCGGCGCGCGGCTCGATCGTGGCGACGCTCGATGGGGACGGCCAGAACAATCCGGCCTTTCTGCCTGACCTGATCGCTGCGATCGAGAAGGGGGCACACGTCGGTCTTGCCGCCGGTCAGCGGGTTGGACGCAAGGACACCGGCTTCAAGAAACTGCAGTCACGCATCGCCAACGGCGTGCGCAACGCGATCCTCAAGGACGGCACGCGCGATACCGGCTGCGGGCTGAAGGCGTTCCGGCGCGAAGTGTTCCTGATGCTGCCCTATTTCGACGGGCTGCACCGCTTCCTGCCGGCGCTGGTGCGCCGTGAAGGCTACGAGATCGCCTATGTCGACGTGATCGACCGGCCGCGCCATTCCGGCGTGTCGAACTACGGTTTCTTCGACCGACTGTGGATCGGGATCATGGATCTCGCCGGCGTGTGGTGGTTGATCCGCCGCAAGAAGCCGACACCGGATGTGGCTGAGGTGACGGCATGATCATCCAATACGGTCAGGCGCTGAGCAATTATCTCTACGACGTCTTCGTCGCCAAGTTCGATTTCTGGCTGGCGTTCGGCCTCGTCGCGCAGTTGTTCTTCACCGCGCGTTTTCTGGTGCAGTGGATCGCGAGCGAGCGCGCCGGCAACAGCGTGGTGCCCATGGCGTTCTGGTTCTGCTCGATGGGCGGTGGTTTGATGACGTTGGTCTACGGCATCGTGAAGCGCGAGCCGGTCATCATCCTCGGGCAGGCCCTCGCGACCATCATCTACGTTCGCAACATCATGTTGATCTGGAAGAACCGCGGCAGCGGCTCGAAGACGCTCGATCGCTGAGCAAAGGCACTAAATTAGCGCAGCGCCGACGCCGCACCGGAGGCGGGCAGGGCGGCTTGATCCGATTCGTTCCTGCGATAGGGCTCTCCCGCCGCATCAAGCACGGGATAGGCCACCGAGCATATGTGCGAGTGGATGCGACGCAGATCGCGCAGCACGTCCAGATGCAGCGACGTGGTCTCGATGGTCTCGGGGCGGCCCTCGCGCAGGCGGTCGAGGTGGCGCTCGACTGCAGCGAGCTCGGTGTTCCTTAGCGCAGTCTTCTCCACAAGCAGCTTGCGCGCCTCGTTGGCATCGCCCGACATGAACACGCCGAAGGCGATCCGTAGCGAATCCATTGTCCGCTTGTGGAAGGCGGCGAGCTCCTCGGCGCCCTCAGCCGAGAACTGGAGGCGCCGCTTGATCTTCTTGGTCGCGAGTTCGCTCAGGTTCTTGTCGATGATATCGCCGATATGCTCGAGATTGATGGCGAAGGAGATGATCTCCATCGCGCGCCGGCCCTCGCTCTCGTCGAGGCTGCCCCGCGTCAGTTTCGTCACGTAGAGCTTGATGGCCTCATCGAGGCCGTCGACGGCGTTGTCCATCTTCGAGACCTGGTCGACCAGCGCGCGGTCGCCCGTCGTCATCGCGGCCATCACTTTTCGCAGCATGATCTCGACGAAATCGCCCATCCGAAGGGTCTCGCGGGCGGCGTCGGCGAGCGCGAGCGACGGCGTCTCCAGCGCGCTCTCGTCGAGATAGCGCGGGCGGGCCGGGTCGGCCTCCTGTACGCGGTCCGGCAGCAGCCAGCTCAACAGACGCGACATGGTGTCGAGCAGGCCGATGAAGACGATGGCCGTGCCGACATTGAAGGCGATGTGGAAGGCGGCGGTCATCCTGGCGAGATCGGGCTGCCAGGCCTGCAGATGCCCGGCGATCACGCTCAGAAAGGGCAGTACGAGGGCGATCCCGATCACGCGATTGATGAGATTGCCGACCGGCAGGCGATAGCTCGCGGGATCATCGCGCCTGGCGCCCTCGAACACGGGATTGATGGCACTGCCGAGATTGGCGCCGAGCACCAGGGCGAGCGCCGCGTAAGCCGAGATGAACTGGGAATAGGCCAGCGACATGATCAGCAGCACGCTGGCGACGCTCGAATGCACCGCCCAGGTGAGGAGCGCGGCGATGACGATGCACAGCACGGGATCGCCCGTGATCGCCGACATCACGACCCGGACGCCGGGTGCGTTCTCGGCCGGCGCCAGCGTGTCGAGCAGGATGTGCAGTGACAGCAGCATCAAGCCGAGACCGATCGAGACGCGGCCGATGTCCTTGATCCGCGAGCGTGGACCGGCGCGGAAGGCAACGAGCCCGAGCACAAACAGCACCGGCGCGACGGCAGCGATGTTGAAGGACAGGACCTGGACGATCAGCGTCGTACCGACATTGGCGCCGAGCATGATGGCGAGCGCCGCAGCAAGGCTGACGAGGCCCTCGGCTGCAAACGAGCTGGTGATCAGGGCAGTTGCCGTGCTGCTCTGGAGCAGCGCAGTGAGCCCGAGGCCAGCGGCGAAGGCACTGAAGCGGTTGCCCAGCGCCTTTCCGAGCAGTCGCCGCAGGTCCGGACCGAACGCGCGCAAAATGCCGCTGTGGACCATGTGCAGGCCCCACAGCAACAGCGCAACACCGCCCATCAGATCGAGCAGAACCAACGTTCCCATGCTCCGTGTCCGGATTGGAGTCGAGGGGTCAGGCTAGCGCCAAACAGTCAGGGATCAATACATTTCTTGGCGCGTCGGCGTTAACGCTTGCGACGGCAGCGCGTTCCGCAGGCGCGATGCCCGGTCCGCAGGCTCACATTGCCGCCCTGAGGGCAGCAAAGCCGCGATCGAGGTCGGCCTTGAGGTCGTCGACATTCTCGAGCCCGATGTGAAAGCGCAGCGTCGGTCCGCCCGGCGACCACTTGGTGGCCGTACGATAGCTGTCGCAGTCAAAGGGAATCACGAGACTCTCGAAGCCGCCCCAGGAATAGCCCATGCCGAACAGCTTGACGGTGTCGAGCATGGCGTCGACCGCTCTTTGCGGCGCGGGCTTCAGTACGATGCTGAACAGGCCGGAGGCGCCGGTGAAGTCGCGCTTCCAGATCGCGTGTCCCGGATCGGTTTCGAGCGCGGGGTGTAGCACCCGCGCGACTTCGGGCCGGCTCGCGAGCCAGCGCGCCATTTCGAGCCCTGAGCGATAGTGCTGGGCGAGGCGCACCGATAGTGTGCGCATGCCACGCAGCGCGAGGAAGACGTCATCCGGGCCGGCGCAGACGCCGAGCAGTCGGATGGTCTCTGCGACAAGCGGCCAGGCCTCGGCGTTGGCGGAGATCGTACCGAACATGATGTCGGAGTGACCGCCGATATATTTGGTGGCGGCCTGCATGCTGATGTCGACGCCTTGCTCGAGCGAGCGGTGATAGAGCGGCGTCGCCCAGGTGTTGTCGTCGATGACGAGCGCGCCGCGCGCATGGGCGGCGTCGGCGATGGCACGAATGTCGGGCATCTCGAAGGATTGCGAGCCCGGCGCCTCGACCAGCACCGCGCGGGTGTTGGGCTTGAACAGCGCGGCGACTCCCGCGCCGATCAGCGGATCGAAATACGTGGTCTCGACGCCGTAGCGGGCGAGCAGGCCGTTGCAGAAATTGCGCGAGGGACGATAGACGTTGTCGCAGACCAGCAGGTGATCGCCGGCCTTCAGCACGGCGAGCAGGGTGGTGCTGATCGCCGCGAGCCCCGAGGGAGCGATGCCGACGCCGGCGCATTGCGGCCCCTCCAGCGCCATCAGCGTCTCCTGGAGCGCCCGGGTGGTGGGGGTGCCGTGGCGGCCATACTGGAACTCGCCACGATGGGCATGCAGGTCCTCGGCGGTCGGATAGAGTACGGTCGAGCCGTGGACCACCGGCGGATTGACGAACCCCTTCTGCGCCTTGGTGTCACGGCCGGAGGTCACCAGCCGGGTCTCGGCATGCTGCTGAAGGGGGGCACCGCCCTGCGAAGAGTCCATGCGTCTGCTTTCAAAAGTTCGTTTCCGCGAAGACGCACGCGTGGCGCCCGCGGGCCGGCGGGAGGCCGCATCGTTAATAACAGAATACAGAAGAGTCCCGTCAACCCCTTGACCCGGCTCGCCAGTCGTTCTGTGATGCGCAGGTGCTATTCAGTCGCCGCATGTTGAGGGGCCTGCCGCGACCTTCGATCCATCGCCTGACCGGACCATGCGTCATAGCCACAACGGCAGGCGCCTGCGGGGATTGAGGGGTGGCCCTCCAGGATGGGTGGGTGTTCGGCAAAGCTTCACAGCATGACTCTTGCAAGGGACAGCCTTGGCAGAGACGATCCTGAGACAATAATCCTGACCTTGAGAAGACTTTGAAAGGCTTTAGCCCATGAAACGCGTAACTTTGGCTCTCACTCTTGCTCTCGCCGCAGGCCTGACGGCCCAGGCTGCCGACGCACAGACGCTCAAGACCGTCAAGGACCGGGGTGTGCTGTCCTGCGGCGTGAGCCAGGGCCTGCCGGGTTTTTCGTCGCCGGACGACAAGGGCAACTGGACCGGCCTCGACGTCGACGTCTGCCGCGCCATCGCGGCCGCCATCTTCAACGATCCGTCCAAGGTCAAATACGTGCCGACCTCCGCCAAGGATCGCTTCACGGCACTGCAATCCGGCGAAATCGACGTGCTGTCACGCAACACGACCTGGACCATCTCGCGCGACACCTCGCTCGGCGCCAATTTCACCGGCGTGACCTACTATGACGGGCAGGGCTTCATGGTGAAGAAGTCTCTCAAGGTGAACTCCGCGCTCGAGCTCAACAGCGCCTCGGTCTGCGTGCAGACCGGCACCACAACCGAACAGAACCTCGCCGACTACTTCAGGGCCAACAACATGAAGTACGAGGTGATCGCGTTTGGTACCAACGACGAAACCGTCAAGGCCTATGAAGCCGGCCGTTGCGACGTCTTCACCACGGACCAGTCGGGCCTGTACGCCAATCGTCTGAAACTCGCCAATCCCGCCGACCATATGGTGCTCCCGGAAATCATTTCGAAGGAGCCGCTCGGGCCGATGGTGCGCCACGGCGACGACCAGTGGTTCGACATCGTGAAATGGACGCTGTTCGCCATGATCACGGCCGAAGAGCTCGGCGTGACCTCGAAGAACGTCGACGAGAAGGCAAAAATGGAAAACCCGGAGATGAAACGCGTCCTCGGCACCGACGGCAATTTCGGCGAACAGCTCGGCCTGACCAAGGACTGGGTGGTGCGGATCGTGAAAGCCGTCGGCAACTACGGCGAGGTCTTCGACCGCAACGTCGGCTCCGGCTCGCCGCTCGGCATCAATCGCGGCCTCAACAATCTCTGGAATAAGGGCGGTCTCCAGTACGCTCCGCCAATCCGCTGATCCCGCCTGATCCGCGGCTGCGGCGATGAACACCGAGCCCCGTAAACCGCCGCTGCAAATCGCGCTGAA
This sequence comes from Bradyrhizobium sp. ISRA442, assembly GCF_038085055.1. Taxonomy (NCBI): domain Bacteria; kingdom Pseudomonadati; phylum Pseudomonadota; class Alphaproteobacteria; order Hyphomicrobiales; family Nitrobacteraceae; genus Bradyrhizobium; species Bradyrhizobium sp. ISRA442. The sequence continues at coordinate 16,325 of NZ_JALGCN010000041.1, forward strand.
GATCAGGCGCGTGCTTGGCGGCAAGGCCGGCTGGAACGGCGTTGCCGTCCAGTTTGCCTTCGCGGCGGTGCTGGGCTGGATCGGCTATGAGATCATCTCCAATGCCCGTGCCAACCTGGAAAACCAGCACATTGCCGCGGGATTCGGCTTCCTCAGGAACAATGCGGGCTTCGACGTCAATCAGACCCTGATCTCCTATACGGGCTCGGACACGTTCCTGCGGGTGTTCGTGGTCGGGCTTCTGAACACGCTCGTGGTCTCGGTGGTGGGCATTGTCTTCGCCACCGTGATCGGTTTTATCGTTGCGCTGTGCCGGCTTTCGCCCAGTTGGCTGCTGTCGCGCGTCGGCGGGATCTATGTCGAGGTCATCCGTAACCTGCCGCTCCTGTTCCAGATCCTGTTCTGGTACCTGGCGGTGCTTGCCGCCTTGCCAAATCCGCGGCAGAGCATTTCCCTCCTCGGCATCGCCTTCATCAGCAACCGCGGGCTGGTTATTCCCCGCCCGATCGGCGAATCCGGACTCGAGCCGTTTTTGACGACACTCGCATTCGGCATCATTGCCTCGCTTGTGTTGAGGGTCTATGCGCGGCGCGCGCTGTTTCGGTACGGCAGGATGATCGTCGTCTGGCCCTACGTGCTCGGCCTCCTGTTCGGGCTCCCGCTCGTCTCAATGCTGGTGTTCGGCCTGCCCTTCACCTTCGAGCTGCCGCAGCTCAAGGGCTTCAATTTCGCCGGCGGCTCGCGGATCATCCCGGAGTTCGTGGCGCTGACGGTGGCCTTGTCGACCTATACCGCCGCCTTCATCGCCGAAATCGTGCGTGCCGGCATCCTGTCCGTCCACAAGGGGCAGATGGAGGCGGGATCCTCGCTGGGCCTGAGCCGCGGCAACACGCTCCGGCTGATTGTCGTGCCGCAGGCGATGCGCGTCATCGTCCCGCCGCTGACCAACCAGTACCTCAACCTCACCAAAAATTCCTCGCTGGCGGTCGCGATCGGCTATCCTGATCTGGTTTCCGTGTTTGCCGGCACGTCGCTGAGCCAGACCGGGCAAGCGATCGAGATCATTGCCATGACGATGGGCGTATATCTGTTGATCTCGCTCATCACCAGCGCCGTCATGAGCATCTACGGTTGGCGCATCAGCCGGAGCCTGGGCGCATGAGCGATATCGCCTCGTCCTCCTTCGTCCGTCACGACTTGGTCGCCGAGCGTCCGGCGCCGGTGAAGACCACCGGTTTCATCGGCCTGATACGCACCCGTCTGTTCAATTCGCCGACCAACATTCTGCTCACGATAGTGGGCGGCTTGCTGCTCTGGTTCACCATCGTTCCCTCCGTCAAGTTCCTGATGGTTGACGCAGTCTGGACCGGCAACGACCGGACGGCCTGCCTGACCGAGAATGTCGGGTTTGCGGTTGGAGCCTGCTGGCCCTACATTCAGGCAAAGCTCCCGCAACTGATCTACGGTTTCTATCCGGAGGCCGAGCGTTGGCGGGTCAACCTCGCACTCATCCTGGCGGTGATCCTGCTATTGCCGCTGCTCGTTCCGCGCCTGCCGGCCAAGGGGCTGAACGCAGGCCTGTTCTTCTTCGCCTTGCCGGTGATCGCATTCTTCCTGCTGCATGGCGGCGGCATTACCGGCTTCGGTCTCAGTTGGACAGCCGGCCTGCTGCAATTGTTCGACGACAGCATCATCGGCGCCGGACAGGTCCTGCTCGGTCTCAGCAAGAACTCGGCGATCGCACCGCTCCTTTGGGCTGTCGGCCACCTCGTCATGCTGGTCGGTACCGCGATCTATTGGCTGATCTTCCCGCTGACCTGGCTTCGCGATCAGATCCAGGAGACGGGCCGCTCGGTGTGGGTCGATTTCGCCATCACCACAGCGGTCGTCTCCCTGATCGCCTTCTTCCTGGGCGGCGGCATTCGCACCGGTTGGCGCGCCCTGGCAGCGAGCATCGCCACCTTCATCGGCATTGCCGCGGTGATCAAGCTGATGGGGCTCGACCACGGCGGACTGCCAATCGTGCAGACAAATTTGTGGGGCGGTCTTCTGGTGACGCTGGTCGTCTCCGTGACCGGAATCGTCACCTCGTTGCCGATTGGCATCGCGCTGGCTCTTGGCCGCCGCTCAACCATTCCGCTGATCCGGATATTTTCGATCACCTTCATTGAGTTCTGGCGCGGTGTGCCGCTGATCACCGTACTGTTCTTCGCCACCTACATGCTGCCGCTGTTCCTGCCTGGCAATTTCACGGTCGACGGCCTCGTGCGCGCGCTGATCGGCATTGCGCTGTTCACGGGCGCGTATCAGGCCGAGAACGTCCGTGGCGGGCTCGCCGCGATACCACGCGGGCAGGGGGAGGCCGCGGCGGCGTTGGGGCTGTCCTGGTGGAAGACAACCTCATTGATCGTGCTGCCGCAGGCGCTGCGCCACGTCATACCGAACCTCGTCAACAGCTTCATCTCGCTGTTCAAGGATACCTCGCTGGTCTCGATCGTGGCACTGTTTGACCTTTTGGGCTCGTTGCGCGCATCGTTCTCGGATCCGAAATGGTCCACGCCATCCACTGCGTTCACGGGCTTTGCCTTCACCGGGATCATCTATTTCATGTTCTGCTTTGGAATGTCGCGCTACTCGCTCTTCGTCGAGCACCGTCTCAACGCCCACCGTCGCAACTGATCGAGTTCACCATGTCAGACAACCAGATCGTCAAGATTTCCGGTCTCAACAAGTGGTACGGCGACTTTCACGTGCTGCGCGACATCGACCTCGAGGTCGAGAAGGGCGAGCGCATCGTGATCTGCGGCCCTTCCGGCTCGGGCAAGTCGACGCTGATCCGCTGCATCAATGCGCTCGAGGAATTCCAGGAGGGCGAGATCGTCGTCGACGGCATCGAACTCGGGCCAAACCTCAAGCACATCGATGCGGTGCGCCGCGAGGTCGGCATGGTGTTCCAGAGTTTTAATCTATTCCCGCATCTGACCGTGCTGGACAATTGCACGCTGGCGCCGATCTGGGTCCGCAACATTCCCAAGAAGGACGCCGAGGCCACCGCGATGAGATTTCTGGAGCGGGTCAAGATCCCGCACCAGGCCAACAAGTTTCCGGGGCAGATGTCCGGCGGCCAACAGCAGCGCGTCGCGATCGCGCGGGCGCTGACAATGAATCCGAAGGTGATGCTGTTCGACGAGCCGACCTCGGCGCTCGACCCCGAAATGGTCAAGGAGGTGCTCGACACCATGGTCGACCTCGCCAAGGAGGGCATGACCATGCTGGTCGTCACTCACGAGATGGGCTTTGCGAAGGAAGTCGCCAACCGCGTGGTGTTCATGGATGCCGGCCAGATCATCGAGGCCAACACGCCCGGCGAGTTCTTCGCCCACCCGCAGCACGCGCGCTCGAAGCTGTTTTTGAGCCAGATCCTGCGTTAGGCGAATAGCGAATGGCCGGTAGCGAATTGGATGATCCATTCGCTATTCGCCACTCACCATTCGCCCACTTAGACGAACGGCGGCTTGATGTTGCTGCGCTTCTCCAGCCACTCCGGCACCGGCAAGTTCTTGGCGCGCATGAAGTCGGCATTGAACAGTTTTGACTGGTAGCGGCTGCCGGAATCGCAGAGCACGGTGACGATCGTCTTGCCCGGTCCGAGCTGCTTGGCGAGGTGCATCGCGCCGACGATGTTGATGCCGGTCGAGCCGCCGAGGCACAGGCCTTCGTGCTGGAGCAGCTCGTAGATCACGCTGACGGCTTCGGCGTCGGGAATGAGATAGGAATCATCGACCTTCGCGGTCTCGACGATCGCGGTCGCGCGGTTGAGGCCGATCCCCTCGGTGATCGAGCCGCCCGACGTGGCCTTGGCTTCGCCGGTCCTGAAATACTCGTACATGCCGGCGCCATGCGGATCGGCGCAGGCGATCCTGACGCTCTTGTTCTTCTCCTTGAGATAGCGGCTAACGCCGGCAAGCGTGCCGCCGCTGCCGACCGAGCAGACGAAGCCGTCGACCTTGCCGCCGGTCTGCTCCCAGATCTCCGGCCCCGTGGATTCGTAATGCGCCTTGGCGTTGTCGAGGTTGTTCCATTGGTCGGCGAACAGGACGCCGTTCGGCTCCTGCTTGCGCAATTCGTCGGCTAGGCGGCGGCCGACATGCTGGTAGTTGTTGGGATTGGCATAGGGCAGCGCCGGCACTTCGATCAACTCGGCGCCGCACAGCTTCAGGAAATCCTTCTTCTCCTGGCTCTGCGTCTCCGGGATCACGATCAACGTGCGATAGCCGCGGGCGCTAGCGACGACGGCAAGACCGATGCCGGTGTTGCCGGCGGTCGCTTCCACAACGAGACCGCCGGGCCGCAAATCGCCGCGCTTCTCCGCCTCCAGAATCATCCATTTGCCGGCGCGGTCCTTGACCGACTGGCCCGGATTCATGAACTCAGCCTTGCCCAGGATGGTGCAGCCGGTCAATTCCGAGGCTTGCTTGAGCTTGATGAGCGGGGTGTTGCCGATGGCTTCGACAACGTCATTTCGAATGGTCATGTCAGGCATTTACCGGTCGGTTTCGCAATTCGGGGTCGACCCTAAAGGAGGGTTGCCGGGCATACAAGCCGAGGCTTCGAACTGTCATTGCTGCTTTGCGAAGATGACCTGCCGGACGTCGATATTCCCGGACAGGAAGCCGGCCTCGCAATAAGAGAGATAGTACTCCCATAGCCGCCGGAACCGGTCGTCGAAGCCGAGCGGGGCGAGGTGTGGCCATGCCGAGCGGAAGTTATTTCGCCAGGTGGCAAGTGTCTTGGCATAATCTTGCCCGAAGATGCGCTCGCGGATGACAGGAACGCCGAACCGGTCCCCAAGCGACTTGAGCACGGCGGGCGAGGGCAGCATGCCGCCCGGAAACACGTAGCGCTGGATGAAGTCGACCTCGCGCCGGTAGCTCTGGAACAACTTGTCCTGGATGGTGATGGCCTGGATCCCGGCGAGGCCGCCTGGCAGCAGCCGATCACGCACCTGCGCGAAATATTTGGGCCAGAACTGCTCGCCGACGGCCTCGATCATCTCGATCGAGGCGATCCGGTCGTAGCGGTCGCGCTCGTCGCGATAATCCTGCAGACGGATCTCGACTTTCTCGGACAGGCCTGCTTCGTGAATTCGCTTCTGCGCAAAGTCGCGCTGCTCGGTCGAGATGGTCAACCCGACCACGCGCGCGCCAAAGGTTTTCGCGGCAAACTCGGCGAAGCCGCCCCAACCGCAACCGATCTCGAGCAGCTTCTGGCCAGGGCGGAGATCGAGCGCTTCGGCGAGCCTGCGGTACTTGTTGGTTTGCGCGGCCGTAAGATCGGCCGTGCTCTCCTCGAACAACGCCGAGGAGTAGGTCATGCTCGGATCGAGCCAAGCCGAATAGAATGCGTTGCCGATGTCGTAATGGGCGTGGATGTTGCGCCGCGCCTGGCGGCAGGTATTGCGGTTGAACCAGTGCCGGACCACCTGGACGAACCGGATCAGCGGCTTGTCGCGCAGCATGGTCCGGATCAGGTCGTGGTTGACGCAGAACACCAGGAGGAATTGGGTGAGGTCCGGCGTGTCCCAGTCACCGGCGAGATAGGCTTCCGCGATTCCGATGTCGCCGCCATTGATCAGCCGCGAAGCGAAGCCGAAATTATGCAGCCGCATAGTTGCATTCGGGCCGGCCTCCAGGCCGCCGAGCCGGATCACACGGCCATCCGGCAGAATGACGTCGAGTGTGCCGCGCCTCAGGCGCGAGCCGAAAGCCAGCGCGAGGCGAACGATGCGCGGCAGGTCGGCAAGCACCGTCTCCACATTGTCGGGGGTCACCGAGATGGCGTTCGGCATCGGCGGATCCATCACCTGAACTGGTTCAGGCTGACCGCGAGCCAGGCGCGCCCCATCCCGGCTTCTGTCGCTGGACCCAAGCGCGCCCCCCAAACGGTCAGCGGCGGACAATATAGGCGGGTGTTTTGTCGGCCGCCAAGATGGTTTCGTGGCGATGCTGCCAGCGACATTCCATCATGGGACCAGGCGTCCGCCCTTGCGTTGGAGCCGGTTTCAAGAGTGGGCAAGTCGCGCCATTTGAAACGCGCGAGCGGCGGGCACGGCGAAGCGCATGCACCTCGACGGTCTCGACGCCCAGATGGGCGAACATCGCGGGGATCGTTGAGCTCGTTGTAGCGTGATGCCGATCGCGATCGCGAACGGCGTGCCGCCGGGCGTGCAGCGGGCGGCCATATGCCTTCACGGCATAGCGGCGTGACGGCGTCCAGGCCACCGCATTGCCGGGCATGTCTGTTCCGACGACTGCAATGCGCGTGCGAAAGCGTTCCAGGCCCGATGTCGGGCCGGCTACGCTGTGGGGTTTCGGTGGCGTGCAAAACCGACGTCGGCGTCAGGGTGTCGTTGTGGCGGCAATATCAGATGAAATCTTGGTAAGCTGACGGCGCTGTGCGGCGTCGCGGAAATACAAAAAACCCTTGCGGCATGGGCACAATTTGCATTTCTGCGGTTTGGAGATCGCGCCTCACAAGTGTGCGTTTCGCTGTTGCGGGACTGTCCCGCGGTTCCGCACCCGGGTAGTATGGAATTAAGGTTCCAGGAAAGCATCACCGTTGTGAGCGAGTTAGACAAAGGCCCCCGACTGTCCCGCCGCGAATCGGCTATTCCGATGGCGCGGCGGCGGCTTGATCTGCCCGGCAGGGGGTGGATGTGACAGAGGAAGTCCCGGCGGTCGCCATGTGGCGATCCCTTGGTTCGGCTTCCCGGGCGCTGCGTGCGGCGCGCTGGCTCGCGGTGATGTGTCTTGCAGCAGGCTCGGGTGCTTGCGTGCTGACGCAGGATCTGCCCGATCCCGCGCTCGATGTGCCCGCAAAATATAAATATGCCGGCAAGCCCGACGCGCCGCCGACGCTGGATTGGTGGCGTGGCTTCCGCTCCACGGAACTGACGCAGCTTATGGAAGAGGCGCAGACGGTCAATCTCGACATCGCGGCCGCGGTGTCGCGAATCGTCGAGGCCGATGCCCAGGCGCGGCAGGCCGGCGCGGCGCTGCTGCCGAGCGTGTCGGGCACCGGATCGGAAACCTACTCACGCACGTCCGGCTCGAGCGCGTCGGGCCTTTCCATTGGCGGCCGCGAGGTCGTCAACTATTCGGCCTCGCTGAGCGCGAGCTATCAGCTCGACTTCTGGGGCCAGAACCGCGACGCGCTGCAGACGGCGGAAGAAACCGCCAATGCGAACCGTTTCGATCGGGACGTTGTCGCGCTGACGACGCTCGCAAGCGTCGCCAACGCTTATTTCCAGGTGCTGGCGTCGCAGGACCGCCTGCGGACTGCGCAGAGCAACATCGCGAGCGCGCAGCGCATCCTCGATGCCATCAAGGATCGCCGCAAGGCCGGCACCGGCACCGATCTTGACGTCGCGCAGCAGGAGAGCGTGCTGGGCAATCAGAAGGCGCTGGTGCCGCCGCTGCGCCAGACGCTCGACCAGAACGTCAATGCGCTCGCCGTACTGGTGTCGCGCCCGCCGGAGAGCGTACGCGTTCTCGGCGGCTCGCTGAACCGGATCGCGATTCCCAAGGTGACGCCGGGCCTGCCGTCTGAGCTGCTGACGCAGCGGCCCGACATACGACGGCAGGAGGCGCAGCTTGCCTCCGCGACCGCCAACATCGGCAATGCCCGCGCGCAGTTCTTCCCGAGCATCCAGCTCACCGGCAATGGCGGCTATCAGAGCTCGGCACTCACATCGCTGTTCCAGCCGCATGCGGCGTTCTTCCAGCTCGTCGGTAGCGCCACGCAGCCGATCTTCGACGGCGGCAGGATTCTGGGCAATTTCGAATTCGCCAAGGCGCGTCAGGACGAATTGCTGCAGACTTATCGCAAGACCATCGTCCAGGCCTTCGCCGACGTCGACAACGCGCTTTATTCGATCAGGCAGACGACGATCAGGTTGCAACTGCAGCGCGAGGTGGTCGCGTCGTCGCGTCGCGCCTTCGATCTTGCCGAGCAACAGTTGCGCGCTGGAACGGCCGACATCGTGGCCGTGCTGAACGTCCAGCAAACACTATTTCAGGCGGAAGATGCGTTATGGCAGGCGCAGCTCGCGCGGCTGCTGGCGATCGTCAGCCTGTACCAGGCGCTCGGCGGCGGCTGGGAGCCGAGGATGGAGAAACCGGTCAATGCTCTTTAAGCCGGATGCCAAGGAAGGCACGAAGGAGGCGATCGCGAAAAAATCCTCGCGCGGCCACGGCTTCGTCATGACGCTGATCACGCTCGCGATCCTCGGCGGCCTCGGCTATGTCGGCTGGACCGCGATGCATCAGCAGCCGCAGCAGGGCAATGGCCGCAACGCGCGGCCTGATCTGCCGGTGCCGGTGCTGGCGGCAACGCCGCGCATCCAGGATGTGCCGGTCTATCTCGATGGCGTCGGCGCGATCCGCGCCCTCAACACCGTGACCGTGCGCTCGCAGGTCGACGGCAAGCTGATCGCGGTCAACTTCACCGAAGGCCAGGACGTCAAGAAAGGCGATGTGCTCGCCGAGATCGATCCCGCGATCTACCAGGCTCAATACGATCAGGCGGTTGCGAAGAAGGCGCAGGACCAGGCCCAGCTCGCCAACCAGCGCATCGATCTGACGCGCTATGAGCAACTCGCCGCCTCCAACGCCGGCTCCAAGCAGCAGGCCGACACGCAGCGCGCGCTGGTCGCGCAGACCGAGGCACTGGTCAAGGCGGACCAGGCCGCGATCGACAATGCGGCGGCAACCCTGAGCTACACCAAGATCGTGGCGCCGATCTCGGGCCGCGCCGGCCTGCGCCAGGTCGACCAGGGCAACATCATCCACGCCGCCGACACCACCGGCCTCGTGGTGATCACGCAGCTTCAGCCGATCGCGGTGTGGTTCAGCCTGCCGCAGCAGCAGATCACCCGCGTCAACGCGGCTGCCGCCAAGGGCCGGCTCGCCGTCGACGTGTTCGGCAATGACGGCGTCACCGTGATCGATACCGGCAAGCTGACCGGCATCGACAACCAGGTCGACCAGACCACCGGCACGCTCAGGCTGAAGGCCGAGTTTCCCAACGCCAATTACCAGCTCTGGCCGGGTCAGTTCGTCAATGTCCGCCTTAAGGTCGAGACGCTGCCGCAGGCGCTGGTGGTGCCGACATCGGCGGTGCAGCGCGGTCCGATCGGGACCTTCAGCTACGTGATCGGCGAGGGCGATATCGTCTCGGCCAAGCCCGTGACCGTGACGCAGCAGAACGAGCATGACGCCGTGATCGCGAGCGGCTTATCGCCGAACGACCGGGTGGTCACCACGGGCTTTGCCAATTTGTCCGACGGCTCCAAGGTGGTCGTGGGCCGCGACGACCAGACCCCATCGGCCGATCTCGCCCCGCGCAAGCGCTCGCGCGGACCGCAGGGCAATGACGGGCAGAAGGGCGGCCAGACCAAGGATGGTCAGGCCAAGGACGGGCAGGAGCGCCGCGCCAAGCGAATGAATGGCGAGGGCGACCAGAAGGGCCAGACCGGGCCGGCGCAGGGGGCTGAATCATCGGGAGGTGGAGCGAAGCAGCCATGATCCCGACAACAGCCGCTTGAGCGGCAGGCGCATCCCATGGGCGTCTCCGAACCATTCATTCGCCGTCCGATCGCGACCTCGCTGCTCGGCATCGCGCTGCTGATCGGCGGCGCGCTTGGCTATTTTGCGCTGCCAGTGTCCGCGCTGCCGCAGGTCGACTTCCCGACGGTGCAGGTGACGACGCAGTTGCCGGGCGCCAGCCCCGACGTAATCGCCTCGCTGATCACCGCGCCGCTGGAGCGGCAGCTCGGGCAAATCCCGTCGCTGTCAGCGATGAACTCGACGAGTTCGTTCGGCGTCAGCCAGATCTCGCTCCAGTTCGACCTCAATCGCGACATCGATGGCGCAACCCAAGACGTGCAGGCCGCGATCAACGCCGCCGCCGGCGTACTGCCGAAGACGCTGCCTTACCCACCGACCTACGCCAAGGTGAACCCGGCGGACGCGCCGGTCATGACCCTGGCGCTGCGCTCCGAGACGATCTCGCTGCGGGTGATGAGCGACATCGCCGATACGATTTTGGCGCAGCGGCTGAGCCAGATTTCCGGCGTCGGGCGGGTCTCGGTGCTCGGCGGCTTGAAGCCTGCGGTGCGCATCCAGGCCGATCTGGCGCGGCTTGCGGCCTATGGCATCGCCATGGAGGATCTGCGCACCGCCATCGCCAATGCCAACGTATCCGGACCGAAGGGCTCGCTCGATGGCGCGCAGCAATCCTACATCATCGCAGCCAATGACCAGATCGCTGCAGCCGACGCCTACAGACCGATCATCATCGCCTACCGCAACGGCTCGCCGGTCACGATCGGCGACGTCGCGCAGATCGTCGATGGCCTCGAGAACGACCGCACCGGCGGCTGGTACCAGGGCACGCCGGCCGTCATCATCGACATCCAGCGCCAGCCCGGCGCCAATGTGATCGACGTCGTACGCCAGATCCGCACCGAGATCCCGAAGGTCCAGCGCGCCATTCCGGCGGGCGTCAACCTGACGGTCGTCTCCGACCGCACCGAGACCATTCGCGCCTCGGTCCGCGACGTCCAGTTCACGCTGATCCTCAGCGTCGTGCTGGTGACGCTGGTGGTGCTGTTGTTCCTGCGTTCGCTGCGGGCGACGCTGATCGCGGGGGTAGCACTGCCGCTGTCGCTGATCACGAGCTTCGGCATCATGTACTTTGCCGGCTTCAGCCTCGACAATCTGTCGCTGATGGCGCTGACCATCGGTACTGGTTTCGTCGTCGACGACGCCATCGTGATGATCGAGAACATCGTCCGGCACATGGAGAACGGCGAGAGCGCGATGGAGGCCTCGCTCAGGGGCGCCAGCGAAATCGGCTTCACCGTGATCTCGCTGACGGTATCGCTGATTGCGGTCTTCATCCCGCTTCTGTTCATGTCGGGCCTGGTCGGGCGGATGTTCCGCGAATTCGCGCTGACGCTGACGATCGCAGTCGTGACCTCGGCCGTGGTCTCGCTGACGCTGACGCCGATGATGTGCTCGCGCCTGCTCAAGGCTGCCCATGAGGAGCTGGCGGTGCCGGGCCTGGCAGCCATCAGCCGCTTCATCGACCGCACCGTCGAGGTCTACCATTCGACGCTGCTCTGGGTGCTGGAGCGCCAGCGTGCCACGCTGGTCGTCACCTTCGCCACGATGATTGCGACCCTGGTTCTCTACGTGGTCGCGCCAAAGGGCTTCCTGCCGCTGCAGGATACCGCCTCGATCACGGCGGTGACCGAGGCGGGGGCGGACGTGTCCTTCGCGGAGATGCAGAAGCGGCAGACCGAGGCCGCCGATGCCATCAAGGCCGACCCCGACGTCACCGGCGTCGTCTCGGTGATCGGCGCAGGCTCGGTCAACCCGACCACTAACGTCGGACGCCTCGTCATGACGCTGAAGCCCCGTGGTGCGCGGCGCGACGATGTCGGCGTGGTCGTGACCCGGCTGAAGCAGAGGGTGGCCGGAATCCCCGGCATGACCGTCTATTTCCAGCCGGTGCAGGACGTGCAGATCTCGACCCAGTCCAGCCGGTCGCAATACCAGTACACGCTGACCGGCACCGATGCGACGTTGGTGTCGGAATGGGCGCGCAAGCTGGTCGCGGAGATGCGGCGTGATCCACTGTTCCGGGACGTCTCCTCGGAAGCGCAGGAAGGCGGGCTGCGGGCGCAGCTCGACGTCGATCGCACTCGCGCCGGCCAGCTCGGGGTCAGCCTCCAGGGCATCACCGACACGCTGAACGATGCGTTCGCGCAGCGGCAGATTTCCACGATCTACGGCCAGGCCAATCAGTATCGCGTGGTGCTGGAGGCCTTGCCGATGTACCAGCGCGACCCCTCGATCCTCTCAAAGCTCTATCTGCCGGGTGCCGCGAGCATCATCGCCGGCGCGCCGAACGCTCAAGTGCCGCTGTCCGCCGTGGCGACACTGAAGCGTACCACCGCGCCGCTTGCGATCTCGCACCAGGCGCAATTCCCGGCGGTCTCGCTGAGCTTCAACCTCGCGCCGGGCGCGGCGCTCGGCGACGCAGTCGCGGCGGTGAAGACGATCGAGACCCGCATCGGCATGCCCAACAGCATCGTCGGAGTCTATGCGGGCGATGCCGCCGAATTCGCCAAGGCGCTGGCGGGCCAACCCTGGCTGCTGCTCGCCGCCGTGATCACGATCTACATCGTGCTCGGCGTGCTCTATGAAAGCTACATCCACCCGATCACCATTCTCTCGACGCTGCCCTCGGCCGGCGTCGGCGCGATCCTGGCGCTGGTGCTGTGCGGCCAGGACCTCTCGGTGATCGGCCTTATCGGCATCATCCTGTTGATGGGCATCGTCAAGAAGAACGCGATCATGATGATCGACTTCGCGCTCGAGGCCGAACGCGGGCAGGGGATGTCGGCGACCGAAGCGATCGTGCAGGCCTGTCTGCTGCGCTTCCGCCCGATCATGATGACGACGCTGGCGGCGTTGTTCGGCGCACTGCCGCTCGCGATCGAAAGCGGCACCGGCTCCGAGCTGCGCTTTCCGCTCGGCATCTCCATCATCGGTGGCCTGCTGCTCAGCCAGCTCTTGACGCTCTACACCACGCCCGTGATCTACCTCGCGCTTGACCGCATCAACCGCCGCCTCGAGCAGGCGCTGCCGCCGGCCGAATCCGGCGGTCCGCCGGTCGCCGGCGCGACCGAAGGGATGCAGTGATGGCGTCGATCTCGGAGCCGTTCATCCGCCGCCCGGTCGCGACCACGCTGCTGTCGATCGGGCTGTTTCTGCTGGGTGTCGTCGCCTACGAGTTCCTGCCGGTCGCTTCGGTGCCGAATGTCGACTTCCCCGCCATCTTCGTCTCCGCGACGCGGCCCGGCGCCGATCCTTCGGTGATGGCGGCGACGGTGGCCTCGCCGTTGGAACGGCGGCTGGGCGAAATCGCAGGCATCAACCAGATCACCTCGACGAGTTCGCTGGGCACGACCAGCATCCAGCTCCAGTTCGACATCGGCCGCAACATCGACAAGGCCGCCCGCGACGTGCAGGCCGCCATCAATGCTTCGCTCGTTGACCTGCCGAGCGACTTGCCGACGCTGCCGCGCTTTCGCAAAGCCAACACCGCAGGCGCGCCCGTGTTCGTGCTGGCGCTGACTTCGAAGACGCTCTCGGCGAGCGCGATCTACGACGTCGCCGATACCGTGCTGGCGCAGCGCATCTCACAGGTGCCGGGCGTCGGCGACGTGACGGTGAGCGGTGCGGACCAGCCGGCGGTGCGGATCCAGCTCAATCCGGTAGCGCTGTCGAACGCCGGCATCGCCACCGATGACGTGCGCACCGCGATCATCAACGCCAATCCCCTCGGCCCGGTCGGCATCTTCAACGGCGATCGCCAGAGCGAGACGCTATCGCTCAACCGGCAGATGCGCACGGCCAAAGAATTTCGCGACATCGTCATCAAAAGCTCGAACGGCAATTTCGTAAGGCTCTCCGACGTCGCCGAGATCGAGGACGCCGTCCGCAACGCGCGTTCGATCGCCTGGTTCAACAAGCAGCCGGCGGTGCTGATCCAGATCACCAAGCAGGGGGACGCCAACGTCATCGACACTGTCGACCGGGTCAAGGCGCTGATCCCCAAGCTGAAGCAATGGATTCCGGCCGGCGTCGAGATCTCCACCCTGGTCGATCGCACCGGCACGATCCGGGCCAGCGTGCAGGACATGCAGTGGACGCTGCTTGCGACCGCCGTCCTGGTGATGGTCGTGGTGTTCGTGTTCCTGCGTCGCCTCACCCCGACCATCGCAGCCGGCATCTCGGTGCCGCTCGCGCTCGCCGGCACTTGTGCCGGCATGTGGCTGGCCGGCTTCTCCATCGACAATCTGTCGCTGATGGCCCTCGCGATTTCAGTCGGCTTCGTGGTCGACGACGCCATCGTCATGATCGAGAACATGTTCCGCAACCTCGGGCATGGCATGCGGCCGTTCCAGGCAGCGCAGGAGGGGGCTCGTCAGATCGGCTTCACCGTGGTGTCGATCAGCCTGTCGCTGATCGCGGCTTTCACGCCCCTGATCTTCATGGACGGCATCGTCGGCCGGCTGTTGCGCGAATTCTCGCTGACGCTCACCTTCGCGATTCTGGTCTCGACGCTGGTGTCGCTGACGGTGACGCCGATGATCTGCGCCCATTATGTCCGGCAGACCACCTCGGGAACCGCAACGCTGTTCGATCGGATGATCGAGGGATCGTTGTCGCGCATCGTCGCCTTCTACACGCGCACCTTGCGCGTCGTGCTGGAGTTTCCGCTGCTGACGCTGCTGGTGTTCTTTGCCACCATCGGCCTCACGGTGACGCTCTACGTCAAGGTGCCCAAGGGCTATTTCCCGACCGATGACTCGGGCTTCGTCATCGGCGCGACACGCGCCTCGGCCGATATCTCGTTCCAGTCGATGCTGGGCCTGCAGCAGCGGCTTGCCGACATCGTGATGCAGGATCCAGCGGTGGCCGGGATCGGCTCGACGGTCGGTAGCGGCGGCGGGGGACCGGGCGGCGCGACCTCGAATCGCGGCATCATGTACATCAGCCTGAAGCCGCCGGAAGAGCGCGGCTATATCTCGACGCAGCTCGTGATCGACCGGCTGCGACGCGCGCTGTATCCCGTGCCCGGCATCCGGCTCTTCATGTTTGCCGCCCAGGATGTGCGCGCCGGTGGACGGCAGAGCGACTCCGATTACCAGTATACGCTGACCAGCACGGACCTCGGCCTGTTGCAGAAATGGGCCCCGATCGTGGCCAAGCGCATGGAGACGGTCGAAGGCATTACCGACATTTCCAGCGACCGCGATCCCGGCGGCCTGCAGCTTACGCTGAATATCGACCGCCAGAAGGCCGCGACGCTTGGCGTCAAAGTCCAGGACATCGACAACGCACTGAATAACGCGTTCTCGCAGCGGCAGATCTCGATCATCTACACCCAGCGCAACCAGTATATGGTCGTGCTGGAGATCGATCCGAAATTCCAGGTCGATCCCTCCAATCTCGATCGCATTTACGTCGCCGGCGCGGGCGACGCGCAGGTGCCGCTGTCGGCCGTGGTGCACGCGACGCGTGGCCTTGCCGCGCTCGCGGTCTATCATTCCCAGGCATTCCCCTCGACCACCGTATCCTTCAACCTCTTGCCGAACGTGCCGCTCCAGGTCGCCACGGAGAACATCCAGCGTGCGGTCGAGGGATTGCACATGCCCGAGGGCATCCGCGGCAGCTTTGACGGCAATGCCGGCGATTTCGCCAGGACCAGCGGCCGCCAGCCGCTGCTCATCCTCGGCGCGCTGGTCGCGATGTATATCGTGCTCGGCGTGCTCTATGAGAGCCTCGCCCATCCCCTGACCATCATCTCGACGCTGCCCTCGGCGGGCCTCGGCGCGCTCCTGGCCTTGCAGGTCACCAATACGCCGCTGACGGTGATCGCCTTCGTCGGCATCATCCTGTTGATCGGCATCGTCAAGAAGAACGGCATCATGATGGTCGATTTCGCGCTCGATACCGAGCGCCAGCGTGGCCTGTCCTCGGCGGAGGCGATCTTCGAGGCCTGCCAGGCGCGCTTCCGTCCCATCCTGATGACGACCATGGCGGCGCTGTTCGCCGGCATCCCCCTCGTGATCGCGACTGGTCCGGGTACGGAGCTCCGGCGTCCGCTCGGAATCACCATCATCGGCGGCCTGTTGGTCTCGCAGGTCCTGACGCTCTACACTACGCCTGTGATCTATCTCTTGATCGACCGCCTGCGGCGGCGCTCCGAGCCGCGCGCGCTGGCCGCGCCGGCGGAATAGGCGGGTTGTTGCCGCGCCCCGCGGAGCGTATAGCGGCGGCCATGTCGAACCCACAGGACACGACGGCTGCGGCAGTCGCGCCGATCCCCGAATGCCCGCACTGCCAGAAGCCGATGCCGCTGTGCATCTGCGACAGCGTCATGCCGCTCAAGAGCCGCATCGCGCTGCTGATCCTCCAGCATCCGCAGGAGCAGGACAGGGCGCTCGGCACTGCGCGCCTGACGGCGAGGCATTTTGCCAACGCCACGGTGCGGGTCGGCCTGTCCTGGCCAAGCCTTGCCAAAGCGTTGGGCCGGCCGGTCGAAAATCCCGCGCGCTGGGCCGTACTCTATCTCGGCTCGGCGCGCGCGGCCGAACTCGAGGCCGAGGGCGACATCGTGGCACTCACCCGCAAAGGCGAGATTGCCGAGAACCAGCGCGCCATCCTGAGCAAGATCGAAGGCGTGGTGCTGCTCGACGGCACCTGGAGCCAGGCCAAAGCGCTGTGGTGGCGCAATCCCTGGATGCTGAAGTGCCAGCGCGTGATCCTCAACCCGGCCCACCCGTCGCGCTACGGGCGCCTGCGCCGCGAGCCGCGCCGCGATGGGCTCTCGACCATCGAGGCGGCTGCCGTGATGCTGGCGGGCCTGGAACGGCGTCCCGACATCGCCGAGGCGCTGCACGCCAGTTTTGAACGGATGTTAGCGCGGTATCGCGAGGTCCAGGCGACGATGCCGGAATTGGCACCCAAGCCGGTTCCAAAGGGGCGCCGGCGCGACTTCCGACGCGGCAAGCGGCACTAAGTCTCCATCCCGTCGGGGACGAAAAATGCTGTAAATATTTCAATGAGTTGGAATGGAGGCCACGACCAGAATTGAACTGGTGTAAACGGTTTTGCAGACCGCTGCGTAACCACTCCGCCACGTGGCCCCTGTGAGGGCGGAGCAATATAGGGGATCAACCGTTTAGGCAACCGCCTTCGTCCGACTTTGCCGGGCCCCGCGGATCGGGCTGGCACGGCCGCATTCGCGCACGATCGGGCGGTCGAAATTCGCGGCACGAGTTGACCAAAGCAGTCCTCGCTCAGCTCCGATGTGCGTGGGGGCTCGGGACGATTTTCACGCGACGCCGACAAGCCCGTCAACGACAAAAGGTCTCGCAGTCCGTGAGGCCGAACGCCGCATCGGATGAGCTCATTCGCAGGACGGCGCCAAGGACTGAAATTCATCTGCGCACGGTCAGGAATTGAACGTCGGGACAGGCTTGACGGATACAACCCTTGGTAGGAATCCTCATTGATCGCCAATGGAGGGGGCCACATGGCAACGACACCGATGGCAACCGGCGTGACCATCACGCACCCCGAGAGCGTTCGTGTGGAAGTCCTAACTCCCGATGTGCCCGGCGTCGCCGTTCGCCGGATGCGGGCAAGTCCGGGTGTCTCGCCCGCATTGCCGTCGGGTCTCGCCGATGCCGGCCTGACCGTGGCCGCCGACGGGATCCTGGTGCCGCCGCGTGGCGCGCAACGATCCATGCGAGCAACTCCGGGGGACATCCCGCGCGTGGAGGTCGATATCGCGCCGGGTGAGGGCGCCGTGGTGCTGGTCGAGGCCAACGGCGTGTTTACCTGGGTCACGCCGGACGAGGTGCCCGGTCCGCCCGGCGCGCGCCGGGCTCAGCGTCAACTTTCTTTCACCCTGGTGAGGCCGCCGGCCGTCGCTCCCCCTGGGGCGGCACCGCCGCGCCGCAACGTCTTCACCGACTGGCTGGTCGATGCGGTGCTCGACCAGGTCCGCGTCGTCGTGTTCAAATATGTCGGTCGGTGGGCGGCGGCAACGCTTGCCGCGCGCCTGGAAGGCGCGCTCCAGCCTGGGCCCGTTGCCATGCCGAGTCTGGACATCGAGACCTGGCGACCTCTCACGATCCAGGCGACGACGGCCGGACCGGCGCAGAAGATCCTGCTGTTTGTCCATGGCACGTTCTCGTCAACGCGGGGCAGCTTCGGCCATCTCGTCTCGCATCCGAAGGGTCGCGCATTCCTTTCGGGCGCGCTGAAGGCGTACCATCTCATTCTCGGCTTCGATCATCGCACGCTGACCGAAGACCCAATGACGAATGCGCAGCAGATACTGACGGCCCTCGGCGGCCTCGCCCTGCCGGAAGGCTCGAAGATCGATGCGATCGCCTATAGCCGCGGCGGACTCGTGCTGAGGAGCCTGATGGAAGGGCTGCTCGGTGGTGCCGATGCCGTGCTGCCCGGCGTGGTCTTCAACCGCGCGGTATTCGTCGGCTGCACCAATGGCGGGACGCATCTGGCCGAGCCGGAAAACGTCAAGGACCTTCTCGACACCTACACCAATCTGTTCGCACGCGGCTCGACCATGCTCGGTTCGTTCGGTGGACCGACCGGGATAGCGATCGGAAAAGCCTTTTCGACCAGCGTCAGCCTGTTGGGGCGTTTCGCTCAAGCGCTTGCCGATGCGGCGATCGAAGACAACGTGGTGCCCGGTCTGGCGGCGATGCGCCCGGATGGGAACGTTGTCACTCAGTTGAATCAAGCGCAGAATCCCGGCTCGCCCAACACGACATATTTCGCGGTTTCGGCCAACTTCGAGCCGGCATTCGAGATCGGAGCGGGGATCGCCAAGGAAACGGCGGAACTGCTGATCGATCGTATCGCCGATCGCCTGTTCAAGGATCAGGCCAACGATCTGGTGGTCGACACGGCCGCGATGACCGCGTTGGGTACACTTTCAGCCCGCCTCGCCAGCGAGCACGAATTTCCGTTTGGCGAGACCGACAGGGTCTACCACATCACGTATTTTGCTCAGCCCGAAGTCGCCGATAAACTGTCGGGGTGGCTGGGATTGCCAGCTCCAGCGGAATTGCTCGCCCCGCCGATTCCGGCCTCTGCACCATCAGTCGTACTCGAGGCGGCACCGGTCGTGCCGCCAGTCACACCAACCGCGCCTGTTGGAAGGCCGCTCAGAAGAGGCGCGCTGCCCACTGGCCGCGTCCTGATGTCGGACGAGCTTCGCGGGATAAAACTCGACAAGCTGCTGCCGGATTCCGAAAACCAGCCGGCGACAGGCCGGGTCAGGACGGATTCGGAATGTCATTTTGCCGCGCGAATGCCGCCGAACCCGCCGCTTGGCAAGCGAACGCGTCTGGAGGTGATCGTGTCGCGCGCCGCCATTGATCTCGCGGTCTCGGCGACGAGTGCCAAGAGCGGCCCTGTGGCCGTCTCGTTGGCTCAACCGCTGACGATCGAGGTCATCGGATTAAAGAATGCGCGCGTGGTCGATCCCGTGCCCGCCGAGGTCGTCACTGAAGCTCCAGCCGACGACAATCCGGTGACATTCGTTTTCCGGGTCGACGGTGTGGCATTCGGAGCTGCCGAGTTTCTGGTCGAGATCCGTCAATCCGCCCGCGTCCTGACATCCTTCACGCTGCGCCCAATCTTCATCGACGACGAAAGCGAGATGCTCACGGTCACTGCATCTGCGACCGTCAATCCTGCCGCGCAGCGCAACGCCGTCCTGCGCATCTACGAGATCCAGCCTGTTCCCGGCCGCATCTCCCTGCGCTTCGATCTCGAATGCGCCGATCCGAACATCAACATCAACCAGACGATATCGCTGCGCGACGGCTTCAATCGGGAGAGCTACGTCACCGAACTGCTCAAGAATGTCGAGACGGCCTGGTTCAGCGACTCGATCTCGCGCGAGCGTTTCATGACACGGTTGCGTGCGATCGGCGAGGACATGGCCAACGAACTGCTCCCCGAACGCCTGCGGCGCGCGTTATGGACGAACCGCAAGCGCATTGCGGGGATCCAGGTCCTGTCGGAAGACACCAGCTTTCCCTGGGAAATGATGTTCCTGGCAGATCCCGATCGCCAGGACGTCGACGGCGAAGGCTTCCTTGCCGAGTATGGCCTCATCCGCTGGCTGCACGATACGCAATGGCCGCCGCGGCGGCTGTCGGTCCGGCCGAACCACGTTCGCTATGTCGTGCCGAACTATCCGGTGCCAGACTACGAGCTTCCCGAGGCGCAACAGGAGCGGGAGGTTTTGAAGACGATGTTTCCGGGCGCGGTGCAGCTCGAGGCGGATTCTGTGGTGTTGAACGCGCAATTGCGGCGGCCGGGCCCGATCGACATTCTGCATGTCAGCGGCCACGGAACGTCTACGGTCGGCGGTGTCATCCGGGCGAGCCTGCTGATGACCGGGCGCCTTGGCCAGGATGGGCGCTACGAGACCGATGAATTGACGGACTCGATCGTGAAGACCGCATTGGCGTTCGACGCCAACAGTCAGCCGATCGTTTTCCTCAACGCCTGTCAGGCCGGCCGTTCCGGTAATTCGATGGTGGGGGTCGGCGGATTTGCCGCCGCATTCCTGAAGCCGGTATCGACCCGCGGAGCCGGCGCCTTCATCGGGGCGCAATGGTCGGTCGGCGATTCAACGGCTTTGATCTTTGCCAAGAAATTCTACGAGAGCCTGCTGGGCGGCCAGACGCTGGTGGAGGCGACCCGCGCGGCCCGCAACGCCTCGAAAGACGCCGGCGAGTTGTCGTGGCTCTCCTATACGGTTTATGGCGATCCGGCCGCCACGGCCGTGCGCCCCTGATGGCGGCGGAGCCGTGATGATTCAGTTTGCCTGAAGGCGAGGAGGTACCGGGCGCCAAGAATTGATCGTCATGCGCCGGGCCATTTGGTCAGGCGCGGATCGTTCAGCAGGCCGCGTACCAGTCGTCCGGAAAAGGCAAGAGGGGCCAGGCGCCCTCGTTGTCATTGGCAGCCTTGGGCGCTGCGTCGTACGTCCACGAGCGGGGCACGAATTCCTCCTCCGGCGCGGGCGCCATGGCGTCCCGGACGGCATCCAGCATCAAGTTGAATTCGGCTTCGCTCATCACACCCTCCGGAACGCGGATGGCGCAATGTCGCAAAACCGATTTGTTTCTCGATTGAGCCGATCGTTCGCATTTTAACGATCCGGCGATCGGGACCCGATTGGTTAGCGATTCCTGAAAATCCCAATGCCAACCTAGGATCGCGCCGCGGGGGCCAAGTGTGAAAGAAGTCACATCCTCGCAAGCTTATTTCCCCAGCTCTTCAT
>NZ_JALGCN010000042.1:0-30649 GCF_038085055.1 Bradyrhizobium sp. ISRA442
CCACCGCTCACGGAAACGCCAGTCGCCCGGTCTGGATGAACCACATCACGCTCGTCAGCGTAACCACGGAGGCGAAGGTCCCGAGCAGCACCGCGACGGATGCGGATTCGATCCAGGCATCGTTCTGGCGCGCGATGACGAACACGTTCAGCGCCGGCGGCAGCGAGGCCATCAGTACGGCGGTCGCGGCCCAGGGCTGCGCAAACGGGCCGAAGGCCATCATCAGTGCGAACGAAGCGAGCGGATGAACCAGCAGCTTGATCGCGATCACGCCCGGCACCTCCCAGGGCACGCGATCGAACGGACGTAGCGCCACAGTCACGCCGAGCACGAACAGCGCGGTCGGGGCTGCGGCGTTCTGGAGGAAGGTGATGGTGCGATCGAGCGCCACCGGCAGCTCGATATGGAGCGCCGCGACAGCGGCGCCGAAGCAGGCCGACATGATCAGGGGGTTGAGCA
This sequence comes from Bradyrhizobium sp. ISRA442, assembly GCF_038085055.1. Lineage (NCBI taxonomy): Bacteria > Pseudomonadati > Pseudomonadota > Alphaproteobacteria > Hyphomicrobiales > Nitrobacteraceae > Bradyrhizobium > Bradyrhizobium sp. ISRA442. The sequence continues at coordinate 460 of NZ_JALGCN010000042.1, forward strand.
CGATCTGCTTCAGCACCACGCCGAAGGCGTGCACAAGCGAAGGATGATCGCGATCGGAGAGCTCGATCAGCAGCGGCACGATCGTGAACAGGAAGATGCTGTCACAGCAGAAGATCAGCGCGGTCGGCGCTGCCGCCTTCGTCCCGAGCACCGCGAGCGCCAGCCCCGGCCCCATATAGCCGATATTGCCGTAACCTCCGGAGAGTCCGGCAAGCGTCGCCTCGCGCAGCGACAGTCGGCCGAGGATCTTCCCGACGCTGAGCGCAATGGTGAACGCCGCGATGGTCGACAGCGTGGTCGCAACCAGGAACGGCGGGTTGTTGAGCTCCGAGAACGGCGTCTTCGACATGATCGCGAAGAGCAGCGCCGGCAGCGACACGTAGAGCAGGAAGAAGTTCATCCAGGCCAGTCCCGATTCCGGCAGGGACTTAGCCTTGCCGCAGGCAAAACCAACGAAGATCAGGCCGAAATAAGGAAGGGCCAGATTGAGGATATCGACCATTGATGAAGTGTTTTCTGAAGGCTTGGGGGCTATCTGCCCATTACCGGTGGGTTAATTCCGAATCTGGGCACTAGCATCGGCCACAATCCTGGTCTATCGACGGGGAATGATTAAAGCTCGGACTGCCAAGTTCCAGATCGGACAGGTCGTTCGCCACCGGATCTTCTCGTTCCGGGGCGTGATCTTTGATATCGATCCGGAATTCAACAACACCGAGGAGTGGTGGCTGTCGATTCCTGAGGAGGTGCGGCCCAGTAAGGACCAGCCGTTCTATCACCTGCTCGCGGAGAACGCTGAGTCGGAGTACGTCGCCTACGTCTCGGAGCAGAACTTGCTGCCGGATAACTCTGGCGAGCCGATCCGCCATTCCCAGGTGGCCGAAATCTTCATCAAGGACAAGACCGGCGGCTACCGCCCGCGCAATCCGTCGCTGAACTGAACTTCGCTCCGCACGCGGACCAGCAAAAAAGGCGCTCGAACCGAGCGCCTTCTTCATGTCCAAGCTTGAGCGGCCTGCTTACTTCTGCCCAGCCGGAGCCGCGCCGGAAGCCGCGCCCTGCTGCTCGAGCTTCTTGCGCTGCTCTTCAGCCTTCTTCTGCAGCTCTTCCTGGAGCTTCTTCTGGGTTTCCTCGAACTGCTTCGGGTCGGTCGGCGGGCCGTCATAGGCCTTGGCGAACTCGCCGGCCAGCGGCAGCGGCAGCGTCAGCGGCGCGCCGTTGGCGTTGATCGCCTGCACCACGAGGTTCTGCCCCTTCTTCATGTTGTTGATGAGGTCCGGGGTCGCCTCGTAGTCCGACATGCAGCCATTGGCGAAGCAGATCACGTACGGGCTCTGCAGCGGCGGATTGTTGTCCACGATGATACGGGTGCCATGGACGAGCTGCATGCCGAGCGGCAGCGTCACGCGCAGGATCTTCTTGGGCTCGCCTTCGGGCTCGATGATCACGGCGGCGATGACCGGCTGGCCCGACTCGATGCGGCCGTCCTTGCCGGTGAAGCACACCTGCTTGGCGTTGGCGTCCTGGCCCTTGAGGCAGAATTTGGTCCACGGCGCGTAGATGAGCTGAATCTGCTGATCCGCCGGCTGGCCGTTCGGCTGGGCTGGAGCGCCCTGAGCTGGGGCCTGCTGGGCCTGAGGAGTTTGAGCCGGCGCGGGCGCCTTGGGGGCGGCCTTCGGCGCGGCTTTCGGCGCTGCCTTGGGTGCCGGCGCTGGAGCCTGGGCTTCTGCGGCGAACGGAACGACCAATGCCGTCGCCGTCAACAGGGCGAGAAGTCGCCCGCGCGGCCGGACGGACGCGGCCAAATAGCGGAAATTCATTGCGGAAAACCCTTTCTGAACGGGAATGGCCCGAGCCGCTCCGAAACACCGAACCAAGCCGCCTTGGGCGCGGCTGTCTCCCCGTCAATAGAGGCGGAAAAGTGACGGGTCCGGCGCTCTTGCGCGATTGCCCGCCTTCTTAACGTGGCGGACGAAAAGATCAATGCCGACAACTCTCTTTGACCGCGACAGCACGTGCGCTCCCGGGGAAAATCGCTGTGTTAGGATTCAGATCCGCCGGTTCTCGAATCAACGTGCGCCGATGTTCATGTTCCCGCGCCTTCTTGAGGGGCTTGTCGAGGTCCTTGTCGGGGTCCTTGGCGCCCGGCTTCGCAGCCTCGCCCTTCTCCTCGCCATCATGTTGCCGACGGCCGCAGTGCGGGCCGAAGAAGCCCACGCCATAGCCATGCACGGCAAGCCGGCACTGCCGGCCGACTTCACCCACATGCCCTACACCAACCCCGACGCACCCAAGGGCGGCCGGCTGACCTGGGGCCTTCTGGGTACCTTCGACAGCCTCAATCCCCTCATCGTGAAGGGATTGGCGGTGCAGCAGGTCCGGAACTACGTGATCGAGAGCCTTTTGGCGCGCGGCAACGACGAGCCGTTCACACTCTATGGCCTCCTGGCCAGGACGGTCGAAACCGACGACGAGCGGACCTACGTCACGTTCCGCCTCGATCCTCGCGCGCGGTTCTCCGACGGCAAGCCGGTGCTCGCCGAGGACGTCGAGTTTTCCTGGCAGCTCCTGCGCGATCACGGCCGACCGAACCACCGCCATTACTATGCGAAAGTAGCAAAGGCCGAAGTGCTCGATCCCCTCACGATCCGCTTCGATTTGGCCGGCGCCAATGACCGGGAGTTGCCGCTGATCCTCGGCCTGATGCCGATCCTGCCCAAGCATGCAGTCGACGTCGCGACCTTTGAGGAGACGACGATGGTAGGCCCGATCGGCTCGGGCCCGTACCGGGTCACGGCGGTGAAGCCCGGCACCAGCGTGACGCTGACCCGCAACCCCGACTATTGGGGCCGCGACCTGCCGGTCAATCGCGGCCTCTACAATTTCGACGAGATCAGGCTCGACTACTACCGCGAGGCCAACGGCCAGTTCGAAGCCTTCAAGCGCGGCCTCTATGACTTCCGCGTCGAGAACGAGCCGTTGCGCTGGCACGACGGCTACGATTTCCCCGCAGCCAAGACCGGCGAGGTGATCCGCGACACCATCAAGCCGGGCGTGCCGCAGCCGTCGGAATTCCTGGTGTTCAACACCCGGCGTCCGATCTTCGCCGACATCCGCGTGCGCCAGGCGCTGACGCTGCTGTTCGACTTCGAACTGGTCAATCGCAACTACTTCTTCGGGCTCTACTCGCGCGTCGCCGGCTATTTCGCCGGTTCGGACCTCTCCGCCTACGCCCGTCCTGCGGATGCACGCGAGCGCGAGCTGCTCCAACCGTTCGCCGCGCAAATTCCAGCCGACATCATGGATGGCAGCTACCGCCTGCCCGTCACCGACGGCTCGGGGCGCGACCGCACGACGCTGCGCGCGGCGCTCAAGCTTCTGTCGGAGGCCGGCTACGATCTCAACGGAACCGTGCTGCGCAACCGCAAGACCAAGGCTCCCTTCACCTTCGAGATCCTGGTCACGACGCGCGACCAGGAGCGCATCGCGCTTGCCTTCCAGCGCGACCTGAAGCGCGCCGGCATCGAGCCGACCGTGCGATCGGTCGATCCCGTGCAGTTCGACCAGCGCCGGCTCGCTTTCGAGTTCGACATGATCCAGAACCGCTGGGATCAGTCGCTGTCGCCCGGCAACGAGCAATATTTCTATTGGGGCAGCGCCGCTGCCGACAATCCGGGCACCCGCAACTACATGGGCGCCAAGGATCCGGCCGTCGACGCCATGATCGCAGCCCTACTGGAGGCCCGCGAACATACGGCCTTCGTGTCGGCAGTGCGGGCGCTCGACCGCACCCTGATCGCAGGCTTCTACACAATCCCCCTCTTTAACGTATCGGAGCAATGGATCGCGCGCTGGAATCGGATAGAACGGCCATCGGCTACCGCGCTGTCCGGCTATTTGCCGGAGACCTGGTGGTCCAAGGGGCAGCCGCAAGCGAAATGACGAATCAGCCAGCCGCATCGCCGACGCTCGACACGCTGTTTCAGCGCACGCTGTCCCGCCAGCCGCACGCGCCGGCACTGCTCGACCCCATCAACAAGGTCCGCGTGACCGGCCACGAGCCGAGGCGGCTGACCTACGCCGAGGCGGATCTCGCCATCGAGGCGCTGTCGGCGCACTTCGTGGAATCCGGCCTGCCGGCCAATTCCGTCATCGCGATCCAGTTGCCGAACACGGTCGAGTTCGTGCTCACGGTGCTCGCCGCCCATCGCGCCGGCCTCGTCGTTGCCGTGCTGCCGCTGCTCTGGCGTCATGCGGAGCTGACCGCCGCGCTCAACCGCACTGCGGCACGCGCTATCGTCACCATGAGCAAGGTCGACGGCGTGATCTATTCCGACCTCGCCATGCATGCCGCAGCGGAAGCGTTCTCGATCCGCCATGTCTTCGGTTTCGGCACCGACCTGCCCGAAGGCATGGCCCCGCTCGACGAGGTGCTGGCGCGCCCGCCCGGCACTACGCGCCGCGTCATCCAGGATGGCCGCAAGGCGGCGATGATCTCTTTCGACGTTACGGCGGAGGGCTTTCGCCCGGTGCCACGACCGCATTTCAGCCTGATCGCCGGTGGCCTTGCGATGTCGCTGGAGGCCGACGTCAAGCAGGGCGCGACCGTGATGGCGGCGTTCACTCCGATGTCGTTCGCCGGCCTCGCCTCCTCGCTCGCTGTGTGGCTGCTCTCCGGCGGCACGCTGGCGCTGCATCATCCCTTTGAGAGCGAGGTGCTGGAGCAGCAGATCAATGAGCACGATTGCGATGTGCTGATCGCACCGGCGCAGCTCGCGCTTAGGCTTGGCGATTCCGATCTCGCGGCGCGGATGCCGAGCTTGCGCAACGTCATCGGCCTGTGGCGCGCGCCGGAACAGGTAGCGGCGAGCGATGCCTGGATCGCGCCGCATGCGCCGCTCACCGACGTCTATCTGTTCGGCGAGGCCGGGCTGTTCGGCGTCCGGCGTGGCGAGGACGGCATGCCGGTGGCGGTGATGCCGGGCCCCCATGGTGCGCCGCGCGAGCAGTCGGGCTCCTCCATCGCCGGCGAGATCCTGCTCACGCCGAATGGAACGCTGGGCCTGCGCGGAGCGATGGTCCCGATCGCGGCCTACGCACCGCCGCAGCCGGTGGGCGAGGCCCTGACGGCGCAGCCGCCGCGGGACTATGTCGACACCGGCTACGCCGCGCGGATCGACCGGGCAAACGGTGCGATCTGCATCACCGCACCCCCGTCCGGCATCATGGCGGTCGGCGGCTATCGCTTCCTCTCCAACGACCTGCAGGAATGGGCGCGCCGGCTCGGCCAGGGCGCGCTGTTGACTGCGCTGCCCGACCGGCTCTCCGGACACCGGCTGGCGGGTCGCGCCCAGGATAACACCCGCGCCCGCGAGGCGCTCAGCGAACTCGGGCTTAACCCTCTGATGGTTGAGGCTTTTCGCGATCGTTCCGGCCCGGTTTGATCGCACTTTCGGCTGATATGTTGACGCGGCATTAAGGCGACCAAACTAGATTGCGCAGCAGTATTGCGTGATCAGAGTTTGCGATGTCCCAGGCGGGCCCGATCCTGTTTGTGTCCAACGCCGAGCGGCCGGCCTTCATTGCGGCGCTGGACGAGGGCCGCCTCTTCCCCATTGTCGACAGCGACTGGGCGAGTGCTGCGCGCGCCGTCGAGCAGATGCAGCCTGCTGCGGTTCTTGCCGCCATGTCAGGCGGACACGAGCCGCACATCGCGCCGTTCGCCAGGAAAATCGCCGACCAGCCACTCTACATTCCGTTCGTCGCACTGGACGCGCCGGGCACTCTCCCCCACAACGCCCTGCCCTTCGCCACGAGCGGCGGCAATCCAGACCGCCTGATCGCGCGGCTGCGCGCCGGGCTGCGCGTACGCACACTGCACGCGACCGTGCTGCGCCGGCTGCCGGAGGTGACGACGAAGGTCTCGTTCCCGGAGGCCGATCCTGCGCGCGATGCCACGGTGCTTCTGATCGGCCGCGGCGCCGCCTATCCCGCGCTCTCGGTCGCGCTCGGCGAACGCGTGGGCGTGATCGGGGCGCTGTCGATCGAAGCCGCCGCAAAGCATCTCAACACCCGCGACATCGACGGCGTCGTGCTCGCCGAAGGTTTCACTGCGCGCGTCACTGACGCCTTCCTCACGGTGCTTGCGGAAGATACCCGCTTCCGCAACCTGCCCGTCGTTGTTACCGCGCACCAGCTCGCGCAGAGCTACGACCTGCCCAATCTCGAGGTCATCTCGGGTGAACCCGCCAGGATCGCGGCCAACGCGCTGCCGCTGATCCGCCAGCACGCGATGGAGGCACAACTTGGCCGCACGCTGCGTTCGATCGATGCCGGCGGCTGGCTCGATCCGCGCAGTGGCCTGCTGACGGTCGAAGCCTTCGCCCGCGACTTTTCCAAAGCGGTCGAGCAGACGCTCGCCCGCGGCGGTGGTCTCTCGGTTGCGCGCTTCGCTTTCGATTCGGCCAATCCCCGCGCCCAGTTAGACGCCGCGCGCATCCTGAGTCGGCTGATGCGGCAGATGGATTTTGGCACCGCCCAGAAGGACGGCTCGGTGATCGTCGTGTTCGCAGAGACCGACTTCCGCACCGCCCACATGATCGCCCGCCGCCTCTCTGCGGTGATGCGGCACACCTCGAACGGCAAAGGCGAGATGCGCAGCGACCCCGTCGTCAGCGTGGATTCGCTGTCGCCATCGGATACGGCAAGGTCGCTGCTGGCGCGGCTATCCGCCGACGCGTCACGGGCGGCGTCGTAGATATCATCGCGCCCGTTTTCGCGGGATCGGCCCTTTCGTAGGATCTCGGTTTGCCCTAGGATCCGACAAAATCTGAAAAACAACCCCATGCAAAGGAAATGTCAATTGCTGACGTGAAGTCTTACGTATTTTACGAAGCCATTTGACACGTCGGGCAAAACACCGGCATAGTGGCATCATCGAAATAAGTCAGTTGGCCCGCGTGGAGAAATCCGCTGCGGGTTTTTTCATTTGCGCAGGAGATTTTTCATGCCGACGATTGAGAAGAAACCCTTACCGCCGATCGGCTCCGGGTTTGTCACGATCAATCCGTCAGACAAGGAAGACGTTACGAGTCGCGCGCGACGTCATAGATCATTACATGTCTGGCAAGGGATCCTGGTGGGACGAAGGGCCGCGAAAATCCGCCCAGCAGACCATCGATGACCTCAAACGATTTAAGGACAGCGTTGTAGCGTCCGAGCAATATATCGATGACCCCGGCTCAGTACTGGGTTCTGTAGAGGAAATGATTGACGCGGCTATCAAGCAGGCCGGCAATGTAATCCCGAGTCTAGAGAATGACGGCCGTGGCGAGATCCGTCCGCGCGATCCAAACGATTCGATCATGCGGGCGCGCCCGCCAATCTTTGCTCCACCAACCACGAATGAGAAAATTCAAATTCTTGCAGCGCCGACAAACCAGGGCGTGCTCTCGACGCCCAAGGCAGCTCAGATCAATCGTGCTCCGGTCGTGCCCCCAGTCGAGAAAGCTCCCGATCGTGACGACCCGAACATCCGTGTTCTCCGTCGCATCGTCAGGAATTGAGATAGTCCATCAGATGCTGAGGAGGCGCGCCCACGCGGTGGCATCAGCGCTGTCGCCAATGTGCGAAAATCGGTTGACAATGTTCCTGCTTCGTTCTATACAAACCACCCGCAACCTGTGAGCGATAAATTGTCTGCTAAGCGCGCCACGATATGATGGTTGATGATGAAATTCGCAACAGCGTTCATTTCCGCCGTTCTGCTTTTGCCGGCCTCCTACGCCAAGGACTACAGGTTGGATTACGGCATTGAAACACCGAGAGACAGCGATGCAGGTTCGACGACGTGCCCCTATGGGGTATGCCATGTGAAGGTCGAGAAGCTAAACTTGACGGTCATCATTTCCCTGTCTCGCGACGACCCTGACCACGCGCGCATTCAAATCGAAGGCAAGCCCGGCTGCTGTTTCTTCGAACTAGGTGCGCCATCGCAGAGAATAGTGCCAGGCGACCCGCCACCGAGGCTTCGCTTTTTTGCCGGCATGGCGCCGCGAGGCCTCTTGTTTTTCCAGAATGAGCCGGCGGGAAACCTTTACTTGAGATTCCACCTCGATTGATACTTGAGATTCCACCTCGATTGACGACGTGGGCAAAGCGAAGCGTGCCCACCTGTTTTCAGATCCGAGTGCGGAGATGGTGGGCACACTACGCGCTTTTACGCACCGTACAATGCTCCCAGTAACACGGTCATTGCGAGGAGCGAAGCGACGAAGCAATCCAGCGTCCTTCTGCGGATAGATTTCTGGATTGCTTCGCTTCGCTCGCAATGACGAAGGAGAAGTCCCTACGCCGCCTTCTTGCTCTGTGCGAGCTGCGCGAGCTGGCGCATGATCTCGGTGGTGCCGACGAGGCGCTCTTCCGGCGTCTCCCAGTCCTGGAAGAACACCACCTTCATGTCGGGCCGCACCTTTGCGGCTTGGCCGTGGCTGCGGATGAACGACACCAGGCGGTCGGGATGCGCAAAGGAATTGTCGCGGAACACGATGACGGCGCCCTTCGGGCCCGCGTCGATCTTCTCGACATTGGCCCGTCGACAGAACGCCTTGATCGCGGCGACCTTGAAGAGATAGCGCACCTCATCCGGCAGCACACCGAAGCGGTCGCGCATCTCGGCGGCAAAGTTCTCGATCTCCTCCTCGGTGTCGAGATCTGCGAGCCGCCGGTAGAGCGACAGGCGGACCGAGAGGTCGCCGACATAGTCCTCCGGAATGAGTACAGGCATGCCGATCGTGATCTGCGGCGACCAGCGGTCGGCGGCGGGCTCGGCGACGCCGGCCTTGAGGTTGACGATCGCCTCTTCCAGCATCGACTGGTAGAGCTCAAAGCCGACCTCCTTGATGTGCCCGGACTGCTCCTCACCGAGCAGATTGCCGGCGCCGCGAATGTCGAGATCGTGGGAGGCGAGCTGGAAGCCCGCGCCCAATGTCTCCAGCGATTGCAGCACGGTCAGCCGCCGCTCGGCCTGTGCCGTGATCTTCTGCTGCGCCGGCAGCGTGAACAAGGCGTAGGCGCGCAGCTTGGAGCGTCCGACACGGCCACGGAGCTGATAGAGCTGGGCGAGGCCGAACATGTCGGCCCGATGCACGATCAGCGTGTTGGCGTTCGGAATGTCGAGGCCGGACTCCACGATCGTGGTCGACAGCAGGATGTCGAACCTGCCGTCGTAGAACGCCGTCATGATGTCCTCGATCACGGCCGGGGGCATTTGGCCATGTGCGACCGCGACCTTCATCTCCGGTACGTTCTTGTCGAGGAAATCCTTGACCTCGGCGAGATCGTCGATGCGCGGCACTACGTAGAATGCCTGCCCGCCGCGATAGCGCTCGCGCAAGAGCGCCTCGCGGATCATCAGGGGATCGTGCGGGGCGACGAAGGTGCGCACCGCAAGGCGGTCGACCGGGGGCGAGGCGATGATCGAGAGCTCGCGCACGCCAGTCAAGGCAAGCTGGAGCGTGCGCGGGATCGGCGTTGCCGATAGCGTCAGCACATGCACCTCGGCGCGGAGTGCTTTCAGCCGCTCCTTGTGACTGACGCCGAAATGCTGCTCCTCGTCGACGATCAAGAGGCCAAGGTCACGGAACTTGATCGACTTGCCGAGCAGCGCATGGGTACCCACGACGATGTCGACCGAGCCGTCGGCGATGCCCTTCTTGACCTGGTTGAGCTGCTTGGCCGGGATCAGGCGCGAAGCCTGCGCGACCTGCACCGGGAAGCCGCGGAAGCGTTCGGAGAACGTCTTGTAATGCTGGCGCGCAAGCAGCGTGGTCGGCACCACGACCGCGACCTGCTTGCCTTCCAGCCCGACGGCAAACGCCGCGCGCAGCGCGACCTCCGTCTTGCCGAAGCCGACGTCGCCGCAGATCAGCCGGTCCATGGGCCGGCCCCGCTCGAGGTCCTTCAGCGTGGACTCGATCGCCCCCAACTGGTCCTCGGTCTCGTCATAGGGGAAACGCGCGCAGAACTCGTCATAGAGGCCCGGCTGCACCGGCAGTTTTGGCGCTTCGTGGAGCTGCCGTTCGGCAGCGATCTTGATCAACTCGCCGGCGATCTCGCGGATGCGGTTCTTCAGCTTGGCCTTGCGGGTCTGCCAGCCCGAGCCGCCGAGGCGGTCGAGCTCGACCGTGGTCTGGTCGGAGCCGTAGCGCGACAGCAGTTCGATGTTCTCGACCGGCAGGAACAGCTTTGTCTCGGCGGCATAATGCAGCTCGAGACAGTCATGCGGCGCGCCGGCGACGTCGAGCGTCTGCAGGCCGATGAAGCGGCCGATGCCGTGATCGACGTGCACGACGATGTCGCCGGCAGCGAGGCTCGTGACCTCCGAGATGAAGTTGTCGAGCTTGCGGCTCGCCTTGCGCGGCCGCACCAGGCGATCGCCGAGGATGTCCTGCTCGCTGATGAGCGCGATCTCGTCGGTCTCGAAGCCGCTTTCGAGGCCCAGCACGGCGAGCATGGTCTCGTTGCGCGGAGTTGCCTGCACCGTCCGCCAGCTATTGACGCTGGTGGTGTGGGTCAGCTTATGGTCGCGCAACATCGAGGTCATGCGGTCGCGCGAGCCTTCGGTCCAGAGCGCGATGACGACCTTCTTGCGCTGCGCCTGCAACGCCATCACGTGCGCCACCACGGCCTCGAACACGTTGGCGGTCGTGTCGTTGCGCTCGGGTGCGAAATCCCGCCCCTTGCGCGCGCCGGCATCGACGACGCTCGCGCCATCAGCCGGCACGGAGAATTGCGTCAGCCGCGCCAGCGGAATGTCGGCTTCGCGCTTGGTCCACTCCTCTTCGGTCAGATAGAGCCGGTCGGGCGGCAGCGGCTTGTAGATGCCGCCACCGGTCGGATGCTCCAGCGCGTCGCGGCGCGCCTCGTAGTAGTCGAGGATCTGCTTGAAGCGCTCGCGGATGGCGTCCTCGGCCTGCGGCTCGATCGCGATCGGCGCGCCCTGCAGATAGTCGAACAGCGTGTCCATCCGCTCCTGGAACAGCGGCAGCCAGTGCTCCATGCCGGGATGACGCCGGCCTTCGCTGACGGCCTCGTACAGCGCATCGTCACGCTCGGGCGCGCCGAACTCAGCGACATAGCCCATGCGGAAGCGGCGGATGGTGTCAGTGACGAGCTGGAATTCCGAGATCGGCACGAGATCGAGCGCGCGCATGTCGAGCAGCGTGCGCTGGGTCTCGGCGTCGAAGGAGCGGATCGATTCCAGGCTGTCGCCGAAGAAATCGAAGCGGACGGGCTGGTCGAGGCCGGCCGGGAACAGATCGAGGATGCCGCCGCGCACGGCATATTCTCCGGGCTCGCGCACCGTCGAGGAGCGGCTGTACCCATTGTGCTCGAGCCAGGCGACGATGGTGTCCATCGGCACGACATTGCCGGGTGCGACCGACAGCGCCTGCGCGGCGACGAGATCGCGCGACGGCACGCGCTGCACGACGGCGTTCACGGTCGTCAGCACGATCAGCGGCTTGTCGCTGCCGGTGAGCGAAGCAAGCCGCGCCAGCGTGGTCAGGCGCTGCGCCAGGATGCCGCCATGCGGCGAGACCCGGTCATAGGGCTGGCAGTCCCAGGCCGGGAACGTCAGCACGGGCAGGTCGGGCGCGAAGAATTGCAACGCGCGCTCGAGCTGCTGCATGCGCGGGCCGTCGCGGCAGACGACAGCGAGGCTGACGGCCGGCTTCTTCGGCCGTGCCGCGATGGCGCGCGCGAGGTCGGAGACGACGAGGCCTTCAGCGCCTTCGGCGACGTTGGCGAGCGTCAGTGCGCGGCCCGGCGCGAGCAGCTCGGCCGGAGATTTCGACGGCTGTTTCATGCGTTGCCGTCCGCAATCGGAAATGCCTTGATACGCGCGAACAGCGCGCCTGCAACGTCACCCGGAAGCACTTTGTCTCCCGTGACGGCCGCGTAGAAATCGGGATCGGGCACCTCCAGCAGGTGCTCGAGCTCGGTCAGTTCGGCATCGGACAGGTTGCCAATCTCGGCATCGGCAAAGCGGCCGAGGATGAGGTCCATCTCGCGCGTGCCGCGGTGCCAGCAGCGGAACAGAAGCCGCTTGCGACGCTCATCCAGCCCGTCGCTCGATCGTGTCGTTCCCGTCATGTCTCAAATCCAGTCCAACGCCAAAAGCCCGGACGTGCCGGGCGCGGGTGATATAGCCACTCGGATGACCGATGTCAGCCCTTTGTTGTTCTGGTTTGCCACTCTCCGCCCCGTCATGGCCAGGCTTGTCCCGGCCATCCACGCGTTGCCGAGAAAAAAGCGTGGATGCCCGGCATAAAGCCGGGCATGACGAGCCGAAACGATCCTAGATTCGCCCCATGCGCCCCAGCCTGCTCAACCCGCTGTTTGCTCCCGTGACCAGCCTCCCCGGCGTCGGTCCGAAGCAGGACAAGCTGTTGCGCTATCTGCTCGACCGCGATGAGACGCCGCGGCTGGTCGACCTCCTCCTGCACTTGCCGAGCAACGTGATCGACCGCCGCGCGCGGCCGAAGATCCGTGACGCCGTGCCGGGAACCGTGGTGACGCTGGAGGTGACGATCGACCGCCACCGCCCTCCGCCGCCGCGCAATGCGCGCGCGCCCTATCTCGTCTACGCCAGCGACGATACCGGCGACGTCGTGCTGACCTTCTTCCGCGCCAAGCCCGGCTATGTCGAGAAGCTGCTGCCGATGGGCGAGAAGCGCTACGTCTCCGGCACGCTGCAGATGTATGACGGCATCCCGCAGATCGTGCATCCCGACCGCGTGCTGGACGAGGAGGCCATCGCGAAGCTCTCCGGGATCGATCCCGTCTATCCGCTGACCGAGGGGCTGGCGCTCGGCTCGCTGCGCCGCGCGATCGCGCAGGCGCTGCAGAAGCTCCCCTCCTTGCCGGAATGGATCAGCCCGGACGTGCTCCGCCGCTGCAACTTCCCGCCTCTCGCCGAGGCACTCATCCGTGTGCATCAGCCCGTCGAGCTCACCGACGTCCTGCCCGACCAGCGCTTCTGGTCGCGCCTCGCCTTCGACGAGCTCTTGGCCGGGCAACTGGCGCTGGCGCTGATCCGTGCGCGGTTGCGCCGGCCCGCCGGCGTGCGCAACGCCGGCGACGGCCACCTGCGCAACAAGATCATCGATGCCCTGCCCTATGCGCTGACACGCTCCCAGCGCAGTGCCGCGGCCGCGATCGCCGATGATCTGAAACAATCCGTGCGCATGCTCCGTCTGCTTCAGGGCGACGTCGGCTCCGGCAAGACCGTGGTGGCGTTACTCGCTGCTGCCGCCGTCGCCGAGGTCGGCAAGCAGGCCGCGTTGATGGCGCCGACCGAAATCCTGGCGCGCCAACACATCAAGACCATCGCGCCGCTCGCCGAGCGCGCCGGCTTGCGGGTCGCGATCCTCACCGGGCGGGAAAAAGGCAAGGAGCGGCGCGAGATTCTCGCGCGGCTCGCCGAGGGCGAGATCGATCTCCTCGTCGGCACCCATGCGCTGATCCAGGACGACGTGATCTTTGGGGATCTCGCGCTTGCCGTCGTCGACGAGCAGCACCGTTTCGGCGTGCGCGAGCGATTGGCGCTGACCTCGAAGGGCGAGGCCGTTGACGTGCTGGTGCTGAGCGCCACGCCGATCCCGCGCACGCTGGTGCTGACCTATTTCGGCGACATGGACATCAGCGAGCTGCGCGAAAAGCCCGCCGGCCGGCAGCCGATCGACACCCGCGCGGTGCCGATGAGCCGGATCGAGGAGGTCATGGACGGCGTCGGCCGCGCGCTCCAGTCCGGCAAGCTGGTCTACTGGATTTGTCCGCTGGTCGAGGAGTCCGAGGCCGAAGGCACCGAGCACCTGACCAACGCGACGAAACGTTTCGAGAGTTTGCAGAAGCGCTTCGGCGACCGCGTCGGGCTCGTCCACGGGCAGATGAAGGGCGCAGAGAAGGACCGCGTGATGGGCCAGTTCGCCGCCCACGAGATCGGGCTCCTGGTTGCGACCACCGTGGTCGAGGTCGGCGTCGACGTGCCGGCCGCCACCATCATGGTGATCGAGAACGCCGAGCGCTTCGGCCTTGCCCAGCTCCATCAATTGCGCGGCCGTATCGGACGCGGCTCCGAAGCTTCGACCTGCCTCCTGCTTTACTCAGAGCCGCTCGGCGAAATGTCGAAGGCGCGGCTGAAGGTGATCCGCGAGACCACCGACGGCTTTCGCATCGCCGAGGAAGATTTGAAGCTGCGCGGCGAAGGCGACGTGCTCGGCGTGCGCCAAAGCGGCCTGCCCGGCTATCGGATCGCGCGTTCGGAGGTCCACAGCCAGCTCATCACGCAGGCCCGCGACGAGGCCCTGCGCATCATGAACGACGATCCGAAGCTGAAGGGCGAGCGCGGCGAAGCGCTGCGCTGCCTGCTGTATCTGTATGAGCGGGATGAAGCAATTCCGCTGATTGGGGCGGGTTAAAGTGGTTCATTCTCGTAATTGCCGGGCTTGACCCGGCAATCCATCGCCCGAAGCAACTCTTCTCCGTGATGCATCTCCAATAGATGCGCCGGTCACACTCGCGCGTGACGCGTTGTCTCGGCCGCAGAGCATGCCCAAGCCGGGCCTGGCGTTTCGCGACATTCGGCCCCACGCCCATGAACCGCCCGTAGCCGAGACAGACTCACTTGCAAGCGGTGATCGTGCGCCCGGACGTATCAGAGGCGCCCGAGGCAAGGACAAGGCAATTGCCCCAATGAAGGGTACGGGTTCCTTGCGTCATTGCGAGCTGGTTCACACCCAAGGACGATCACTCGTGCTAAAAAGTACATTGGAACTATCCCCACATTTCCTGCTGGAGGTAGATCATGCAGTTCATCTCCACCGAATGGCAGTCAACTTCGACAGCTCCGTCAGACGGAGACCTCGAAATCTGCGCGCTGGACTTTGATGGTATCGTCCATTCGCTTCCTTTTCCTTGTCGCAAGGATGGATCCAATTGGGTCGACCGATCAGGCAAAACGCACGCCGACATTCAGCCGACCCATTGGCGCACATGGACGAGTGCACGCTGATCCATGGCCGCCGTAATGCCGCCGGGGAAGCGATACTCGGGCGAGCTGGTCCAGCACACTGCCGCCATTGCCCGCCTGTACGGCAGACAAAGGCGCGCACGTTGCTCGCCGGCCGCGGAACGGACGCACCATGCGCCCGTTAACTGCTCAAGGGCGGTACAGGAAGGAGCAGAACCATGAGGGCTCCCACCACAATCGCTGCGCTCGCGATCATACTCGGCGCGCCCGCACTTTCGCTCGCACAACCGGCTGCGCAAGGTGCGGTCGAATTGAGCGGTGGCACGACGGTATCGCAAAATCCATCGCTGCCGAAACTCAGCCTGACAAACGCGCAGCGCGAGCAGATTCGCAAGACGGTGCTGACCGAGCATAACGATATACAATTCCGGCAAGCAGCCACGAAGTCAGCCAAGGACTTCACACCTGCCGTTGGGGCAACACTTCCGAAAGGCGTCAAGGCTCAAGGCCTACCCACGCAGGTGCTCTCGCAATTGCCGGAGCTGCGCGACTACATGTACGCCAAGATGAAGGATCAGGTGCTGATCGTGAACGGCATGACCAACAAGATCGTCGATATGTTCTCGGAGACGCAGCCGCTGTCTTAGCTCAAGACATTCTAGCCAGGACATTCGACGGAGTTCGGCCTTGAGGCCGAGCCTTGGCGAGCGCACCGGGCTTGCGGGTGCAATCTAGACCTTCTTTTGGACATTCGCCGCGAACGCTTTCAACCGCTCCGCTTCCGTCGCCTCGCCCTTCGCATCCTCGGCAAGATGCTCGAACCAGCGTGCAAAGCCTTCGTAGATCTGGCTTGCCGGATGATCCGGGCCGAGGAAGCCCGAAATCTCCCGCATCTCCGCAATCCAGCGATAGGCCTTTGGGATCATGTCCGGCAGCGCGACCTCGAGCCGCGCCAGGATCGCAGGCTGGCTCAGTGCGAGCTCGTTGCGGAGCGCATCCGCCGCGCCCGCCTTGGTCGCAGCAAGCACCATGGCCGAGCCGATGCCCGCGAGGCCCTTGACGATTCCGGCGTAGGACATTTTGAGCGCGGAGGCCGCGCCGACCGGCCCCTCGACGATGCGCAGGTCCAGCCCGAGTTGCTTCAACACTGCGACGTCCTTGGCATGCTCGCCGGACATGTAGAACGCCGGTCCCTTGCTGCCGCGCTGCGGCGGGAAGCCGATGATGCCGGCATCGACGAATGGCGCCTGCGCCGAGCCGATGATCTCCTCGATGCGGCGCACGGTTTCGACATTGACGGCGTTGCAGTCGACGACGACAGGCTTCTTCCCGCGCCTGACGATCAGTCCCGCCAGGCGCTCCGCCAGCGCGACGGCCTCGCCCGGCGGCACGATCGAGAGAATGATGTCGGCGTCAGCGATCTCATCGTCCTCGGCGCCGACCATGCCCGCGTCTGCCGCACGTTTCAGCGTCGCTTCGCTCCGCCCCTTCAGGGAGGTGAGCACGCGCGCGCCGTGCTCGCCGAGGCGGCGGGCCACCGCGCTACCCATGGCGCCCGGTGCAAGAATCGCTATCGTGGTTGTCATCGTCGGCTCCGATCGGGTTCCGGCCATAGCGTGGCCAACCGTCGGCCGCGGATTCTACTTGCCGGCGTCCTGCGCGGTAGTGGCGCTGTCCAAGTCGGGATACGGCTCCAGCGCATAGCCGGCCTTCTGCCAGCCGCGGCAGCCACCCTGGAGCACGGAGACGTCGGTAAATCCCATCTCCTGCAGGGCGGCGGCCGACAGCGTCGCCTTGCCGCCACCGCCGCAGGTGAGGAGGATCTTCTGATTGCTGTCCTGCAAGGCAGGATCGCGATGCTCTTGCTTCGTGTCGGCTTTGATCGCGAGCTCGCCATGCGTGATGTTGCGGGCACCGGGCAGCGTGCCGCGCTCGCGCAACTGCCACTCGTCGCCGACATCGATGACGGTGACACCACCTTGCTCGATCAGTCGCCTGGCTTCGTCTGGCGCAACCATGCGAACGCTGCCCTCGCGGGCGTCCCGCACTTTGCCATCGAACGTCTTTCCGTCGCTCATCGACTGCTGCTCATTCCACCTTCGCGGGCTCGGGCTTGAGCGTGGTGGAGGCATTGGCGATCCGCGCGGCATTCGCCACGCCGGCGAGCGCCGCCACCTTCTTCGGATCGGCTACGGAGCCAGGCTGCACCACGCCAGCCGACATGATCAACGTCGCCGCATCCTCGGCACTCAGCTCGACCTCGATGATCTTGCTCTTGGGTACGTAAAAGAAGAAGCCGGTGGTCGGGTTCGGCGAGCACGGCAGGAACACCGAGACGTGCTCCTCTCCCGGCAGGCTGCGCGCGACGTCCTCACTCGGTGATTGCGAGATCAGCACGATCGACCACATGCCCGGCGAAGGAAACTCGACCAAGCCCACCTTGCGGAAGCTCGAGCCCTTGCCCGAGAACAGCGTCTCGAACACCTGCTTCAGGCCACGGTAGATGGCGCGAACGGCCGGGATGCGGCCGAGAAAGGTCTCGCCGACATCGACCAGCGTACGGCCAATCAGGTTGGCGGCGAGGAAGCCGAGCAGTGTCAGCGTAAAGACTGCGACAATCAGTCCCCAGCCGGGGACGCCGTAGGGCAAATAGGTTTCCGGGCGATAGGCCAGCGGCACGAAGGGCCGCACTACGCCATCGACCCAGGTCACGAACCACCAGACCAGGTAAAGCGTGATCGCGATCGGTCCCGTCACGACGAGGCCGGTAAGGAAATAGTTGCGGAAACGGCCCATCAGGCCGGTATGAGGTTCCGGGACGGGATCAGCCGGAGGCGCAGGCGGAGACGCGTCGTGGCGGGCGGTCATTCGGGTTCCAGGTGGTCGCAACTCTTTAGCTAGGGTCTTCTAGCAGATTTTTGAAGACCACATAGCGAGCGGCACCCTTCCCGCCTGCCTATTCCACGGTCACCGACTTGGCGAGGTTGCGCGGCTGGTCGACGTCGGTGCCCATCACAACCGCCGTATGATAGGCGAGCAACTGCACTGGCACGGCGTAGACCATCGGCGTGAAGGCCGCGGCCATGTCCGGCATGACGATGGTGACGAGGGAATCGACGGTCGCCTCGGCTGCGCCCTTGGCGTCGGTCATCAGGATAATGTTGCCGCCGCGGGCGGCCACTTCCTGCATGTTGGAGACGGTTTTCTCGAACACCCGGTCGTGGGGCGCAATCACCACCACCGGCACGTTCTCGTCGATCAGCGCGATCGGCCCGTGCTTGAGCTCGCCGGCGGCGTAGCCCTCGGCGTGGATATAGGAGATCTCCTTCAGCTTCAACGCGCCCTCGAGCGCGAGCGGGAAGCTGGTGCCGCGGCCGAGATAGAGCACGTCGCGCGATTTCGCGATCTCGCGCGCGAGCTTCTCGATCTGGAGCTCGGTGGTGAGCGCGTCCGCCATCAGGCGCGGGATTTCGACGAGGCCGTGCACGAGCTTGGTCTCGTCGGCCTCGGACAATTCGCCGCGCGCCTTGCCGGCGGCGACTGCGAGTGCGGCGAGCACCATGAGCTGGCAGGTGAAGGCCTTGGTCGAGGCGACGCCGATCTCCGGGCCGGCCAGCGTCTGCAGCACCGTCTCGCTCTCGCGCGCGATCGTCGAGGTCGGCACGTTGACCACGGCTACCGTGTGCACGCCCGCGGCCTTGGCGTAGCGTAGCGCGGCCAGCGTATCGGCGGTCTCGCCGGACTGCGAGATAAAGATGGCGAGATCGCCCTTGCGCAAGGGGGCCTCGCGATAGCGGAATTCGGACGCGACATCGACCTCGACCGGCAGGCGCGCAAAACGCTCGAACCAGTACTTTGCGACATAGCCGGCATAGCTCGCGGTGCCGCAGGCCGTGATCGTGACGCGCTCGATGGTGCTGAAGTCGAACGGCAGCTTGACCGGCAGCAAGACACGCTCGGTCGCCATGTCGATGTAGCGGGCCAGCGTATGGCCGACCACCTCCGGCTGCTCGTGAATTTCCTTCGCCATGAAGTGGCGGTAGTTGGCTTTGTCGACCAGCGAGGTCGAGGCCGCGTGCTTGATCTTCTCACGCTGGACGGCATGACCGTCCTTGTCGAAGATCGTGGCGCCCTTGCGGGTCAGCACGACCCAGTCGCCATCATCGAGATAGCTGATCGTGTCGGTGAACGGGCCGAGCGCGATGGCGTCCGAGCCGAGATACATCTCGCCCTCGCCATAGCCGATCGCGAGCGGCGGTCCGTTGCGGGCGCCGATCATGAGATCGTCCTCGCCGGCGAAGATGAAGCCGAGCGCGAAGGCGCCGCGCAGCCGCGCCAGCGTCAGCTTCACCGCCTCGACCGGCTTGGTGCCGCGCACCAGCAGGTCGTCGACGAGATGCAGCACGATCTCGGTGTCGGTCTCGGTGTGGAATACCGTGCCGTTGCTCTCGAGCTCCTCGCGCAGCTCGCGGAAATTCTCGATGATGCCGTTGTGGACGACGGCAACGCGCTCGGTCGCGTGCGGATGCGCGTTGTGCTCGGTCGGCTTGCCATGCGTGGCCCAGCGGGTGTGGCCGATCCCGGTCGTGCCCTGCAGCGGCTCGGCGTAGAGCCGCTTCTCCAAATTCTTCAGCTTGCCTTCGGCGCGGCGGCGCTCGAGATGGCAGCCTTCGAGCGTGGCGACGCCTGCGGAATCGTAGCCGCGATATTCAAGACGCTTGAGCGAATCCACCAGTTGCTCCGCAACCGGTTCGCGCCCGAGAATGCCGACAATCCCGCACATGCGGTTCAATATCCCCTAAATCGTCGAAAAATCGCCAAAACGACGCGTTCGGTTTTTATCGAAATTCGCAACGAACCAGATACTCAACAATTGTTGCGGATTGCGACAGCATCAATTTCCGTCCGCCTGACGTGCGTCGAATTGGCCGGGGTTTAACCCCGCACATTAACGCGCTGTCAACACATTTGGCCAACGATTCCCGCCCAGGAGAAACGGCCATGAGAGGCTCATCCGACCGCAAAGGTCCGTCGTCGATTTACTTGCGCGCGAGCGAGACCGCGGGCACGCATCTGGCACACTGGCCTCCACCCCAACGCTGCAAGGAAAGCAAGCCCGTCTTCGTCAAGCACCCGGCGGGCGAACCTGCGAAGCGCGCCAAGCCGCGCGGCTGGCGCCTGACCCGCGCGATCTTCTCGGAATTTGCCGAGGACGAATAACGCCGCTCACTTCTCCGGCTTCTTGCCGCCCGTCTTCAGTTCGCGATAGCGCGTGGCGCCGCCTTCCCTGATGGTCTGCTGACTGCGCTCGAGCGCCATCGCATCGTCGGGCACATCGCGCGTGATCACCGAGCCCGAGCCGATATAGGCGCCCTTGCCGATCGTCACAGGAGCGACGAGCGAGGAGTTGGTGCCGACGAAGGCGCCCTGCCCGATCGTCGTCTTGTGCTTCTTGAAGCCGTCGTAGTTGCAGGTGATGGTGCCGGCGCCGATGTTGGAATTGGCCCCGATGGTGGCATCGCCGATGTAGGAGAGATGGTTGACCTTGACGCCGGCCTCCAGCGTCGCGGCCTTGGTCTCCACGAAATTGCCGATGCGGGCGCCGTCGCCCAGCGAGGTGCCGGGCCGCAGGCGCGCATAGGGGCCGATGGAGACGTTCCTGCCGAGCGAGGTCTGCACGATGTGCGAGAAGGAATGGATCACCGTGCCGTCGGCGATCGACACGCCGGGGCCGATCACCACGAACGGCTCGATCGTCACGTCCTTGCCGAAGACGGTGTCGGCGGCGAGATAGACGGTCTCCGGCGCGATCAGCGTGACGCCGGCCTCCATCGCAGCCTTCCGTAGCCGCGCCTGCATCACGGCTTCGGCCTCGGCGAGCTGGGCCTTGGTGTTGATGCCGCGCACCTCGTCTTCGCTGGTCTCGATCGCCACGGCTTCCCCTCCCTGTTCGCGGACAATGCCGACCGCATCGGTGAGATAATATTCGCCTTTCGAATTCGCGTTGCCGATTTGCCCGAGGATTTCGAGCGCGCGGCGCCCGTCGAGCGCCATCACGCCGGCATTGCACAGCGTGATCTTGCGCTCTTCAGGGTTGGCGTCGGCCTGCTCGCGGATCGCGATCAGGCGGTCGCCCTCGACGATGAAGCGGCCGTAGCCGGTGGGATCGGCGGCGCGGAAGCCGAGCGCGGTGAGCGCCGCGCCCTTGGAGAGCGGCGCGCGCAGCCGCGCAAACGTCCCGGCGGAAATCAGCGGCGTGTCGCCGAACGCGATCAAGAGATCGTCAGCGCCGCGCGCGATCGCCTCGCGCGCCGCCAGCACCGCATGCGCGGTGCCGAGCCGCTCGGCCTGCACGAAGGTGAGCGCATCGGGCCGGATCCGCTTGGCCTCGTCCGCGACCGCCTGATGGTCGGGACCGACGACAACCGCGAGCGAGGTGCCGGTTCCCTTGGGTGCAGCGGCGAGCACATGGGCGAGCAACGTCTGGCCTGCAACGGGATGCAGCACCTTCGGCAGGCTCGATCGCATGCGCGTGCCTTCACCTGCGGCGAGCACGATGGTGAGGCTTGAGCGAACGGTCATTGCAATCCTGTCAAATACGGCCGAATCAATCGGCGCCGGCGGGCAGCAGGCGATATCTTCATAGCGGTCTTGCTACCCCCGCAAATGCCCGGAATTCAAGTGCAGGACCGTTTTCCTGTTAATGTTCCCTGATTGATTCGGGGAAGATCGACGGGCTGGGCACTTAAACTTCATGGCAAAGGATTCCGACCCGCTGGCCAGTGCCTTCGACACCAAGGAGACCAGCGGGCTTTTCTCCAGATTGGTGGCCGAGGAGAGCACGTTCGACCGCCGCATGATGTGGCGGCTGGGCACGTGGGGCGTGGCCGCCGTCGGCGCCGTCGTCGTGGCCGTCCTCGCCAACCAGGCGCAGCTCGGCTGGCGGCGCGATCAGGTCGCGGCCACCGATCTGGCGCGCCAGGCCGACCGGCTGCAGATGCTGACGAAGGAAAGCCAGACCGAAGCCCGCAGGCTCGCCTCCGCCATCGAGACGCTGAACACCGATCGCGACCGCCTCTACGCGCGCGTCACGGTGCTGGAGCAAGGGCTCGATTCCGTCACCGGTGCCATCGCCAAGCAGACTCCGCCGCCGCAAGCATCCACGTCAAAACAGCAGGACGCGTCGGTCGCGGCCGCGCAGCCAGCGCCCGATGTCGCGCCGGTCGCCTCGACGGCGTCGTCAGGCGAAAAGCCGCGTGCGGGTACCGCCAAGGAGCCGAAGGAAGCTTCGAAGGAAACTGCAAAGGATCAACCGAGCCCGCCGCCGCAGACCGCGGCCGCAGCCTCGCTCGTGCCGCAGTCACCGCCCGCCGCTTCGGCGCTGCCAACCATTCCGCTGGTCGCATCGAAGTCGATCATGGCGCCGCCTGATCCAGCCGCACAAAAATTGATGCAGCCCGAAGCGGCCGAGAAGAAGGCCGAGCCGCCGTCCGCTCCCACCGAAGTTGCGGCAACGACGGCGAAGTCGCCGGAGGCGGCCGAAAGCGAGGCGCCTGCGATCGCGGTTCAGCAGACGCGCTTTGCAATCGATCTCGGTGGCGCCAACTCGATCGACGGCTTGCGTGCGCTCTGGCGCGGCCTGACGAAGTCCAATCCGGAGGTCGCGGGGCTCCGACCCATCATCATGATCAAGGAAGGCAACAACGGGCTCGGCATGCAGCTTCGCCTCGGCGCCGGTCCCCTGATCAATGCCGCCGCCGCGGCGAAACTCTGCGCAGGCCTGACCGAGAGCAATCGCCACTGCGAGACCACCGTGTTCGACGGCCAGCGGCTCTCAATGCGCGGCGGCTCGGACAAGGTGCAAGAGAGGGCAGAGAAGGCGCAAGAAAAGGGACAGGAGAAGAGCTCGGAGGCGAGCAAGGATCAGGACACGACGACCCAGGCCGAGACGCCGCCCGCCCCAAGCGCCAAGCCCGAAAAGCCGCAGCGTCGCCGCGGCTACTCCTCCAAGCGCGCGAAACATGAAGAGCCCCCGCCTCCTCCGCCGCCGGCTGCTCCCGCGAAGCCGGAAACCGCGTCGACCGGATCGACCCTGTCGTCCTTCTTCAGGCGCAGGACGGACTAAGCTCCCGTCAAACGCCGCACCGCATTAAGCAATTTGTGGACAAGCGGTCGGCCGGGGCCGAAACGATCTTACCTATTGCGCTGGGCGCGGCGGCCGCAGCGAACCGCCAGTTGGACATACCCAAATTTTCAGTCCGCCATAGAAACCGGCCATCGCCTGCCAAGTTAACTCGGTCGTGAACCGGAGCGGCCGACGGAGCGCCGGCTTTCACTTCTGTCTTAGGTGCGCCGGCGCGGACATGCTCGACGAAACCAACAAGGCAAACCCGGCTGCCCCAACCGATCATCGGCAGAGGCTTCGCGACAGCGTTTTGCCAGCCGGCGTCCTGGCGCTGGCCGCGGCGGCGACGGCCGCTTGGGCGGTGGCGATCAGTTGGGTGAGCTGGCAGCTCATCGTGTGGCTGCTTCCCTGAGAGACGGCCACGTCGCTATCGAGGAAAGCGAACCAAGATGGCCGCATCTACTTTTGACGGTACCGTCAATGCTCTCTTGGCGCTTTGCAACTCCAGCACTCCACTGACGCAGCCGTTGATCGACGACATTGTCGATCCCTATCTGGTCGATCTGACAGAGGGGATCTACGAACGGCGCCTGGAGCTTGCGCAGGCGTTCCGCGCGAAAGCCAGATCCACGTTCCGCGCGGATCACATCTACGAACGTGTGCTGCGCCGGATCATCCCGTGAAACCGTCTCTCTCGACCCATCAACCGCGCGTGCGGCTGACCGCGAAAGCTCCACGCCATCAGGCGATTAGCTCAAGATTCTCAGGCGAATTCGCGGGAAAGATTCACCTCCCCTGTTGCCCGCTCGCCCCTTCCCGACCATATTGGCCCCATGAAGAAAAAGCCTTTTCGCCTGACGCCCTATCAGGTGCAGTTCCTGCTCGTCGTCGGCTTCGTGACCGTCGGCTGGGCGCTCTATGTCCGCTATCTCGCGATCGAGTTCTCGCAGGTGGCCCTCGCCTGCGATGCCGGCCTGCAGACGATGATCTGCAAGGCTCGCTCGGTCTCGACGTCGCTGTTCAAGAATTCGGTGTTCGGCATCGTCGCGCTGGTGATCGCGACGCTGAACCTGATGCGGCCTTCGATCGTGCTCTTGACCCTCGGCGTGATCGCCGCGGGCCTCGGCATCGTGCTCTACAACATCGTCCTGTCGGGCCTGGCGATCGGCCTGCTCATTCTTGGCTTTGCGCGGCCCGCGCCTGCCACAGCGTGAGCGCCAGCAAGAGATAGATCGCGCAGGTCCACATCGACTGCCAGTTGTCGCGGCCTTCATTGAGCAGCGTGTAGGCCGCCGACAAAGCGAGTAGCCCTGCGAAGACCGCCTCCGCGATCGGACGCACACCGATCTGCGGCCGGTTCAGCATCAGAAGCGCGAACGGCACCACCGCCATCGTCAGCGAGGCATAGGGGAAGTCGCGGTAGCGCGGATCGAACACGAAGCCAAGCGCGGTCTCGGCCGCGATCACCACGGTCACGACGAGCGTCAGACCGAGCACGGCGGTGAGCTTCGACCACTTCCGTTCCTCGCGCGGACCGAGCAGATCGAGGAAGGTCGGCAGGCCGCGGCCGATGACCAGCGCCTGCGAGCAGAGGATCGGCGACAGAATGCCGGCGAGCAGCAGCGCGCCCCATTGCAGCCA
Source organism: Bradyrhizobium sp. ISRA442 (assembly GCF_038085055.1). Taxonomy (NCBI): domain Bacteria; kingdom Pseudomonadati; phylum Pseudomonadota; class Alphaproteobacteria; order Hyphomicrobiales; family Nitrobacteraceae; genus Bradyrhizobium; species Bradyrhizobium sp. ISRA442. The sequence continues at coordinate 25,257 of NZ_JALGCN010000042.1, forward strand.
GCCGCCCCAGCCATAGCTCTCATAGTACATCTTGTCGGCGCCGATCCCGAGCAGGATACCCGCTGATGTCGCCGAGATTCCGACCCCCAGCCAGGCCGAGAAGCGCGGCGTCCATGGCCTGCGCCGCAGCGTGATCCCGGCGATGGCAAACACCAGCACACTGAGGCCCATGCCGGCGCCCATGTACCATTTCCAGTAAGGGAAATTGCTGATCGGCTGCCCCGGCGGATATTTGAGCTGCCGGCGCACGGAATCGATCAGGCCCCAATAGCCGCCGACGGTGCCTTCGAGCCGGCGCTTCCAGGGCTGGTCATAGGCCTCGATCAGGTTGACCCGGAATTTCTGCGCCTTCGCCAGCCCCAGGATCTCCGAGACGACCCGGGCCTGGTTGGTGCGCGACGGCAGCGCGCCCTCGCGCATTCGTCCTTCGCTCGGCCAGCCGGTCTCGCCGATCAAGATCTCCTTGCCGGGGAATGCTACCGCCATCCGCTCGCGAATTGATTCCACGTGGGAGGCTGCGAACTTCGCCCGCACCGGCATGTCTTCCCAATAGGGCAGGATGTGGATCGTGACGAAGTCGACGGCGTCGTAGACGTCGCGGTTCTTCAGCCAGTACTCCCAGACGTCAGCATAGGTGACGGGCACGCTGACCTGTGCCTTCACCGAACGGATGATGGCGATCAGATCGGCCGTCGTCATCTCCCCGCGCAGCAGCACCTCATTGCCGACGACGAGCGAGGAGATGGTGTTGGGGAATTCCTTGGTGAGGTGGATGGCGGTCGCCACCTGCGCAAAGTTCTTGGCGCGATTGCTGCCGAGCCAGATGCCCTGGATCACCTTCAGTCCGCCGACCTTGGTCGCGACCGCCGGCACCTGGTCGAGACCGTTCTCGATCGAATAGGTGCGGACGCAGTCGGTGATCTCCTTGAGCTGGCGCAGGTCCTGCTCGATCTGCTCGGCCTCGATATGGGTCCATTGGTTCAGCGGCGTCTGGTCGCCGCGGAACGGCGCATAAGAGACACATTGCAGCTTGTCGCTGGGGTCGATCGGGGCGCGCGCGAGCGTGATCGGCGTCGCCAGCCACCACCACACGGCAGCAATCGCACACAGGGAAGCGAGGAGAAGTGCCAGTGGCGTACGAAGAGAAATCGGTTCCGTCCTCCGCGAAGGGCCCGTCGATTACCTGCTCGCACGCCGTCTGCCAAGGGGGGTGGTATGCGGCAACGTCCCGGTCTCCCCGGCGAATTAACCTGCGGCCGTTCGACCGGGTCTTACGAGCGTGACTTTGCTGGACAAAAATCCAAATACAGGTCATGGGATTCCGCGGGACTTTTCCGCCGCATTGGAGACCCATTTGGACGCCATCACAGCGCGCGTCCGCGAGGTCTGATGTGGGCGATCAGTGGAGAAATTGGGGAATTCATGCGGCGACGGGTGCTCGAGTTACGAAATGCGGTCCTGCGGCAGTTCGCCGCCACCTTGGCCGTCTCCTCCCTTGTCATTCTGATCGGCCTCAGCGGCGCCTCCGCCCAGAGCGGCAACCCCGCGCCGGACCAAGGCAAGCCGGCTGCGGCGCAGCCAGCCGACGCGGCCAAGGATGCGGCCCAGAACCAGCGCCGCACCGACGAGTTCGCGGAAGCGGCGCAAGTCATCAACGGCCCGGCCGGCAACCCCGAATGCGTCTGGCTCGGCCGGCGCGTGGTGCGGCTGATGTGGCGCGATGACCTCGATACCGCGTTCCGCCACCTTGATCTCTACGACCGCTTCGGCTGCCCCGGCGGCCACATCCAGGCCGCCTTCCGCTGCTTGACCCGGTTCGGCGCCCAGATCGACCCGAAGGTCGCCGAGACCCTGGACAGCCGTGTGCACGCCTGCTGGATCAACCCGGCAGCCCAGCCGCAGCAGGCAACCGCCGCAGCCCCGGCACCCGCCGCGCCAACGACCGGCGCAACGCAACCGCAGCCGGCGGCAAGCCCCTCACCTGCAGCCAGCCCCTCGCCCGCGCCCTCGAAATAACCCGCGATCGTTTTCAGCCTGCGTTCAGGAACGATCGACGATAGCTCCGGTTGGCACTGCCAGGTTTCTCCGAAAGTCCGTGCCCTCATAAGGACATGAGGCCATGACAGTTGTGAAACCACGCGGCAGAGGTATGCTCCATTTGCCGCGGACTTGGTCGGATCTCGGGGTCGGATCCGCTTCCCTGCCATCTCAGCCCCATTTGGTTTAGCCGCGATGCGCGTTGTCGCCGCCGTTCTGTTGCTCGTGTCCGTGCTCCACGCCGGCATCTGGGGAGTCTTGCGCGACAAGGAACCCGCGCCCGATTTCAAGGGCCTGCTGCCCAGCGTCTCCTACGCGCCGTTCGAGGGGTCGGCGCACCCCGACATCGACAACATCCCGACCGTCGAGAAAATCCGCGCAGACCTCAAGACGCTGTCAACGATGACGCGCGCGATCCGCCTCTACTCGTCCACCGGCGGCGTCGAACTGGTGCCGCCGATCGCGGCCGAGTTCGGTCTCAAGGTCACGGTCGGCGCCTGGATCGACAAGGACAAGGATCGCAACGAGCGCGAGATCAAGGCTGCCATCGAGCTCGCCCGGAAGAACAGCAACGTCATCGGCGTTGTCGTCGGCAATGAGGTGATCTACCGCGGCGAGCAGAAGGTCGAAGACCTCATCGACATGATCAAGAAGGTCAAGGGCGCGGTCCGCGTCCCCGTCACGACCGGCGAGATCTGGAATATCTGGCGCGACAATCCGGACCTTGCGTCCAATGTCGACTTCATCGCCGCCCACGTCCTCCCCTACTGGGAGAACTTCCGCTCGGACCAGGCGGTCGATCAGGCCGTCGACCGCTATAACCTGCTGCGCAACCTGTTCCCCGGCAAGCGCATCGTGATCGCCGAGTTCGGCTGGCCGAGCGCGGGCTATAACCTTCGCAACGCCGACCCCGGTCCGTTCCAGCAGGCGCTGACGCTGCGCAATTTCGTCAGCCGCGCCGACGCCATGGGCATGGATTACAACATCGTCGAGGCGATCGATCAGCCCTGGAAATTCTTCGAAGGCGGCGTCGGTCCCTATTGGGGCATCCTCGACGCCAGCCGCGAGCCGAAATTCGCCTGGACCGGCCCGGTCGAGAACCCCGACTACTGGAAGCTGATGACGATCGCGCTCCTGGTCGGCATCCTCTTGTCGCTCCCGATCCTGCGGCTGGAGCAGCCGACCGCGCGCCAGGCCTTCCTGCTGTCGGCGACCGCGAACGGCGTCGGCGCCTGGGCCGCGACCGTGTTCGCCTATTGGAACGGGCATTACTTCATCTTCGGCTCGGCCTTCGCGCTGACGCTCGGCATGATCCTGCTCGTTCCCCTCGTCCTCATCGCGATGGCGCGCATCGACGAGATCGCGGCAGTTGCCTTCGGCAGGCCACCGCAGCGGCTGCTCGCCAAGGGCAAGCCGATCGCCGACGTGCCCGAGAATTACTGCCCGAAGGTCTCGATCCACATCCCGGCTTATTTCGAGCCGGTCGATATGCTCAAGCAGACGCTCGATGCACTGTCGCGGCTAAACTACCCGAACTATGAATGCGTCGTCATCATCAACAACACGCCCGACCCCGCCTTCTGGCAGCCGATCCAGGATCACTGCCGCGCGCTCGGTGAACGCTTCAAGTTCATCAACGCCGAGAAGGTGCAAGGCTTCAAGGCCGGCGCGCTACGCATAGCGATGGACCGCACGGCGGCGGATGCCGAGATCATCGGCATCCTCGACGCCGACTACGTGGTCGATCCCGACTGGCTGAAGGACCTCGTGCCGGCCTTCGCCGATCCGCGTGTCGGCCTCGTGCAGGCGCCGCAGGAGCATCGCGACGGCGACCAGTCGATCATGCACTACATCATGAACGGCGAATATGCGGGGTTCTTCGACATCGGCATGGTCCAGCGCAACGAGGCCAACGCCATCATCGTGCACGGCACGATGTGCCTGATCCGCCGCGCCGCGATGGACATGGCCGGCGGCTGGTCGAGCGACACCATCTGCGAGGACTCGGATCTCGGCCTCGCAATCCAGGAGCTCGGTTGGACCACCCACTACACCAACCACCGCTACGGCCAGGGCTTGCTGCCCGACACCTACGAGGCCTTCAAGAAGCAGCGTCACCGCTGGGCCTATGGCGGATTCCAGATCGTGAAGAAGCACTGGCGCCAGTTCCTCCCGGGCAGGAGCCGCCTGACACCCGATCAGAAGCGCGACTATGGCCTCGGCTGGCTGAACTGGCTTGGCGCCGAGAGCCTCGGCGTGGTCGTGGCGCTGCTCAACCTCGTCTGGGTGCCGATCGTCGCCTTTGCCGACATCGCCATCCCCGACAAGATCCTGACGCTGCCGATCATCGCGGCCTTCATCGTCTCGCTCGCGCACTTCCTGTCAATGTACCGCCTTCGCGTCGCGGTGAAGCCTGGCCAGATGCTGGGCGCCATGATCGCGGCGATGAGCGTGCAATGGACGGTGTCGCGCGCGGTGGCGCAGGGCCTGATCACCGAGCACCTTGCATTCGCGCGTACCTCCAAGGGCGGCCTGTCGCGGATGTCGATCGAATTCCAGGCGTTCTGGGAGGCCGTGATCGGCGCCCTGCTCCTGATCGGCGCCGGCGTCCTGATCGCCTCCAACAGTTTTCGGCAGATTACCGAGATCTACATCTTCGCCGGCGTCCTGGTGCTGCAAAGCCTGCCGTTCCTGGCTGCGGTCGCAATCGCGATCCTCGAGCTCAGCCGCATCAACTCCTTCAAGTTCTGGCGCGACAGCGCGATCCGCACCGCCGAGCTCATCGGCCTACGCCCCGTCGCACTGCCGACGCCGGTCGGTTCCTCGCAAGCAGTGCCGAGCGAGGTCCGCCGCGAGGTGAACTAAGGGGGCGCGGGCCTCGGCGGCGTCATCCCGCACTCTTCGGCGTGGATGACGGGCCGTCAATCGGGTTGAAAATTTGGGGCTACGCGACGGAAACGCCGGAGCAATCCCCATCCCTGCCGCGAACTCCGGCAGCCATCCGCGCTATTGACCTCGGCGGCGGCTCCCCCTACACAGCGCGGGCCGAAGCATGATCCGGAAATTGCCTTACCGGTTTTCCCCGCGGCGCGCGTTAAGACGTAAGCGGCAAGACATGCTTCTCGAATGACCGACGACGATGGCGACCGATCTCGCAACGCCATCAAGCGGCCATGGGAGCGCGTAGCTCAGCCGGTAGAGCACGTGACTTTTAATCACGGGGTCCTGGGTTCGAGCCCCAGCGCGCTCACCAAGCAATCAATGGCTTACGACGAAACGCAACGACCTAAAAAGCCCTGTGTGGGCGCCGTGTTGGCAAACCGATTGCCGCGCTCGCGGTCAGAGATTTCGGATCG
>NZ_JALGCN010000043.1:0-28750 GCF_038085055.1 Bradyrhizobium sp. ISRA442
TTGGTCGAAGCCATCCCTCAGATCGGAGAACACGACACAACGATCGTCATGCATAACGACGGCGTGGTGCAGGGCCTGTACGAGGTCCCGTTCATGCAGGACGTGAAACGTTGGGGCGTGCTGACGATCGGCACCGGCCTCGGCAATGCCCGCTTCACCAACCGCAACGGCAAGGGCGAACGCTGAGCCTAACCCTCTTTCGGTGTAGGCCGACACAGCAAGAATATCGGAGATGGAGGAACGTCGCGCCCCGCCGCCTGTTTGCTTCAAGCATTGCGGAGCATAGGAGGAGCATCCATGCCTACGCAGATCGTTTTGGACCATAGCGGTGACACGCCGCACGCATTTGATGCGGCAAATCCGGAAGCATTGGCCAAGGCGGAGCAGCGCTTCAAGAAATTGACCGGCAAGGGATTCACTGCGGCAACGCGGACGAGGCCCGGCGAAGTTGCCATAGTGCGGGCGTTCGATCCGACAGTCCAGGAGACGTTATTCTACCCGCGTCTCGTCGGCGGCTAGGTGAGCGCTGGGCCATGATTCTGCTCGGTGCTCGACGCCGGGCGGGTTCGCGGCTGCAAACGCTCCGCGAGCTCTATGCCAGCGTCATCGGAGAAAACTCGCCAGAGGCCCGCGGCCGCCATCTGCTGCGCGCGTGGCTGTCACCGGCTCAACTCGCGCAGTTCGACGAATATCGGTATTTCGATGTGGTCGGCTGCGATACCGGCAAGCGGTACCGCATCAACTATGGGACGGCCGCGAACGTCCACGAGCTCGACGGGGCCGGAACGCCGAGGGTGGGTTGGTGCTTCGTGCCTTCAGCGCGCCTGGTGCCCGGCGACGTGATGCTCGCGCAGAAAATTGCGCTGGAAACCAACGAGAATGCCGCGCTCGCGGTGGCCAACGAGTTTCCGCCACGGATGCCGTTTAACTGATGATCATAGGGAGAAATGCCATGCTCGATTATCCGCGCCCGCCTTATCCCAGCCAACAGCAACCGATGCCCGGCTCGACGTCGGCGATGAAGCCACGTCCGGACCATGGCGAGGAGAGCTACAATGGATCGGGCCGTCTTGCAGGCAAGAAGGCCGTCATTACCGGAGGAGACAGCGGCATCGGGCGAGCGGTGGCAATTGCATATGCCCGTGAGGGGGCCGACGTGCTCATTTCTTATCTCGACGAACATCAAGATGCAGAGGAGGTGAAGGCTCTCGTCGAGCAGGAAGGCCGCAAGGTTCTTGTTTCCCGGAGACCTGCGAAAGCCAGATTACTGCCGCGCCGTCATCAAGCGTGCCGTCGATGAGCTCGGCGGGATCGATATCCTCGTCAACAATGCGGCCCACCAGGCCACGTTTAAGGATATCGCGGATATCAGTGATGACGAATGGCAGAGCACGTTCGAGGTCAACATCCATGCGATGTTCTATCTCGCCAAGGCGGCCGTTGCGCATATGAAGTCGGGGGCCGCCATCATCAACACCGCTTCGGTGAATGCCGACATGCCAAACCCCATCCTGCTGGCCTATGCGACCACCAAGGGTGCGATCCAGAATTTCACGGGCGGTCTTGCCCAGATGCTTGCCGAAAAGGGCATACGCGTTAATGCCGTCGCGCCGGGCCCGATCTGGACGCCGCTGATCCCGTCGACCATGCCGTCGGACACGGTAATGAACTTCGGCAAGCAGGTGCCGATGAAACGAGCCGGGCAGCCAGCTGAGCTCGCAACCGCCTATGTCATGCTGGCCGATCCGCTCTCGAGCTATACGTCTGGTGCGACCCTCGCTGTAACAGGCGGGAAACCTTTCATCTGATCGGAGGGCGACGAGACGGAAGCTTAGCGTGGCGTAGCATCCAGCGCGCCGGTGATGCGAAGCCCGCCATTGAAACCGACAACCGTCACGGACTGGTCTTCTAGCTTCCTGGTTTATCGGCTCACCATAAAATCCTGCCGGGCAGATTTTGAGCGCTTATGAAGAAGCCATCAGCGGATCGCCATCCATACTCCCGGCTACCCGGCGCCAAGCGCAGAGTAATTGCAGGACGCAGAACGGTACCTGACCGCCTCCGTTCAAGAGACGGTTCGCCCAATAGTTTCCCGCAACATGGTCGGTATAATTTGTTCGACTGATTGCGGCGGGATTTCAAGCTCGGAAAAACCTGGCATCCCCACCGACGCTACGTTGTCGATCTGCATCAACTCCACCTGATTCCGTGTGATGGGTGGCCGTGGAAACAGCTCCGAAAGCCATCCCGCTAGGTGCCAAGCAGCAAACGGCACGGGAACGAGCATGGGTCTGCGGCCGGCTGCGTGGGCGATGGTTCTGAGAAGCTCTTCGTATGTGTAGATGCGGGGACCGGCACATTCATACGTGATTGCATTCATTTCGGTCTTCAGAAGCGCTCTTGTGATCGCGTCGGCCACATCGTCAACATAGGCCGGCTGCAATCTCGTCAATCCGCGGCCGAACATCGGATAGATCGGATATTGGCGCAGCAGTTTGAGGATGGTGGTGAGAAACGCGTCATCCGGACCGAACATTACCGCCGGTCGAACCAGCGTGGCCTCAGAAAATATTGCGCGGACTGCCGCCTCGCCTTCGCCACGCTTGCGAATATAGAGGGACGGCGAAGTGACGTCAGAGCCGATTCCGGAAACGTGGATGAGCCGCTTGACGCCGGCTCGATGTGCTTGGCCCGCCAGTCGCCGGGCGGATTCCACATGCACGGCGTGAAACGTCTCCTGCCCATGTTCAACATAGAGACTGACCGCATTGATGGCGCCGTATACGCCATCAAGAGCAGCGGCGATCGACCCCTCGTCGTGTAGATCGACTTGCACAGATTGAAGGCGCGGGTCGTCATAACCAAAAAGCTGTCTGCCTCGTTCCGGATGTCGTGATGCGATCCGAACTGAAAACTCAGGCGCCTGGAGAAGGCATCGAACTACGCGGCGCCCGAGAAACCCGGTTCCACCGAACACCGTAACAAGGCGATGATTTGCGGCCGCCATGGCGCAACTCATGTCTGAAACTGTCTCAAGCAAGACACGGCCAGCGGAGAACGCCAGGCTCGCCGATCGTCTGTTCTAGCGACTGGACGTCTATAGGTCTGCGTATCTTTGGACCATCTCTCCTTCAAATTAGTTCGCTCGGCAGCGGCTTGGCGAGGGCTTTACAGGAGCGCGATGCGCAAGTTGCGGAACTGGACCGCGGAGCCCTCATGATGATTTTGCAGTCCAATATGACCGCGCGGCTCACGTGACGCATTTCCAAGCAAGGAGACGTGTTCGCTGTTAAGCCTGACCGCTAGCATTTGCCCGTGTGCGGTGATCTCAAATTCATTCCACTCGCCGACCGGCCTTGAGAGGCGACGGACGGCCGGAGCCAGCCGATAGATCGCCCCCGTCAGATGAAGTGCACTGCCGAGAACGTTGGCATCCGGATCAAGTCCCCGGTCGTCGATTTGCACTTCGTAGCCGCGCTCAATCGCTGGCTGCTGAGTGGTGCCCAGCGGCGGGGCTCGAAGGAATACTCCGGAATTGTCTTCCGGGCGCGCGATCCGCCACTCGATCGTAAGGACGAAGTCTTCGAAGGCTTCGTGCGCATACCAGAAAAGGCCAGGCCCGCCATAACTCTCGATGATGCCATCCGAGAGCTGGCGAAATCCGCCGAGCCCGGCCATACGCCAACCATCAAGATCGCATAGCGACGGCAGCATCCGTGTCAGCTCAGCCTACCGCGCTTGTCGCCGGAATTCCTACAACACGATCGCGGAGGTCGGTCACGCCTTCCTTTTGGGCGCAGTGGTCGCAATAGTAGGTGCCGTTCGTTTCCAAGCCGCGTCCGCGATGCGCGTTCCGCAATGCTTGCACGTCGGCGCCAAGGCATGAATTGCGCACTCAAAGCTGTCGTACGTGTGCGCCTGCCGTTCATCAGCACCTGAAAAGCTTTGTCATAGTCATTGCCGCAGGTTTCACATGTCGGCATTGTGCCTCCTTTACGCCGCACGGCGCTTGCGGGTTTGAGCAGCCTTCTTGGCTGACCTTGAACGTTCAGCGGCTGGGCGGCTGGCGACCGCTTTTCCGCCAAGACTGCCGCCCTTGCGGGACGATGAACGGTCTTCTTCGGTGTCTCTGCCGGACCCGCGCTTTTTGCCGCCGTGGGTTTCTTTGTTTACGGTCGCCCAGGCCCGTCGTTCGGCTTCCTTGTCAGGAACACCTCGGTTTTCGTAGCCTTCCTCAATGTGTTCGGCCTGTCGCTTTTGCTTGTCGGTGTAGCTTCGCTTGTCTCCGCGTGGCATTCACGGTCTCCCTTGATAAGTATCGCGTTCTCCTGCTCCTATTCGCCCGCCCTCTTGCGCAATCGCCTTGGTGAGGTCCTTGCGGCGCGTGAAGGGTTAGTGTGCTTGTTCTGACAGGGTCTGCACATAGGACGCCTGAGCGGTCATCGGCTCGTCCCTGACCGGGTCCTTTTGACTATTGGTAGCGCTTTCCTTGGTGCTCATGGCCGTCTTCTCGCGCAAAGAACGATGGAATTCACCAATTGTTCCTATTCCACCTTGGGCGAACCAGCCGCATCCATTTACGTGAATCTTAATCCTGCAAATGAAAGTCAGTATGGCGGCGTGGCTGAGGCCGATGTTTGCAACTGGGCTTGGCAATAACAGCCGGCTTTACCGTACGCCAACATTGGGTCAGACCGCACCCCCGATAACCTCTAGATGAACAAGAATTGCCCTATCTGCTTCGGCACCGGCTGGGTTTGTGAAAACATCCGCAGCTGGCTTGAACCCAAGATCCAATGGGCCGTCAGTACAGCGCGGGATGCCACGTAATTGTCAGCACGGAGGATGCGATCTTGGCGTCAGCTCATCGAGAGGCGAGCCTGCCCCTTAGCGACGCGAACGCCTCTTCGTTGCGCGCCGGTTGTAGGGTGAACGGTTGATGGGCTTCAGGGAAATCCCTTCGCGCTGCGCCTTGCTGCGGATAGCCGCGACGGGACGTTGAAGTTTGACGCTCATGACTCCGGCCGGCGTGTTGCCCTTCGCGAGCTGCTTGAGCATTTTCACATCTGCGCTCGACCACAGTTCACGCTTACGACGCTTGTATGAGGGATTTGCCTTGCGCGGGCCCTTCTTGCCGATCGGCGAGCCGGGCCGCTTCCATGATGCTCTTGCCATTAAAGTCCTCCTGTAAGTCGTTCTTGAACGAAGGAATCAGCAATTCGGTTCCGATGAACAGGAATCGTAGGATCGACGGGATGTTCTGTGCGCGTCCGACTGGCGTCGATGCGTCTTGTGCTGTCCGGTGGATTGGCGATTGCACAGCCTGCCAGGCCGGCGGACGACCTTAGCGCGCCGACCGGGCGTTCGGTGCCCGAAGACAAAGGTCAGTTGCAGCCGCAGGAATGGACAGGGCCTGCCGACACCGGTTCAGGTGGTGCGCCTCCCGAAAGTCCCCAAGGGCAAAGCCCGCCAGGGATGCAGCCGGCGCCGGACGGATCGATAAAGACCACGGTCGAGCCTCCCAAGTAGCCCTATGGAGCTATTGCGCGTCGGCGCGGGTAACGCTGGCGCGGCGCGAAGGCGAGGAACAAACGATTCACGTTGCCGTTTCAAAGGCCAGACAACGCAGCGCCTGCAGCCCCATGACGAACCTGAGCAAGCTCCCGACATGGGCCGACGAGAAAAACATCTACGCCGTGATCGAAGCGCGGAGCTGAAGGCCTTTACGCTTGCGAAGCCCCTAATGGTGGGGCTTCATCCCCTCGACACAAGCCGAAGATGGGGACGCGCTGGACGTCCTCATCATCCACGTATCCCAGACGTATCCGGGCGTCGTGCTCCGATGCCGGCCGATCGGAATCCTCGAAATCCTCCAGAAGTGCAAGGCAAGGAGGAGCGCAACGATCGCATCTTCGATAGCAAGCAGATTGGAACGTCGCGTGGATCCTTTTGGCGGAAGCTCTAGCCACCCGTCGCAATTGATAGCTGCTTGATGGCCTTTTCGGCGGCTCCGGCGCCGCGCCACCACAGGAATTCAAGCTCCTTGTCTTCGAGCGCGTTCGTCGGACGGAAGAACTGTTCGAGCTCCTCGACATTGCGCCGGAGCGCTCACCGTTGGAGAGCAATCTTGAAGACATCATGAATTTGCCGTCTCGCGCTGCCGATTTGTAGATTCCAACTCTAGCAACTCCTGCGGCCGAGGCGTCATTCTTTGCTCTTATCACGTGAGAACACGCCTCAATTGGGCGGCCGGCCCGTCACATCCTTGAACGAGTACTATTGATTCATCCAATTGGAAACGACCGGTAGATGTTCGCCTGGGCGCAGCCTGCAGACCATGTGACAAACTGCGCATTCGAGAAAACCAATGTCTGAGCCACGGTTCCTGCCAACGAGTTCTTCTTCACCGTATGGGAGGCGCCGATCGCGGCTGAGGAACAAAAGGCAACATCCGGCCGTAATTAGGGGTGAGCTGAGCAGAACCGAAACCGAGTCTTTGAGATATGCCGGGCCCATCCCGCCTGTGGACCTTGCCTGGAAGTAACATCGCGAGCTCTCTCTTGCCTGCGGTAGTCGCGAGCAATCTCTTCATCGGCCTGGCTCTTGTGGCCCTGCTGTATTTCGGGCGTGAGCTCTTCGTGCCGGTTGTCCTTGCGCTGCTGTTGAGCTTCGTGCTCGCTCCGGTCGTTCGGCTTTTTCGTCGCTTATATGCCGGCCACGTGGGCTCAGTTCTTGCTGCGGTGGCGCTCGCATTTCTGCTGATTTTCGGGCTCAGCGCCATTATGACCCAGCAGGTCGCACAACTCGCCGAGAACCTGCCCCGCTATCAGCTGACGATCAGCGATAAGATTCATTCGGTCCAAGACGTTGCGCTCAGTCCGGGAATCTTCAATCGGCTAAAGGATATGCTCGGAGATCTGCGCCAGGAAATCTCCAAGCCGCAGGAGCAAGGACGGAAGAATGCAAGTTCTCCTGAATCCGCCCCAACTGCTGCAGGAGAACCCCAGGCTAAGCCAATCCCAGTGGAAATCCAACAGCCGCCGCCTAAACCGTTCGATGTCGTGCAAACAATCGTCGGGCCGCTGTTGGCGCCTCTGGCGACGACGGGCATTGTTATCGTTTTCGTGATTTTTATGCTGCTTTTTCGTGAGGATCTACGGGGACGTTTTGTCCGACTAGCGGGCGCGCATGATTTGGGGCGCACGTCCGAAGCAATCGACGACGCCGGTCGGCGACTGAGCCGGTATTTCCTGACGCAAACCTGCATCAATGCAACGTTCGGGATTGTCATCGGGATCAGTCTTGCAGTGATCGGCATTCCCAACCCAGTGTTGTGGGGCATCTTCGCAGCTCTAATGCGCTTCGTTCCTTATATCGGCGCATTCATCGCCGCCGCAGTTCCTGCGGCGCTTGCCATAGCGGTTGATCCAGGGTGGTCCATGCTCTTATGGACGGTGGCATTGTTCGTGATCGTAGAACCGATCCTCAGCCAAATTGTGGAACCCATGCTGTATGGCCACAACACAGGGCTCTCGCCGGTAGCTGTCGTGGTGGCTGCAGCCTTCTGGACCTGGTTATGGGGGCCAATTGGACTTTTGCTTTCGACACCCCTGACTGTGTGTCTGGTGGTATTGGGCCGTCACGTCGAGCGATTGGAGTTCTTGGATGTGATCCTCGGTGACCAGCCGGCCCTCACGCCAGAACAGAATTTTTTTCAACGTATGTTGGCCGGCGATCCCGACGAGGCCGCGGACCAAGCCGAGAAGTTTATGAAGGAGAAATCCCTCTGCGCCTACTACGACGAGATTGCAATCCCTGGGTTACTGCTGGCGCGGGCCGACGCGCGACGCGGCGCTCTGGACCTGGAGCGCCTGCACCGGATTAAGGAAACTGTCGAGGGCGTTATCGACGATCTTTCCGATCACGATGACTGCGCTCCACCTGTCAAAAGCAACAAGGACCTCCATGACTCCAACACACTTGAAATCGAGGTGGTCGACAATCCCGATCTATCGCCGCCCGTTGTACCCACTGGAACGTCAAGATCCGATTGGCGAGAGAGAAAGCCTGTATTGTGCATCGGCGCGCGAGATCCCCTTGACGAAGCGACGGCGAACATGATTGCGCAACTTCTCGAAAAACATGGCATCGGCGCCCGCATCGAGCCTTCGACGGCTACCTCGGCTTCCAACATCTTTGGGCTTGATACAGCCAACATAGGGATGGTGTGCGTATCTTGCCTTGGAAGCGGAAGTCCGGTGCATCTACGCTTCCTTCTTCGGCGTCTGCGGCGCAAAATGCCACACGCCACGCTCCTTGTCGGCCTATGGAGGTCGACCAAAGACTCGGAGGATGAAGACAGTCTGGATGACGAGACGATCGGCGCGGATTTCTTTGCGAAGTCGCTCCGCAAGGCGGTAGAGCTTTGCATCGAAGCAGCACACCGCTCGACCGCCGCACCCGAAGGAGAAGCAAAACGAACCGAAGCTCACCGGTCTCGAGCACCGCGATCTGCAGGTAGGAGAAGGAGGCGCAATTAAGGACGCCTCTTACCCTCAACGCGCGTTCTCGCAAGAGCCGCAGCGAGCGGCCCTCCGGAGTTTTCTCGGCGCTGTGTCGCTGAGGAGAGCCCGGATGGCTCTCCATGCGCGAGCTTTCACGCGGGCGAGACGGCCCGAAGCCGAACATGGCGCAGACCGATCACCCGCCGACCAGACTGGGGAAGAACACGGTTTCCTCCGCGTTTGGATCGAACGACAGGATCTGCGAGACCTGACCCGGACCCGTTCGGACCGCCGCGGTGAAGCCGGCATTGGTGAGCTCGTAGAACCGCCGCTCCGCCTTCGCCAACTCTCGTTCGTCGCCCGGATCGAAAAGGTGACGGCTGTCGCCGGTACGGTCCATCACGATCTGGATTGCGATGATCGTCCTCCTCGGAATGCTGCTGGCCAAGGATCCGATCCAGTATCCGGCCGAAGTCGCGGAGTTTCAACTGAAGAAGATCGTCGGGAATGTTGGTGATCAGCCCAAAGGGCGACGCTCTTAATGACCCCGATCGCGGAGCCGACTTTGGCGGAAAAGTGAGAAACCGTCGCCGCGAGTTGCTGAGCCAGCGCGCCAGTCAGGACCGCATCGAAAATCTCACTGAGCGCTTCGTGGCGCCGAGGAGGTGAATTATGCCGGAAGACACAGTGAGCACTCCAAAGCCTCACGCTGGCGAACGCGTCACCACTGCGCTCTTGTGCGCAGTCCTCGACGGGGTCTGCGAGAACTCAATCGCGGTGCTGGAGCCGACGACGGTCGCCATCACCCGGTTCTCGCAGCGGCCGCATTCGGCCGCGCGAGGAGAAAGCCGATGTAGAAGAATGACACTGGAAATCCTAGGAAGATAAACCCATGAACGTCGTGGCGACCATGCGGACGATGCAAACGGCCATCGCGGCTGTCGAAGCCCAGCCAAACCAGTAGAGTGGGCCGGTCACGACCAGCTCGCCCATGACTTTGGGCCGTCGCACCAGCACCATCAGAATGACCATCACAGGTGCTGCGAGGACGCCGTTGACGACCGCACTCCAGTAGAGCGCTTTGATCGGATCAATCGGGGTGAAGTTCAGACCTATGACACATAGACCGGGGAGGCTGAGCACCGCATAGAACGCAATTGCTTTCGTGGGCTTATGCGATAGAACTTCCTTCCAGCGGCGCCCTTCGCCGATGGCGTAGGCGGTCGATCCCCGCAAGGACAGGGATGGCGAGTAGTCCGGTGCCAATGATCCCCAGCGCGAACATATCGCGCCGAACAGCACTACAGGCGATACTGGGCCCACCGATGAGAAGCTTCAGACTGTCCGCCATTGCGCCCAGGTCGGCGGCGAAGTTGACGGTCTTGGCGACGAAAAGCAGGAGCACCAAGCTCCAGATGTAGAAGGGACCGAAGTTGCGGCTGACATTGCCAGCGATTCCGTGACCGGTCACGCGTCCGATGCGTGCCGAAATCTCCTGATCGAGAGGCGCGGACTGAGTAGTATCAAGCTAAGTTCCAAAACCGCCTGCCGTCTATTCGTGAACCCCTGTATCACCGGCAATGGAAATCCCGGACGCCGCTGGCTAGGAAGCAACAGCGCGCTCTCGTCCGACAATCGGACCGACCGATGCACCGTAGCGATCAAGCCCTCATGCGTTCGATGAACGCTTATCCGAAAAAGCGAGGCTGAAGGAGCGACCGAGGAAGACGAGCCAAGAACAACAACGAATTGATCGAGCAAAAACCGCGGCAGATCGAAACCGCGTTTCGGATAACCAGGTGGATTGGATCGGGCGTATGCAGTTGCCAAAGTAAGCCGGTCTCGGCGTCTCGGGCACTAAACAGCGGCTCGAAGTCCCCGCTGGTTGGGGTTATCGATCGTGCGCGAGCCCGATGGTATCAGCCATCGTGGCTTGCCGAGCCCCAAGGGGCTTGGGTTGGCCCGTTGTCGTGTCTCGCGCCGTCTGATGCTCCATCTCGGCATCGATTTCAGCGCCGACCAGAATCACGATCGCCGAGAGCCAGATCCACATCATGAAGCCGATCACGGCGCCGAGCGATCCATAAGTCTTGTTGAAGCTCCCGAAATTCTCCGCGTACCACGAGAACAGGACCGACGCGACGAGCCAACCGAGCGCGGCGAACGCGCTTCCCCAGGTGATCCAGCGCCATTTCGGCCTCTCGCGAGAAGCCCCGTATCGATAGACGAACGCCAGTCCCAGCGCGACCACGGCGAACAGAGCTGGCCACCTACAGACCCGCACCAGCAACTCGGTCAGATCCGACAAGCCCAGATATTTGAGCGCCGGCGGGAGCGCGACCATCGCGCCAATCGCGGTCAGCGCGAAGGCGATCCCCGCGACGGTGAAGGAGAGCGAGATGACATTGAGCTTGACGAAACTGCGCTTTTCGCGTTCGGCGTAGACGATGTTGAGCGTATCGAAGATTGATTTGATGGCCGCGTTAGCACTCCACAGGGAAACGGCCAAGCCGACGATGAACGTAACGCCGAGCGTGCTGCCGCGCTGGGAAGCTACTCGCATCAACTGATCACGGGCGACGTCGATGGCGCCTCCCGGCAGGAGACCCGATAATTGCTCCAGATGCCCCGTCAGCGTGCCAGGATCTGCGAACACTCCGTAGATGGCGACGAGAGCGGCAATCGCTGGGAAGATCGCGAGCAGAGTGTAGAAAGTGATTCCGGCAGCCAGAGCCACGACGCGGTGCTCAGAGATGTTCTGATAGACCCGCAGTAAGATGTCGTTCCAGCCACGCGCCGGAATCTCGGAGGGCGTGGTCGCCAGACGTCCGCGGCCTTCATCCGATTTTGGCTCTCTGGTCTTGACTTCGGCCGTCGGCCCCGAGAATTTCCGCGGACGAAAGCCAGCGGCGAGTAGAGTTAGCGTGGCGGCGGCGGCCCACAGTGGGTCGCGCTGGCCGCTCTGCTCAGAGCGGTGCATTGTCAGCGGTCCACGGCTGTCCTCGCGTCTCACGTTCGGACGTCTCTGAGCGAGGCACCAAGGTGGCGTCGTTAGCGGTCGCCTCTTGAGCCGCGCCTTCCTCTTTGGCCGCTTGATGCAAGGTCTCGTCCGCCGCCGCATCGAGCGCGCGCTCGCCAACCTTCTTGGCATCCTCGACCTGGTCCGATGCCAGATCCTGGGCGCGTTCCTTGAGGCTGTCGCTTGTCTCTCCCATGAG
The DNA here is from genome assembly GCF_038085055.1 of Bradyrhizobium sp. ISRA442. Classification (NCBI taxonomy): domain Bacteria; kingdom Pseudomonadati; phylum Pseudomonadota; class Alphaproteobacteria; order Hyphomicrobiales; family Nitrobacteraceae; genus Bradyrhizobium; species Bradyrhizobium sp. ISRA442. The sequence goes on from NZ_JALGCN010000043.1 coordinate 11,723, forward strand.
ACGATTTTCAGCTTCAGTCGCCGGCAGCAAAGCTCCCACCAGCGCCCCGACCGCGATCCCCAGCCCGGTCAGGAGCATTGGCTGTTCGCGGCAGAAGTCGAGGAAAGTGTTGCCCGTCTGCAGCGTTCGTTGCCCGGCGACTTTGGTTGATTTCGTAATCGAAGATGCCGTCCGCCGCGCTGTGTCCGTGAGTGCCTCATAGCTGGCCGCTGTACTCCGTTGTACGGAATCCTTCGCCGACCCAGCCGTGTCCCGCACTGCTTCGCCGGTCTCGGAGGCGGTCTTCTGAGCGGAATCCGTCATTGAACCTGCCGTGTCACGCAGCCGGTCTCCCGCCTGGGAGACCGCTCGTTTGGCATCCTCCACGGTCGAGCTCATGCTTTCGGCGGTATCGCTTCCGACCCTAGAGGCCTGATCGCTCCATTCCCTGCTTTTATCTGCCGCCGCCTTGCCGACCTGATCGGCCGCGTCACGCATGCTCTCAGCGGTATCGCTGGCGTCGTCGCGAAGACGCTCGCCCGCGCGGCGAATGCCCCCCTCGGTTGACCTGCCACTCAGCATCAGCCAGGCCAGGCTTGCTCCCATAAGGGCAAGCGGCATCGGATTGCGGACGGCCTGGTCCTTCAGATTGCGGGCGAACGCCGCGGCGGCACCTTCGCTCATCCTGTTTGCCAATTGATCGACGACGTGCCCGGGCGTCACGCAGGCGCGCAATTCGTCCAGCGTGCTCGCAATCTGCGCACGTGTCTGTTCGGCCTCTCGTTCAAGCTGCTCGGCGTGACTCATGGTCCTGGCTCACTTGTTCCTTCGCCACCGAGGCGTCCCGCTGGAGCTGGTGGATGGTTTTGCTGGGCTTGATGTTTTCGATCTTGAGGTGGCTGACGCCGACCAGAAGAAGGATGATTCCGACTATCAGGACGACCCCGCCGACCAGCAGCGCTGACCAGTAGTTGGCCATCCCGTAGCGCTCCGTGAGAGCCGCAACGCCAGCCTGGAGCAGGATGACGAGAGCGGGTATCAGCAGCACCGCGCCGCCGACGATCAATCCGAGGCCTCTGCCGATGCCGGCCATATTCTCGGAGACCTCCACGCGCGCAAGCTGCGCTTCCTTGCGCAAGAGAACTGTGAGTTGGGAGAAGAGATCACTGATGATCTCGGGCACGGAGCGTGGCTGTGTGGGGGTCATGGCGTGCTTTCCCCGCGCTTTTTGTCCGGAGAACTCTTGAGAAACCGGGAGATCGCAAATCCGGCGAGTGCCGCGCCTCCGAAGAGGGCCAGCGGCTCCTTGCGTCCGAGATCGTTGAATGTGCTCATAAGGTCCCGCAGGCTGCGATCGCGAAGCGCATCCGCTCCTTCTTCGATACGGGAAGCGGCCGCGTGCGCGAATTCGGCGGCCTTGGGCATTTGCTGTTGAAGTTCGTCCGCGGCCCCGTGGACGGCCTGCGCCACTTGGTCGATCTGGTTTGCACCGGCCTGTTTTTGCCGCTCTGCTAGTCGTTCTGTTTTTTCTTCTGCTTGGGTGATCGGGTCTTGCATGTTCGAGAAATCCCTCTTACGCAGTCGCACCTTGGCGGCACGGCTCCGGTCGCATGGTCCCATTTCCGCTTCCGCAGAATCCAACATGATTGGACGATCGATGTTCCTGGATCGAAGGAAAACGGCTAGAAATCGTACGTAACTCACAGCCTGAGGGCGTACGGAAGTGATGCCGGTGCCGGATGGTCCGGCCACCGTGCCATCGATTGGGCCTCGCTGCGAAAGTAGCGGATTGGCATCGGTGCGGAGCGCAACAGTTTGAATCAGAGGCAATGCCGGTCGGCGTCAACGTCGACCGGTCTAGCAGATCCGAAGCCGCGGTTTCGCCGGCCGTCATAACGCGCACCTTGCGCCCAAACCGAACGGCATGGCGAAATCGGACATCCGCAACGGAATGCCCTCCATCGAACTTATCGCGTGAGGAATTCGAGCATCGATTTAAGACCAGTTCGTCGATCCGATATTTGCTCCGTTGGGGCGCGGGCTGATGCCGTCGTCGCTGCGACGTGGGACGTCTATAGCCATTCGCGCAAGGCGCGGAGCAGGCTTTGCTGATCCAGACTATGGCATCGCGGTCGGGTGGCTTGCGGCGCGCGAGGCCGACCTGGAAGCATAGCGCCCGCGTCCGTACTACGGGTTGGTCCCCGAGGCGCTATCGGGCCACTCAGACCTATCGAGATGGGGTGGCTCATGCCTCATACGGCGCACCGCCCTTATTGCCGCTGCACCGATCCCGCGCGCTTCATTTTGGCCACCGAAGCCACGAGCCGCCATTCCTGTCAGCCCAGCGTTCGGGCCTGAGTAATCGAACATTCTGGAATTCGGTCATCGCAGCACGATTGCTTCGTCGGTCTTGGAGCCGAACCGAGTGAAGAGCTTCGATCGCCGCAAATTCCTGGAGGCTTCGGTGCTGCTGCCGCTGACGGCCGCTTTCCGCACCGCAGCAACGTGCCGCAACAACTCCGGCGGAGGTGCCCTTCAGCGCTTCCTATATGTGCGAGAGCTCGCACGCAATCTGTCCGCGAAGTCCTTCGAAGCAGCCGACGAGAAATTGCCGGACGGTACTGATCGCAATCGATGTCTTCAGCCACGCTCAATCCGCTTCCAGCCAGAGCGTGCCCTCTAGCGCAGCGAGAAACTGCCGTTCGAGCGCAGTTCTTCCACCGCGGTTTCTTCTACAAGAAAAAGGTCGTGCTCTATGAGGGGCGCCAACTGACGTGCGTTCCGATCCGGTACCGGCGCGACGATTTCAGGTTTGGGGAAAAGATCGGCCAGGTTGCCGACGCAAATCTGGGCTTTGCCGGTTTTCGCATTCACGCGCCGCTCAACCGGCCAGGCTACTACGATGAGGTCTGCGTATTTCTCGGCGCCAGTTACTTCCGCGCCGTGGCCAGAAACGAGATCTACGGCCTGTCGCGCGAGCCTTTAAACGGTGGCCGAGCCTCTGGTTCGAGCCGATCGGAGACTGAGGAGAGGGCGGTGTCATGCTCTTCGAGATCCCGAGCAAAGAAGAGATTCACGACAACATCGCAGCGTTCTGGCGTCCGAAGCCGGCGCTGCCAAGGGCAGCGCACGTTCAATCCTTTCCTGCCAGGACGCATCGTCCTGATCCAGCGCCTGATGAGTGCTGGCGCAAGGCTCCATGTAACCGATACGGCCCGTCGGCCGATGCGGCCCGCAGATCTTAGCGACATATTGGTCACGAGCGGCGCCTCGTCTCCGCGCCGACGCTGTCGCCGCGAACATTGAACCCGAAACGTCGCCCGGCCCGATGCCGCGGAATAGGGATCGGCGAGCTTGACCAACCGCCAATTTTTCGATCTCGCCGGGGCGAGCGCTGTGCGCAGAGACATTGATGACGAGAATGGGCTGTATTTCGCTGCATCGTCGTGGCGGCGCTGCCCCGCTAGAATGGCCTCGCGCGCGGTCAACCCATCAACCTAGATTTCGTAATCGGGATCGGCGAATTCGGGGACGGTCACGGATGAACGTTGTGTGACATATAGCGTTATCAACATTACAGCCGGAGATCGGGTTTCAGGCTCGGATGGGAGGAGCTCGACATCGATGTCGGAAGAGCTGGATCGCAAGGTCAAAACGGCACTCGACGAAACTCGCCTGCTCATTCTTGGCATCCAGGTTCTGCTCGGAGTTCAGTTCCAGGCCTTCTTCCAGAACGGCTTTCCGCAGCTATCGTCAACCTCGAAAGCCATTTGCGCCGCAGGTCTTGCAATGCAGACCTTATCGCTAGGACTGCTGATTATCCCATCCATGGAGCATCGGTTCGTAGAAAAGGGTTCATCGTCGAAACGGCTCGTTCGCGCGACATCATTCTACGCGACCTCCGGGCTGATGCCGTTTTCGCTCAGCCTCGGTCTTGCCGGCTATGTGGTGCTCGAGCAGCATTTTGGCTGGCTCACCGGTATCATGTGCGGCGCTGCGCTGACGCTGATCTCGGCGTTCGCCTGGTTCGGGTTAGAGATGTTGCATCAGGAGAAGGTCGCCATGCCAGAGGTGAAAGCGAATACACCGCTCGCCACCAAGGTCGAGCAGGTCCTGACCGAAGCACGGGTCATCATCCCCGGGGCACAGGCGCTGTTCGGGTTTCAGTTCATTGCCATGCTAACCGCAGGATTTGCCGAGCTTCCGCAGGGCGCAAAGATCGTGCACGCGATCGCGCTCGGCTTTGTCGCTCTCAACGTCATACTGTTGATGACGCCGGCGGCGTTGCATCGCCTCTCCTTCGACGGCGCGGACTCCGAAAGCTTTCTTCGCGCCGCATCAGCTTTCGTGGCGACGGCACCATTGTTCCTGGCGGCCGGCATCGCCGCGGAAAGCTATGTCGTGCTCGGCAAGATCACCGAGGACAAGTTCGCCAGCGTAGCTTATGCGGCGGCGAGCTTCGCCGTGTTGATCGGCTTCTGGTACGCCCTACCCCTGGCGGTGCGATGGACCGGCGCGATGCGGAAGACTTGATGCTTCCAGTTCTTGTCCATCGCCTGGAACCATCACGAGGGGATGCTCCAGCGTGCGCAACCTCTTACCGGCCCATTCCTTCGTTGTCACCTTACGTCGCGCTCGAACAGCGATGGCGCGTCATTGTGCAAAGTGGAGGTGAGGGCGATGGCCAACGCCGTCACTAGGGTCGATGTGTTCATGGGCTTGTCTCTTGTCGCGATCAGGCAATCGCCAAACAGCAGGCTGGCAGGTTCGAAACGCTGGAACGATCGCCGCTCATTCAAGGTTTATTGTTCGTCGAAGGAGTGTTGCTGATGGCACTGTATCGGGTGCAGCCGACCCGGGCAGACATTGAAATCGCACATGCCGTCTCGGAACACACCAACCCAAAGGCCGAAGCGGTTGCGCAAGCCCTCACTTATGGCGCCGACGAACATGTCCTCTGTGCGCTTGCGACAGGTTGGTGGCTGTATTGTCGAACCAAGGACTCGCGCACCCGCAGCGACAGCGACCACATCCTGCTGGTCACCATTTCCGCGACCATCATTCCCCATCTGTTGAAAACCATCTTCGATCAGGAACGGCCCGATCGCGTGATGGTCCGCGGCCACCTTCACGGCGTGCCGGTCTCCGGCAAGCGCTTGGATGCTTTTCCCTCCGGCCACGCCGTCCACGTCGGTGCTTTGGCCTCGGCTGCGACCGTGCTGCCGCCTGCCAAACGCAATCTGGTCTGGGCAGGTGGCGTCGGACTTGTGCTTACGCGCGTCGTACTGCTCGCACATTGGATGAGCGACGTCGTGACCGGCCTTGCCATCGGCGCGCTCACCGAACGATTGCTGCGGTTCTGGACCGGCTACGGCGCAGGCCGCCAAACCCAGCAGCATCGCTTTAGATTACCGCAACAGGCGCAGTTCAAGTAGCGCCGACCGCTACGTCTCCCGCAGCCAGCATCTCGCGGATCCTCCTTTGAGGGCGCGCTTGGTGAAAGGATACCCCTGCGCAGCTGTAACATCTGCACGGTGTCGCGCCTCCTTCTCGGCCTGGAACGCACGAATCATCTTTTTCGCTCAGGCCTTGCTTCCTCGGCGCCATCCGGCCGATGCCGCGTTTTCGCATCTTTGGAGATCGTGAGACCATGATGCTCACGCGGAATCGCTCGACCTGCTCATGGTCTTCTACTTGTCGATATCACTGCGCTTCAGCAGATAGTCCAAGCCTCCGACACGGAACCAGCGGTAGCCGTAGGGTTCGAGGACGAGCCGGTGACGCCCGTGCCCATCGGCTTGGCTGTGGTCCTCGGCCAGAAGATTGACCAAGAGTTTTCCGGTGTGGCGGGCAAGCCCGGTCGAAAAAGAGATTTCGCGCGGTGTCTCGTCGAGGTTATGCACGAATAGCACCGAGTTGTTGCGCCAGTCATAGCGGATCACCAGCACGGAAGAATCGCGCGTCGCGATCACCTTGAAATCGCCCCAACCGACCTCTGGGACTTCCTTGCGCATCCGGATGATGCGCTCCATCCAGTTCAGCATCGAGTTGGGGTCGCGGCGTTGCTTGGCGGCATTGACGTGCCCGTAGCCGTAGGGGCCAGTATCGATGACAGGCACGCACGGCCGGTCGCTTTCGGTGAAGCCGGCATGTGGTTCGGTCGACCATTGCATCGGGGTGCGGGCGCAGCCGCGCTGAGGCAGGTCGAGATTGTCTCCCATCGCGAGCTCGTCGCCGTAGCGGATCACCGGCGTCCCCGGCAGCGTGCACATCAGGCTGTAGGCAAGCTCCAGCCTCCGCCGGTCGCCGCCGAGCATTGGCGCGAGCCGGCGCCGGATGCCGCGGTCGTAAAGCTGCATGCTCTTGTCGGGGCCGAACGCCTTGAACACGGCGTCGCGCTGCGCTTTGGTCAGCCGTCCCAGATCGAGTTCGTCATGGTTGCGCAGGAACAGCCCCCATTGCGCGGTCGCGGGCCGAGGCTTGGTCGCAGCCAGCGCCTTAGCCAGCGGGCCGCTATCCGCGGACGCCAGTGCGTAGAATAGATGCTGGTTGACGTGAAAATTGAACATCATGTGCATGCGGTCGCCGTCGCGTCCGAAATATTCCATGTCGGTTTTCGGCAGCACATTGGCTTCCGCAAGGATGATGGCGTTTCCCTGCCGCCATTGCAGGAATTCGCGGAACGCGCGCAGCATGTCATACTGCTCGACGGGTTTTCGCACCTTTGGTCCTTTGGTCGCGATCACGAACGGAACGGCGTCCATGCGGAAGCCGGAGACGCCAAGCTGAATCCAGAAGCCCATGATCTTTAGGATCTCGGCCTGCACATACGGGTTCGAGGTGTTGAGATCGGGCTGGAAATCGTAGAAGCGGTGGAAGTACCAGGCGCCAGCTTCCTTATCGCGCGTCCAGGTTGATTTCTGCACGCCGGGAAACACCATGCCCTTGCCAGCATTTGCAGGTTTCTTGTCGGACCAGATGTACCAGTCGCGATAGGGCGAATGCTTGTGATGCCGCGCCTCGTGAAACCATGAATGTTGATCGGACGTGTGGTTGACAACAAGATCGATGATGACGCGGATGCCGCGTTGCCGGCAGCCATGGGTGAACTCGACGAAGTCGCCGAGCGTACCGTAGCGCGGATCGACGCCGTAGTAGTCCGAGATGTCGTAGCCGTCGTCTCGGCCGGGCGAAGGTTGGAATGGCATCAGCCAGATTGCGGTGATGCCTAGCCCGTGCAGATAATCTAGCCGTCGCAACAGACCCTTGAAATCGCCGACGCCGTCGCCATTGGCATCCATATAGGTGCCGACGGAAAGGCAATAGAAAACGCCGTTCTTGTACCAGAGGTCGTCGATCATGGTGAGTAGCTCTCATCGGCTCGTGGCGCTCAAGAATAAGCGGAAAAAGGAAGATAGGGTTCCGGGCCATGGCGGCCGCCGACTGAGACGGCCTTATGGCCGGCTGCAAATCTGGAAAAGCCAATCCACTTGACGATGTCTAAGAGGGTTGCGCTTTGCTAGGATTATTGCTTCGGGAGTCCCAGCCTCCGCCCGGCGAGCCAGGCCACGCTCTGGTGGGGCCGCAGCGCGATAGGTCAAGCGGCGCGTTCTCAAAGCGAAGGAGCAACCTAGCCGAGGCCGCAAACAAGACCCGCGCCCTCGGCGCCGGCAGCTACGAAGTCCGCTATGAGACCAAGAAAGACCGGCTGCTCGCGCAGACAGCATGCCGGCAAACGGCGGGGGAATCGGCATTCACGCAATGCGAAAATCGAAACTTCGTTTCCTATTGAGATGATCTGATGCGCATTGCGCCCAGCGTGGCGGCGGCCCCCTTTGCCCGACGCCCGCGGCTTACGATCGAGTGGCTATTCCAACTTGCGAAAAGATCGGAGCTCTACACTTCGAGTGAGCCTGCGTGCGAAAGCGACCAGGAAAGCGGCACCTTTATCCGAGGGGGGAGGCTTTAGACCCAGTGAGCAGCCAGTCGGCCAGGCAAGACGTATTTTCATTCTGGGAGGCTTTCCTAAGCAGACTGTCTCGCTTGTGTCCTGGTGGATGGGTCTCGGCTTCGTCGCGCAACTGACGTGCTTCTTGGGCAAGCCGAGCCCTAAGTGAAGCTTTTGGTTTGAACCGGCGCCTCATGGACAAATTCCCATTCATGAACCTGCTCCATTATTAAAATTCGGTCTGACTAGGAAGGTTCAAGAGGTAGTCAACCAATTTATCAATGAGACTGGTAGATCCCCGTCGCGTTGCGCCAAGGCAAAGAGGGCACCATGGCAAATCCAAGAAAAGCAGACCGGGCGCAGCGGCCATGCGCTACGTTGTTACCGTCCGTCACCGTACCGTTTCCTTGACAGCTTGGCTCGTGGTCGCCATTCCGGCGGCATAGGCCGCTCCTGCACCAAGAAGAAGCGCGCAGAAGCTTGCAAACATCACATATGCGAAATGTTTGCGGGCTTCATCAATCTGGGCGGGCGTTACAGGTCTCGTCGTCGATCCGACGGTCTCGCGCCCCGTATTGTTCGACCAGTACGCGACGCGGGCGCTCGCTGCATTTGACGGGCCAACCAGGTTGCTGGCAATGCTGGTAGCTGAGGCTGGCATCATGGCTGCCGCGGCCGCCACGACGACGGTCGCGACTGCCCAAGCGGCCAATGCATGTCCGACCCGACCGAGGCCCGTCTGGTCTGGCGAATTAGCTGCGGCGACGGCGCCACCAATGAATGCGGCGATGATCCCCGACACCGCCCACCACACGAAGGCGGCCCAGCCTGCACCAGCGGGCGCCGAGGAAGCCGTGGGAATGTCGATCGCGAGCAGACCAATGCCAAAGCCGAGCATCGTCAGCAAAATTTGGACCACCAACGAAGTAAACACGCCGGCCAGTACGGCCGACCATGTCCAACCGAAGAACACGTTGGGTACTGTACGAGAGGCCATAGCGAGCTCCTCCATGACTTACATCGCTGTTGCAACGCGCCGTCAAATCTTCCGTTCCTGCTGTAGGAACCCTCGGTGGCTTCTGGGTTTTGGTTCGTAGAAAGGCTATAGGAGGCTAGACGCCATGACATTTGGCAGAGGCGTTCTATTGTGGTTGCTGGGTATTCCTCTTCCGGTCATCCTTCTGCTCGCGCTATTCTGGCGTTAACGGTGGATGGGAGAGACCGTGCCAAGATCGGCCCTCGCATGGGACCAAGTATAGCCCGTAGTGTGCCGAGGTAGACCGGCAATCCCAAAGCAAAGAGGGCGATCAGCGCAGATCGACCGCTCGATGGTTGAGTTCGTCTTTCGCGGCGCGTAATCTGTCAGTTGCAATCTGCCGGCAGCCGATCTCGACGAGCTTGAAAAAGCGCCTGATGCGTGCTCGCCGCAATGTGGCGTCCGTCGGGAGCAGGCCGACTTCTACCCGATTTTGATGCGGGGTAGAGATTGCTGAATTCCATTTCGCTGGCCCGCGTCCGCTCGCCGTGTTTCTCAGAACATTTTCGAGAGAAAGAAGTTATTCTCGCGAAGGAAATGTTAGAGGGAGACAACAACGGCCTCCATCGCCGTGGGAGCATCCGCTCGAAAGATGACGCACATTCTGGTTAGGCGCGATCAGTTCAACATAACGCCGGACGGCATTCTACATAAGCCCACCGACTCGCGCTTCGTGCCAAGCCCAATTAACAGGTACACGGGAACGTTTCGCCAAGGCCGCCTGTGCGCTCCGCAGGGCGACATGGACGCTTATGACGCCGACGAGGTGAAGAAAATGATGCTGCAGCTCTGGGCGGAGTATGTGGCCGAGAGTTCTGGAACGGTAGGCCGCGCGCCCTCTCATTCCGAACATAACGGAATAACGAGTGACCACAACGGCACCAACTCAGCTGTGGATGCCGTTACCGGTGAGAAGCGCCGTTAGAGCCGCCCTTCATCAGCCAATTGCCGATCTACCGTGGCCCCGCACCAAAGTCTTGAAGCAGAGCGGGTCGCTACGAGGCTAAGTACAAGCTCGCCGTCTCGACCAAGGAGCCGTAGGAGCCGCCGTTCGCGGAGCGGTCCTGGCTAGAGAACTATCATGGGCTTGCAAGGCCGAGCCGCAGATAACGTTCCTATCGGCCACATTGTGGACTGATGTCGCGTTACGCAACGGAGGGAGGAGTTCGACATGGCACGATCGGAAAAGCAGACGATCCGAGGGCGCAACCAGGACCGTGCGCTAGTAGCGGGGAGAGAGGACTATGAGGTTCGGTACGAAGCGAAGAAAACTCGCAAGTCCGGGGCAGCGGTGAAGAAGGCGGTCAAGAAGGTTGGCAGTAGTCGGAAGCGAGTCGAGAAGCGGCTCGGGCGTTGAAGCGCTGCAGGCTGGATCAACCGGCTACGACCGCCGTGTCGGGTCTACCACGACAAAGCTGACGGCACGAGGAAATCTCTCTCCTCTTTTCGACGCGGGCAGCGCGGACTGAGGAGTCAATCAGATGACCAACCGCCTGTTGATTACAGTCGCGGCTGCAGCCCTGTTTGCCGGAACGGGCCTTGCGAAGGCGCAAGTCGCCGGCATCAGCAAGGAGCAGCCCGGCGCCACGACACAGCACAGCACACCCTCCGGGGGCGCTTCGTCCGGCGCCATGGACCGTGATAGCGGCAGCATGAAGGGTACTGAGCATCCCATCAAGGGTGAAGCATCCGGCATGAAGGGTGCGGAATCCGACAAGATGAAAGGCGCGGAATCCAAGAAAGGACAGCCGGACACGAAGGGGCCGGAATCCGATAACATGAAGGCGAGGAACGCGAGAAGGGACAGCCGAGCGCCAGCGGCAAGAGTGCGCAAGACACTGCCCCGGGTCAGAAGTCCAAGAGCGTACCGAGCATGAGACCAAGGGCAAGGACATGAAGACCGAGGGTCGCGAGAAGGGCGGCACCGTCGGTGAAACACGCGAGAAGAGCGGCGGCACCGCCACCGAAAGCCGCGAGAAGGGCGGCATGGAAACGCGGAAAGGCGCACCGACACCAGCCGGTCGCAGACAACGACGGGCGCAGCGACCGCTGGCCCGCGGCCGAAAAGCCCACCGAGATTCTCAGCGATCAAGTCGGAAGAGATCGAGAAAGCCAGCAACGTGAACGTCAGCCTTTCGGTGGCGCGGCTATGAGGTCATCCTGGTCAAAGGCGAGTACATAGTAGTGAAGCCGGAGACGCACGAAATTTGTTTACATCATTGAGGGCTAAACCAAGCTGAGGGCTAAACCGAGCTCCCGTGCGAGGGCAGACTCTAAGCTGCCTTTTGCGGGATCTTTTAAGGCTAACCGGGGGCGCATAAACCTTAGCCAGTCATTGCCACAGGCGCAGCTATCGGCCGGCGTACCTGCGCCTGAGCTTTGCCTCCCGAAATGACCTCACTCGCGCCGAAGAAGCCAAATAAACGGTATTCCGGGGACATTCCTCTGAGGCCGAGGAGGACGTTTCTGTGCGGCGCGCGCCGTTCCGGCAATGCCCGCCCCGGCCTGCCTTCGGTCAGCGAACGGCGGGTGTGGGCTCGCAGCAGCCAAGTATTCAAATGCGCCCAGCGAGCGCTAAAACGACCACGATAATGAGGATCAAGCCAATTCCGCCGCCGGGATAGTAGCCCCAGCCAGCGCTGTAAGGCCACGTTGGCAATGCTCCAATCAACAACAGGATCAAAATGATAACGAGGATTGTTGACAACATCGCGCGCCTCGCGCCGTTGTTTGGGGTACGAGCTAACGCGGCGAATTGCGAGCAGTTCCTGCCGTGCGACATCAGACGTCGCTGGCTCTCGAAGGTCGGGCGCTGTGCCTGCGGTGCATGTCACCGCGCTTCTCATCCGGGATAGATGCGGGCAGCGCAATTGCCATGGCGCACTATTGACTCGATTGGCGGCGCGCAAGCCAAATGCCGCCGACCCCGGACATCGCCGTATTAGAGCAACCAGCTCTCCCGCGGTCGCGGCGGCAGTCAGTGTGGGCACGGGCCGGTCGGCCATGGCTCGGCCGCTGACCCCTAAGGCTGGCCAGCGCCGCCAACTGTTCTTCGGCACTTGTTCTTCGGCATTCGGTTTTCCTCGAAAGAACGAGAGGGTCTTCGACCGCGCTGAGGAGGAATCTTCCTAACACAGTGCCAATTGTCTTCGGCGCAGGGACCCGACGAGGAGGGTTCGTATGTACCAGCTGATTTATCTTATCGGCCTGATCGTCGTCACCTCGGCCATTCTTTCGTTCTTCGGTCTTCGCTAGGGACGGCTGACATGACCGTGGAAACCATCTTTTCGTCCAGTGAAGATGGGCGCTATGTTCGATGGACGCCTGTTGTCGTCGGTGCGCTTACCGCTGCCGCTCTTTCATTCATTCTTGTCAGTTTCGGTGTTGCGGTTGGGCTTGGTGTCACCTCGATCTCGCCGACGTGGCGTGGTGCATCGGCCGCGCTCGCGCTACTTTCGGGCATCAATCTGAGCCTGCAGGCAATGATCAGCTTCGGCTTGGGCGGCTATATCGCAGGCCGCGCCGGCGCAACGGCAGCAAGCGAAGAGGTGGAACGACGTGATGGGCTGCACGGTCTCGCTTCCTGGGCGCTGGCGGTACTACTTGGCGGCCCTGGCGTCATTGATCGGAGCCTCGACCGTCAATTGGTTGGCGACGCAAACGCGGACCGCAAATACCACCGTCGCCGAACCGCTCTTGAGCTATGAGCTCGATAAGCTGTTTCGTTCTGCGCGACGGCCCAATGTCGACATGGGTGCAGAACGCGCAGAAGCGGAGCGCATTCTAATGATGTCGTCGAGCCATAATGGCGTCAGCAATGACGACCGGGCCTATCTGGTCCAACAGGTCGCCGCGACCGCCGGGCTGTCGCTACAAGAGTCCGAGCGGCGGGTCGATGCATCATTGCGGACTCCAAGGCGGCCATTGCCCGCTCGCGTCGCAGCTCGATCATAGTGGCTTTTTCGATCGCGGCTGCCACGCTGCTGGAGCAGCCGCTGCGTGGGCTGCGGCCTCCGCAGGCGGCAGGCATCGCGACGGGGCGCCGCTACCAGATTGGATGGTGAGTTCGAGCAAGATGAACCGCGACGAGCGGCAATTTCCGTCCAACCAACGACCGGATTACTAGCGGATGCAGGTGTAGACAGCCAGTCGGACCTCATGCGGCCACCAATCGACGGACGGTGCTACGTTATGGCTGCACTTGTAGTCTAAAGCCGCAATTGCAGTGACTTCGACATGAAAAGCCGCGGCGTTGAGCCGCGGCTTTTCGAGCATAGCCGCTAGTGTAGCGACTTGAGCCAGTCATCGACGTCCTTACGGATCTGGTCCTTGGCCATGCCGTAACGTTGTTGCAGCTTGCCCTCCAGCTGTTCGCGGTGACCCTCGATCGTGTCGAGGTCGTCGTCAGTAAGCTTGCCCCATTTCTCCCTGGCCGCACCTTTGAATTGCTTCCAATTGCCTTCGATTCGGTTCCAGTCCATGACTATCTCCTGGAAGTTCTGATGTCCCGTCAACGATCGCAAGGGACGGCCGTTCCTTAACCGCGCGCGGTGACGATTGTTCGCGTCGATTGGATGCTTCACTACGGAGTACATCTCCGCGCAGTCCGCCAAGATGCTGCTCATCCTGGGCCGTAAAGCCGACTTCGTTGGACCTCATCGGCATGGTCGGGATTTTTGGGGCCGCCGCAAGCGAACTGTCAATCGAGCATGTCGCTGAAATTTATAGCCGGGGTGAGCGAAGGAAGTTGGCATTAGCGAATTTCGCCATCGCGGCTATCGAGCGCGAGGATCAAGCCGGCCGCGGTGCACTTCAGAGCCTGCAGAACTTCCATTTTAGAACTGTTGATTAGGTGCGCCCACGCCCCTGGCACATCTCTCCGCCGGAGACCGTGGGATTTCCCCGTCGTCGGCAACGCGCTACAATAAGCTTACCGGAACGAAATACGGGCAACCCCGAGTTTGATAGCCGCTATGGTCAAGCCCTCGCCCGGAATGCGCAAAGTGTTAAGGCAGGCGCACCTGTACGGCCGTCTGATTGCGCACAATGGCAATCTGTATTCCCCCGGCAGCACCCACCGTTTATGCAGTGAGGAGATAGCCATTGCGATGGTCAAGGCAGGCTGGCTCAGGCATCGCGGCGAGGACTACGAGGTTACACCCGACGGCGTCAGGGCTGATGCGCGGCGCGAATAGCTTTCGTCTGTTGCTGCAGGAACGGCGCGCCGACCGCGCATGTGGAGGCGGTCATTGCAGAAGTAATTGAACTTCACAACGCCCAGATCGTCCGGAACATCGCCGATTTCGGATCGCTTTTTTGACTTGCCAGAATCGCCGGTGGCGAGACCGACCGAGCGGCCGAAGGTAAGCAAAGCGCCGCAGGCTGGCTGAATTCGAGCCGGGATCCCGGTTCCAGGCCAGAATGAATCTCAGCGTTGCCGGATTTGAGTCGCATTGCGACCCAGAACGCGGCCAAAGGTCGTGGCTGGGCGGGGCGCAACGCCGGGGGTTTCATGTCCGGTCCTTTGTGATTTTGCTTCGCCGCTTTTCTCCTTCTCACAGGTGGCTCGACGTCGCCTGCGTCTTCGAATCCCTTCGCCGCCTTCTTTGGCCAAGCCGCTCCTGTGGAAGCCACCGCGCCGGCGCCCGCCGAAAAGGAATGTTTGCCGCAGCCCGGGAAATCGCCGGCCGAGGGCCAGCACTGGGTCTATCGTTTCGATGGCAACCGCAAATGCTGGTTCCTGGCCGCCGAGGGGACCCCGATGGCAAAGAAGTCGGTTCGTCACCGCGCTGCGAAACAGGTCGCCGCTCCCAAGGAAAACGGCGCCACGCCGCGCAAAAGGCGGTCGTGGATGCGCGCGCGGAGTTGTTGCGCTCCGCGTCGGCGGAAACGCCCCGGCCGACGCCGCCCGCGCTCGAACTCAAGGTGGTCGATGCCAGTCCCGTCCCCGCTTCGGGGGCCACGGCGCTCGTGCCACCGGCACCCGATATCACCAAACCCGCGACCGATCAGCTCACGCGCGACAATCCCACGCCGCACCAAGTCGACGTGGAGACGCTTCTGGCGGCCGCGCCGACCGCCAGCGACGCGGTTGCCGCCTCTGTACCTCCGGCGACCGCGGTCGCCGTTCCCATCGCCGAGGCGGGCGACGACGGGCCGGGGTGGACGGCAACCTGGCTCGGCGTGCTGCTGCTGGCGCCGGGCGTCGGTTGTCTTCTCAGCTCGAGCCGGACCCTTCGGGGCGTGCTGGCCGGCTGACCGGTCGGGCGATTTCTCGGTCGGAGGATGGGGCGGCAGCCATCGCAGACGAACGATCCGCAACCGTCTTTCGCGGTGGCGCGGGATACGTTCCGATACGAGCGGCCGAGCCTGGAGCCGTCGTCGACGGCTCGACTGGCCGGATCGGTTCGGAAGGTCGGGCGTCCGCGCGAGTTCGCACGGTCAGGTTTCCGCAAGAGCGCCTCCACGCGCCCCACTGAGGGGTTTGATGGGCACCGGATTCATTTTCCAAGCTTTGCTGAAGCTCGGTCGATCGCGTCGAACTCGGTCTCATACAGGCGCGTGAATCGAGATTGGTCCTGGCGTGATGAGGTTTGGTCGCGCCGGGGATGGGGATCACGTGACTGTCGCGCGCCAACAGCCAGTTCAGGGCGACCTGGCTGATGCTGCCATCGTGCGCGGGCAATCTCGGCAAGACACGTCAGTAGCGCATTCGTTTCTATGCTGTTCGACGGCTGCGTGAGGCAGCCGGACCGGAGCCGACGAAGGAGCTCTCCGGGAACAGCGCATGGGCAAGTCGCGGCGCGGACAATTCCTGGCAGGACATGCGATCGATCCTGCGCGGACCTCGACGAAGTCGCGCCGGTCGGACCTGATGGCCACGCTGCGCGAAGCTTGCTCATCGTCAGCGTCACCGTCGTCTGCCGCACCCCGAGCAATTGGGCAAGTGCCTCCTGCGTCAGCGGAAGCACGTCGTCAGGAACCTACAGCTCGCTTCCGGCACTGATCCGCATCAGTCTCAAGAGCTTGTTCTCGATGACCCGCGAGTGATTGAGGAGGGTCTGGAACAATTCTGATCGCCTGGGACGTTACCCGACAACTAGTGGCGCTGAATTTTCACATTTGTGAGGGGGCCGCGCTGAGGCTAGCAAATGGCGCCCTCGCCGCAAGCACAAGACCGCAAAGTCTCCTGCGGCCGCGTCGCGACAAACAGTAGCGCCGCTCGAACTCTGGAAGTGTTGGGCATCGACCTTGCGCTCATGTGTAGCTGGATGTGGCGCGCCATACAGGAACGATCGTGGCGGGGCTCGGTTTGCATGCAAACTTCAGCAAGGAGACACGACATGAAAATTGCAAAGATTGTCTTGGCAGCTGCCTTGGTGTTTGGGTCCATTGCTGCGGCGTCGGCGCAAGGCGGAGGAGCCGGCGCTGGTGCTGGCGGCGCCGGCGGCGCGGGTGGCGCCGGCGCGGGAGCTGGCTCGGGTGACGGCGGAGCGGGAGGAGCCGGCGGCGCTGCCGGAGCCGGAGGCGGCGGTGATTCGCCAGCTGCTACCACTGGTCAGGGTGCGTCTAGCAGCCCAAGTTCGGCAAGTCCCGGGGCGACTGTGAACGATCCAAAAGCCAAGAAGGGGCGTTAGCAGACGGCAAGCCTGCCTCAGTCCGACCGAATTGACATCGCCAGTGTGCTCGAACGACCAGAACGGTGCCCTAAGGTGTGAATAGGCTCGAAGCGCTTGGCTCTGTGCCAGAGATCAAGCACCTCCAGGGAGCGGCCCCGGCCTCACTCTCCTCTCTTAATCCTCAGCCGGCTGGGGCCGCTCTAGCCCGCGCGCTATTCCGCCAGGATGCGGATGCCACCAGGGGGGCGATAGCCGCATAGGACAAGCAGAAATTAGCTTAGCGGCATTCGTCATCAACCCCTGCTCGGCAGGATGATCGGTTCGTCGAAAGGCCACGCTAGTTCGCTAGTTCGTCGCGCAAGATTTTGCTGTTTCTGATCATAAAAATAGGCAATGTCTAGAAGCGAACAGAAGATTGCTTTCAGCCGGGTATGTTCACAATTGCT
>NZ_JALGCN010000044.1:0-18658 GCF_038085055.1 Bradyrhizobium sp. ISRA442
GGTACGCCTTACTAACCTGGACTTTCGTGGCCGGCTTGTCGGCCCTTGATCCCGTCCGCCGCTAGGCGTTTCGAGACCGGCACCTTCCAAGCGGAGGGTATCGCTGACGATGCTCGAGCCGCGCTTAAGGATCGGCGGAAGCCCTCTCCTGGATCGTTAGACATCCCATTTCACGGTCCCGTTAATTTCATCCTCCGTGCTAATACGGATATTGAATACAAGTCCTGCCTTCCCCTGCGCGGCGCGACGTTGTCGAGCCGCCAGCGGCAGACTTTTGCGGAGGTGACGGGTTCGGTAAAGGCGCCGCTAACAACTGTATGCTGCGCGCGCGAAAGCAGCGGTCGTGAATGACGATGTGCGCTGCTCGCACGAGTTGACTCAAATCGCGCGCAATCGGCGTTGCATTCGAGAGACGCTCCAGGCGAAGAGGCGCCGCGCTATCTGCCCGGGGCAGTAAACCAATGCTTACCGCGAGCGCACGACCGGCAATGACGCATTAACGCAGGCGTGCTCGCAATGGAGCCCCCGATGTCACATTGCATCAGGCACTCGTTGATGACAGTGAGCAACGCTTCCGGCGCGAAGAGCTTGCGCAAGCAACGGGCGGCGCGGATCTCGAGCATCGTTCAAAGACTGACATCACACGGAGTAGCGAGCTTGCTGTGTTTCGCCGGCATGAAGCGCCATTGCAGCTTTTTCCTGCGCATGCGCACAGGAACTAGCGACGCGCGAAAGCCAATTGGGGCGCCACGCTTTTCCCGCCGAACATGCGACAAGCTGTCTGCCGTTTAGCGGGCATATGAGGTACACAACCCTTGTTGTTATCTATTAATTCATGCAACCATATGACGAATGGCTTGCGGCACCCGATTGCCCCGCCGGTGGGCTGTTTTGTCAGGGATTCGAATGGTGAGAGAAACTGTCCTAGATGAGGCTGGCTTTGCGTTGCGGCATATCCACCTCTCGCTGGACATGACACCCTGCGATTGCCATTTCGTGGCCAAGGGAGCATCACGGACCAGGGCAGCGAAGAGCATGACACACCATCCGGTCTCATGCGGACGCGCAACGACGCCGTATCAATCGACAGCCTGTGCATACACGGACACTTTGTACCAATTGCCAATATATCCCGGCCGGACCATGGTGGAACTTGCACGTGCAGCGGAATAAGGCGGGGACTTCGCGTCACGGATTCTTCGGCGGAAGAAACGGAGGCAGCTTTTGGAAACGATGGGGCGCCCATCCAACGGTTTCCTTTCCGCGCTGTCGGCAGACGACTATGAATTGATCCGTGCCCACCTGCGCACGGTCGATCTGCCGCACGACGCCGTTCTGGTCGAGACCGGCGAAGTCCTCAGGCGCGCCTACTTTCCTCACCGCGGCGTCATTTCGCTGGTCGTGAAGCTCGCCAAGGGAGAGCATGTCCAGGTCGCCATGATCGGGCGCGACAGCCTGCTCGGAACGCTGTCGACGATGGGTGAGCCATACGCGCTGAACACCGCGATAGTCCTGCTGCCTGGCGTCGCATCCACGATGGATCTCGACAGGTTGCGCGCCGCGGCCGACCAGAGCAGCACCCTGCGGTCGCTGCTGACCCGCCATGGACTGGCGGTCTATGCCCAGGTGCAGCAGACCGCGGGCTGCAACGCCGCTCACCCCGTCGAAGCGCGGCTGTCGCGATGCCTGCTACACACCCACGATCTGTCGGGAGACCACCGGCTGCTGCTGACGCAGGAGGCGCTGGCGCAGATGATCGGTGCGCGGCGCAACAGTGTATCGCTTGTCGCCAACAGCTTGCAGCACGCAAATTTCATCCAATACAGCCGCGGACACATCCAGATCCTCAATCTGGAGGGGCTACGCCAGACGGCGTGCGAGTGCTACGGCACGGTGAAGGCTCAGTACGACAGACTGCTGGGCAGATGATCGGCACCAGCGGCCTTTGGTAAACTGGCGGCTAACAATGGCCTGCAAACACCAACTGTGTTGCTACCGGAACTGAAATTCCCGTGTCGTAGACAGCAGGAAGCGCCGCGCCCGTTGTGGGCCGCGCATCCAACCGCGACCGGAACAGACAAAACCGTGCTTGAAGCCACATTCGCGACCACGTCGCACGACCTCGACACCGAGCCTCTGCGCGAGCCGACCGCGTTCGATGCGCTCGTGCGCGAGATCGGCGAGGACGGCGCCCGCGAAGTGCGCGCCGTGTTCTGGAGCGATACTTCCGCGCGGCTAAAACTGTTCCGCACGCTCGCGCCCGCTGCGCACCGTGCCAGGATCGAGCGCGAAGCGCATTCGCTGAAGAGCACGGCGAGGTCATTCGGCTATCTCCGCCTCGCGGCGCTGGCACTGGCGCTGGAGCGTAGCGCGGCGGCGCTCAGCGACGATGGGTTCGGCGATCTCATCGCGCAAATGGATCTAGCCTACGCCGCCGCGCTGGCGCAGGAGCAGCCTGGCTAGCCACCCAGCGTGCAAACCCGCCGTACTTCTACGGTTTGGGATTTTCATACCTGGCTAATCATAGATGGCGATAGTCGCGGAAACCAGGAGGGTTTCCATGTTCACCTACGAGACTGCGGACCAGAAGGAGGTCCGTCGCTTCCGCATCGCGCAGTTCAACGGCCGGACGGCGACCGTGAAAACGGGCGGGTCGACGGTGACCGGTTTCGTGCGTTCGGTGCTGGAGCAGGAGTCCAGCGTGCCCCCGCGGTGGATCATCACCATCATCCCGAGTGCGCCGAAGGAAGAGGCCAAGCCGCAGCGGCCCAGCCTGCGCGGGCGCCCTTTCGCCGAAGATTATTTCTGAGCGCCATCGGGCTGACCTTCCGCCGCGGCGCCCGGCGGCGCAGACAACCGCCTCAATCGATCGAATGCAGCAGCGCGGCGCGGACGAGATCCGCCGTGTTGCGCGCGCCGAGCTTGCGCATGGCCTCGGCCCGATGGCTCTCGAACGTGCGCGGGCTGATCTGCATCCGCAACGCACCCTGCTTGTTCGAATAGCCTTCGCTGATCAGCCGCAGCACCTCGCGCTCGCGCTTGGTCAGACGCTTCTGGCCCGACACGCCGGAGAACGCGGGTCCAGCAATGCTGCGGGACGCCTGCGACGACCGGCTCGCCTTCGACTCGACATCCTCGGGCGCAGCCGGCACGGGCAGTGCATTCTTCAGTGGACCGGCTAGCTGCTTGACCAGGCTGCAAACGCGCTCGGTCTGCGTCAGCGCATTCTCCACCACCCGCTGCAAATACGCACGGTCGCCGGAGGCCGGCGAGAGCTGATCGCTGTGATGCTTGATCTCGCCCATGTAGAGCAGGAGTGCGGTCAGGGGACCGTTGAGTTCGCGGGCGATCGCGGCAGCCATCTCGTCGGCGGCCTTGGCGCGGGCGGCGTTCAGCCGGACGAGATCGAGCTCTTCATGCGGAGAAGCGCCGCTTTCGTACCATCCCGACGGCCGCGAATCGGCAGCCGTATCATCCTCGTGCCCCATACGAATCGTTTAGCGGAACCGGGGGCGGTCTGTGGTTAACTTTTTGCTCCGTAAGACTACGGTAATTTTGGCAGCTTTGTGCTGAAACACCGGCGCGGGCACAATTTGTGCTTGCGAGACGCCGACCCCGGCTATGCAATGGTTGATGGATTTGCCCAATTGCTAGGCAATCGGGCGGGTATCCTTAACGGCCGATCCAGCCGGGCCCACGCTCAACCCCGGACTTTACGGATTAATTAACGGCAACTTGCTTCTCTTAGCCACGGTTGAGAGCGCGCGAATGCCTCCACGCATGGGGGCCACACGGCCTGCAGGAAACGCTGCGGAAGATTGCGTGCCATGAACGAGATTAATCGGCTGTGGGAGTTCTTGCAGAGGCTGACGCCGCTGTCGCGGGAGTGTCTGCTCAGCGAGCTTGAGCGGTTGGAGCTGTGCGGCATCGACATGCCGGGCTCGGCCGACATCCAGGCCCGGCTACGCGCCGAGTTCCGCAAGGGATCGAACCAGGCACGCGCCACCAATCCCTCGCGCTATTTCTTCGCGCCGCTCGAACTGTTCCTCATGGACGGCGCGCCCGAGCACACCAATGCGGGACGAATCTCGCGCAACACGCTGACCCCGATCTGGGAGTGGATCTGCCGCGACCTGCTGCCGACCATGGCACGCGATTATACCAAGGCGATCAACGACCAGGTTGCTGCCAACAATCCGAAGGAGGTGCTGAAGATCGCGGCCACCTTCCAGACCAAGGTCGTCAAGGTCCTCGAGAACACCCTCGCCTCCGCGGAGGGCACCGAACTCGCACGGAGCAAGCTCGCACAATACACGGCCTCGCGCACCGCCTTCGACGACGTGAGAAAGATGCTGCAAGTGCTGCGCGCCGGCGCCGCGCTGCCGAAATTCAACGAGAAGCTGCCCCAAACTATCTCGAAATTCGACGATGGCCAGGTCGCCAGGATCACCGCGCAGCTCGACGCCTTCGGGAAATCGCACACCGAAGCGCTGCCCTTTGCACTGGCGCTGGTGGCCCGGCGCCTGAAGACGTCATGGGAGCTGGTACGCCTCGCCACCAAGGCCGCCGCGAGCAAGAGCGTCACCGATGTCGCCGCCACGCCCTATGCCTGCGTGGTTCCCATGGTGCTCGACCGGCTCGACGACAAGCGCCTCGCGCTGCGGATCGCACTCAGGCACAATCGCGTGCTGGTCGCCCGCGACCTGCTCGCGCAGATCTACGATCTCGAATACGCGCTCAAGGTCCGCATCGACGGGATCGAGCCGTCGGAGTGGGGTATCCGCCTGCAGCAGTTGATGGATGCGATCGCGACGCTGGTGTCCGCCGAGGTGAGCCGCTTCCCCGCCAATGTCGGCCACATCCTCGGTTCGCGCCGCCTGCGCAGCCACGATTCGCTCAGCGGCAAGCTGACCTATCTGGCCTGGAAGGGACGTGACGTGGTGCAAGACGGTGCGGCGGCTTTCCGCAAATTGATCGGTCAGACCTGACGGTTCAACGCGCTACTGCGGGGCGCGCGGCAGACTGAGGAAGCGATCGGTAAATCGCCCTGACAGCACGAACCAGAACCACCACGCAATCATTCGCCGCGTCGTCATTGCTGCGATCCTTCGACAGCCCACCACCGGCTACCGAAATCTATAGCGCAGGTGCAGCAATGCGCGTGTGAGGTGCTTCACATTTGCCGCGACCGGCCGTGCCTAAGGCAGGTGGGGGCAACCGTCATGGAACCGTCGTGCCGGGTCGGAAGTTTTTTCATCAAAACAACCCCATGCACAGTAGGGGGCGCCGCTCCAGGAAAGGCTCCCGCCATGTCCCTGTCCCATGTCGACCCGGTCTCACTGTCAGACAGCGAGCACCAAATTCAATTGCGCCGCGCCGTGATCGCCTCCACCATCGGCACGGCCATCGAATGGTACGACTTCTTCCTCTATTCGACCGTCACCGGGCTCGTCTTCGCAAAACTGTTCTTTCCGCATTCCGATCCGTGGGTTGGAACGCTTGAGGCCTTTGCGATCTATGCCGTCGGCTTTGTCGCGCGCCCCGTGGGCGCTGCGATCTTCGGTCACTATGGCGACCGCATCGGCCGCAAATCGACGCTGATCGCCACCCTGCTCCTGATGGGCATCGCGACCTTCGCGGTGGCGCTGGTCCCGACCTATGAGAGCATCGGGATCTGGGGCGCCGTGATCCTGACCATACTGCGCTTCATTCAAGGTGTCGGCGTCGGCGGCGAATGGGGCGGCTCGGTGCTGATGTCGATGGAATGGGCCCGCAACGATCATTCGCGCGGACTGATCGCCTCATGGCCGCAATTCGGCGTGCCCTGCGGGCTGTTCCTGGCAAATCTCGCCGTGCTCGCCTTCAGCCAGATGTCCGGCGAGCAGTTCCTGTCCTGGGGCTGGCGTATCCCGTTTGCGCTGAGCCTCATTCTCGTGGGCGTCGGCCTCTACATCCGGCTCGGCATCTTCGAAACACCGGTGTTCTCGAGGCTGGTCGCCGAGCAAAGAGTCGAGCGCACGCCGATGCTCCAGGTGATCAAGGAGCATCCGAAGGAGATTCTGCTCTCTGCCTTTGCCCGCATGGCCGAGCAGGCGCCGTTCTACATCTTCACCGCGTTCGTCTTCTCCTACGGCATCGGCACACTGCACGTCTCGCGCGATTTCCTGCTCACCGCAGTGCTCGCGGCCTCCGTGCTGTCCTTCGTCTCGATCCCCGTGTTCGGCCACCTGTCCGACCGGATCGGACGCAAGAACATGTACCTCATCGGCGCGGTCGTGACCGGCGTGTTCGGCTTCATCTACTTCCGCATGCTCGATACCGGTTCGCATCCGGTGATCTTCTTCGCCATCTTCCTGTCGCTGATCCCGCATGACATGATGTATGGCCCGCAAGCCGCCCTGATCGCGGAAAGCTTCACCGGACGGCTGCGCTACAGCGGCGCCTCGCTCGGCTACCAGCTCGCTTCCGTGATCGCCGGCGGCCCGGCGCCCCTGATCGCCGCATGGTTGTTCGGCGCCTTCCAGTCGGCAACAGCGATCGCGGTCTACATCGCGCTCTGCGCAGTGATCTCCGTGATCGCGACGGCCGCGATGACAGACTACACCGGCAAGAACATTTCGGGCGAATACAGAACAGGCTGACGCTGCGGCGAGGATGTGAACAAGCACGACATCAGCCACGTCAATCCTGAGGTGCGGGCATAGCGAGCCTCGACGGATGAACGGCCCTGCGGCAGCCGGGCCGTCGCCCTTCGAGGCTCGCTTCGCGGTGCGCACCGCGGCTCGTACCTCCAGCGACATTGGCTTCGCCAATGCGCGGGGGTGACGGATCACTTAAACGAAGGAGTTCTCAGATGGGACTGAGCAGACGACTCTTGACGGCGGCCGCATTGCTGGCCGGCGCGCTGACGCTGAATTCAACGACCATCGCGCAGACGACGCCGCCGCAAGGCAACGTGGCGCCGACGGCCGACAACGCCGTCCTGCTCACCGTCTTCTTCAAACACGACCAGTCGCGCCCGCTGAACGAGCTGAACGCGCAGCTCGAGAAGCAAGGCTACTACAAATCCTTCCCGCCGGCGGGCGTGGAGGTCGTGAGCTGGTACGTGATGATGGGCATCGGCCAGGTGATCACGCTACGTTTGCCGGCATCGAGGCTGCGCGAGGTCAATCGCATCATCGAGGACAGCGCATGGGGGCCTTATCGCACCGAGTTCTATCCGACATATGACTACAAGGCGGTCGGCATGGCTCAGCACGAGAAAGCCACCGGCAACTGATACCGCCGTTATTGATTTGGGCGAGCCGCAGTCGACGGCGTCCGATTGCAGGACACCGGGTGCTTCCGTGCGCGCGCGACAGGTCGACAAAATTGTCGTTGAATTGTCGCACCGTTCGGCTCAGCGCGCCTCCAATCGTAAAATCTTCTCCGCGAAAATGCGTACAATTTTACACATGATGGCGGCTTTAACGTTACCCGGATAATTCAGTGATCATGCTGAAGCTCTCCATATTTGAAACCGCCCGCGCCGTTAACACAGTGTCACGGAACGGGAGTGGTGTGAGATGGACGACGGGCTTGTTGAAGTCGCCGGGCGAAGGCCTGTAACCTTCGGACGACGGAAAGTGACGCCGCGGGCTTGCGTGGCCGATGGCAAGCGCCATCTGCGCGCCTTCCTGAGCGAGGTGCTCGAGGACCTCGGCTTTATCACCAGCGAATGCGCCAGCGCGGACGAGCTGCAAGTCGTGCTCGCAAACGAATTGCCGGACCTGATCCTGTTCGGCGTTGCCGCCGACGGCATCGAGCCGGGCAAGTTTCTGGAGACGCTGGTGCGCGAGGCATTTGGCGGCAAGGTGCTGGCCGTCGGCGCTCGCGAGTCGATCATCCTGAAGGCGGTGCAGCAGGTCGGCGAGGAATATGGCCTTGCGATGCTGCCGTCGCTGACGACGCCCTTCGGCGCCGAAACGCTGCGCGAACGCATCGCGATGCTGCTGCCGGAGGAACCGGCGCCGAGCCCGGCCGTGTATGTCGGCGAAGCACTGCATGCGGGCTGGCTCGAGCTCTGGTACCAGCCCAGGATCGAGGCGCGATCGCTGGTCCGCTGCGGCGCCGAGGCGCTGGTACGGATGCGGCATCCGACCTGGGGCGTGGTGCCGCCGGCCTATTTCATCCCCGAACCACACGATCCGCATTTCCGCGAGCTCTCGGAGTTCGTGATCGAGCGCGCCATGCAGGACTGGTACTATCTCATGGAGCAGCAGAGCACGGTCGATCTGTCGATCAACCTGCCCGCCTCGTATCTGACCGAGCCGCATGCCGTACGCGATCTCTGCCGCCGCGTGCCGAACCATCCCGCCTTCGGCGGGCTGACCGTCGAGATCGACAGCGACGAGGCTATCCGCGATCTCGATGTCCTGGTCGAGGTCGCGCGCGAGGTCGGTCTTCACAACATCGGCCTGTCGATCGACAACCTCGGCGCCAATTGGCCGGCGCTGATGGGCCTGGACAGGATCCCCTTCGTCAAGCTGAAGGCCGACCGGCAGTTCGTCACCGGCTGCGGCAATGACCGCCTGAAGCGGACGGTGTGCCGTGACATCGTCGAACTCGCCAAGGGTTACGGCGCTCGCACCGTGGCCGAGGGGATCGAGAGCCGTGCCGACCTCATGGCCGCCAACGAGCTCGGCTTCGACCTGGTGCAGGGCTTTCTGTTCGGCAAGCCGATGCCCCTGAAGAAGTTCGCAAGGAGCGCGCTGACGCGTGTGGTGATGGGGAGAGACTGAGGCGCCTGCCTCAGTGATGGGGAGAGACAGAGGCGCCTGCCTCACGCATATCGCCGCGCGCAGGCCACGCAGACGACCACGAGCGCGGTCGCGGCGATCATGCTCCATGCGATGGGCTCGTTCAGGAGCACGCCGGCGAGCACGAGGCCGAGGAACGGCTGAACCTGCTGAAGCTGACCGATACGCGCGATGCCGCCGATCGCGAGCCCGCGATACCAGAACACGAAGCCGACGAACATGCTGAAGACGGAGACGTAAGTGAGCCCGATCCAGGCGGGCGCGCCGATGCCCGTCCATGTCGACGGCCAGGTCAGAATCGCGACCGGCACCATCAGCGGCAGCGCCAGCAGCAACGCCCAGGAGATCACCTGCCAGCCGCCAAGCCGGCGCGACAGCGCGGCGCCTTCAGCATAGCCGAGCCCGCACAGCACGATCGCGGCCACCATCAGAAGATCGCCGCTGAGCGACGCCGAGCCGTCATTCGACAAGGCAAAGCCCGCGACCGTGACGCTGCCGAGAATCGCGAACAGCCAGAACAGCGGTTGCGGCCGCTCGCCGCCGCGCAGCACGCCGAAGATTGCGGTCGACAGCGGCAACAGGCCGATGAACACGATCGAATGCGCCGAGGTGATGTGCTGGAGCGCGAGCGCCGTCAGCAGCGGGAAGCCGACCACAACCCCGATCGAAACGACCACAAGCGAGGCGAGATCCTTGCGCTGCGGCCGAGCCTGATTGAGCAGGCCTAGCAGAGCCGCACCCAACAGCGCGGCGATGACCGCGCGCGCCGAGGTCAGGAACAGCGCGGAGAAGCCGCCGACCGCGACGCGCGTCGCCGGCAGCGAACCGCTGAAGATGATGACGCCCAAAAGTCCGTTGCCCCAGCCGCCGCCGCCCGCAGATTGCATGTCGCCTCGCATTTCCTGGAGGCCATTCTCGGCGGCCCCCGGTGGCGAGGCCAGCGACAATCCAGTACAATCCCGCAAAACTGTATCGATATGGAAGGTCATACACTTTGGATGCCGCGACGCGAAAGAGCGGCCGGCGCGGAACGCGCACCGCCGAGGTGATGGACGCGATCCGCGCCAAGATCGCAGGCCGCGCCCTTGCCGCCGGGGACCGCCTGCCCTCGATCCGCAGTCTTGCTGCGAGCATGCGCGTCTCGCCCTCCACCGTGGTCGAAGCCTATGAGCGCCTCGCGGCCGAGGGCCAGATCCGCGCCCGCCGCGGTTCGGGCTTCTATGTATCGCCGACCGTCATGCCGCCGCTGGCGCTGAGCGAGGTCGAGCCGCGCCGCGACCGGGCCGTCGATCCGTTCTGGGTCTCGCGGCAATCGCTCGATGCCGATGCCGCCGCGCTGAAGCCGGGCTGCGGCTGGCTGCCGCCGGACTGGATGCCGGAAACCGCCTTGCGCCGCGCCGTCCGCGCGCTCGCGCGCGCCGATGATGGCTTGTTGACCGATTACGGCAGCACGCACGGCGCGCTGGCGCTGCGCCGGCTCCTGATCACGCGCCTTGCCGACGACGCGATCGCGGCATCGGTCGACCAGCTCATGCTCACGGGCTCGGGCACGCAAGCAACCGATCTCGTCTGCCGCATCCTGTTGCGGCCCGGTGACACTGTGCTGGTCGACGATCCCTGCTACTTCAATTTTCGCGCGCTGCTCAGGGCGCACCAGGTCAAGATCGTCGGCGTGCCCTACACGCCGTCGGGCCCGGACGTCGCGCGCTTCGAGGACATCCTCGCCGCCGAGCGGCCGCGCCTCTACATCACCAATTCAGCGCTGCACAACCCAACCGGCGCGACGCTCTCGCTTCCGACCGCGCACCGGCTGCTGACCGCAGCCGCAGCGCACGACCTGACCATCATCGAGGACGACATTTTTGGCGATTTCGAGCCGGAGCGATCGCCGCGCCTCGCTGCGCTCGACGGGCTCAGCCGCGTGATCCGCATCGGCAGTTTCTCCAAGACGCTCTCCGCCTCGGTGCGGTGCGGCTACATCGCCGCGCGCGCCGACTGGATCGAGCATCTCGTCGACCTCCAGGTCGCGACCAGCTTCGGCGGCCCCAGTCCGGTCGCAACCGAAATCATCGCAAGAGTCTTGGCCGGCGGCGGCTACCGCAAGCACATGGACGAGCTCAGGCAGAAGCTCGCACGTGCAAGGCGTGACGTGGCGCGAAAACTTCAGGCCTTGGGCATCGAGCCCTGGCTGACACCGCGCGGCGGCTTCTTCCTCTGGTGCCGCCTCGCCGACGGCCAGGACGCGACGCAAATTGCCCGCGCGGCGCTGCAGGAGGATGTCGTGCTTGCGCCGGGCAATGTCTTCAGCGTGTCGCAGACGGCAGCGAGCTTCCTGCGGTTCAACGTGGCGCAATCGAACGACCCGCGGATGTGGGATGTGATGCGACGGGCGTTGAAGACGACCTCCCGGCAACGCGAGGCGCGTTAGGCCTTGGGCCGGGGTCTGGCCAAGTTCTTAGGCCAAGGTCTCGGGCCAAGGTCTACGAGCGATCGGTGAGCCCGGTGACACCATCTCTGCCGGCGCAGTGATTGCAGCAGTAGATGTTGCCGCCGGCCTCAAGCCCGTGACCAAGCACACGCGTTCCACACGTCTTGCATCGGGGTGCCAGCGCCTGGATCGCGCATTCAAAGCTGTCGTAGACGTGGCTGTCGCCCTTCATGACGACTTGAAAGGCTTTGTCGTAGTCATTGCCGCAGGTTTCACATCTTGGCATTCGGCTCTCTCCATCAAAGCCACGGCTCGTCTGGCTCTGCGCAAACGATCTCCAAATTTGGAGCCACGCAACACGGCCGCGGGGTCTATCGCACTATCGTGCCCGTTCGTCTGATCTTCTTCTGAAGCAGCATGATCCCGTAAAGCAGAGCTTCTGCGGTCGGAGGGCAGCCGGGCACGTACACGTCGACGGGAACGATGCGGTCGCATCCGCGCACGACAGAGTACGAATAGTGGTAGTAGCCGCCGCCATTGGCGCAGGAGCCCATTGAAATGACGTATCGCGGCTCCGGCATTTGGTCGTAAACCTTGCGAAGCGCAGGCGCCATCTTGTTGCAGAGCGTTCCCGAGACGATCATGCAGTCCGACTGCCTTGGCGACGCGCGAGGGGCGCATCCAAAGCGCTCGACGTCGTAGCGAGGCATGGAAACCTGCATCTGCTCGATGGCACAACAGGCCAGCCCGAACGTCATCCACATCAGCGACCCGGATCGAGCCCATGTGACGAGGTCATCGAGTGGCGCGACAAAGTAGCCGCGGTCACCGAGATTCTCGTTCACGTCGTTCCACGATGTCGTGGTCGCATCCATCATCGGGGCCCATAAATCGGTTCGAGGCCTGTTTGCGGCCCAACCAACATCACCGACCGCGGTTGCTATTTTTCTCGGGTTGGCGCGACGATTTTCTGGATTTCCGACAGCAACACTAACCTATGTAAGGGGATGTATAATTCGCAAGAGATCTATGCGGGACGCCCCTTCGCCGGTACCCGCGATGCACCTAACGCGCCAGAATGAGGATCAATACCCCGAGCACAAGGGCGCCAATCAACCCGGCCAAGAAGATTGCGCGTCTCGCTGGCGTGCGAAGAATGATCTCTCCGCCTCGCGCCTTTTCCGCCGGATAGGGCTCTTTGGGCGGAGGAGGCGGCTCTGCTGGGCCTTCACGAACCATATCGTAACAACGCGCGAGCCGGACTTCGTTCCTCTTCGGCATGCCCGCTACACACGATTGCTCCTGATCCGGCCCCGGCCAATCGGAGGAACCTGTCTCGTCCCGACTGGGAGACGGACGAGGCGGCGTTGTCGACGACGACTAGGCACGTCCGGCGGGCGCCGGATCATCCCAAAGCGCACGCACCTCTTCAGGCAGCGCTTCTCTCACGTTGGCCGCCTGGCCAGAAGTCAGATGCCGCGACAGAACGTGAAAGACGGCGCGCAGCGCGTCCTTCGAGTCGACTGTCTTGGTGAACCGCATTTCGGGCTCCATCGTCTTCAGGAACTCATCGAGTGTGCGGGCATGCCCTGGCAGTTCCGATGGGCGAAACTGGTCATAGTAGATGCCGCGAACGAGGAGCGGCAATTGGGACCCCAAGTGCGCGGCAAGGCCGAGCGGCAGGCGATCGCGGATGGCCCGCAGGATCACTCCAAGCACATGCCATGAAAGTTGGGCATCGAAACCGGCATCTTGCTCGATTTCCTTCAACCAGACATGGGTGGTCTGAAACGTGCTTTCGAATGCGGGGACGGCGGAGGAACCCATGATGACCTCCTTGGATTCTTTACTCTTGCGAACCCAACCAGCAGGTCGATGCGCCGTTCCTCCGGGCGCGCCGCTGTCTTTTCGGATTGGCCCGCGCAATCCTTACCGCGAAATTTCCTGCCGACGCCTCGCCCAAACGAATATCGGCACGGAGGCGAGCTGGGCAGCGATCGAGAACACGATCATCGTGATGCGGTAGCGCTCGTAGAGGACTCCCGTTGCAGCGCTGCCGACGAGCCAGCCGACGCCGTAGCCGGCGTAATAAAGCCCGAATGCGAAATTGCGTTTCCCCTCCGGGAGAACTTCGGCGACGATCGCCTTGAGCAGGGTATCCTGGGTGGCGTAGCCGATGCCCCAGAGCAGCATGCCGAACAGCACCAGGTAAAAGCCCCCCAGAAACACGAATGGCGCGAACGCTGCCGAGATGGAGACCGCCGTGATGACGATGGGCAGACCGAAGCGATCGTAGAGTTTCCCGAAGGCGAGGCTCGCAAGGACGCCGAATCCTGTCGAGATCGCGAGCATCAACGGGATCCACTGCTCCGAGGCGACTTTCGACTTGGACAGATGATAGGAGATCAGCTCGAAGCTCATCAGTCCGGCGGCAAACAGGGCGCCGGCCAGCATATAGAGCCAGTATGCCGGCGTCAGATCTTCGGCAGGCGCCGTGCGCCCCTGCTCGAGACGGGATGGAAGCGGAAAGTTCACGCGCGCGACCACCAGCGCGATGAGCGCGGCCATCGCCGAAATCAGCAGGAGCGCGTATCCGGTCCGGTAATCTCCCCTCAAAAGCAATACCAGCGCGATCAGGAGAGGGCCAAGAGTCGCGCCGATCTCGTCCAGCGCGGTGTTGAGCGCGTACACCCATCCCTTTCCCAGTTCGTTGGTGGTGTAGGAGAGCATCGCTTCGACGGTGGGCTTGCGCAGCGCGCGCCCGATGCGCTCGGCCAGGACGAGAGCCGCCGCGAACTGCCAGCTTCCGGCGAGCGCCATCGCTGGGACGGCGAACAGGTTGATGACATAGCCGACGAAGGTGATCAGCCAATATCTGCCGGTTCGATCTGCGGCATATCCGGCCGGCAGGCGCAGCGCATAGCCGAGAAACTCTCCGAGACCCGCCGTGATGCTGACGATGGCGGCGCTTGCGCCCAGCGAGGCCATGAACGGACCGTTGATGCTCGCGCCCCCTTCGTAGGTGATGTCGCCGAAGAGATTGACGACACCCGTCGTCAGCACGAAAACGAAGGCCGGCGACGAGAAGCCTGACGGGGCGCGGGGCCTGGTCATCGGGGCGTGAACTGGTCGAGCTCGTGGATTCCCATCTCTTGCTCCAGTCGAGCGACGCGGGCCACCATCTTCTCGAAGTCGCCCTGCCCGAACAGTTCGTGCTCCTTCCTCTCGAACTCCTTCGCCATGGCATCGTATTGGTTCGACGACACGACATCCCTGAGCTTCGGGAACAGCTCGGCATCCTCGCGCGCCGCGTGGGGCCGATACATCGCGATGACGGTGTGCATCGATGCGCCGAGCAGTACAAGGCCGCGCCGACCTGGATTGATCATCGTCTTGCGCCTTCCGGCCGATGCCGGGGATCCCGGACTGCGGTGCTCGCCATGCACGGTCTCCTGTCTGCTGTCATGTCCGGCGCCGCCTGGGCGCATTGGATCGCTCCGGAGAGCTGCGGCGTTAACGGCTGCCCGCCGGGGCCGTTCCAATTACGAAATCCGATAAAGGAGGACCATGAGGTTCAAGGATCTGCTGAGCGGCTTCATACGACTGCACATTCTGCATCATGCTGCGGAACACGAGATCTATGGCCAGTGGATCATCGATGAGCTCGCGGGGCACGGGTACCGCCTCAGTCCCGGCACGCTGTACCCGTTGCTGAACGCGATGGAGCAGCGGGGATATCTGAAGTCCCGCAAGCAGCGCGCTGGCCGCACCGCCCGAAAGCTCTACCGGGCCACCCCGCTCGGGAAAAAGGGACTCGCGTTGGCGAAAGCCCGCCTGAGGGAGTTTACCGGCGAAGCGATGAAGGAGTAGCGGCGGGCGCTTCCCGTCGAAGGTCAACTTCCCTGATGAGCTGAGCTAACTATTGGACGACTATTTGGCCGCTGCAACTGGCCGCATGGCCGCACGAGCTCCGATGAAGCATAGAGGGGCGGCACAATAAGAGGATCTGTCTTGCTCGTCGCACTCGTCGTCATTTTCGCCCTCGCATACGCCGCCATTGCTTTCGAGCATCCGATCGGCGTCAGCAAGTCCGCTTCCGCGCTGCTTGGCGCCGGTCTGCTGTGGACGATCTACGCGGTTTCGACCGGAGATCACGAACGCGTCGGCCATGAGCTGAACGAAACCGTGGCCGTGACGGCGCAGATCGTGTTCTTCCTGATGGGCGCGATGACGATCGTCGAGGTCATCGACGCGCACGACGGCTTCGAGATCGTCACCTCGCGGATCCGGACACGCAGCCTGACCGCGCTGCTATGGCTGATCTGCCCTGTCACGTTCGTCCTGAGCGCCATCCTCGACAATCTCACGACGACAATCGTCATGGTCTCGCTCATCCGGAAGATCATCGACGCCGAATCGGATCGGCTGCTGTTCGCGTCCATGATCGTGATCGCGGCGAACGCCGGCGGCGCCTGGTCGCCGATGGGAGACGTCACCACGACGATGCTGTGGATCGGCGGCCAGGTCACGGCCGTCGGGATTGTGCAGGCGCTGCTCCTGCCCTCGCTCGTCAACCTGATCGTTCCGCTGCTCGTCGCCGGAGGCTGGCTCGCGGGGCGTCCCTTCGCCCCCGCCGGCGGCTTCGGCGCTTCGGAGACCCCCGCGTTCGAGCGCAAGCTGATGTTCGGCTTGGGATTGGGTGTTCTGGTGCTGGTTCCGGCGTTCAAGCAAGTGACGCACCTGCCGCCGTTCATGGGCATCCTGTTCGGCCTGGGACTGCTTTGGCTGGTGGGCGAGTTCGTTCACAAGCGGAAGGATCCGGATGCGAAACATCGAGTCACCGTCGCCCATGCGCTCACGCAGATCGACATGAGCTCCATCGTATTCTTCGTCGGGATCCTGTTCGCCGTCGCGACGCTGGAGCACTCGAAGATTCTAGCCGCTCTTGCGGGCTGGTTGGACGAGACAGTCGGCCGGCAGGACGTGATCGTTCTCCTGCTTGGACTTCTCAGCGCCATCGTCGACAACGTTCCGCTCGTTGCCGCCGCGATGGGCATGTACGATCTGGCGCGGTTTCCCGCCGACAGCTTCCTCTGGGAGTTCATCGCCTACTGCGCCGGCACCGGGGGCTCGATCCTGATCATCGGCTCGGCCGCCGGAGTGGCGGCGATGGGAATAGAGAAGATCCGGTTCGGCTGGTATCTGCGAAAGATCAGCGGCCTCGCGCTGCTCGGATATTTCGCCGGAGCGGCGGTCTACATCATCCAGTACAGGCTGATGTCCTGAACTCTCGTTGTTCCCGGCTTCCTCAACAAGGTGTTTCCGATCATTGGGTTCTTGCCGTGCCCGACTTGCTCCGGCCTGTTTTCTTCGGCTGTTCTTTCTCGATCCTTTGCGGCGGAAGGTGACCTGGTTCAGTCGTCTTGCCTGAATTGCTGCGATTTTCGTTTTGTTGGTTTGCGTCGGTCTTTTGCCGCGCCAATTCGCGATCAATCACTTCGCGAGATCCCTCCGCCGGATCCCGCTGGGAAATCGGAGGCTTTTGGTTCGCTCCGCTCATGGGCATCTCCCAATCGTTCAGGTCCCCGTTCGACCAGGCGCGACAACCGCCTGCCTCCCCATCCTCGGCAGGAATCTCAATCGCGGTCTCGCGCGGCCACCCATTCAGATTGCCCCTGCAGACTGCCCCTCGCAGACTGCCCCTTGAAACAACGACCCCGCCGGTTACCGAAGTAACCCGACGGGGCTTGTGAACTGATCTTTGCTTTCACTTGCCATTCTTTTTAGTTTGGCTTGTTTCCGCATCGACCGCTCACTGTCCTCCCAACCGCTCGCCGCGGCGGACGTTCCCCTTACCGACAGATTTTAGATTCGGGGATCCGCCGTTATTTTCTTTCGCTGCCTGTTCTGTCTCTGTGGGGCCGCTGCTGTTCAACAGGCGATGGTACTGTTGCGTGATCAACTTGTGGCAACGGCACGAGGCCTTTGCGATCTATGATGAAGATCACCACTCGCGAAGACTCGATCGGACCTGTCCTGGCCGAAACAGCGCGCTTTGCTTTCGGATGCTTGCCGGTCCAGCGGCTACTCTCGGCTCTGAATATCCGAGGCTCCGTCCACGGGGCGATTTATGGCGGAGAGGGAGGGATTCGAACCCCCGATAGGCTTGCACCTATGCCGCATTTCGAGTGCGGTGCATTCAACCACTCTGCCACCTCTCCTTTGGGTGCCGATGAGGGGCAGGAACCCCCGTGGTCGGGGCGTGTAATAGGCGAGGATGGCGGGACAGACAAGGCGCGAAAGGCGAAAATCCGCCGCTCGTCTCACCCTCTCCGTCATCCCCAGGGGAACTGCCATGGAGCATCTCGCGATCACGGCCAATGGCGCTAACTTTCACCTGGTTCACACCGGCCGGGGCAAACCACTGCTTTTGCTGCATGGTTGGCCGGAATTCTGGCTGACCTGGGAGCCGGTGATGACGCGGTTGGCAGACCGCTTCATGCTGATTGCGCCGGATCTGCGCGGCTTCGGCGACAGCGACAAGCCGGATGGCCCGTATGGTCCGGATGGCCACGCGACCGACATGCTAGCGCTGATGGATGGGCTCGGCATCACCCGATTCGGCGTCGTCGGTCATGACGTCGGCGGCGCCGTGATGCAGCCCTTGGGGCGGCAGGCGCCGCAGCGGCTCAGCGGGCTGTTCTTCTTCGATTTCGTCTACCCCGGCATCGGACCGCGCATGGCAGCGCCTGACCGGCTCAACCACATCTGGTACCAGTCCTTCCACCAGATGGAGATCGCGCCGCGGCTCGTCGGCGCGAACCGCGAGACCTGCCGTCTCTACATCAGCCACTTCCTCAAAGATTGGGCCCACCGCAAGGAGGCCTTTGATGACGTCCTCGACGCCTTCGCCGACAACTTCTTCAAGGAGGGCAATCTCGCCGGTGGCTTTGCGCATTATCGTGCCGCGCATGCAGCCCGAATCAAGATGATGAAGGGCGAGGCGCTGCCGCTGCCGCCGATCACCGTGCCGACCTGCGTCCGCTGGGCCGAGCACGATCCACTGTTTCCCTATGCCTGGGCCGATCGGCTGGGCGAGACCTTTGGCGATCTCGACCTTGCGATGTTTCCGGACGTCGGACATTTCCCGCATCGCGAGAATCCGGACCGCGCGGCGGCGGAGATCGCGGCATTCTTTCAGCGGATAGGCTGGCGCTGACCCCAAAACGGGTGGGACCGCCAGACGCGGTAAACACTGGCGGTCCCGTGCCGCTCATTGAAATGCTAGCCGGGAAGGGCGGCTTCGCCGGCCAGGTGAAGCGACGATTCGACCCTAGCGTGCGGCCGCTGCCTCGCAACGCAATCCGTCCCTTAACCTAACCAGTCAAGGTTACTCCTTGTCGTTCTTGTTGTCGTTTTTGCCCTTTTTCTT
>NZ_JALGCN010000045.1:0-18410 GCF_038085055.1 Bradyrhizobium sp. ISRA442
AGCAGGGAGAGGTGAAGCACGTTCCTCGCCGCGCTGGCTCAATTGAGATTGATATCCGCCCAATCAGGTCTTCGCCAGCTCCAGGAAATGCCGCCCCGCGCGGTCCTCGGTCTCAACGATCCAGGCGTCGGGGTCGAAGCGGATTTCCTTGGTCAGGCGGTCCTCGACGGACTGCTCCGGCTGAGGCTGCGGCGCAACGGGCACGAAGAAGCGATCGACCGGCCGGCCGTCCTCATAGACGGTCTGCGGCGCCGGCACGTACAGCATCGCATTACCGTCAAGCAGCGAGACCTTCACGAACACCGCGCCCGCCTCTTCGGCGCCGCGACGGCGTACCGCGCCGAACACGCCCTCGGTTTGGCAACGGCGCAAGTAAGCCGCCACCCAGATGCTGGATTTCAATCTCATGAGCAGGATAGATAGGCCAGCGCCGGGGTCGGCACCAGCCTGCGCGCAACGATGACGATTATTCGACGGGGTGCCCGATCGCGGCCGCGAGCTCGCGCAACAGGCGATCAGACACCTGCCCGGTAACGGCCATCCTGTGCTCGCGCTCGAACTTCTGGATCGCGGACTGGGTCTCGCCGCTCATCGTCCCCGTGACCTTCAACTGGCCGTAGCCATATTCGGACAGCGCGCGCTGGACGCCGGCGATGCGTCGCGCCGCAGGGCTCTGCGGCACCGGGATCGGCGCCGGCGGTCGGGCGATGGCGACGGATGGCGGCGTCGACGTCGTGGCCTTGACCAGATTGGTCATAGGATCGCCCGATCTCGGCGTCGATGCGGTCGCCTCGACCGGTTTCTCCGGCGCCCTCTCTGCAGGCTTCGGTTCGACGCGAAATTCAGTCGGTTTCGGCTCGAGCGGCGACATATCGGCGCCGACCGGACGCGGCCGCGGAAGCGGGCTCGACAGCGCAGCGGACGATGGCGCGGGCAGATTGATCACGGTTCCGAACATCGGCGCCGGATGCCGGCCGGTCTGGAGAAATAGCGCATTGCCGATGATGGCGCAGACAGCGGCGATAGCGACGAAGCCGGCCAGCGTGTCCTTGGGGCTGTGCAGCAGAATCCGCATCGCGAGATTGCGCTCGGTCTCGATATCGACAACAGCAGCCTTGGCGCCACGGCGGCGCGGAGCGGCAGCGTCCTTTGCAGACTTTCTAGGCACTTTTCTTCACCAGAGCAGGTTGGTCCTGGGGGTGGTCTTGAGTTTGGTCTTGCGTTTCCTGGCGCGGCGCCGGCGTCAACGTCGCGATGTTGCTCTCGGGCGGCTTGACTTGCGGCGGCGTGTAGACGAGCGGCAGCTTGACCGTGACGGCCGTGCCCTCGCCGAGCCTGCTTTGTACCGTCAATTCGCCGAGATGCAACGCCACGAGGCTCTTCACGATCGAAAGGCCGAGGCCCGTGCCTTCGTGGCGGCGTTGATAGGTCTTGCCGGCCTGGAAGAACGGCGCGCCGATGCGCTTGAGGTCATCGGGCGCGATGCCGACGCCGGTGTCGCTGATGCGAAGTGTGAGCTGCGAGGCGGACGCCGCGGCGGCGACCGTGACCTGACCGTCGCGCTCGGTGAATTTGATGGCATTGGCGACGAGGTTGAGCACGATCTGCTTGAAGGCGCGCGGGTCGCCGGTCATCATCGGCAGGTCCTGCGGCGCATCGGTGATCAGATCGATGCCGTTCTCCCGCGCCTTCAGCGCGAGTAGATTGCAGCAATGAAGCAGCGCGCCACGCGGCGCGAATGGCTCCGACGAAATCTCGAAATTTCCCGACTCCATCTTCGACATGTCGAGGATGCCGTTGACGACCGACAGCAGGTGCTGGCCGGAATCGTTGATGAGCTGGGCATATTCCTTGCGCTGGGCTGCGCCGAGCATCAAGCTCTGCTCCTGCGCGATCATCTCCGAGAATCCGATGATGGCGTTGAGCGGCGTGCGCAGTTCGTGGCTCATGGTGGCGAGGAAGCGCGTCTTGGCGGCATCGGCGGCTTCAGCGGCGCTACGCGCCTCTTCGAGCGCCTGCTCCTGGTTCTTGCGATCGGTAACGTCGCGCATCACCGCGACGACCTCCGCTTCGCACGCCATGTCGCGCGCCGACTCCTGATCGAGCGGCCGGCAACGCATCTCGACCCAGAGGAAATCGACCTGGCCGCGTTCGGGCCCCGCATTGTCGCGCCGCAGCCGGAACTCGACGCTGCGGACCTCGCCACGCGCTGCATCCGACAGTGCGGTGAGATAGGCCGGACGATCGGCGACATGGACGCGGTCGAACAGACCGTGGCCGAGCAGTTGTGCAACCGGAATCCCGAGCATGCTCTCGGCCGCCGGCGAGATGAACTGCACCGCGCCGCCGCGCTGATGCCGCGAGATGACATCACTCATATTGCGCGCCAGCAGCCGGTAACGCCCCTCTTCACGCGACAAGAGCGCGACGCTCGTGCGCGCCAGCGATTCCGCGCCAAAGGCGAGGCCCGCGGCGTAGAGCGTCGCCGAGGCGACACCGAATGCCAAGTAGACGCCGCGTTCCATGGCGCTCGGTTCTGCCGGCGGAAGCCAGCCGAACTGGCTGACAAGGATCAGCATCCCCGCACAGGACAGGGCGAGCAGCGAGGCAAAGGCCGCGGCGCGGCGCGAGGCCGACAATGCGGCTTCGAGTGGAACCGCGACCAGCCAGATCGCGGCAAAGGATTCGATGCCGCCGGTCGTGGCCACGACCGCCATGATCAGGCCGGCGAGTGCCAGCGACGACAGCACATGCGCACCTTCATAATGGCCCGTGCGCGACAGAAACCACGACAGCAGGATCGGTGCGATCAGCCATGCGAACGCCGCGACTTCGATCGCGCTCGGCGCGCCACGCATGGCAAGATAGACGGGAAAGGCGGCGAAGGCGGCCAGGCTGCCGAGCAGCCGCGGCGCCATGAAGGCACGGTGGCGCGCCCGCGTCAGCGCATCGTAACGCGCAGAGGGATGCAGCAGTGCATCGAGACAATCGCGGATGATACTCAAAACTGTCACGGGTCTCGCGCTTCGGCTCATTCGTCGAAAAGACGCGCCGGAACGCCTCCTTATCGTTGAGCCACCGTGTCAGAGTGACATTAAACGAACGCTAAGGCGGCTGCCCTCGCCGCCGAACACCGCGTGATCGCGGACATTTTTAGACGATTTGACGAGGTCTTCGACAGGGATGGTGAACGCGGGGTTTCGCTGCAACCCTCATGGTTTCGAATTGGTGGACGCGCAGGCGCCGTCAATCGAAAATTTACGAGACTGTCGGCCGCCAGGAAATTTGCGTCAATTTTCCAAGAATTAAGCTCAAGGCAATCACTTGCGATTTATCGAGGATTGCTAGATCGGACGCGTGCGGGGACCGCCGCGGGCGGGATCTAACCTACAGGTCGCAAGATGCGCTTTCTGCTCCGCATCACATTCTGGCTCGGGCTGGTGCTGGTGCTCCTGCCGCGGGACAAGACGCCCGAATCGGAGAAGCTGCCGCAGCTCGGCGCCGCCGATGCCGTGCAGGCTGCGACCGCGGCCGTTTCGGACATGAGCCAGTTCTGCAAGCGCCAACCGGCGGCCTGCGAGGTCGGCGGACAGGCGGCGACCATCATAGGCCAGCGCGCCCAGGACGGCGCGCGCAAGCTGTACCAGATCATCAACGACAAGAAAGAGCAGATCACCAACGACAAGAACGAAAAGAACGAGAAGAAGGCGCCCGACCACACCGGCTCGATCGCGATGGCCGGCGAAGGCGATACGGCCGCGAGCGAGGCGCCGCCCGACACCCTGACCCAGGACGACCTCGCGCTGGAATGGCGCGGGCCAGCAGCGGCGAATTAGAGCCCAAACCCTATCGATTTCGCGCCTTCGCGTCCCTATATTGGCGGGAACAGGGATCCACGGGCCGACTATGACGACGATTGACGAAATCAGGGATAATTTCGAGATACTGGACGACTGGGACGACCGCTACCGCTACGTCATCGAGCTCGGCCGCACCTTGGAACCGATGTCCGAGGCGTTGCACTCGGCCGAGAACAAGGTGCAGGGCTGCGTCAGCCAGGTCTGGCTGTCCAAGAGCATCGAGCGCGGCAACGGCGCGCCAGTCCTGAAATATCTCGGCGACAGCGACGCGCATATCGTGCGCGGGCTCGTCGCGATCCTGCTTTCGCTCTATTCAGGCCGCACGCCGCAAGAGATCCTGTCGACCGACGCGATCGCGGTGTTCGACGAATTCGGCTTTCGCGAGCACCTGACGCCGCAGCGTTCCAATGGCCTGCGCTCGATGGTCGAACGGATCCGGGTCGACGCGAGAGAGGCGCTCGCCGAAGCCTCCTGAAGCGGCGCTATTTCCGTTTCCGCTGCTGCTGCCCGAGCCCCATCTGCTTCGCCAGTTGCGAGCGCGCCACCGCATAGTTCGGCGCGACCATAGGATAGTCGGCCGGCAGGCCCCATTTCTCGCGGTATTGTTCCGGCGTCATGTTGTACTGGGTGCGCAGATGGCGCTTCAGCGACTTGAAGCGCTTGCCGTCCTCCAGACACACCAGATAGTCCGGCGCGATCGACTTCTTCAGCGAGACCGCCGGTTTCGCCGGCTCGAGCAGCGCCTCGGTTCGGCCCGCGGAGACCCGCACCAAGGCGCCATGCACCTGGCTGATGAGATTCGGAATCTCGCCGGCGGGTGTCGGATTGTTGCTGAGATAGGCCGACACGATGTTCGCCGTCAGCTCGATGAAATTTTTGCCGCCAGCATCCGACATGGCTCGCCCCCTCTCCAATCTGGCTTCGTCGCGCTGGATTGGCGACGCCTAAGTATTCTCTGTCAACAATACGTTCGGCTCAAATACGACGACTGGCCAATATGGGCTGGTTACTGGTGGAATGACAACAACCCCAGCGCTTTACTTGATCGCCCAAGGCGTCAGGAGCGCTGGTCGAGATGGGCGCGCAATTCGTCGATCGAGGCGAAGCGCATCATGCCCTCCGGCATCTGCGCTTCGATCGATCCGTCGGAATAAAGCGAATAGGCCATGCCGTCGACGACGCCGGATTTGAGCACGGTGACGGGTGGCTGCTCGGCCGGAGCTGGCGGAGGCGGCGGAGATTCGGACGCGGGCGGAGCAGCTTCGGTGAAGGCCGAGGGCGAGCGCGGCGGTGGCGCCGGACGACGCGACGCTGCGGGCTCGGCCGGCCGCATCCGGTCGGGCTTCGGCCAGGCATCGTCGAAGCTCGCAGGCGGCGCCTCCGGCGCAGCGGGGGTCGCAGGCTCGGCAGGCGGTTGCGGCGGCAGGCCTTCGGCAGCCTTGCCCTGGGCGCGCTCGCGCTCCTTGCGCGAGGTCGAGGCAAACAGCAGGTTGCGCCGCCGTGGCGCCTCGGGAGTCGCGGGCGGCGGCGCGGGCACTTCCGGAGCGGATGGCGCCTCGGCGCGCGACCGCTCGCGTGCGGCGTCGTCGAGCCATGGCGGGGGCGCAACGGGCGACGGCGGCGGCTCGGCCTTCATTGCTGGCGCGGACGCCGCCTCGGCCATTGGCACGCCGGCCGGCGCGAGGCCCGGCGGCAGCACGGGCCGGACCCGGACGTCCGACGGCGCTGTCAGGTTCGCAAGGCGCCGGGCGATGCTCTTCAGTTCCAGGACCACGACGTAGAGGCCCATCAGTAACATTCCGGAGCAGACGCCGATTGCGCCGACAAGTATCAGCGTGTTGCCGAAACCGAATTCCTTGATCGGGATGCCAAAAAGGATCGCAAGGAGGCCCGCCACGACAGCGACGATCCCCGCGATCAACAATGCCAACGTCATCGAACACACCCCCGGCCGCCGATCCGCTCGCGACACCCGTCGCGCCACGATACCGTCATATTGCGTACCTCGCCAACGGCCAATTGCCGCCACCGTTCCTTA
This sequence comes from Bradyrhizobium sp. ISRA442, assembly GCF_038085055.1. Lineage (NCBI taxonomy): Bacteria > Pseudomonadati > Pseudomonadota > Alphaproteobacteria > Hyphomicrobiales > Nitrobacteraceae > Bradyrhizobium > Bradyrhizobium sp. ISRA442. The sequence goes on from NZ_JALGCN010000045.1 coordinate 5,899, forward strand.
AAGGAAGGAAATCAGAGACTTATTCACATTCCCTTCAGCATCGGTTCGCTAGCACTAGAATGCTGCGAAAGCTGGAAATTGCTGCGTCGCATCAGGAATTTAGCCATAATGCCCAATTACTTGGTAATGGAACTGCGCTATAGGGATTCCGGGGAACAGGCCCGCGCGCACCAGCAGGGCCAAGAGGGGATTCCGGGTCACCGATAGCCATGACGTCCATAACGACCTCGGCGATCGACACGCCTGCGCGGCGCTCGATTGAACGGACATGCGACGATCTCGCCATGCTGGTGCTGGCGGCGGTCGCTGTCATTGCGGGCCTGACTTTCCGCGACTACGGGCTCGGCTGGGACGATTACACTCACGCCGAATATGCCGACCTCCTGTTGCGCATGTTCGGTTCCGGCTACAAGGACACCGCGGCGCTGTCTTTCGCCAACCTCTATATGTATGGCGGCGGCTTCGACATGGCCGCGGCTCTCCTGCACAAGATCCTACCGCTCGAGCTGTTCGAGACGCGCCGTCTGGTCGGTGCGATCGTGGGCGTCATCGGGCTCGCCGTGACATGGCGGCTCGGCCGCCGCATCGGCGGACCGCTCGCCGGACTTGCGGCGCTGCTCCTGCTCGCGCTGTGCCCGATCTTCTACGGCCACATGTTCATGAACCCGAAGGATGCGCCCTTCGCGGTGGCGATGATCATCCTGATGCTGGGCCTGGTGCGGCTCGCCGAGGAATATCCGCAGCCCTCGCCGCGCACGATCCTGATCGTCGGCCTCGGCGCCGGCCTGTCGATCGGCTCGCGCATTCTCGGCGGCCTTGCGCTGGTTTATGCCATGGTCGGCTTCGTGCCGATGTTCCTGGAAGAGCTGCGTATCGAAGGCGCGCACGAAGCGGTCCGCCGCTTCGCCCATGTCATCTATGTGCTGCTGCCCGGCCTCGTGCTCGGCTATCTTGTGATGGGCCTGATCTGGCCGTGGTCGATCATGCAGCCCGGCAATCCCTTCGAGGCATTGACCTACTTCTCGCACTTCTTCGAAAAGCCGTGGAAGGAGATGTTCGACGGCGCGATCGTGTCCGTGCCGGACATGCCCTGGTCCTATCTGCCGACGCTGTTCGCGCTCCAGCTTCCCGAGGTGATGCTGGTGCTGACGATCGGCGCCGTGATCGGCACCTTCGCCCTGCTGCCGCGCCGCGAGGTTCCGGCGCGCCGCAAGACCATCATGCTGATGCTCACGCTGGCGGCGACGCTGCCGCTCGCGATCGCGATGGTGAAGCGGCCGGCGCTCTACAACGGCATCCGCCATTTCGTCTTCGTGATCCCGCCGATGGCGGTGCTCGGGGGCGTTGCCTTCGCCTGGGCCATGGAGCGCCTGCGCGCCAATCACCGCGCCTGGCAGCCGGCCGTGGTCGCCACGTTCTGCTTCGGCCTTGCGCTGCCACTCGCCGAGATGATCCGGCTGCATCCCTATCAATACACCCACTTCAACTACATCGCCGGCACCGTGCGCGGCGCCGACGACCGCTTCATGCTCGACTATTGGGGCCTGGCGCTGAAGCAGGCCTCCGACGAGTTGCGCGAGCAGTTGATCGAGCGCCAGGAGGTGCCGCCGCGTAATCGCAAATGGAAGGTCGCGGTGTGCGGTCCGCAGCGTCCGGCGCAGGTCGCGCTCGGACCCGATTTCACCATCGGCTGGGACTCCAACGCCGCCGATTTCGCGATGACGCTCGGCGAGTTCTACTGCAAGGGTCTCACTGCCCCCGTCATGGTCGAGATCAAGCGCGACGACGTGGTGTTCGCCCGCGTCTACGACATCCGCGGCCGCAGCATTTCCAGCCTGCTGTCGATCCCGGCGCCGTAACAATCTTGTCGGGTCGGCTGTCATTGCAGCCGATCCATCATCCAGGCTCCGTAACGCGGATGGAGCGAAGCGAAATCCGGGACAGCCAGACTCCCCGCATTCCGCGGAGCCTGTCATCGGGCGGCGCTTTGCGCCGACCCGTTGGCTCCATGCGGGCTACGCTTGACTGCTGCGCATCGGGTGCCTTGCTGGCGGCAGCTTGCGAGACTACGCTTCCTTCCCGCAACAACGATGTTCGGAGAGACCAGCCATGTCGCCAGCGGAAGCGCGCCTGAAGGAAGTGCCGTCGAACATGACGGAGGCGGAGTGGCAGCAACGGGTCAATCTCGCCGCCTGCTACCGCCTCGTCGCGCTCTATGGCTGGGACGACCTGGTCGACACCCACATCTCAGCGCGTGTGCCCGGACCGGACCATCACTTCCTCATCAACCCCTACGGACTGATGTTCGACGAGATCACGGCGTCGAGCCTCGTCAAGGTCGACCTGCACGGCAACCAGCTCACCGAAAGCGAGTACAGCATCAACCCGGCCGGCTTCACCATCCATTCGGCGATTCACGAGGTCCGCGAGGACGCGATCTGCGTGCTACATCTTCACACGCTCGATGGCACCGCGGTCTCCAGCAGCGCCGAGGGCCTCCTGCCGCTGAACCAGACCGCGCAGCTCGTGACTCACGACCTCGCTTATCACGACTATGAAGGTATTGCACTCGATCACGACGAGCGGCCACGGTTGCAGAAAGATCTCGGCAATCACAACCACATGCTCCTGCGCAACCACGGCACGCTGACGGTCGGCCGCTCGGTCGCCTCCGCCTTCGAGCGCATGTACCACCTCGAGCGCGCCTGCTCGATGCAGGTGCGCACGCGCGCGCTGGGCACACCGGTCTATCCGGTCGACGAGACCGCGATCGACAAGAACACCGAGTTATTGTCGAACCGTGATCGCGCCGAGCTGCGTGCCACCAACCTGGTGTGGCCGCCGTTGCTGCGCAAGCTCGACCGCGTCAATCCGGGCTACAGGACTTGAGATTTTCGGGATTTGGTGTAGAGTAGCGGTCAACTACCTCTGCACATTTTGGAATGAAACGCCGTCCAATCCCGGGCGGCGTTTTTATTTTGTGCGCCTTCGCAGGGTGAGTTAGCCCCGCGGCTGCGCGAAGCGCAGTCCGCCAGGCGTAACCCACCACTTCTGTCGCCGCGCAAGCGGAGGTGGCTTGCGCTTCGCTAACCCACCCTACACATTTGCGCGGTGCCTACTTCACCTCCGCCAGCGCCGCGAGGATACGGGCCCAGGAGCGGATGCCCTTCTGAAAACTTTTCAGATCGTACTTCTCGTTCGGCGAGTGGATGTTGTCGTCGTCGAGGCCGAAGCCGACCAGTAGCGAGTCCAGCCCAAGCGTGCGCTTGAAATCGGCGACGATCGGGATCGAGGCGCCCGAGCCCATCAGCACGGTCTCTTTGCCCCATTCGTCGGTCAGTGCCTTCCTGGCGGCGGCGAGCGGCTTCATGTTCCAGTCGAGCGCGACCGCGGGCGCGGCGGAATGGTCGCCGAACTCGACCTTGCAATCCCCCGGGATCCGCGCCGATACGTAATCGCGGAAAGCCTTGCGGATCTTTTGGGGATCCTGCCCCTGGACCAGCCGGAACGATACCTTGGCCGATGCGTGCGAGGGGATCACCGTCTTGGAGCCTTCGCCGATATAGCCGCCCCAGATGCCGTTGACATCGCAAGTCGGACGCGTGGAGGCTTGCTCGACCAGGAGCCTGCCCTTCTCGCCAGCGGGGATCGACAGCCCAACCGGCTTGAGGAACGTCGCCGGCGTGAAGTCGAGCTTCTTCCACTGCTCAAGGACGTCCGGCGGCGTATCCTTTACGCCATCATAGAAGCCGGGAATGGTGATACGGTTGTCGTCGTCGAACAATCCGCCGAGAATTTTGGTCAGCAAGCGGATCGGGTTCATCGCGGTGCCGCCGAACACACCGGAATGCAGGTCGCGATTGGCGGCGGTGATCTTCACCTCTTCATAGAGCAGGCCGCGCAGCGACGTCGTGATCGCCGGCGTATTCTGGTCCCACATGCCGGTGTCGCAGACCAGCACGTAGTCGGCCTTGAACTCATCCTTGTTGGTTTCGATGAAGGGTACGAAGTTCTTCGAGCCGACCTCCTCCTCGCCCTCGATCAGGAAGGTGATGTCGATCGGCAGCGAACCCGTCACCTTCTTCCAGGCGCGGCAGGCCTCGACGAAGGTCATCACCTGCCCTTTGTCGTCCTCGGCCCCGCGCGCAACGATGATCTTGCGGCCGTCAGCGTGATCGGTGACGACGGGCTCGAACGGCGGACGGTGCCAGAGATCGAGCGGATCGACCGGCTGCACGTCGTAGTGGCCGTAGAACAGCACATGCGGCCGCCCGCCCGCCTTGCTTCGACCGACGACGGCGGGATGACCGGCGGTCGGCCGGACCTCGGTCGCGACGCCGAGGCCTGCGATGTCCTTCGCCAGATGCTCGGCCGCCGCCTTGCAATCATTGGCGAAGGCCGGGTCGGCCGAGATCGACTTGATCCGCAGCAGCGCGAACAGGCGCTCGAGGCTGTTGTCGAAATCCTTGTCGATATGGTCGAGCACGGACTGAAGCTGCGCGTTGGGCATTGTCGTGTTCCTGGCTGTGGTCCCGAGAGGCCTGCGGTTTTAGCGCCGCTGCGCCGTCGGAGCCAGCGCAACCGGCGGATGGCGGATGTGCCGGACCAGCACAGCGGCGAGGACAGCCGTGGTCGCGAGATTGTTGCCCCGCGAGGTGAACTACGCCCGCATAGAAAACCGTTTTAAGGAAAGTCTCTGCCTTCCCGCCTATCGCCGCAGCAATCCGCCAAGGGCGCCGCGGACGAGGGCGCGGCCGACCGAACCGCCAAGCTGGCCGCCGACCGACTTGCCGAGATCGGCCACGACGCCGCCGACCACCTTGTCGGTGACCGTGCGCGTCACGTCGCGCGCGATACGCTGGCCTGTCGTCAGCCGGCCGCGCCTGGTGTTAGTGCCGAAGATGGTGCCGACGATCGAGCCGATCTGGCCGAGAATGCCGCCGCCGCCTCCCGCGCCGTTCGCCGTTACGGCCGTGCCGGCAATGCGCTTCTGCAGGATCTCATAGGCGGATTCGGAATCGATCGCAGTGTCGTATTTGCCCTTCACTGGGCTTGCATCCATGATCGCCTTGCGCTCCTCCGGCGTGATCGGCCCGATGCGTGCCGACGGCGGCCGGATCATCACCCGCTCGACCATCGCCGGCGTGCCATTGCCTTCGAGGAAGGACACCAGCGCTTCGCCCTTCCCGAGCTCCATGATCACCTTGGCGGTGTCGAGCTTCGGGTTGGGCCGGAAGGTCTGGGCCGCAGCGGCAACAGCTTTCTGGTCGCGCGGGGTAAAGGCGCGTAGCGCATGCTGCACCCGGTTGCCCAACTGCCCCAGCACGCGGTCGGGCACGTCGATCGGATTTTGCGTCACGAAGTAGACGCCGACGCCTTTCGAGCGGATTAGCCGCACCACCTGCTCGATCTTGTCCATCAGCGCCTTCGGCGCGTCGTTGAACAACAGATGCGCCTCGTCGAAGAAGAACACCAGCTTCGGCTTGGGCAGGTCGCCGGCCTCGGGCAACTCCTCGAACAGCTCCGACAGCATCCAGAGCAGGAATGTCGCATAGAGCCGTGGGCTCTGGAGCAGCTTGTCGGCGACAAGGATGTTGATCATGCCGCGTCCGTCGCGGTCGGTCTTCATGAAATCCTTCAGCGACAGCGCCGGCTCGCCGAAGAATTTGGTGCCGCCCTGGTTTTCCAGCACGAGGAGCTGGCGCTGAATGGTGCCGACGGTGGCCTTGGTGACGTTGCCAAAACCCTGGGCAGCTTTCCTGATCGGCGCGAGCGGATCCTCTTCGGCGTCCGGCCCCTTCTTGCCGCTATCGGGGACGATCGCATCCAGCAGTGACCGCAGGTCTTTCATGTCGAGGATAGGCAGGCCGTTTTCGTCGGCGACACGAAAGGCGACGTTGAGCACGCCCTCCTGCACGTCGTTGAGATCGAGCATCCGTGCCAGGAGGAGCGGCCCCATCTCGGTGACGGTTGCACGGACCGGGTGGCCTTGCTCGCCGAACACGTCCCAGAACACCGTCGAGAACTGGTCCGGCTGAAATGTCAGCCCTATTTCTGCGGCACGCTTGAGGATGAAATCCTTGGTCTCGCCGACCTCGGAGATGCCGGAGAGATCGCCCTTGATATCGGCTGCGAAAACCGGAACACCGGCGCGGGCAAATCCTTCCGCCATGACTTGCAGCGTGACCGTCTTGCCGGTTCCAGTTGCACCGGTGACGAGGCCGTGGCGATTGGCGAGCGCCAGCGTCAGCCAGGCCTGCTCGTCTCCCTTGCCGACGAAAATCTTCTCGCCGGTATCGCCGAGCTTGCTGTCCTGTGCCGTCATCAGTCTCTTGCCTCATTTGTCTCAGCATGTTTCGCGTATTGAAACGCAAACGCGTCAGTTCCGTAGTTTAACCCATGTTGCGAGCCGGTTAAACGGTTCGCCGCGTGCATGCGACATTGTCGGAGAATGAGTGCATGACATCCGCCCAAAGTCGGAACGATAGGTTCGCAACCGCGGCAATTTTTCTCTGATTTCGTCTCTGCTCTTGCATTGCTGCAACACTTTTCGTGCGATTGAAGATGAATCGCGACGCCGTGTGCGTTGATCGCTTGTATTTCACTTCGCACCGGCTCAAGATCAATTTTCGAAAACAAAACTCCGGCATGTGAACCGGCTGAGGGGCAGGCCATATGGACGAGCTGATCGGGCGGCTGGCGACAAACGCCAGCATAGATAGTGCTGTCGCTGAAAAGACCGTCGGCATTATCCTGGGCTTCCTTCGCAGCGAGGGGCCTTCCGATAGCGTCCAGACCCTGATCGACCAGATTCCCGGCGCAGAAGCGGCAATCGAGGCGTCCAAGAGTGGCGGCGGACTGTCGCGGCTGATGGGCGGCGGCCTGATGGCCGTCGGCACGCGCCTGATGGGCCTGGGTCTCGGCATGTCCGATATCCAGAAGGTCGCCCGTGAACTTTTTCGTTTCGGCCGAGACAAAATCGGAGCGGATCAGATGGGCAAGATCATCGCGGGGACGCCGGGCCTCAGCCAGTTCGCCTGAAGCTCGCATTGCATATCAAGTATCATGACATATCCCATCTCCGAGATTGAGGGCCTGCCGACCTTCGCCGCCAGCAAGCTGAAGGCGCAAGGTATCCGCACCACCGACGCCCTGCTCGAAGCAGCCAGCACTGCCAAGGGCCGCAAGGCGCTCTCCGCCAAAACCGGCATCAGCGAGCAGCAGCTCTTGGAATGGGCCAACGTCTCCGACTACATGCGCATTCCTGGCATGGGCAGAGCCAAGGTCGGCCTGGTCCGCGCCGCCGGCGTCACCACTGTGCGCGAGCTCGCTTATCGAAATCCGGCGAGACTCGCCCAGAGCATGCGCGAAGCGAACGAAAAGAGGAAGCTCGTCCGCATCCTGCCGTCAGAGAAATCAGTCGGCGATATCATCGCCAAGGCGAAGAAACTGGCGCCGAAGATTACGTATTAGGTCGCCCACGCATTAAGGCGTCTCTCTCAGCATACGATTGCCACGCCACACTTTCGGTGTCGTCTAGCCCGACGAGCAGCGATTCATCCCCTAACTCCGCCGTCATACCCCGCGAAAGCAGGGGTATCGAGCACGCCGCGCCCCCCGCATCGCGGCATTGTCACTGAAATACTGGATTGTCCGCCTCAGTGCGCAAGTACGCACAAGGCGGGCAATGACAGCGAATGTGTGCGACGCCATGCCGAGATGCGGCCATTGCTCCATCCCGTCTTGACTCCCCATGCCTGACCGCGCAAAGCGAGCCGCATGAACGCCTCGCCCTCCCCATCCGTCGCACCGGCCGGTTCGGCCGGGCCCGGCGTACTGCGGACGCTGCTCGGACGACCGATCCCGGCGGTGATGGGCGTGCTCAACATCACCCCGGATTCCTTTTCCGACGCCGGACAGTTCATGGCGCCCGACCAGGCGCTGGCGCGGGCGCGGGCGATGATCGCTGATGGCGTCGATATCATCGACATCGGCGCCGAATCCACCCGACCCTACAAGGGTGCCCAGCCGGTGACGGCGGCGGACGAACTCGCCCGGCTGAAGCCGGTGTTGGCCGAGGTGGTGGCGCTCGGCGTGCCCGTGTCGATCGACAGCATGAAGGCGGAGGTCGTGGCTTTCGCGCTCGACCAGGGCGTTGCCATCGCCAACGACGTCTGGGGCCTGCAACGAGACGCCGGCATGGCACCACTGGTCGCCGCGCGAAATGTCCCTGTCATCGTCATGCACAATCGCGACAGCGTCGATCCCGCCATCGACATCGTGCAGGACATGGTCGCATTCTTCCAGCGCTCGCTCGACATCGCGGCGAAGGCCGGCATCGCACGCGACATGATCGTGCTCGATCCCGGCATCGGCTTCGGCAAGACGGCGGAGCAGAGCATGACGGCCTTGGCGCGGCTCGACGCACTCAGCGCGCTCGGCCTGCCGATCCTGGTCGGCGCCTCGCGCAAGCGCTTCATCGCATCAGTGTCGCCGTCGGAGCCACAAGAGCGACTCGCCGGCTCGATCGCCGCCCATCTCCTCGCCGCGCAGCGCGGCGCCAGGATCATCCGGACCCATGACGTCGCCGAGACGCTGCAGGCCCTGCGGGTCGCGGCCGCAATCGAGAGCAAGCAATGACCGATACGATCTTCGTGACCGGCCTCGTGATCCATGCCCGCCACGGCGTGATGGAGCACGAGACCGAGGTCGGTCAGCGCTTCGTGCTCGACCTCGAGCTCTACACCGATTTGTCGGAGTCCTCCCGCACCGACCGGCTCGCCGACACCGTCTCCTATTCCGATGTGGTGGCAACCACGACGGCTGCATTCAAGAACACCAATTACAAGCTGCTGGAGCGCGCCGCCGGCGCGGTCGCCGACGCCATCCTGTCGCACTTCCCGCGCATTCGCGCCGTGAAGGTCACCGTGCACAAGCCGCACGCGCCGATCGCGGCGATCTTCGACGACGTCGGCATCATGCTGACGCGGTCGCGGCATCCCTGAGATGGCGAGTGGCCCGATCCTGACATTCGCACAGACTCGCGGAGCCACGTTTGCGAATGTCAGGATCAAAAGGGCCACTCGTACATTATTGTTTGCTCGCGGAGCGGATTTGACGTTCGCAGAAGGAAGCTCGGCAAATGGTTAGCGAACGTCAAATCCGCTCCGCGAGCGCGCTGATCGCACTCGGCGGCAATGTCGGCGATGTCCGCGCGACGTTCAAAAAGGCGATCGCCCACATCTGCAGCATGGCGCAAGCCGCGCTGTTGGCGCGCTCATCAGACTATACGACCCCGCCCTGGGGCGACGAGGAGCAGGATCCCTTCATCAATGCCTGCATCGAGATCGAGACGAACCTCGATCCGCACGCGCTGCTGTTCGTGATGCAGAAAGTCGAGCAGAAATTCGGCCGCACGCGGACCAAGGAGCGGCGCTGGGGACCGCGCACGCTCGACCTCGACATGATCGCCTATGACGATGTGGCGCTGCAGACGCCCGACCTGACGCTGCCACATCCGCGCCTGTTCGAGCGCGCCTTCGTGCTGGTACCGCTCGCCGAAATCGCGCCGGACCGCCTGATCGCCGGGATCAAGGTCCGCGATGCGCTCGCCAGCGTCTCAACGCAAGGAATTGAGCGGCTGCCGGATACCGGCTAACCAAAAACAACCGTTTGCAGGGACGGTCGACCGTGGCAATTTCGCCGCCGATAACAAGGATCTTTGGGAGTCCCTCGCTGTATGACCTCAGTGACTGATGATCTGCCGCTGGCGGCCGAGTTTCCCACGGCGCAGTACGAGGACTGGCGCAAGCTGGTCGACGGAGTGCTGAAGGGCGCGCCATTCGAGAAACTGGTCGGCAAGACCTACGATGGGCTGAAGATCGATCCGCTCTATCAGCGCGCCAAGGGCGTTGCACCTGTGGCCGGACGCCCGGCGGCAGCGCCATGGCAGATCATGCAGCGGATCGATCATCCCGACGCTGCGCTCGCGAACGCGCAGGCGCTCACCGATCTAGAGAACGGCGCCACGGGGCTTGCACTGGTGTTTGCCGGTGGCACCGGCAGCCACGGCTTTGGCCTGGAACCGACGGCGGATACGGTCGCAAGGGTCTTGAAGGACATTCAGCTCGATGCCGGCATCGGCATCGAGCTCCAGGTCGGGCCGCAATCGCGGTTGGCCGCGATCCATGTGGCGGAATACGTAAAGAGCACAGGCATCGATCCCGCCGCCTGCGACATCCGCTTCGGGCTAGATCCGCTCGCAGCCGGCGCAGAGTGGGGCAGCAGCCCCTATACCTGGGAAGAGATCGTTCCGGCCGTCACGGGGGCTATCCGCGGCCTTGCCGCGCTCGGCTTCAAGGGACCGTTCGCATCAAGCGACGGACGCGTGATCCACGATGCCGGCGGATCGGAGGCGCAAGAGCTCGCCTTCGTGCTCGCCTGCGGCATCGCCTATTTGCGCGCGATCGAAGGCGCCGGCGTCCCGCTGGAGCAGGCACAAGGCATGGTCTATGCGCGACTCGCCGCGGATGCCGACCAGTTCCTGACTATGGCCAAGTTCCGCGCGCTGCGGCTGCTGTGGGCGCGGATCGAGCAGGCCTGCGGCCTGACGCCGAAGCCGCTGTTCATCGCCGCCGACACAGCTTGGCGCATGCTGACGCAGCGCGATCCCTACGTGAACATGCTGCGCGCGACCATGGCGACATTCGCCGCCGGGCTTGCCGGTGCCAACGCCGTCACGGTGCTGCCGTACACGTTGGCGCTCGGCCTGCCCGATCCCTTTGCGCGGCGCATAGCGCGCAATACGCAGCTTCTGCTGCTGGAGGAAAGCAACCTCGGAAAGGTCTCTGATCCCGCGGCGGGCGCAGGTGGCATCGAGACGCTGACTGCGCAACTCTGCGAAGCGGCCTGGGCGCTGTTCCAGGAGAGCGAAAAGGCCGGCGGCGCTTTTGCCGCGCTTCAGCAGAACCTGTTCCAGGGGAAGGTCGCCGCCGCACGCAAGGCGCGCGAGGCCAACATCGACAAGCGCCGCGACGTGCTGACCGGCGCGAGCGAGTTTCCGAACCTGCACGAGAGCGTGACGGTTGTGCTCAAGGCGACGCCGGTCGCGCTCCCGCCCTATGGCGAGCAGAAATACAAGTTCGATGCACTGCCGCCGATCCGGCTCGCGGAACCGTTCGAGGCGCTTCGCGACAAGTCGGATGCAACCTTGAAGGCCCACGGCGCGCGGCCGAAGGTGTTTTTGGCCAATCTCGGCACGCCCGCCGATTTCACCGCACGCGCGAACTTTGCGAAAAGCTTCTTCGAGGCCGGCGGAATCCAGGGCGTCGACAGCGACGGTTTTGCCGATCCGGCGAAGCTCGCGGCTGCGTTCAAAGCCTCCGGCGCCGGGCTCGCCTGCCTTTGTTCCAGCGACAAGGTCTATACGGACCAGGCCGAAGCTGCGGCGCGAGCCCTGCAACAGGCCGGTGCACGACATATCTATCTCGTAGGCCGTCCCACTGATGCCGAGGCGGCCCTGCGCGCGGCCGGCATCGGCGGCTTCATCTTTGCCGGCGCGGATGCGCTTGCCACGCTGCAAGACGCCTATCGACGGATGGAACAGCGATGACCGAAGCAGGCAAACCAGTTCTCACCGGCGGCTGCCAATGCGGCGCGGTGCGCTTTGCTGTGACAACGGCGCCGACCCGGATTTCGATCTGCCATTGCCGGATGTGCCAGAAGGCGAGCGGCGCACCGTTCGCCTCCTTTGCCGATATCAACAAGACCGATTTCGCCTGGACCAAGGGGGCACCCTCGGCGTTCCGCTCCTCCTCGATCGCGGAGCGTGATTTCTGCCCGGCCTGCGGCACGCCGCTGAGCTTCCGTCGCATCGATGGCGACAGGATCGAGATCATGACCGGCGCATTCGACCGCCCCGACCAGGTGATTCCGACGCGGCAATTTGGAACCGAGTCCCGCCTCGGCTGGGTGGTCGGCATCGCCAATTTGCCGAGCCAGACCACGCAGCAGAACTACGGGCCGGAGAAGATGGCGACCATCGTCAGCCATCAGCATCCGGACCATGATTAGCTTACGCGCTCACCTCTGATATGGTTGGAACCATGAGCCGCATTCCCAATTTCGCCGAGATCCCCTTCGAGCGTGCCGCAACAGCCGCACCGGCCGGCAGCGCTGAGCCGTGGTTGACGCCCGAGGGCATTCTGGTGAAGCCCGCCTATGGCGAGGCCGATCTTGCCGGCGTCGATTTCCTTGAGACGTACCCGGGCATCGCGCCCTACCTGCGCGGCCCCTACCCGACCATGTATGTCAACCAGCCCTGGACGATCAGGCAATATGCCGGCTTCTCCACGGCCGAAGACTCCAACGCGTTCTACCGCCGCAACCTCGCGGCGGGACAGAAGGGCCTCTCGGTCGCCTTCGACCTTGCCACCCATCGCGGCTATGATTCCGATCATCCGCGCGTCGCCGGCGACGTCGGCATGGCCGGCGTTGCGATCGACTCCATCTAT
>NZ_JALGCN010000046.1:0-16555 GCF_038085055.1 Bradyrhizobium sp. ISRA442
TTGTGGGAGAGGGTCCGAGCGAAGCGAGGGGGTGAGGGGTCTGCATCCGCGGAGACAGACCCCTCACCCGGCTCGAACCCGCTTCGCGTGTTCGCGCCACCCTCTCCCACAAGGGGAGAGGGTAAGAAATCAGACCCGCTCGATGATCGTCGCGGTGCCCATGCCGCCGCCGATGCACAGCGTCACCAGCGCGGTGGACTTGTTGGTGCGCTCGAGCTCGTCGAGCACGGTGCCCAGGATCATCGCGCCGGTGGCGCCGAGGGGATGGCCGAGCGCGATGGCGCCGCCATTGACGTTGATCTTGGCGTTGTCGATGTCGAAGGCCTGGATGTAGCGCAGCACCACCGAGGCGAAGGCCTCGTTGAGCTCGAACAGGTCGATGTCCGACGTCTTCATGCCCGAGCGCGCAAACAGCTTTTCGGTGACGTCGACCGGGCCGGTCAGCATCATCGCGGGCTCTGAGCCGATATTGGCGAAGGCGCGGATCTTCGCACGCGGCTTCATGCCGTACTTGCTGCCCGCTTCCTTGCTGCCAAGCAGGACCGCGCCGGCGCCGTCGACGATGCCCGAGGAATTGCCTGCGTGATGCACGTAGTTGACGCGCTCGATCTCCGGGTGCGACTGCAGCGCGACGCCATCGAAGCCGCCCATCTGCGCAACCATCGTGAAGGACGGCTGGAGCTGCGCCAGCGACTGCATCGTGGTCGAGGGACGCATGTGCTCGTCCTTGGCCAGGATGGTGAGGCCGTTGATGTCCTTCACCGGCACCACAGACTTGTTGAAGCGGCCTTCGTCCCAGGCCTTGCCGGCGCGCTGCTGGCTCTGCACCGCATAGGCATCGACGTCGTCGCGCGAGAAGCCGTACTTCGTGGCGATCAGGTCGGCCGAGACGCCCTGCGGCATGAAGTAGGCCGGCACCGCCATCGACGGATCCATCGGCCAGGCGCCGCCGGAGGCGCCGATGCCGACGCGGCTCATCGATTCGGCGCCGCCGCCGATCACGAGGTCATGCTGACCACTCATGATCTGCGCGGCGGCGAAATTCACGGCATCGAGGCCGGAGGCGCAGAAGCGGCTGATCTGCACGCCGGGCACGGCCTCGCCGAGGCCGGCCTTCAGCGCCGCAAAGCGCGCGATGTCGCTGCCGGCTTCGCCGACGGGATCGACCACGCCGAGCACCACGTCGTCGACGGAATCCTCCGGCAGGTTGTTGCGCTCCTTCAGCGCCTTCAGCGGCACGGCGGCGAGCGCGAGCGCCGTCACCTCATGCAGCGCGCCGTCCGGCTTGCCGCGGCCGCGCGGGGTGCGAACGTGGTCGTAGATGAATGCCTCAGGCATGACGCCCTCCTGATATGAATTCGGAATCCGACAGTCGTTGGGAGCAGGCAGCGGACGTCAGAACGCTTCCGCCGGCAGCTCCATGATGGTGGCGCAGCCGGACTGGATGCGCGCGAGATTGGCCGCGGTCTCCGGCAGCATCCGCTCCATGAAGAAGCGGCCGGTGACGAGCTTGGTCGACAGATAGGGCGTGGGACCGCCCGCGGCAATCTTGGCCTGGGTCACCTTGGCCATCCGCGCCCACATGTAGCCGAGCGCGACGAAGCCGAAGAGATGCAGATAGTCGGTCGCAGCGGCGCCGGCATTGTCGGGCTTCATCATCGCGTTCTGCATCAGCCAGGTGGTGGCCTGCTGGAGATGGCCGAGCGCGGTCGACAGCGGCGCGACATAGGGCTTCAGCGCCTCGTCGCCGCCATTCTCCTTGGCGAAAGCCATCACCTCGCCGAAGAATGCCATGATGGCGCGGCCGCCGTCGCGTGGCAGCTTGCGGCCGACGAGATCGAGCGCCTGGATGCCGTTGGCGCCTTCGTAGATCATGGCGATGCGCGCATCGCGCACGAACTGCTCCATGCCCTGCTCGGCGATGTAGCCGTGACCGCCGTACATCTGCTGCGCCTGCACCGCGTTGGCGAAGCCGTAATCGGTGAGAAAACCCTTCAGCACCGGCGTCATCAGGCCCATGTGATCGTCGGCGGCCTGGCGGTCCTTGGGGTCTTCGGAGCGATGGGCGACGTCGCTCTTCAGCGCGGTCCAGATCACGAAGGCGCGCGCGGCCTCGTTGAAAGCGCGGATGGACAACAGCGTGCGGCGCACGTCGGGATGCACGATGATCGGATCGGCCGGCTTGTCCGGCGCCTTGGCGCCGGTGAGCGAGCGGCCCTGGATGCGCTCGCGCGCATAGGCGACGGCGTTCTGGTAGGCGACCTCGGACTGTGCAAGGCCCTGCACGGCGACGCCGAGGCGGGCCTCGTTCATCATCACGAACATGCCCTGCATGCCCTTGTTCTCTTCGCCGATCAGCCAGCCGGTGGCGTTGTCGTAGTTCATCACGCAGGTGGAATTGCCGTGGATGCCCATCTTGTGCTCGATTGAGCCGCAGACCACGCCATTGCGCGCGCCGACTGAGCCATCGGCATTGACCAGGAATTTCGGCACCACGAACAGCGAGACACCCTTGATGCCGGCAGGCGCGCCCTCGATGCGGGCGAGCACGAGGTGGATGATGTTGGAGGCTAAGTCGTGCTCCCCGGCCGAGATGAAGATCTTGGTGCCCGTGATCTTGAAGCTGCCGTCGCTCTGGCGCACCGCCTTGGTGCGGAGCATGCCGAGATCGGTACCGCAATGCGGCTCGGTGAGGTTCATGGTGCCGGTCCATTCGCCCGCGACCATCTTCGGCACGTAGGTCTTCTTCTGCTCCGGCGTGCCGTGCACGAGGAGCGCCGCGGTCGCACCCATGGTGAGGCCGCCATACATCGAGAACGCCATGTTGGCGGAGATCTGGAATTCGTTGACCGCCTGGCTCAGCGTCACCGGCAGGCCCTGGCCGCCGAACTCCTGCGGCGCCGACAGGCCGAGCCAGCCGCCCTCGGCGACCTGCTTGAACGCCTCTTTAAATCCCTTCGGCGTGGTGACGCTGCCGTCGTCAGCGCGCTTGCAGCCCTGGAGATCGCCGACGCGGTTGAGCGGCTGCAGCACCTCTTCGGCGAGCTTGGCGGCCTCGCCCAAGATCGCCTCGCGCACGTCGCTCGATGCATCGGAGAAGCCCGGCAGATTGTCGTAGCGGTCGATCTGGAAGACGTCGTTGAGGAGGAAGTTCACGTCTTCGACGGGGGCTTTATAGATCGGCATGGCGTTCTCCCGGCATGGGGCCGTTCAGTGGTGGAATTCTCTTTAATTCCCTGCGGCGCAGTGCTTGCCCGCGAGCTTAGCGGGTTCTGCAACCTCGGGGCAGTGTCATGATTGGGTGGCGAGTTGCTCCGCCATCAGGCGATGCAGCATGTTGATGGCCTTGAGCGGACGCACCATCACCTTGAAATGGGTGATGCGGCCGTCAGCGTCGAAGGTGATGATGTCGACGCCGTTGATCTCGATGCCGTCGATCATGGTCTTGAATTCGAGCACGGCGCCATTGGCACTCTTCCATTCACCGACATAGGTGAAGCCCGGACCGCCGAGCACCTTCTCGGCGCTGGACAGGTATTTGAAGGTGATGTCGCGCCCGCGCTGCGGCGCGTGCACGACCGGGCTTTCGAAGACGGCGTCGGGATGGAGCAGGTCCCAGAGCGCGGCGCGGGCTTCAGCGCGATCTTGGGACTTCATGTAGCCGTACCAAGAGTCGAGGCCGGTCATTGTCAGGTGCCTCCCTTGCCAAAAGGCCTTGGCAACAAAAAACGCGAAAACAACCCCATGCAAAGTAGCGCAAAGGCCAACGCCGGCGGGCAACCAGCCTGCGTCATATGCACATTGACGCATATGCATCGATGTGCATAAAGTCAAGTCAATTGGTCGGGACTTCTTAAGGAGCCGATGTCATGGCGCTGGGCGACGCAATCCTCGCATGCCTGACGGAACGTCCGATGACGGGCTACGAGCTCGCCAAGACATTCGACTCCTCGATCGGCTTCTTCTGGAAGGCCGACCACCAGCAGATCTATCGCGAGCTCTCCAAGCTGCGCGACCGCGGCTACATCCAGGGCCGCGAGGTCGTGCAATCCGGCAAGCCCAACAAGCTGATCTATACGCTCGCTCCCGAAGGCAGAACAGCGCTGCGGCACTGGGCCGCGCGGCCGAGCACACCGCCCTCGATCAAGGATGATCTCCTGGTCCGCCTCCACGCGCTCGACAGCGTCGACATCGAGCCCCTGCGCACCGACCTGATGGCGCGCCTGGAGCATCACCGCGACCGCCACGCGAACTATGAGCGGATTCTGCAGAAGCGTTTTCCGGAGGGATCGGCGTCGGGCAGGCTCGACATCGGCAACCTGCTCCTGCTCCGCCTCGGCGCGCGGCACGAGCAGATGGTAGCCGACTTCTGCGAGGAGGCACTCGAGACGCTGTCGGCGATGAGCGGCAAAGCCACAGTGGTGCCGCTGGAGGATGGCAAGCGCGAGGGCAAGGGCTGAGGTCTTAAGCCGCTACGCGACGCCGCCGCCACCACTCCACTGTCATCGCCCGCCTTGTGCGCAATTGCGCACTGGGGCGGGCGATCCAGTATTCCAGAGGCCGCGCAGCTAGAGCCGAGAAGCCGCGGCGTACTGGATGCCCCGCTTTCGCGGGGCATGACACCGGTTGATGTGGCGGGCACAGCGAGTCCCAACGCACCATCTCCAGTTCCCCGCCGCCCAACTTTAAGACACCGGTTCTCCATTCCTTAACCCGTTATTTACCCTGACAGGAAAAAGTCGGTTTTCGAGGCAGACGACCCGCGCCGAATTCGATTGTCTTTGCAACCGGCACGCGTGGGAAGGCTGGAGGCGCCGGGTGGGGCGCCGGAGTCGGAACCGGACAGAGTCATGAATTCGCGCGTATCGTGGAGTGTTGACGGCATCGATCCATCCGTCAGGGAGCGGGCCGAGGCCGCTGCGCGCCGCGCCGGCATGTCACTCAACGATTGGCTGAACTCCACCCTCGGCGACGTTGCCCCGCCGAACTTCCGCGGACCTTACGACCAGCAGCGTCCGCAGGCGCCGAGTCAGGAAAGTCGCGAGGTCGCCGACATCCATCAGCGGCTCGACGCGATCACCCAGCAGATCGAACGGATTTCAAGACCCGCGCCGCGCAGCGACGTCTCGCGCGAGCAGGGCGTTGCGCGCCAACTCAACGACGCGATCTCGCGCCTCGATGCGCGGCTCTCGCAGATCTCGCGCCCTCAACAGCCGCAGCAGCCTCAACCGCCACGCACCCCAGCGGTCGACCCGCGCCAGCGCCAGGCCGATGCGGTCGAACGCGCGGCAGCGCAGGTCTATCGGAGCTCGCCACCCCTGAGCCCCGCCTCGCTCGACGTCGCGGTCGCCGAGATCACGGCGCGACAGAGCGAGCTTGACGGTTTCGTATCGCGGCAGATGCCGCCGCGCGCGGCCCCCTCGATCGCGCCCATGGCTGCGCCCATCGCACCGATGGCGCCGCCGCCACCGCCGGGGCCGGATTTTTCCGCGCTCGAACGCCATCTGCTCAAGATCACCAGCCAGATCGAGTCGCTGCAGCGTCCCGATCACATCGAGCAGTCGATCTCGGCCTTCCGCAACGAGCTCGCGGAGATCCGCCACGCCATCACCGAGGCGATGCCGCGCCGCGCGATCGAATCGATCGAGAACGAGATCCGCTCCTTGCACCGTCGCATCGACGAGACTCGCTCGTCCGGCACCGACGGCCAGATGCTCGCCGGCATCGAACGCGCGCTGTCCGAGATCAAGCAGGTGCTGCGCACGCTGACGCCGGCCGAACAGCTCACCGGCTATGACGAGGCGATCCGCAATCTCGGCGCCAAGCTCGACCTGATCCTGCGCGCCAACGACGATCCGTCGACGGTGCGCCAGCTCGAAGACGCGATCTCGGCTCTGCGCGCCATCGTCTCCAACGTGGCGTCCAACGAGGCGCTGGCACGGCTCTCCGATGACGTGCAGCTCCTGTCGTCCAAGGTCGACCAGATCACCCGCGCCTCCGGCCACAGCGACAGCTTCGCCGTGCTGGAGCAACGCATTGCCGCGCTCACCGCCGCGCTGGAAACGCGCGAGCGGCCGGTCGCGAGCGAGAGCACCGAACATCTGGAAGCCGCGATCCGGGCGCTGTCGGACCGTTTCGACCGCATGCAGGTCGGCGGCGACTCCGCATCGACCTTCGCGCATCTCGAACAGCGCGTCTCGTATCTGCTGGAGCGGATCGAGGCCGCCTCCGATCCGCGCGGCGGCAATTTGAGCCGCGTCGAGGACGGGCTGCACGACATCCTGCGACATCTGGAGCGGCAGCAGGCGACTTACGCTGCGCTTGCCGAAAGCCGCAGCTCGGCGCCGCCGTCCGATTCCGGCATGGTCGAGCTCGTCAAGCGCGAGCTCTCCGACATCCGCTTCAGCCAGGCCGAGACCACCCGCCACACCCAGGATTCGCTCGAGGCCGTGCACAACACGCTCGGCCACGTCGTCGACCGCCTTGCCATGATCGAGGGCGATCTGCGCGCGGTGCGCGCCGCGCCGCCCGCACCGCAGCCGATGCCGATGGCGGCTCCGACGCCGACGGCCGCTGCGATCGAGCCCGCCCCCATGGCGCGCGAGCCGCGGCCGGAAAGCCAGCCCAAATCCGATCCGAAGCCCGAGCTACCGAACCCGGCCGCCGCGCAAGCGGCGCACGCCGCATTTGCGGCTGCACCGCGCGAATTCCATGCCGCCACCCCGGCCGCGCCGCCGGTGCCGATGGCCCCGCCGATTCCGCCGCGCGCGATCAGCGAGATCCTGGAACCGCACACGGTGCCGGCACGCGCCGCAATCGCGCCTGAACTGCCGCCGGATCATCCGCTCGAGCCGGGCACGCGTCCGAACGGGCGCGTCGGCACGCCATCGGAACGCATTGCCGCGTCCGAAAGCGCGATCAGCGAAATTCCCGCCGCGCCGAAGGAGCCGGTGTCATCGTCGAGCTTCATCGCGGCCGCCCGCCGCGCCGCGCAGGCCGCCGCCGCACAGCCCGAGAAGAGCGGCCGCGGCGCCAAGGCGGCCACCGCGGGCCGCGCCAAGGGCAAGGACGGCGCGTCGACGATCACCTCGAAGATCCGTTCGCTGCTGGTCGGCGCGAGCGTGGTCGTGATCGTGCTCGGCACCTTCAAGATGGCAATGAGCCTCCTGGATGGCAGCAGTGCGCCCGCGCCGCAAGCGATGGAGAATACGTCGAGCGCGCCCGCGCCGCAGCCGATGGCCGCTCCGCCGCCGCCCAGCGAGAGCAAGCCTGCCGCTCCCGAGCAGATCACGCCGTCGATGACCTCGCCGACGCCGATCGGCCGGCAATCGCAGAACACTGCCGCCCCAGTGCCCGCGATGGGTTCGGGCAGCACGGCCTCGGTCGAGATTCCGCCCGCGCCTGCTGCCGCGCCGCCCCCGCCCGCGGCGAGCAACGACGTCACCGGCGCGATTCCGATGGCGAGCCGCGCGCGGCTTGGCCTGGTCCAGGTACCGCCGAGCGAGAAACTGCCTGACGGCATCGGCGGTCCCGGCTTGCGCGCCGCCGCGATGAAGGGCGACGCGACCGCGGCCTACGAGATCGGCGTCCGCTTCGCCGAAGGCAAGGGCGTCGCGACGAACTACGACGAAGCCGCCAAATGGTACGACCGCGCGGCGCAGGCCGGCGTGGTGCCTGCGACCTTCCGCCTCGGTACGCTCTACGAAAAGGGCCTCGGCGTGAAGAGGGACGCCGACATCGCCCGCCGCTACTACACGCAGGCCGCCGAGCGCGGCAACGCCAAGGCGATGCACAATCTCGCGGTGCTCGACGCCGACGGCGGCGGACGCGGCGCCAACTACAAGAGCGCGGCACAGTGGTTCCGGAAAGCTGCCGACCGCGGCGTCGCCGACAGCCAGTTCAACCTCGGCATCCTCTATGCCCGCGGCATCGGCGTCGAACAGAACCTCGCCGAGTCCTACAAATGGTTCAGCCTGGCTGCGGCCCAGGGTGACGCGGATGCGGCGGGCAAGCGCGACGACGTCGCCAAACGCCTCGACCCGCAATCGCTCGCGGCCGCCAAGCTCGCGATCCAGACCTTCAGCGCCGAACCGCAGCCCGACGACGCCGTCAACGTCGCCGCGCCCGCAGGCGGCTGGGACAGTGCCGCGCAGGCGAACACCAAGCCTGCGCCGAAGCTGATGGCGGCCAGGCGCTCGGCCTCGGCCGCGCACTGATCCATTCTCGTTCACCGCGGACGCTTCCTTCGCGGTTGAACCACGATCATTGGTAGCACGCTGTCTCCTCTTGTCGTCGCCCGGCTTGACCGGGCGACCCAGTATTCCAGAGACGTCGGCGGGATACGGAGAAGCCGCGGCTTACTGGATGCCCCGATCCCGGCTCCGCCAAGGCTACGTCCGACCACAAGGGTGCTCGGCCGCCGAAGCTTTAGCGAAGGCGGCAAGCCGGGGCATGACAGCGCAGAAGTTGGCCCTCACCTCACTCCGCAGGGGAGAGGCGGTCGGAATCCTCGGCTCGCACCGAATCAGCCAACTCTCAACCCTCAATCCCGATCATTCAGAACGCCTGAGCTCCTGATCCGCCCGCGGCCAAAAACGCCGCAGTTGGGTCGATTCATGGTCCCGTACGGCGACGAATTCGGCTATTGAGGGACGCGGCAATCGTTCCGCCCTCCCGCGAGCATTCCGCGAAATCGATCCGCCTCGCCGGAGCCTGGGACCGATGCAACTCTACCTTCCGATTGCCGATCTTCCGGTCAATGTCTTCCTGGTGCTGGCGATGGGCGCCGCGGTCGGCTTCGTCTCAGGCATGTTCGGCATCGGCGGCGGCTTCCTGATGACGCCGCTTCTGATCTTCATCGGCATCACGCCCGCGGTCGCGGTCGCTTCCGTCGCGAGCCACATCGCGGCCTCCTCGTTTTCCGGCGCGATCACCTATTGGCGGCGACGCGCGATCGATCCCGCCCTTGCGACCGTCCTGCTATGCGGCGGCGTGACCGGCACTGCGCTCGGCGTGTGGACGTTCACCCAGCTTCGCGCGCTCGGCCAGCTCGACCTGATGATCGCTCTGTCCTACGTCGTGCTGCTCACCACGGTCGGCAGCGTGATGTTCTCGGAAGGCCTGCGCGCCCTGATGCGGACGCGGCGCGGTGCCGTGCCGCCGCGGCGGACCCACAACTGGATCCACGGCCTGCCGCTGAAGATGCGGTTCAAGCGCTCGAAGATCTATCTCTCGGTGATCCCGGTGGTGGTCGTCGGCATCGGGATTGGCTTCATCGGCGCCATCATGGGCATCGGCGGCGGCTTCATCCTGGTGCCGATCATGATCTACCTCTTGCGGGTGCCGACCTCGACGGTGATCGGGACCTCGATGATTCTCACCCTCGTCACCATGTTGTTCGCGACCATGCTGCACGCGGTGACCAATCATCTCGTCGACGCCGTGCTGGCGCTGATCCTGATGGTCGGCGGCGTCACCGGCGCGCAGTTCGGCGCCCGCGCCGGCCAGCGCATTCGCGGCGAGCAATTGCGCCTGCTGCTCGGCATCCTGATCCTCTCGGTCGGCATCCGCTTCGCGGTTGAGCTCGTGATCCGGCCCGAGGATCTCTTCACCATCCGCGAGCTGGGGGTGAACGGATGATGCGCGCACTGATCGCCGCGTGTCTCATCCTGCTGCTCGGCACATCCGCGCGCGCCGAGCGGCTGATCGTATCGGTCTCCAACCATCGCGTCACCGTGACGCCGAACTATTCCGGCGAGGAGCTGGTGCTGTTCGGCTCGGTCGAAAAGGACGCCACGACGCCGGCCGATCGCACCGCCTACGATCTCGTCGTCACGGTGATCGGCCCGCGCGCCGACATGGTGACGCGGCGCAAGGAGCGCACCTTCGGCATCTGGATCAACACCGACTACCGGCAGTTCCTGCAGGTGCCGAGCTATCTCGCGCTGTTCGCCAATCGCCCGTTCGACCAGATCACCTCGCCCGAGATCGCGCGGCGGCAACAGATCGGACTCAACAACGTGCTCCTGATGCAGCGCGTCGGCGGCGACTATGCCGACGTGGTGCCGAACGACGCCTTCCGCTCGGCCTTCGTTCGCTTGCGCACCCAGCGCGGGCTCTACCGCGAAGACGCCGCCGCGGTGACGTTCCTGACGCCGACACTGTTCCGCACCGGCATTCCGCTGCCCGCGGAGGTGCCCATCGGGACCTATCAGGTCGAGATCAAGCTGTTTGCCAACGGCGCGCTTGTCACCAAGACGGAGACCGCGTTCGAGATCGTCAAGGTCGGCTTCGAGCAGTTCGTCGCCACCAGCGCGCGGCAGAACGGGTTGATCTACGGCCTCGCTACGGCGGCCATGGCGCTGATGACGGGATGGATGGCGTCGATCGTGTTCAGGAAGGATTGAGTAGCGCTACTCACTCGTCTCGTCGTCGCCCGGCCTGACCGGGCGACCCAGTATTCCAGAGACGGCGGTGAGATACGGAGAAGCCGCGGCGTACCGGATGCCCCGCCTTCGCGGGGCATGACCGCCGAGACTACGGCGCCTCGATCACCGTCGGCACGCCCGGCTCGAGCAGCCGCAGCCGCGGGCCGAAGCCGAGCACGTCGAAGGTCTTGCGCAGATCTTCGCTGTTCTGGCGGAAATGCGCCCAGCCTTCGGTGTGAACCGGGACGATCATCGCATCGGGAAAAGCGCGTGCGGTCTCGATGGTATCGTTGGTGTCCATGGTGAGATGGAACGGCCCGCGCGTTTGCGCAGCGCCGGCGAAGGGCACCACCACGCCGCATTTGAAGCGGCGCGCGACCTCGGCAACGCCGTCGAACCAGGTGGTATCGCCGCTGATATAGACCGGGCGCGTCTCCTTGCGGCTCGACGACACCACAAAGCCGATGACATCGCCCGACAGCGGCTCGATGCCGGCCGGGCCGTGCCGCGCGGGCGTGGCGGTGATCGTCAGCGTGTTGCCGTCGCCATCCCTCAACTGCGCGGTGGCCCAGGGCGCGAGGCCCTCGACATCGCCGCCGAGGCGCTTTGCGCCGGCCTCGGTCGTCAGCACGCGCTTGACCTTGAAAAGAAACTCGCGGCCGGAATTGTCGAGATTGTCCGAGTGCTGGTCGTGGCTGAGCAGGACGGCATCGACCGGACCGATCGCATCGGCCTTCAGCGCGGGCCCGATGGTCTTCTCCAGCTTCACATGCGGCAGTTGGTAGGCGCCGGGCGCATCGAAGGTTGGGTCGGTCAAAAGGCGAAAGCCGTCGATTTCGATCAGCGCGGTCGGGCCACCAATCAGGGTGATGGATACGGGCATGAAAGATTCTCCTTAACCTGCTGCTTTCGCTGCCGGGCGCGTCACCAGGTAGATGCCGAGCGCGACCGGAATGACGCCGAAGAGGTCGCGCGCTTCGACATGCTCGCCGAGCACCAGGAAGGCGAACAGCATGCCGAGCGGCGGCATCAGGAAATGATACGCGCTCGCGGCGGTGGCGCCGCACACTTTCAGGAGATGGAACCAGAGCAGATAGGCGAGGATCGAGCCGCCGAGCACGAGGAAGGCGAAGGC
Organism: Bradyrhizobium sp. ISRA442; assembly: GCF_038085055.1. Taxonomy (NCBI): domain Bacteria; kingdom Pseudomonadati; phylum Pseudomonadota; class Alphaproteobacteria; order Hyphomicrobiales; family Nitrobacteraceae; genus Bradyrhizobium; species Bradyrhizobium sp. ISRA442. The sequence goes on from NZ_JALGCN010000046.1 coordinate 11,563, forward strand.
GCCGATCAGGCTCGGCGTATAGTCGATCGCGTGGATGTCGGCGAAGGTCAGCGCGACCGGCGTCAGCACGATGCCGGCGGCGAGATTCTGGATGCCGTTGCCGATCCACAAGCTTCCCTTCGGCGCGAGCAGCTTGAACAGGATGGTGCCGGCGACGATGGAGGCCAGCGAGGCCAGCGTGAAGACGATGCCGTGCAGGCTGTCGGTGCCGACCGCGAGGCGGTGCCAGACGATCAGCGTCACGCCGATGACGCCGAGCAAGAGGCCGCCGGCCTTACGCCAGGTCATGCCCTCGCCAAGGACGAGAGCGGCCAGCGCCGCTGTGAACACCGGATTGGCCGAGACGATCAGACCACCGAGACCTGCAGAGACGGATTGCAGGCCGGTGTAGCCGAGGCCGAGATAGAGCGCGTTGTTGGCGATGCCGAGCACGGCGTAGATCGCGGCATCGCGCCATGACAGCGACCAGCCGTCGCCGCGGATCAGCGTTGCGCCGAGCATCAGGATGCCGGCGAGCGAGAAGCGCGCGGCGAGCAGGATCAGCGGTGGGCAATGGGTCACGCCGATCTTGCCGGCGACGAAGGCATAGCTCCAGAGCAGGCAGAACACACCGATATACAGCGGCAGCGGGTTGAAGCGGCTGCGGGGGACCGAAATTGAAGGCGCGAGGGACATGACATTCTCCTGAGCCCCCGATCTAGGGACCCGGCTTGTCATTTGGAAATTAAATGATTAACTTCCGATCAGTGGATTTTCGAATGGAGGCGGCCATGCTCGATCTGGAGCTCCTGCGCAGCTTCGTCTCGGTGGTCGAGGCCGGCGGCTTCACCCGCGCCGGCGAGCGTGTCCACCGCACGCAATCGACCGTGAGCCAGCAGATCAAGCGCTTGGAAGAAGATGTCGGCCAGGCGCTCCTGCACCGCGACGGCAAGGACGTGCGCCCGACCGAAGCCGGCGAGCGGCTGCTGTCCTATGCGCGACGGCTGCTCTCACTCGCCGAGGAGGCGCGCGACATGCTGCGCCAGCCTGATGGCGAAGGCGCAATTCGCCTCGGCATCCCCGAGGATTTTGCCGCCTACCGGCTCGCGAAGCTGCTCGGCGCATTCTCGCGCTCGCATCCGGGCCTGCGGCTGGATGTGCGCGCCGACCAGAGCAAGAATCTTAGCCGCGATCTCGAACGCGGCGAGCTGGATCTGGCGCTGTTCAAGCGCGCGGCTGGCGAAAAGGGCGCGATCGCGGTGTGGCCGGAGCGTGTGCATTGGGTCACCAGCAAGAGCCATCCGATCAAGACCGACGTCGCCTCCGTGCCGCTGATCGGCTTTCCGCTCGGCTGCCTCTATCGCGCCGGCGCCATCCACGCGCTGGAGAGCGCGGGCCGGCCCTGGCACATGGCCTATACGTCATCGAGCCTCGCCGGCATCCAGGCCGCGGTCGCTGCCGGGATGGGGCTGAGCATCTTGTCCGAGATGGCGATCCAGTCCGATCACCGCGTGCTGACCGCGAAGGATGGGTTTGCGCCGATCAACCGGACCGAAGTGGCACTGATGGCCTCACCCGGCGCCAGCCCCGCGACGCTGCGGCTCGCGGATCGGCTGGCGGAGTTTTGCGATAACGTGCAGGCGAAGGCGGCTTAGCTGCTGCAACGATCGTATCTGCCACCACGATGAAAGTAGGTTCCCTCCCCCCTTGCGGGGGAGGGAGCGCAGTGTGCGCGTGGCGAGAGGATCGAGATCAGATGGATTCGGCTATCGCCAATCAATAGCACCGCGACGCGGCGATGGCGTGGACGCGGCGGTCGCCGAGGAGATGCGCGACAAAGCCGTTCTTCGGGAAGATCTTTGCGAACGCGGCATCGCGGATGCTGAGGCCGCCGGCATAGGCACCGAAGGCGGGCATCACGGCGCGCATCCCGTCACAAGCGAAGCAGCGCCGCTCCATCGAACGGCCGCGCGCGGAAACGCGCGCCTTTGGATGCAGATGGCCGGCGATCTCACCGATTGCGCCGGTCGGCTCGTGGCGGAAGGTGATCGGCCCGACCGCGACTTCGTCCGCAAGTGTGCCGCCGAGATCGCGCGGCAGCAGCGGATCGTGATTGCCGGAGATCCAGATCCAGTCGCGTCGAGCCTGGAGCGCAGCGACGGTGTCGCGATCGGCCTCCGACAGCCGCTCATGCGCGGTGCGATCGTGAAAACTGTCGCCGAGCGCGATGACGATGCGCGGATCATGGCGGGCGACCACGGCGGCGAGTCGGCTCAGCGTTGCGACCGTGTCGTAAGGCGGCAGCAGTACGCCGCGCGCGGCGAAACTCGAGCCCTTTTCGAGATGCAGGTCGGAGACGACGAGCAGGCGTTGCTCTTCCCAGAACAACGCGCCGGAGAGATCGGTGTACAGCGAGATGCCCGCTACGTCCAAAGCGCGCGTTGAAGAGATTTGCAGCGCCGCGTGCTCCGTCATGGCCGGGCCTGCTCGCCCGGCGAAGCCTTGGCGTAGCCGGGTCCCGGCCATCCACGTTCTTGCCGCGGAGACAAAGACGTGGATGCCCGGGTCTTCCAATTGAAGACGCGTTCCGCGCTTTTGCCCGGCCATGACGATGTGGAGAGAGTTGCGCCCCGAAAAGTCATTTTTACAGCAGTCTACGACATCGCCTCTTTGACCAGCTCATCGGCGGCTTCCGCCAAAAGCTCGTCTGCAGCTTCGCCATAGACCGACTCGCGGCCGATTTCCAGCATCACGGGGACGGCGAGCGGGGAGACGTGATCGAGTTCCCGGTGGGTAATACGGCCCTGGATGCGCGTGAGCATGTCGCCGAGCCGACGCAGGTCGAGCAGGCCCGTGGCGGCATCGGCGCGCGCGGCGCGCAGGAGGACGTGGTCGGCCTGATGCTTGCGCAGGACGTCGTAGACGAGATCGGTGGAGAACAGCACCTGGCGGCGGCTCTTGTCCTCGTCGGCGAAGCGGCGCTCGATCAGGCCGGAGATCAGCGCGCAGTTGCGGAAGGTGCGCTTCATCAGCGCCGATTCCGCGAGCCAGGCTTCGAGATCGTCCCCTAACATGTCGGGACTGAACAGCGCATCGAGATCGAGCTGGCCGTTGCGGGTCATGAAGGAGGCATCGCCGAGCCCCCAGATCGCCACCGCATATTCGTTGGCGACGAAGCCGAGCGGCCGGGCGCGGGCGCGCTCCAGGCGGCGCGTCAGGAGCATGCCGAGCGTCTGGTGCGCGAGCCGGCCCTCGAACGGATAGCAGATGAGGTAATGCCTGCTGCCGCGTGGAAAGGTCTCGACCAGGAGCTCGCGCACGCCGGGGACGCGCGAAACGTCCTTCTGCAGCGACAGCCAGTCGCGCACCTGCTCGGGAAGACCATTCCAGGCACGCTTGTCGTCGAGCAGGCGGCGGACGCGCTCGGCGAGATAGGTCGAGAGCGGAAACTTGCCGCCCATGTAGGACGGCACCTTCGGATCCTTGTCGTTGGCGCGGGAGACGTAGACCTGATCTTCCGCCAAGGCCTCGTAGCGCACCACCTCGCCGCCGAACACGAAGGTGTCGCCGGGGCTCAGGCCCTCGATGAAATATTCCTCGATCTCGCCGAGCACCCGGCCGCCGCGGGCGATCGCGCCGGTCGAGCCGCTGCCGGTGGAGCGCGAGCGCACCAATCGCACTTTCAGCATCGGCTCCTCGACGATGGTGCCGACATTGAGGCGATAGCTCTGCCGCACCTTGGGATTGGCGACGCGCCAGCGCCCCTGCTTGTCCTGCTTGATGCGGGCGAAGCGCTCATAGGTCTTGAGCGCGTAGCCGCCGGTGGCGACGAAATCGACGACATCGTCGAAATCCTGGCGCGAGAGAGATGCGTAAGGGGCGGCGGTGCGCACCTCCTCGTAAAGCTCGTCGCCGAGGAACGGCTCGCCGCAGGCGCAACCCAATACGTGCTGGGCCAGCACATCGAGCGCGCCTAGGCGCAGCGGCGGCGTGTCCTGCGCATTCTCGGCGATGGCATCGATCGCGACACTGCACTCCAGCACTTCGAAACGGTTCGCCGGCACCAGCACCGCGCGCGAGGCTTCGTCGAGGCGGTGGTTGGCGCGGCCGATGCGCTGCATCAGGCGCGAGGATCCCTTCGGCGCGCCGATATTGACGACGAGATCGACATCGCCCCAGTCGACGCCGAGGTCGAGCGAGGAGGTGCAGACCACGCCGCGCAAGCGTCCTGCCGACATCGCGTCCTCGACCTTGCGACGCTGCGCGACGTCGAGCGAACCGTGATGCAGCGCGATCGCCAGGCCGTCGTCGTTCATGCGCCACAGATCCTGGAATAGCATCTCGGCCTGGCTGCGGGTGTTGACGAAGACCAGCGTGGTCTTGTTCTGCTTGATCAGCTCATAGACCTCGGGAAGCGCATGGCGCGCGCCGTGGCCGGCCCAGGGCAGCCGTTCGCGCGTATCCAGCATCTCGACCAGCGGCGGCGCCGCGCCGCCGGCGACGACGATGTCGGCGGCCTCGGCTTTGCCGCTCGGCTGCGGCACCAGGAAGCGCGCGAGTTGATCGGGCTCGGCCACGGTCGCCGACAATCCGATCGCGCGCATCTCGGGTGCGAGCCGCCACAGCCGCGCGAGGCCAAGCGACAACAAATCGCCGCGCTTGGAGGTCACCAGCGCGTGCAGCTCGTCGAGCACGATGCGCTTCAAGGAGGAGAATAGAAACGGCGCGTCGTCGGAGGAGAGCAAGAGCGCGAGCTGCTCCGGCGTCGTCAGCAGGATGTCCGGCGGATAGCGCCGCTGCCGCTGCCGCCGCGACACCGGCGTATCGCCGGTGCGGGTCTCGACCTTGATCGGCAGCTCCATCTCGGCAATCGGCCGCTCCAGGTTGCGCGCGATGTCGACGGCGAGCGCCTTGAGCGGCGAGATGTAGAGGGTGTGCAGGCCGCCGGTGCGCTGCACGGTGCGGCCAGTGGAGATGAGCTTGCCGTTGTCACCTCCCCCACAAGGGGGGAGGT
>NZ_JALGCN010000047.1:0-13469 GCF_038085055.1 Bradyrhizobium sp. ISRA442
CATCTCAGACGAGCCTGAACAACCTCTCTGGAATGCTGGTCACCCAGTATCGTGACGACCGGCTCAAGATGGTCAAACCTGCCTCGGTGCGACGTGAACTGGTCGTCCTTCGTCACGTATTCGAGGTGGCTAGACGAGAGTGGGGTCTGCCAGTCAAGGAGAACCCAGTCAAACAGATACGACTGCCAGAGGATGCCCGCCCAAGGGAGCGTCGTTTGCTGGGCGAGGACGAGCGCCAGCTCCACGCTGCCATCGGCAAGCGTTCGGCTTGGTATCTGCGCCCCTTCATCATCCTGCTTGTCGAGACCGGGATGCGTCGTGGTGAGCTTTTGTCGATCCGTTGGCGGGACATCGATTTTGGCAATAGCACCGTTCAAATCCTAAAGACGAAGAACGGCCACCCGCGGCGCATTCCGCTTACACCAGAGGCAATAAGAACCCTTCAGAACCTTCCAAGAAGCGATGACAAGGTTTTTCCAGTTGCAGCTAACGCTGTGCGGCTCGCTTGGGAGCGCCTCCGCGTGAGGGCTGGTTTGACCAGTCTGCGGCTCCATGATCTCCGTCACGAAGCTGTTTCTCGCTTCTTCGAGACGGGTCTTTCTGTACCCGAAGTGGCGCTGATCAGCGGTCACCGAGAACCGCGTATGCTGGCCCGGTATACGCATCTCCAGCCCGAGCGGATCGCTCGTAAATTGAGCCTGTCACAACCCTCCTCGGACGGGAGCTAGCTGTGAGCATCTTCGTTCCCATCATTAACCTGATCTGGGTCGGCCTATTCGTGGTCGCGCTCTACAGCCATTCCGATGAAGTGGGCAGGTGGTTTGCTCTATGGACTTGTGGAATGATCGGCTTCTTTTTCGGATGCGTGTACAAAGGCCAACAACAGTCGATCGAGCGATCCAATGATGTGCTGCAAAAAGAACTGGAAAGGCTCGCGGCACGGGAGGTTCATGAGGAGGAATGGGAGCGTGAACACCCAGGCTGGTGTGGACGCTGCGAAGGTGCAACAAAAAGACCCCCAAACTTGGGGTAACGTGGGTGATTCCTTAGCGGCTAGGCCGAACTCTGAAAGCCAACGCGGGACGAGCGCCATTGCGTGGACAGAAGCGGTATAGGTTCCCCGCTTTCGTCTACGCCCCAGCGGCTAAAACCATCAGGTCTTCTTTCGAGGCGGACGCGGCGGGATGAGACTTGCTGCGGTTTTGAGCATGGGACCGGTGATGTAATGGTCTCGAATAAGACCTTCCATCGTTGCAAGCATCGCCTGGATCAACTGGCGTGGAGGCTTGAATGCTCGGTGGCTCGACGCCGAACCTGCGTCAATGACGATTTCAAGCGCCTCCTTCTGCTTTCCGGTGATGTGGCCCTGCGCGACCATCTCTCCCAATTTCTTTTCGAACGGCCCTAGGTCTCCGCCAAGGACAGTGTTCATGAGATGGTCAAGAGCCGTCCTTGTGCCCATAGACAAGAGCCGCACCTGCTCATCGTTCGCCGCTGAGTAGACCTCCTTCAGTAGACCGAACAGGTCGTTGTCTAAGGTCTCGAGCGCATCGAGCCATTCAGGTGGCCACGCCCAAGCGCGAGGCGGTCGAAATGTAACCTCTGTCAGAGTGGGTTCGTTTCCCTCTTCTGGAACGCCATCGAAGTACCAATCCTCAATTCGCACCGAGAAGCTGCGGCATCCCCTGCACCTTAGGGCATACTCCGTAGCAGCTCTAACCTCTCCGTTTGGACCATGGTCATTATTCGTAAATGTGTCCAAGACATCGTGATCGGTTTCGCGTCTACAAAGATTGCAAGGAGAACTGATGACTTTGCTCATCAGTCCAAGCCCCGAAGGAACTTGAAGATCACGTTTACCGGACCTACAGGCAATTGGATGAGGACAGGTCGTCCATCCTGCAAGGCCTCACGAGGCACCTCGGCTTTGAAGGGAAGTTTGTAGGCGACTGGCCTTGCCGGAATCCCTTGTGCCAACGTGGCTCCAGGTGGAACTGTCATCTCTGCATCAACTGTCACAAGCCCCTGGGCATCGCGGTAGGTGCCGTCATAAAGAACTCCCCCCACGTCGGCTCCTGTCAGGCACCCGGCCTTGAACAAGAGCATCCCCATGCCCCAATCAGAAGCTCCCCTGTACGTTATGGAGTAGATGCCGTCCATTTCAGGCCTCCGCGAGAATGCGATACACGCTCGCACGGCTTATACCGACTTGAATAGCAATTTCGCTTGCTGCCTTCCCAGACCTCCGCAATTTCTGCACCTCGCTCGCCTTCGCTCGTGCTGTCGCGGCCCGCCCTTTGTACTTGCCTAGATCCTTCGCCTTGCCGATCCCTTCGCGCTGCCGTTCAAGCCTGATCTCCCTTTCGAATTGCGCAATTGAGCTAACTAGATCAACTAACAACCTGCCTCGCTCGGTACCCGTGTCGAGATTCATTCCGAGTATCTTCAAGGTCGCCCCCTTCTCCCCAAGAGTGCCGATGATCTTCACCAATTCGCCAATCGACCGGGCCAAACGGCTTAGCTCTGTCACGACTAGGCCGTCATCCTTTCGAACGAGCTGCAGACATCTCTCTAGCTGGTCGCGGCGGCTCCCGGAGGAGGCCCGCTCCTGGAAGACCTCGATACACCCGTGGGCCTTCAGCTCATGCGTTTGCACCTCCAGTGCCGATTGCCGCTCGGTTGCGTTCGTTCGGGCGTAGCCGACCAGCATTCCTCAGCCCCTTTGTCTCAATAGGATACCCAACATTTTGGGACAAATGACGTCTCAGAGCAAACACCATTTGTATGAGACAGCGCCGTCTAGGAGCAGCCCGCTACCAACAGTCCCCGCCACGACAAGGAAACGGTTAAGGACGTCCGCACTCGACGAAAGCTGAAGCTGAGCCACGTTGAAGAATCGGATAAGCTCAACCATTGGCAGTTGGGGGAGCTTCGTTTGAATACCGCTTTGATTGATCTGGCCCGTCGGATTCTTATCAAACCTGATCTGTCGCCGCTTAGGTACCCGGGAGGAAAAAGAAAACTAGTTCCGCTCTTAATCGATCTTATCGGGAGGTCTGACGCGAGCGTCGAACTGCTGGTTGAGCCGTTCGCTGGAGGAGCCGCCGTATCGCTGGCGCTTCTGGAGGCAGATGTGGTCGATCGCATTGCGCTGGCCGATGCCGATCCACTAATCGCAGCTTTCTGGTCGGTAGTGTTTTCGGCCCAGGCGGCCAAGCTTGCAGACCAAATCTACGATACCCCCGTTACCCTCCAAGAATGGAAAAAACAGAAAAACCTTGAGCCTAGAGGGATCGTTGATCAGGCTTTCAAATGTTTCTTTCTGAACCGCACAAGCTTTTCCGGTTCACTAGCACAGCGGGCGGGCCCGATTGGGGGCTACAGCCAGTCGGGAGCGAACCGCATTGATTGTCGCTACAACTCGGAAAGGCTTGCCGAGCGCATCATCCAGTTGTCGCGACTGAGGGGCCGGGTGGACTTCGTACGCTGCCAGAGCTGGCAAATGACAGCCGCTCAGATGCGATCTCGCCGCATCGCCAGAAATTCAGCCAAAGGTTTGCTCTGGTACTTAGACCCTCCCTTCTTCGAGAAGGCGGATCGTCTCTATCGGTATTATTTTGGCAAATCGCAGCACGAAGAACTGGCTCGCCAAGTGGAGCATCTGCCAGGTCATTGGATCCTCTCATACGATGACAGACCAACAGCTCGCAAGCTCTACGCCGCTAACGCAGGGTTCGCGACGGTTAATCTGCAATACACCGCAAGAGTAGACGACGGACGAAGAACAGTAGCGTCAGAAATCCTCGTTTCGAATCTGATTGCGCTCTTGAGAAACAAGAAGGTGATTGCAAGGCGGCCCAGGCCGCTTCCTTGCCCACGGAGTGTATCAACGCAGTCTCACTTGGGTCAGGTTCGCGCATTCGCAGGGGGAGTAAAGTGATGCTTGAGAATGTCATCAACCGGATGTCGGCTTCGTCCAATCCTTTAGTTCGCCTGATTGCCGACAGTACGAACAGCAGGTTCGTCGGATTTACGATTCACACAAGCTACTCCGACATGACCGTGATGACCAACGACTTCTGGCGCGAAGCATGTAATGGGCTCCCGATGAACAGTTATCTGCTGGCGACCGCGATGGACGCCACGCAGTACGCTAGCTGCCCTGACATCGACAAGCGAATTGTGCTCTTGAGGATCGTGGGCCGCGCCGAAATTTCAACGGACCGCGACACCCTGAGAGCCATCCTTGAGCACTTCCAAAATAATCCAGACACGCGCGACCCCACCCTCGCAGCTATGGAACCTTTATCAAAGGGAATGCTGCAATGGAGCGGCATTGAATGCAAAGTGCTAGGCACGTTCTTCATGGGGCCTGATCAGCGCCTGCGATTTGGCGCCGACATGGAAGATTTCTTCGCCGCCAGACACATGAGAGTTCAACGGCCGACTTCTGACGCACTAAACACAATCGTGAATTTTGTAGACCCTATCCGCCACGACAAAGCTATCGCCGATGCTGCAGCTATGGGGATGCGGAGAGAGCCAACTCCCTTTCGGATTGGTAAGGTGAGATTTACGTCCTCAAGTCATTTTGGTGCTGCCGAGCCGGACGTGCCTGTCACTATCTTCCCGGGCGACTTTCTGGGGCGGCGCACCGCTGTATTTGGAATGACCCGAACCGGAAAATCTAACACAACAAAAACCATGGTATCGGCAGTTGGACTATCGGCGTTTGAGACAGACCTCGCGGTTGGCCAACTAATCTTTGATATCAACGGCGAGTATTCCAATGCAAACCAACAAGACCAGGGAAGCTCGATCGCTGAGGTGTTCGCGGACAACACTGTGAGATATCGGGCGCTAACAACCGCGGGATTTAGAGACGTACGCGCGAACTTCTATGAGAGCTTAGAGTTAGGCTTGTCTTTCATTGCCGCCAACTTGCGGGATACTGGCGGCTCAATGAGCGACGACTTGCAAACATTATTGGCTCACGACCTCTCCGAACCAGACCCGGCCAACCATAGCGAGCATACGAGATGGGAACGTCAAGTTTCCATGTACCGCTGCATACTTTCGAAGGCAGGGTTCGCGGCACCGGCTAACTATCGGATTACTATTCCGGTCGGACAGGACGCATTAGCTGCAATTTACGAGAACGATCCAAATATCGCTGCTGCGCAGGCGACGCCAGCCACGAACAAGGCTGGCAAGGCCGCCGCCGTAATCGCCTACTTCCAATTGCAATCGCGCGGTTCAGGCAAGTACGACGTCGCTCCGCAGCAGGCCGTTGAGTTTTGGACGGTGGTTAGGGGGGTCGAGAAAACCTTGGGTGGACCCGACGAGCTTCACGGAATCCGAGGTACAGGAAATCGCAAATGGCTAAACTCTGTAGAATATGCTCTTCTCAGTGTCCTCGTTGGGCGATCCAGTAAGAACGACAACCCCATCCGTTCATCAAACGCCATTCGAGCTGCGGCGTTGCAATTTCATTCGCCGGGCGGTTCGGCTGACATCGGACGGGACATCTATCAGCTCCTTTCGATGGGCCGCATCGTCATTCTGGACCTTTCTGTCGGCCCCCCTAGCGTTCGGGAAAGAATGGCCGAAACGATTGCTGCGCGGATCTTCCGAGAATCATCCGATCGGTTTGTCCAGGGCCAAGTGCCTCCTCGAGTTGTTCTCTACGTTGAAGAGGCGCACAATCTCATCGGTAAGTCTGCCGAACTCGACGAGACGTGGCCGAGAATAGCGAAAGAGGGAGCAAAGTACGGGATCTCGCTCGTGTATGCGACGCAAGAGCCCTCCTCTATCCATGCAAATATTCTCGCAAATACAGAGAACCTTTTTGTTACGCATCTCAACAACGACGGCGAAATCCGGGCGCTCTCCAGTTATTACGATTTCGTCGATTTTGCCGAGAGCCTTAAACGCTGTCAGGACGTCGGGTTTGCTAGGATCAAAACACTCAGTTCGAACTTTATCACGCCAACTCAGATTGATTTCTTCGATGTGAATCGCTTTCGACAGGAATACGCTCGCCTGAAGCAAGCCGGTTGTAGTTGGTTCTCGCCCCTTCCACCGATGTGATGAGCCATGCCATACGCAAACGAAGGCTCGTCGGCCACTTCCCATTTTGACATAATAAAGAACCAGGAGGTCGCGAGCTTCCTTTCAGGGTGCTCCTATGATGCAGCCGCCGGTGCGAGAGCAGATGAAATCGAATCTCTCTTGGTGAACGTATCGGGGAGGGTTAAGCCCCTAACCGAAGGGGTGATCCTCGCTAGTGATGGATCGCCCTATGAAGCTGTGGTTCAGGAAAGGTTTCCCTCGGTTCGCGTTGGTTTTTTGAAATTCTCAAACATTTTGCTGCTGCTACCCGATTATCAGCGCTTGAAAAACACAAACGCCAGGTTCATCGACCCCATCGAAATTGCTCGAGTACAGCGCATGTCCCAATCGCTGTCGATGGTCCTTCCCGGAGCGGGTATTCTACGTGGTTCGCATCAGTCATCTCGGTGTGTGCTACGGGAGACGATCTTCCAAAGTTTCAAGAACCCCGATTTGATCAGCGGCGGAGAGACGCTCTACAACACCTATGTTGATTTGATCGGCCGCATGGGTAGCCTGGTCACCCGCAACGGCAAGGCCGGTATTCTTTTCGGAGCAGGGAGGAAATCGCCCGCCACCGATGTAGCGCTGGAGCAAGAATTGTTCGTACCGGTAGAACCGGGTTTTGCGCCAGCGCCTGACGATCCTACCAAAAGTGTCTATTTAACTGATGCACTCCGAGTTCACGAAGCCTTCTCTGATGAAGGCAGTAACCTGGAGTGCTTCAATCGCCTCATGACCGCGATGGAGCACTTATTGCTCGCGCACATGCTCAGATCTGCATACAGGATTGATCCCACGGTTACTGACAACCTGTTCGCAATCGTGGATGGTCCTCTCGCGATTTTCGGGGAGCCCGCGCGGTTTCACCGTGGGTTGATGTCGCTGATTGATGAACTTAGGAACGACGCGAGAGGACGAAATCAGCATGGTCCTCTCGTTGTTGGCCTATCCAAAACCGGAAAAGTGGTCGAACACGCGCAGGCGATAGACCACGTCCTGCAATCAGCGGACGGCGGCGTGACAAAGAGAGACGGAACTTGGCTCCTCCCTGTTTCTGACGAATATCGGTACAGGTACATCCAGCCAGCTGCAGTAGCGCGTGATAAAAATTTTGGCAGCGAGACCTACTATGGCCAAACCTTCATTCTGAGAACCGCATCGGGCAAGGTTTTCGATGTATGCTTGGCCTATCCTTTTCCGAACAAGGAAGCAGTGGGAGGGCGTCCGTTCCGCGAGGCAAAGATGGATCTCGCTGCTTACGGAGAGAATTTGGATAGAGCGGTTTCACTTATCGAGCTGATGCAAATGGATTTGTACGAGAATTCACTGATCGCCGTTCACCTCGCGCACAAGTACTCGTCTATTGCTCACTCACCCGGCGGGAGGTCGTTGGATAACTTTGTCCGCCAAGTCGTGAGGCCAAGGTAAGCCGACGCACCCGTCGGTGACTACGCAAGTCCATTAGGACGTGACCGGCGCGTTGGGCTCGCTGTGGCTCCCGCGCAACAATGGCCAGGAATCGAAATGTAAACGGTTCTGCAGACCGTTGCGGGCCATTGAGGGCACTCGGAAAAAGGTCAATTCGTGCCAAATCGAGTGCCAAAGGCTCTTGTTGCCCTCGGCGCACGGCTGCTCCAAATAGTTCACCGCATTCATCGTCGCATGACAGGCGTCACCCCGGACACATCCGGTGTGTGAGTTTTCTGTCTGCGTCTGTCTGTGTGGGGATGGCTGCAAAAAGTATAACAACAAGGAACTGCAGATGCCGTCATTTTGCCGCGTGAGCGGTTGCGCGAAACCTCGCGCTGGTTATTCCCAACTTTGTTCCCAACATCGGTCCCGGAAGCGTCGTCACGGCCACGAGGAGCAGCGGACCGTCGGCAAAGCCGACTTGAAGCCGTTCATTGAAAAGGTCCAGGCGAGAATTGCCAAACAGCCCGAAGCGAAGCTGTGGTCTATCTGTGACCAACGCTGGGAGGCCTGGACGAGCAGCTGGCGATCCCAGCCACCGACGACGATCTACCGCTTCGTCCGGAGCGCAGCGAAGGAACTGGTGAGGTTGGCTGACAACACCTCCGGCCGGGAGGTCGCGATCACGACTGTAGCGATGTACCTGCTCCAGGAGCACGATCCCCGCCTCTTCAAGTCCGAAGCCGCGTTCCGAGCCCAGCTCGTGAGGAGGGTGAGGAGCCTCTCCACTGCGAGCTTCTCGGAGTGGGACGGAGCAGCCGATGGGCGGACGCGACGGGCCATGAAGCTGCTCGAACCGAGGACAACCGAGTACCTGGGTGGCGTTCTGGTCGAGTTATTCGGCCAAGCGGGTGTGCGGGTAGCCCAGCTTGAGAAGAGGGAAGAGGAGGAAAGAAAGAAGGCCGTCCTCGCCCTTCACTCAGCTCTGGCTGAGGTCGCCTGACCAACAAACCTCCTCATCGTGCTTATTACTTATAGCATCCTGAGGAGCTTTCGCCCGTAACCGACGGGAAGACCAATTTCACGAGGACCTCCTCACTGTGCCTAGCAGCGCTCTGAGGAGGCCCCAGTCCTCCAGGCCCTCCTTGCTGGCGCAGCAGGGGGCTCAATCAAGAGACCATAATGCTCAGAAAATTAGAACAAGCCTACGATGCAGCCATCAAGGAGCAAGCAAGGCTACGCAATAAACAGATCACTAAGTTCGACAGAGAGGTCGCGCAGGCGATCTTCACCGCTGGCCTATTGGCGATAGAAGATAGTCAATGCGGCGTCGCTCAGTACAGGGTCGTTTCAGCCCCGACAGGCAGCGGCAAGTCCAGCTATGCGCAGGCGTTCGCCAAGGCCGTCACCCAAGCCCACCCCGAGGGATCAGTCCTGTTCCTGGTCGAGACCATCCAGCAAGCGGAGGATACGTACCGAGACATGAGAACCCTGATCGGCAAGGCAAACGTCGCCGTTTGGACCAGCGCCCACGACAGGAGCACCTCGGCGGAAACAATCGAGCGGCAGCACGGATACGTTCCCGAACATCGCTTCTCGGTTGACGCCCTTGCCAAGTATCCCGTCGTCGTCGCCACCCACAGGTTCTACATGGGCTCTCGAGCGAGCAAGGCGACGGAGTATCGAGGCAAAACGCGCCTGTTGACGTTCGTTGATGAAAGAGCAGCTGATGTCAGCATCTTCGATGTCGATACCGGCCTGATCAAGACTGTGCGCGACAGGTTGGCCGAGAGGCATACGGCGAACATCGAGCATGTCGGCCAGTTGACTAAGCTGCATGACCACCTTGAGGCCGTCTGGCAGACAGCACCTGGGCGGAATGCATTTGATGAAGTCCCACAAGCGGGAAACGTTGATCTGCGCTGGTTCAGCTCTGATCAAGCGAACGACTACATCACCTCGTCAGATGATCAAGTGAGACATGTATTCGGCTTCGGCCGTGCACTCGCCAGGGGCTTTGCGTTCCTATCCCGATACGATGAATACGGCAAAGGCGCACGTTTCGTTGGCTATGAGATGAACATGCCGCTCAGGCCAGGCACCATCCTTCTAGACGCCACGGCAGACATCGACGGCGTGTCACTCCTGGTCAACAACCGCAAGCATGTCCGCGTACCTCGCGTGGACTTCAGCAATCTCACAGTCACGCACATTGAACCGGACACACCGAAGGGGTGCACCATCAACGAGATAGTCAAGCAAGCCAGTCGGGCCAAACCGTATGCAGAATGGATAATGGAGACGATCACGCAGAACAGCCACCCCGGTGAACGAGTTCTGGCCGTGGTTCACAAGGCTCTTCTCGACCACGAGTATTTGCCGAACGCTCATCGGGAGTTCGGCGAAGCAATCGACCTCGCAGGGCGCAGGGTGTGTTTCATCCACTGGGGGTCAGGGATTGGGTCTAACCGTTGGAAAGATGCGGCCGCAGTCTTCTTGTTCGGCGAGTTTCATATCCCCAAGCGAGCCATGGTCGGCACTGGCTTGGGCCTTAGACAGCAGCGAGCGACATCGGCTGCGCTGGCTCCCTTTCAAAGTCCGAACCCCAAACGCAAGGAACTGGGAACAATACGCGAAGGCCATCTCTGTCGTTGGATGAAGCAGATCGCGATGCGAGGAAACGCAAGGAACATCGACAGCGAAGGAGTATGCGGGGTACAGCGCCTCTATATTACCGGCGAGTTCGAGAGGCTCATCCAGCACAAGGACAAGATGTTCCCCGGCGCCAAGTTCGTAACTCGGCGAAACCCAGAGCAGATCAAGCAGCCAGGAGTGAAGGGTCTCGTTTCTCTCCTCTATGCCACGGAGGCCTCGGAGATCACGACTATCGAATTGCAGAGGCTCACCGGCGTATCCTTCCAGAAGAACAAGAGACGGTATCTTGAAGACGCTCTCGTTCAGCGAGCGATGCAGGACACCGGGTTCTCCTTCCAAGCAGGAGGCGGGCGAGGCAATCCCGGGAGGTTCGTTCGCGGTGGGGTCGTGAAGCAGGCTGCGTGATCGCTACAGCCCTGTCTCACCGCTAGATCAGGCCTGCCGGAGAAGACCTCACCAAGAGGCCCCGGCAGTCTGACCTAGAATTTGGTGAAAAAAATTCGAGACGCCAGCGTCAGGCAAGCCGAGGCGATTTCCCCCCGTGACCCTGGCACACTTCTGTCACATGCAGGTGTGACACGCGACGCAGCGTATGGCAGGGCGGATAGAACGACGCTTTCAACGCTCGGACCGGTGTGCTACGTTGGCCTCTGTAACGGATTGGTTTTCAAGGGAAAACAGAAGCGCACGAGACGTCGTGATCTTGTCCAGCCCACTGCACCCGTAGCTCAGCTGGATAGAGCGTTGCCCTCCGAAGGCAAAGGTCACACGTTCGAATCGTGTCGGGTGCGCCAGTTCGGTACAAAACTGGGCACTCCAAAACCTGCCGATTTTACGCCGGAAGCGGCGACGAGCGTGCGCAGGAGCACGCTTTTCGATCCCATGATGCGAACCTCTTTCGCGTCGACTTCCACCCGTTGGGCCAGCGCTCGGAGGTGGTCGCGGCGGTAGCCGCCCGCCCCGGTCCGCATCCGCCTGCGGGCCTGGCCGGCGAAGGTCTTCAGCGTCTGCGGTGTGATGCTTGGTCCGGCTCGATCGAGCGCGCCCTCGGCCCGCTCTGCGTCGGCGCGGGCCTGGTCGCGGATGGACTTCAACTCGGTCACGCGCTCCTTGAGCATCGGGTCCGACACGTCAGCGATCCCATTTTCAATGGCGTCGTACAGCCGCTTGAGTTTGGCTTCTGCCTCAGTCGCACGCTTGCGCAATTCGGCGATATGCGTCGTTCGGCGCTCGGCGCGCTCCTTCCGGCGATGAAGGACGGCCGATAGGACTTCCTCGAGACGCTTGGGTTGCAATAGGCGTTGCTCGATATGCTCGGCCACCGCGCTGTCGAGCTTCTCCATCGGAACGGTACGGCCCGTGCAGCCAGTCTCGCCCTGCCGCGCCTTGGTCGAGCACGTGTAGTACCTGTACCGCCCACTCTTCCCGGTCCTCAGTGTCATCGCCCCGCCGCAGGTGGCGCAGAAGCAGATGCCGGTAAGGAGGGTCGGTCCGCTGACGACACGCGGCGCGTTCCTTGCGGGGCTACGTGCCTTGAGCAGCGTCTGCACAGCCTCGAACTCTGCGACCTCGATGATCGGCGGTACCGCCATCTCGACCACTTCAGTGTCCGGTTTGCGCTCGCGGGTTTTCCAAAATTTGGTGTTGAAGCGGTGGCGGCCGATATACGTCGTTCGCGTCAGTACCTTGTGCACGGCATCGACGCCCCAGCGTCCACCATCGCGCGTTCGAATGCCAGACTCGTTCAGATGCTTGGCAATCGATTTGACGCCCATCGATCCGGATGAGCCGTTTCCTTCGCGCGCCAGGCGATAGATCAGCCGCACGGTCTCGGCCTGGATCGGATCGATCTCCAGTGTCTTCTTGGTGCGGTGGCCGCGCTGCTCGGCGGCTTCGACGACGCGGTAGCCGATCGGCGGCAGCGCGCCGTTCCAGAAGCCCTGGCGCGCGTTCTCCTTCATCGCCCGCAGCGTATGCTTGGCGTTCTCCTTGGACTGGTATTCGTCGAACAGCGCCATGATCTGGCGGATCATGTTGCTCATCGGGTCGTCGCCGAGCTCCTGGGTGATCGACACCAGACGCACACCGTTCTTGGCAAGCCGGCGGACATAAAACTCAAGCTGGAATTGGTCGCGGAAGAAGCGGCTGAAGCTGTGGACGAGGATCACATCGAATGCCGGCGGCTTGATCGTCGCCGCGTCAATCATGCGCTGGAACTCCGGCCGCCGATCGTCGGTCGCGGACGCGCCCGGCTCGACATAGTCGGCGACAATCTCCCACCCACGCGATGCGCAATAGCCCTTCGCCTGGCGGCGCTGATCCGGGATGGAGAGATCGCTGTCGGCCTGCCGTCCTGTTGAGACCCGCAAGTAGAGCGCCGCCCGAACCGTTGCAGCCATGGTGATGTCCCCTCAGCCTTTCCCAAACAACTCGTCGAACAGATCACCGAACCAGGCTTCGAAGACATCAATCTCGGTTTCGGTCACCGGCACGTCCTTCGGCCAGTCGTCCGTCACCGCCCATGTCACCGAAGCGCGGTCAGGACGCGCGGGCGCCCGCACATAGTCGTAGAGATCGTCAATTGGTACGCTGTCCGGCGGACGCCGTCGCTGCGATTTGTGAGGGTGAGCCATGGCGCCACTGTGGCAAGCCTGGCCACTTCACTGAACGGCCGATGTCTACGCCACGTTACTCTGGGGTACTGCGACAGAGTCCAGCCGCTTAGGGCAGGATAAAAACGCGCAAGGTGCGCGGTCGGTTCGGGCAGGAAACACCAGCAAATTCCAACAACGCGGCAAACATTGCGAGTATCCGGCGCAACTTGTCATTCTTGGCAATGCGCTGCTGTTGCAACGCTTTCGATACCCTGTGGCGGCTAAGTTGATCAGCAATTGTCATTCCCCCGTCGATCTAGGTTGCTCGTTTCGACGCTGGTGCGGATGCTCTCGCACACGGCAAGCCATGATCGCTTGGCAGCCGAGAACCGGCTCGTCAGCAGCCGGTCAAGGCCGTAAGCCGGCGGAGCCGGTCGCGCGGAGCGCGAGCCTTGACGGGCTGACGCCGGGACGGCAGCGCTCGACCGAGCGATTATGGCTTAGATTGACCTACCCAGCCCTTCGGCACGACAGGGTACGCTGGCTGGCGCTCGGAGCTTTGACGCTGATCCCTTTTCTGTTTGAGGCGCCAGCACGGCCTCTTTCCGTGCCAGCCATGCGCCATCTCAAAAACCAATGTGCAGACAGACACTTGCAACTCCGGCGAGGCGAGCGGGCGGCGCTCGCTTTTATCTT
>NZ_JALGCN010000048.1:0-8583 GCF_038085055.1 Bradyrhizobium sp. ISRA442
CGAGCAGCCAAACTCGATGTCGATTATTCCTCCCTCTTTGGAGGTCGAGAAAATTAACATCCTGCCATCGTCTAGCGGCCAGGATGCCCGGTTCTCAGTCGGGATGACGCCGGTTCGAATCCGGCTTGCGGCTCCAATTAACAGAAGGCTGCCAACTGCGGCGGCCTTCTCCCATTATTGGCCGTCCCGCTAAACTGCCTCGGCTACCTTATGGTTCTTGCATCGCCCTGATTGGGGTAACAAGCAGACATGCATCGCCAGTAATTGGCCTGTGCTATTTCGCTGCAAACACGATCATTCCCACAGCCGGCTGAGCGGACTTGCTGCGCACAGCCGCAGCGGTCTTAAGCAATTGCTTCTCCGGTGATTGCCGCCAAAAATAATACTGCGAAAATGAGCTTCATGATCGTATACCCCTCAAGGTTGTGCCAGACCGGCTGGGGCAAAGCTGTCCGGGTCATCTAGAATCGTCCGCAGTTGCATTGGGCCGTCTGTAATCTGGTTCACATTTCTCTGCGGCGATTTGGCGCGAGCGCAATGACGGGCGATGGCGACGTAACGCTGTCTGCTTGGCAGTGCCTATTCAGTTTGCCCACGTAGCTCAGTGGATGAGCGCCTTGCTACGAACGAGGAGGACGCAGATTCGAATCCTGCGGTAGGTCCCCATGACCTCGGTAAAGCTCGTGTGGAAGAGCACCGCGTTTGGGCCGCGGGGGCGCGTGGTCGCACGCCACCCAGACCAGGCTATCGCCTCTTAGCTCAGTTGGTAGAGCGTCGCCCTCTGAAGGCGAATGTCCGCGGTTCGAGCCAGTTTATCGCGCGAGCCACGCGGTGAGCACGAGGAGAAATGGCGCGGAAACGATGGGCGCATGAGCGACATTCAGCGCAGATTGACGAGATCAAGAAAGTCTATTCGGACCTGTACTCACCGCGCGATGCGCTTGCCGACATGCAGCGCCGCCTTGAGGAGGTGGAGCGGCGGCTTGCGCTTGCGCAGCAACAGGCACTGGAACAAGGGCAGCGCCGCCAGCCATAAGGTAAGTGGTTCGACAGGACCTAGGTGCGGACCGGTCGAACTTCAACGCAGAATCGCCAACCCGCGGCAACAGGGTCCGAGCTTCTTTCTTTGGAACGACCAATCGAAAGGCGCGTTTCGCGGGATAGTTCGGTGCTTTTTCACATCGACAACCTCCACCCCAATGTAGAAATCGGGGAGGAACTGCCGATGACATCGCCTCCAGCCAATGCGGAGAGGTTCCGTAGAGCAGCTGAGAAGTGCCGTGAGCTGGCGGAGGAGGCGACGAGCCCGCTGGATAAGGAGGCTTGGTTGCGCCTTGCCGAGGATTGGCTGAAGCTTGCGCAACAGGCGGACGAGGACACTAGGTTTGGGCGGAGATAATTACCTCGTCCGTCAAGGCCCATCGTCAGTGGAAATCGCGATGACGGTCAAGGAGCTCATAGCTCGACTGCAGGCGCTTCCCAACCAGGATGCACTTGTAATTATTGCAAGCGTCAATGCAAACGAGTGGCTGATAGCCACCGGCGTCGTTGAGCGCCGTATATCAACATCACCTGCAAACCCGGATTTTGTCGTACCAGGCAACGATCCTGGCGTGGAAATCATTTAGCGCCTTCTCCTACCGAAGGTCCTTGGGCCAAGGCTTTTTTGCCTTTTGCGAATTTCGGGACGGGTTTTTTCGCCTTTGGTTTCGCAAAATGGCCCGTAAGCGGGACTAGACAGCGCGTGTACTATGGACCGCTCGGCCAAGTTTCCGCTTTAACGCCCACAAGCGACAGAAAATCAGACCTTTATAACGAACGCGATGGGGCAACAGCAATCGTCGCAACAGCGAGACATCTTGGCGCACTCCGGCTTTTAGCAGCGCACCCACTTGGTTTGGGGTACAATTTAATGCCGGTCGACCACTACAGGAGGTAAGCCATGAACAGGCTCTACGCTCTCGCGTCGGTGGGGTTCTGCGCAGCTTCGGCAGCCCTCATCGCGTCCGCATCGGCTTTTCCAACCGAGGAAATCCCGAAGACCGAACCAGAGTACATCGCCAAGGTGAAGACCGCCGCTCCGGCGCCGGTTGTGAACAGCGCGACGATCACCATGCCGCAGCCAGATGGGTCTTCTAAGACCGTCCAAACCGGATCGAACGGGTTCACGTGCTTTATCGGCAAGGATGGAACGCCGGAATGCGACGACCAGAACGCCATGGAGTGGCGCAAAGCCTTGCAGGCCAATCAGGCCCCGCCGCACAACATTGGCCTCATTTTCATGCTGGCCGGTGACACCGGCACGAGCAATCATGATTCCGCCGAACGACACACGCACCAGCATTGGGTCCAGACCGGGCCGCATGTGATGATCGTCGGCGGCGCAGCACACGAGATGCTTAGTCCCTATCCGCGCGATCTGGATGTCAAAGACCCGACGCAGCCCTTCGTCATGTTCCCAGGCAAACCCAACGAGCACCTGATGATCCCGGTTCACTCGCAAGAGCTTACGACCGGTAGCACGCGGTGACGCGGTGAACTCCGCCGTGCCTGAGACCGGCGGCGCGGCGGCTGATTGTCCATTTCAAACGTTCGTTGGCGACCGCCTTGGGTCACAGCCGGGAAGACCCGAACGGAGCATCCCGCCTTGTGCGTATTTCGGGACCGCGTTTTTGGCCTTTGGCTCCTCGCAAAATCTCCCGTGAACGGGGCGAGCTAGGGCGTGTACCTCATAAAGGCACGGATGTCGGCTTTGGGGTGATTCTGTTGAAAAAGGCGGCGGTTGCGACTCAGAGATAGCAGTGATTCAGTCTGTCTAATTGGCAGGACTGAAGGTCATGATGGGGCATCGGCAAGTCGAACAGGCTGCGTTGTTCTATGAGTTCTCGCTCGAAAGAGCATATCCCCGCCGACCACTTGCTCCGGTCGATCGACAGATTTGTCGACCTTGAACAGGTCAGGCAGGATCTAGCACCTTTCTACAGTAGCATCGGTCGACCTTCGATTGATCCCGAACTGATGATCCGGATGCTGCTGATCGGCTACTGCTTCGGCATTCGATCGGAGCGGCGCCTTTGCGAGGAGGTCCACCTTAACTTGGCCTACCGGTGGTTCTGCCGGCTCGGCCTGGATGGAGCGGTGCCGGATCATTCGACATTCTCCAAGAACAGGCATGGTCGGTTCCGGCAGAGCGATCTCTTCCGTCGCGTGTTCGAGTACGTCTTGCGCCGATGTATCGAGGAGCGGCTGGTCGGCGGTGAAGGATTTGCCGTTGATGCGAGCCTGATCAAGGCCGATGCCAATCGGCAGAAAGGGGTCGAAGGCGACAAGGGACTTCCAGCGGAGGCTACCGGCCGAGCGATCGATGAGTATCTGGCTGTCCTTGATGATGCCGCTTTCGGCGCCGCGACCGAAGTCACCCCGAAGTTCGTGTCGCCCTCCGACCCGGCGGCGCGCTGGACGGGGGCGCACGGCGGCCAAGCCTTCTTTGCCTACTCAACGAACTATCTGATCGACGTCGAGAATGCGATCATCGTCGATGTCGAGGCGACCACGGCCATCCGGCAGGCGGAGGTGTTGGCCGCCAGGCGCATGATTGAGCGCTCGTTCGAACGGTTCGATCTCTACCCGAGCCGGCTCCTCGGCGACAGCGGGTATGGCTCGGCCGAGATGCTCGGCTGGCTGCTCTATGAGCACGGGATCGAGCCACACGTTACGGTGTTCGACAAGTCGGCCCGCCCAGACGGGACCTTGTCGCGCGAGGACTTCAGCTATGACCACGCGGGTGACGTCTATCGCTGTCCCGCCGGCAAGGTCCTCACAACGACCGGAACGCTGGTGAACGACGGTGCCACGATGCTTTACGTCGCCAGCAAGCGCGATTGCGATCGATGCGCCCTCAAGTCCCGGTGCTGTCCCAAGCAGCCATCGCGGAATGTACCGCGCTCCATCTATGAGGGCGCTCGCGATATGGCGCGCCAGATCGCCAGGTCATGGGAAGGGCGCACTTCGCGTCGGCTCCGCAAAAAGATCGAGATGCTGTTCGCGCACCTGAAGCGCATTCTCAAGCTCGACCGTCTACGGTTGCGAGGTCCAAACGGCGCGCGTGACGAGTTCATCCTCGCAGCCACCGCTCAGAACCTTCGCAAGATCGCCAAACTGATTCCGATGCAAACCCTCAAGCCCGCTTAAATGCCAGCCAAGCCGTTCGGCCGCTTTCGAGCTGGCGCCATTACATCGAATTACTGCCGCCTTTTTCAACGGTATCGGCCCTTCAGCGACCTCGGGAGAGGCCCGCTTTCCCGCCGCTCTTAGGGATTGAGCAGACATCAGGCGGCCAGCCACTTAATGAGTACACAGCCGTGCAGCGACTACTTGCTCTTAGGGCTGGGACGAATCCGTTTCCGGCCCTTGGCTAGCGGCTTTGGCGTGGCGGCTCCCTTGGGCGGTTCAAGAAAGAATTCTGAGAGCCGAACACCTAGCGTTTCGGCCAGTCGCTCGAGCAGATCTATGGTTGGATTCTCGGTTTGTCGCTCCAAGCCGCTCATATATGAACGATCAATCCCAGCATCGTATGCCAGTTGCTCTTGCGGAATACCGCGAGCGACGCGGATTCGGCGGACGTTCCAGGCCACAAGCGCACGAGCTTTCATGCGCAAAAGCAGCCATCGTGTAGACCATCAAACCACTGGCTATAACCGATCTAACATACTGACACTAACTTCTTGTTGTGAATCAGTACGTTGTGAACAAGTCGGCCGCGCGTGCAACGAGGATGCCTCATGCATCCACTCTCTCACGCGCAAAGCTTCGCTGCAATACGATTGTTGTCACCAATGCACGCGCGCCAACGCGATCGCGCGCAAGTCTGCGCGATCACTGACGTCAACACCATCGCCTGATGCGCGTCACATCCTTTTGCAGCCACTCGCTCGTCGAGGAGAACTCGCTAACATCCGTGGTTGGCACGACGGCCACCACAAGCCGGAATCTGAGGAAAGGGCGGTCAGGCTAACCAGCGCCGTGCTTGATGGCTTCAAATGCCGTCATGAAGCCGCCGGCAAGAAAAGTTGCGATCTCACCCGCATCCCCGTCTCCTCGGGAGACGCTGCTCCGCCGTGGCGGAAGGAAAAGGCGCGCGTGGAAGCGGCCGGGTCGCTGCGGCGATGTAAGGGCCTCCGCGACCCGGCCGCGCTTGCCGCCGGCGCCAAACCGGAACGTCGTGCCACTGCTCCAGATCTTGTGCAGCAGCACGGCGAGCGCGCGTGCCACGGCGGTTGCCGCGCGCTTCAAACCCTTCTTCCTGGCGAGCCGCAGGCCCCACAGCCGCAGCTTAAAGTTCTTATGGATGCGCGTGAGAATCGCGATCGCCGCCTCATACAGCATCGCCCGCGTCAGCTGGTCGCCGCATTTGGAGATGCCGCCGATCCGGTCGGTCTGTCCGGATTGATAGCGCCGCGGCGTCAGGCCGAAATGCGCGCCGACATTGGTCGACTTCCTGAATCGCGCCGGATCGTCGACAGTGGCGCGGAAGGTCAGCGCTACGAGTGCGCCGACACCGGGTACCGTCATCATCCGCCGCACGGCATTGTCGCTGCGCGCCGCTGCCAGCGCGAGGCGCTGCAGCTTTGCCAGCTGCAGCCGCATCGCGCTTCTAGCGTCCAGCAACGGTGCGACAATGACCTCCAAATCCCTCTTCCCGGCCATGATCTCGCGCACCCGCGCGTCAAAGCGGCCGACCGAGATCTCGCCGACCTTGAGGCCAAACGGGCGCAACAGGCCGCGGATCATGTTCTCCATGTCGAGCACCTTGCCGAGCAGCGCCTTGCGTCCGACCAGCAACGCCCGCAGCGTTTGCGCGCTCTCCGATTTGACATGGACCGCACGGAACCAGCCGGTCCGCATCATCTGGGCGATGCCCCTGGCGTCATTCCTATCCGTCTTGTTCAACATCGCGTTCATCGCCGCCTTGGCATGCCGGGTCTCGATGCAAGTCACAGGGAGGCCCTTTTCGGCGAGCGCCGTGAACAGCCAGGCAGAGTAGGAGAACGCTTCCAGCCCGACGCGCTTCAGGCGCATGCCCCATTCCGCCAGGAACAGCTCGATCGCGTCCGGATCGGCATCGAGTTTCGCTTCCCGGACGACCTGGCCGTCGCCGTCCACCACGCAAATGTTCGTCGCCTCCAGCGACACGTCGAGCCCTGCATAGAAGTCCATCATTCGCCTCCACCGCCGACCGCCGGACCGCACCGCGCGCTCCGTTCGCGAATCGTTGCGAGGCATTTTCGCAGCAGCACCGCCGGCGAGGGGGCACCGGTCAGTACACCGGCTAACCAGAAATCCTTCGGATTTCTTCTAACGGAACGGCCCGAACGCCGCGTTGGCGCTGCTAGGCAACGGCAGTCCGACAGGCCAGCCTGCCTTTGCAGGCCATTCACACTCGCGACCAAGCACCAAGCCCACGGCCGCCAGCTCCAGCGTCAGGGAGCCGTGTCATGAGCGACCTCACGGAAGTAGAAGTGTTGTGGCTCGAGAAACGCATCGAGAACCGCATTCGGTTCGGTCGCATTGTCGAGGAACGGAAGCCTGATCGCCACCGGCGTGTCCTGTCATTTGCGCCAGGCAGCGTTCTTGCTTTCGTCCGATGGACCTCCAATGACTTTGGCACGATCATTTCTCGCATCGACATCTTGCGCGCGGTCGCTCCGGGACAGCGCTGCTCGACCATCCCTTATGTGACACCCGGCGGAGAGATTTTGCTGCGCCTGTCCGGTTGGCCGAAGGTCGAGCGCGTGCTGCAGATGGTCGATGCCATCGAGGCGCTCGACATCGATCCGGCTGACGTTGCGCCCGATCATTGGCACCACGTTCACAACCGCCTGTCCGTCAATGAAAACCCGCGTCCGTATACGAAAGCGCGCCATCAG
Organism: Bradyrhizobium sp. ISRA442; assembly: GCF_038085055.1. Lineage (NCBI taxonomy): Bacteria > Pseudomonadati > Pseudomonadota > Alphaproteobacteria > Hyphomicrobiales > Nitrobacteraceae > Bradyrhizobium > Bradyrhizobium sp. ISRA442. The sequence goes on from NZ_JALGCN010000048.1 coordinate 6,927, forward strand.
GCCTGGCTTCATCGCCAAAAGGTGATGCGATGACGGGCCGCATGAAGACGCTGAGCGCGACGATTGGGGTCGCTGCTGCTCTCATCGCGACGATCGTCCTAGAGCCGCTTCCGCTTTACATCTGGAACGCATCCGCGAGCGTGCCGATCGGCCTCTACCGCCTCCGCCTGGCGGATCAATTCCAGGTCACTGAATTGGTCGCCGTGCAGCCGCCGGAGCCGCTCGCGACTTTCCTCGACCTGAACGGCTACTTGCCCATTGGCGTACCCATGCTGAAGCGCGTGCTCGCCCTTCCGGGGCAGCGTGTTTGCAGAACCGGCCTCTCGATTTCGGTCGATGACGTCGCGGTGGGCGAGGCGAGGGATCGCGACGAACGCGGGCGGCCGCTGCCGAAGTGGCAGGGCTGCCGCGTCGTCCGTGACGGCGAGCTGTTTCTGATGAACTGGCAGTCTCACGATTCTCTTGACGGCCGGTATTTTGGATTTCTTCCGGCATCTAGCGTGATCGGCCGTGCGCTGCCGGTGTGGACGTGGGAGGAGTGATCGTGCGTGTTCCACGCTCTTACCTCGCCATTCCTCTGTTCGATCGATCGCGGGATCATTCCTCCGTCCCGACCAATGCTAGCAGGGCCGACGCGCGCCGCGGCAGTCCAGCGCGGCCGCATGGCCGGCGCGAAGCGGCTTTACCCTGGACGGGCGCGAGCGCAACGGCATGCTTGGCTCGGTCGGGCGTGCGCGTTTGGGCTGTCGTGTCGCTGCTGCTTATTTTCGCTGTGTCGGACAGTGCCGCTCTAGCCCAGAGTGGATCGGCGTCGGTTCAGGCGGTTGCTCAGGCAAGCAAGCCGTTTGCAGCCTTCGTCGACGAAGCCTCGCGGCGTTTTACAATTCCGATGGACTGGATCGGGTCGGTCATCAACGTCGAAAGCGCTGGAGACGGGCACGCCAAGTCGCCCAGAGGAGCAATGGGCCTGATGCAAATCATGCCGGCGACCTGGGCGGAGCTTCGCGAGCGCTACAATCTCGGGAACGACCCCTACGACCCGCACGACAACATTCTGGCCGGCACGGCTTACTTGCGCGAACTGCTCGATCGGTATGGCTCTCCTGGCGTGTTTGCCGCGTACAATGCGGGACCAGCTCGCTACGAAGAGCATCTCGCAGGCGGCTCTCTGCGAGAGGAGACGCGAGCCTACGTCGCAAAACTTGCAAATCTGCTTGCCATTGAACTGCCGCCGAGGTGGACGTCCAGCGGACAGTCATCGGCAGCGGCGACGTTGTTCGTCGTGCGAGCCAATCTCATTAAAACGCGCGATCGGTTGCCGGCGCTCATACCGTCCAGCGGTGTCACGACCGCAATTTCGGCGCCCGATGTTTCGCCCATGGTTCCACGCCCTCTTGGCGTGTTCGTCCCTCGATCGGATTCGGGAGCATCGCAATGAGCAAATGTGCGGGTTCGCAAGCGGATGGCGTATGGGCGATGCCTTCGGCCCGCGCTCTACTCGTCGCTTCGCTCCTCACCGAGCCACCCTTCGGGTGTCTCGGCCCTTCGGGTAACGATCGCTATCGCAAGCGCTCGGAAGTAGTTGGGGCTTCGCGAGTTGGCTCCCAAGTCGCGGCGGCTTTTTCGGAATCCGGCGCCTGGGAGACCACGACGGCAG
>NZ_JALGCN010000049.1:0-6940 GCF_038085055.1 Bradyrhizobium sp. ISRA442
GCGGGCCTCCTGTGCGTGGCGGCATTGGCATGCCCCAGCGCATCAGCGTTATCTCGGTTTCGGCTTCTGTGTGCGTGCCGGAGCTGGATAGTCCGGGAAGACACTGAGCATCGGCTATAACTTGCCGAAGTAGCGATGAACGCGAATAAATGAATGGAAGAGGGCAGGATTGGCGCAGGGCGCGGCAAGTTGAACTGCACCGCTGAAAATGTTGGGTCATCGGAACGGCCGCCATTGCCCGTTGCTGGCTGGCGGCCCAGCATCCGAGCAATGGCGGACGGCGACTAGGGACTCTCGTTCGGCGCCGTATGACCAGCCTTCGCGAGTGCCTTGGAGATGTCGCTTGCGGCATGCTGCATGGCACAATCAGACTTCCCTAAGTGGGAACACCAGGGTGAACCGCGCGCCCGGTTCAGCGGATCCGGCCGTCAGCTTTCCTTGGAGCTGGGCTGCCAAGCTGTTGATCACGCGCATGCCGAGGCTGTCGCGCGCCTTGGCGAGGTCGAACCCCGGCGGAAGCCCCACGCCATGGTCCCACACATCGAGCCGATACAAGCCGTTTGGTTGCCGTGCGCCCAGCACCTCCACCTCGCCCGGCCGGTCCGCGGGGTAAGCGTACTTGTAGGCGTTGGTGAGGAGTTCATTGATGAACAGGCCGAGGGGGACGGCCAAGTCCGCGCTCACCACCGCCGGGTCGGCGCGACAGCGGGTGGAATGTTGGGGCGCAGTGTGCGCGATGGTCTCGCCGAGGCCGCACAGGAAGCCGCCAAGGTCGATCTCACGCGCATTGGTCCCCCGCCAGAGCTGATCGTGCACGTTGGCGACGGCATGCACCCGCAGCGCCGCGTCCTCCAGCACTCGACGCGCGGCGCCGTTCATACTGCGTCCCTGCAGATTGAGGATACTTGAAACGAGAGTCAGACTGTTCTTCACGCGATGGCTGACTTCGTGGATCAGCGTCTTCTGTAACTCCTCCAGCTCCTTCTTCTCAGTGATATCAGTGTTTGTCCCGAACCAGCGGACCACGTGCCCCTCGGAGTCCTTTACAGGTTCCGCGCGCGAGAGAAACCACCGATACCGTCCATCGGCGCCGCGCAGGGGGAAGGTGTCCTCCCACGGCTCGCCGGTATCCCACGCGCGTTGGATGCGCTCGACCACCCGCGCGACGTGATCGGGGTGATGGACTTTGGTCCAGCCCCAGCCCTGCATCTCTTCCGCTGTGGTCCCTGTATAAGCGTACCACCGCAGATTGTACCAGCAAATCCAACCCTTCGCGTCCGCCATCCAGGCGAGCTGCGGCAATGAGTCGGCCAGACTCCGGAACTGTTCCTCGCTTTCGCGAAGCGCATCCTCGGCCCGCCGCGCATCATCGATATCGATGCAGATGCCGATCCCTTTCACCACCTGACCCATGTGGTCGCGCACAGCGGCCGCGCGCAATAGGAACCACCGCCAAGCCCCGTCGGCGCGACGGATCCGACATTCCGTCCTGACCGCCCGGTCCGACCGCACGGCCTCTCCCCAAAGAGCGGCGGCGCGGTCCTGATCATCCGGGTGGCAGATCTTGCGCCAGCCGTGCCCGAGCAGGACTTCCTTCAACAAGCCAGTGTACTCACAGTACTGTTCGCTGACGTAGGTATTGCGCCCCTCGGTATCCGTCTCGAAAACCAGCCCGGGAATGGCTTCGGCCACCGCGCGGAAGCGGGCTTCGCCGGCTCGCGCTTCGGCTGCCCGCTCGCGCTCCAGCATCTCTCCGGTGATGTCCTCGACCTGGTGGATGATGTGACGGACCTCGCCGTCTGGACCGAACGCCGGCGTGTTCAGCGGCGCCCACCAGCGCACCTCGAAAGTCCCATCAGGGCGCCGGATGTCGTACTTCTGCACCGGCATTCGATCAGCGGCGCGCTGCTTCAGGACCCGCTCAAGCGAGGCGCGCAGGTTGCGCGCCCCGGCGGCCCCCCGGTCGGTGGGATTTTCCGGAAAGGCCTCAAATAGCCGCTTGCCGACCAGGCCCTCCCGGCGGGTCATGGTCGCCTCGAGATAAGGCTCCGAGACCTCCTCGATCGTGAAGTCCGGCGCGAGCACAAGGTGCGCGGTATGCTGCGCTTGATAGAGCAAGCGGAAGCGCTCTCCATACTCCTTCTGGGCATGGATGTCGGTGCATGTTCCAAGCCAGCGGACGATGCGGCCCGCCTCGTTGCGAACGGGGCGCGCGCGGCCCAGTACCCAGCGGTAGACGCCGGAGCGATGCCGCAAACGGTATTCGATTTCGTAGGGCTCGCCTGTCTGGAGGCTGTGGCGCCAGCGCGCGAAAGTTTCCACGCGGTCGTCGGGATGAAAAAGCTGCGCCCACTCATCGCCCTCAGTCGAGCCGGGCTGCGCGCCCGTGTATTCGTACCAGCGCTCGTTGAAGAAGTCATGATAGCCGTCCGGGCGCGCGGCCCAGACGATCTGGTCGACTGAGTTGACGATTGTCGCCGAGGTGGCGCGGCTCTCCTCAAGCTCGCGCTTGGCTTCCAACCGCTCAAGTGCGACCCCGAGCAATTGCGCCATTCCCATCATGAACTCGGCGTCCGCCTCGTCCCATTCGCCGGTATCCGCGGGGCTGTCGGCGGCCAGCGCACCCCAGCGGCGATCGGCACCGAGGGGGATAGGCACGCTCACCGTTCGCCTGACGCCATGTTCCGCCAGAAGCCGCGGCGTTCGGAACCTTTCCTCTTGATCGAGGTGGTCCGAAATAATCGGCGCGCCCGTTCGGAACGCGAACCCGGCAGGCGTGTCAAGACCCATCACTTCTTGGCCGACAAAGCCCGGCTTCCACCCCACGCCGGCGCGGAGCAAAAGGGCGTTATTGGCGGGCAGGAACTCGGCTGCCTTGCTGAACCGCGCATGCATGCCCTCGGCGCACAAGCGCACTGCTGAGTCCAGCAGGTCATCGGGCGCTGACGCCTCGATCGCCCGCCGCCCGAACTCGGCGAGAGTCGATTGCTGGTGCAGTCGGTAGGCCAACTCTTCCGGTCTTGCCGGAGCGGCTGCACCGCCTCGCCGCTCTGTCGCATTTTCCGTCCGACGCATCGGCCGCTCCAAGCGGATCTCCCAGGGCAATGACGCGCAAGACAGCCGGTTCCGCTCGCCGGGTCTGGATTTTCCATAGGGCGCTTTGGGGCGTGAGAGTTGCACGCACCAATTCATCGATGGAAGAGTCATGTTTTGCACGTTCAGGCTGACGGCGTGTCGCCATTCGCCAGAATTTTGCTCGATACATCCGTGTGGAAGTTTGCCTCTTGATTGGTTGTCGCGCCGTAGATGGGGGTGATTGCGGTTGCTGCTCGAAAGGCTCAGCCTGGAAGGGAGGCCGGCGAGCCGGCGGCAGCAGGAGCGGGAATATGAAGCACTATGCCGGTCTGGATGTTTCGCCAAAGGAGACGGCTATCTGTGTTGTGGACGAGAATGGCGTCGTCATTCGCGAGGGCAAAGCACTTTCGGAACCGGAGGCTATTGTTGCCTGGCTCAACGAAAGCGGGTTGCCCATTGTCAAGATCGGGATTGAGATTGGTGGTCTCGTTCGTTGGCTGTACAGCGAACTGCGTGCTGCCGGCTTACACGCAGTCTGCATCGATCCCCGAAGACTGCGTGGCGTGACTAAGAAAATGCCGATTAAGACCGATCGAAACGACGCTCGCGCTATTGCACAGGTAATGCGGGTCGGCTGGTACACCGTCGTTCATATCAAGGGTGACCTGAGCCAGGAGCTACGAATGCTTCTCAACAATCGCAAGACGCTTCTGATCAAGCAGATCGATATCGAGAATGAAATTCGCGGCGTCTTGCGCGTCTGCGGCTTAAAGCTGTCTGGTCGTATATCTCAAGTGACGTTTGAGCAACAAACTAATGAACTCACAGACGGCCATCCACGGCTCGCGGCCCAATGCTTGTGGCTCGAGCCGCGCTGCGTGAACAGTACTGCGTCCTACACAAGATGGTACTTGAAATAGTGCGCCGCGAACCGACATGTCAGCGGCTCATGACGATACCAGGTGTTGGTGCACTGACGGCAATCACTTTTCTAACAACCATTGATGACCCGGATCGCTTTCAACGCTCCCGCGACATTGGCGCGCATCTCGGCCTCACGCCACGCAAATACGCATCCGGGGAAATCGATCGGAATGGCGCTATTTCGAGGTGCGGCGATGTGATGCTCAGGACCATACTTTATCAGGCCGCGCTTGCACTTCTAACCCGCACCCAGCGTTGGTCCGCATTGAAAGCCTGGGGTGTAAGGGTGGCCGAGCGATGCGGCCTTCGCCGAGCAGTCGTAGCAGTCGGACGAAAGTTAGCGATCGTGATGCATCGGATCTGGGCAGATGGAAGTGAGTTCCAGTGGACCCGCGAGGAGGCGACCGCATGATCAATTAGCAATTCATCGGATCCGCCGACAAGGCGCGATGACGTCCTGCGAGGACGAGGTCGGGATGACTGCGCCGCAATCTGTGTACCTGGTAGTACGCGCCTAATAGATAGCAGCTCCCGATCTTCGGACTACCATCCTGAGGCGACCATGAACGTCGACCTCGTAGACAAGAGCGAGCCTCGCAGGCTGTCGTAACAAGCTGAACACTTGTGCCGGTAACCGCAATCAGACAGGAGATTGCACATTCGGACGTCTTTCCAAGCGCGTATTCAAACAGAAGCGTTCGGGACTTAAAACCCATTCTGCTTAAGAACGTCGGGATCGCAATTGGGCTTCGACCGATTAGAGGTTTACGGACCCGCCCGTGCAATTATTCTTAGCGATCACTTGCGCTGGCGTCTGGCCGACAAGCCCCTCGTAAAGACGAGGATCAGTGGCCCCTTCGGTGTTGATCAAGAATATCCGTGCTTCGCGTTCAAGACCGATCTTATTGCGCAATGTCTCGTCGGAGGCGATCTTCAGCAAGCCGGCCAGACCGACACCGCCACTCTCCCCCGCGACGACAGCAGCGTCGCCATGATTGGGATTTGCCAGCCTTTTCATGACACTGATTGCGTCCTCGTCGTCCACAGTCATAAAGGCGTCCGCTGCGCGCGAAAGGATGCGCCAGGCGACGAGAGAAGGTTCATGGCATTCGAGCATCGCCATCACGGTCGATGGCCCATGCTCCACCTTGACCGGATGCCCGGCTCGAGCGCTCTCAAACAGGCATGCCGCGCGCGAGGGATCAACAACCGTGAAGAACGGGCGGTTGTCCCCGAATAGAACGGAGAGATGTCCCGCAATGGCTGCGGCTATTCCGCCTACGCCGGCCTGCACGAAGACGTGGGTCGGTGTGGTGGGCAACTGACGCAGTGCCTCGCTTACGAGGGCAGTGTATCCCTGCATCACGAGCCCGGGAATACGCTCGTAGCCCGGCCAGGACGTATCAGATACCGTGATCCAAGCCTTTTCCGCGGCAACTCGCGATGCCTCGGCAACGGAATCGTCGTAATTGCCGTGGACGCGGATGATCTGCGCGCCAAAACGGGCGATCGCGGCGATACGCTCGTCGCTAACACCTGAATGGACGAATATGGCGCAGTTCGCACCAACGAGCTTGGCGCCTTGCGCGACCGACCTGCCATGATTGCCATCCGTGGCGCAGGATACCGTCATCTCCCGTGCCACTGTCTTCACTTCAGGTGTGTGGAGCTCCAAGACATCAACAGATCGGCCGAGCTGCCGACCTGCTTCCTCTAGGACCAGCCGGATCACGGCGTAGGACCCGCCCAGCGCTTTAAAACTCCCAAGCCCCAGTCGCTGGCCCTCGTCCTTCAGATGGATCGAGCCTACACCGATCTCGTGAGCAAGGCCCGGCAACGAAACGAGCGGGGTCATCCTGTGGCCGTCGCGATGCGCTAGAAAGCGCTCCACGTCGCGCGCAGCGTGGAGGCTCAGCGTATCGGCATCCGAGTCATCCAGGGCAGAGCGGTGGTCGGTGTGCCGGTTGAGAAGCAGCATGGTTCGAGCTTTTCTTGGTCATTGAGGGTTCGAATGGAATACCTCATTCGCGACAAGATTGTGAGCCTGGGCGGCTGCTTAGTCGAACTGAATACAATTACATGACAATGCTCCATCGGATAACGCCGTCTTCGGGTGACGTTAGGCCGCCATCGATTTGCGACGACGATACACCTCTGCGAGCTGGCCGGGTCGCTAAGCCGCAGGCGACGCGACCGCGCGCGAACCTATCAGCAAGGGAGTTGCTTGCTGCTGTCGACCGAAAGCGTTGCATTTCCTCTACGAACCGCCGAGTGCATCGTCCAGAATAGCCTTGAGACGCGCGGCTCATTTCACTAGCGCTCCAAAGTGGGCTTTGATGGCCACGGCATAATCGTTGCCGATGTCCATGACCCGCAAGGTTGCGGTCGAGCGTTCCTGGCGGCAGGAGTTGGCTCTTATGTCCATCGCATGCGCTGAGGCGGCAATTCGCCTGGAGATCGACGAGAGAATCATCCCACATGCTGTGGAATATTGATGCGCGCGTATACGTCGCGCCGCAGGACCGTTTCCTTGCAAGACGATGTGAAGTTTGTTGCCGCCCGCCTTGATCGCCGTTGTGCTCGCTTACGTGCAACGGCTGCTCCAGGTCCCCAGCCAGATGAACAACGAGTTTCAGCTCGCGTAACCTGTCTGCCTCAAGCCGTGAATTGCCTTTGACGATCGCAATCGCCGCCGGAAGACCTTGGACGATGCAGGTGCCCTGGTTGCTTCCATCCTGGCGATCGAGGGAAGCGTCATACGTCGGTGGTTCGATGTCAATATCGATGAAATGCCAGCGATGGGTGTCCTTCCGGTACGAATTTATAGTCATCCGCCCAGTTTGAGATGGCGGCCAGCGAAGTGTCGCCGATCGGCTCCTTGAGTTTGGCCTGCGCTGCCGGACTTAAGTGCCGCTACGCCAGTTGCGCAATGACCGAATGG
>NZ_JALGCN010000050.1:0-6313 GCF_038085055.1 Bradyrhizobium sp. ISRA442
AGAAATCGGCGGATCGCTAAATTCCCTTTGTCGTATTGTGCGTATTGACCTACGGATACCGGAATGCCTCGTCTGGATACCTCTTTATGGTTGAAGGACCTTCTTCCTGCCTCCTTTCTGAAGGTGTAGGGTTCAGGGCATACTTGTGCGAGCTGCCGGAAGGGACGTGCCGAAGTCCCGGTCATTTTTGGCGGGCAGCGTCAGAGCCACCGGCGGGCACTGAGCCTCAATAGACCAACCACTTTTTTTGGCTGTTCTCCTGCGCCCGAATGCATCGTGTGCGTTCGCACACGCGTTTAGAGGAGATTTCAATGAACAAGCGTTTCCTCGTTACAGTTGCGTGTTCCGCTCTTGGTTTGATCAGCGTAACCGGATTTGCGCTGGCGGAAACGGTGGGGCGATATGAATGCAGCATTGTCGGCGCAATAAGCCAGGAGACGGTCGGTGACCGGGATGGACACCTGCTCCGCAGTCTCCAATATTCTTGCCTTGGCGTAGAGGGTCTGCTGAAAGACGCTGTGTACACAGGGTCTTCTATCAGCGAGTGGGATGGTCCTCAAGGAACGTACTTGTCTGCTGGCGGAATTGTCAGGGCGGCCGGCGGGCTCGCGGTGACCCAACTCACCGAGGGCAAAGGGTCTGTCGTCATGAAAGATGGCAAGCCTGCCGGCAGTGAATCCTCTGGCAAAGCGGTGTTCAAGCTCGCTTCTGGCACACTTGCCACACTCTCGGGCAAGGTCGTCAAATTTGACACTAAGCCAACAGGCGTTGGTCGATTTAGCATCGAATTGACGACTGACAGCGAAGTGGGTGCTGTCCGCACGAGCCAGCAGTAGCGTCCAACACGCAATTAGGTTGCGCTATTGTTGAGGGGGCATCGTCATTGAATAGAAATCGCACAACAGAAGGGATTTGCCATGAGATCCAATTGCAAAATCGCAATAGCATTGCTTGCCGGCGTCGCGATCGGCGGTCTTGCGGCCGAGGGTCTTCACGCACAGGCCAAGCCGCCTGTCTACTACGTCGCAGAAATCGATGTAACCAACCCCGATGCCTATGCGAAAGAGTACGTCCCGAAGGCTCAAGCCCTCATTAAGGCAGCCGGCGGTCGCTTCTTGGCGATCGGAGGAGCCGCTACTGCCGATGGCGGAAAGGTAACAGCATTTGACGGCGATGCACCGAAGCGCGTTGTCGTTCAGGTCTGGGATAGCATGGAGAAGATCAAGGCGTGGCGCGCCAACCCCGAGTATATTGAGCACCGAAAACTCGGCGAAAAATACGCGAAGTTCCGCTCCTTTGCGGTTGATGGCGCGCCGAACTAATTGCTTGTAATTCTCACATGCCAGAGGCCGCCAACCGGGCGGCCTCTGAAGCCCACGAGCTTTGCAAACGAGTAGGGAGAAGCCGCCAAAGCACTTGGCCTCGCCATTACAGACAAGCTACTCGCGCTCGCCGATGACGTGATCGAGTGAGCATCGCAGGCCCGTAGTTGTTTCATTGCATGAGTTGTGGCCCGACTCGGACCTCCCATAACGTCCGCTCTCGCGCCGCTGTCAGGGGTATAACGGACATCAAGCGCGCACTAAACCACGTCGGGCGCGCTCCGATCCAGCTCCACCAAGCGTAACGTGCGTTGTCACGTAGCAGCGATGAAACGTTCAAAGCGCATCGCAAGCCTATCGCGGTCGGGGAGGTCTTTGGCGCGACTTGGCAGGTGAATTGTGTTGCCATGGAGCCGCTTCAGGGCTTCGAGCATGGGGCCATCGTTCTGCGCCAGCAGGCGATCAGATACGTGGAGGCGATAATCCAGATCGATGCCGATCAAATGCGCGTCGAAAGCCGCATGATGGATTTTGGACAGCGGGATGCCATTGGAAACGACGGGTTGTCCGTAGCGCTCGTCCTTGTCGGCGACGATGTGGGCGGCGTCGAGAAGAAGAGGTTCGGGCAATCCAGACAATGCGCAACGACCGTTGTAGGCGGTGATGACGGCCATGCGGAATGACGCTTGTTTGCACTTTAATCTCCCTGTGTCTGAGCAGTTTGTCAGGCAGTAGCCTTGTCTTCTTTGTCGGCGCCTCGCGCGACGATCTTGAGGGCATCATCCGGCAATGGTCGCTGCAAGGCTTTCGCCTCGTCCCATGGCGCACGCATCCAGACATCGCGCTCCTCGTCAGTCGTCAAGATCACCGGCATCGCCTTGGGATGAATTGGCGCGACAATGGCGTTCGGCGCCGCCGTCAGAAATCCGTAAACAAGATGAGGGCCGGGGACCGGCTTCGACTTGGTGCCCCGATCGCCCTTGAATTCGGTCCAGATGCCTGCGAAGGCGCAGAGCGGACGATCGTCATTCAGCGCAAACCAGACGACATCCTCCTTCTTTGCCTCCGGGTTCGGCTCGGGCGCGTACTCGGCGAAGCTGTTGAACAGGCCAGGCAATGGTTCTCCGGCTTCAGCCATCCGCGCCAATGCGGCGAGGCGGTGTTGCGGACGTTGGTCACCGGCGGTCCGCCGGTCCCTGGCGGCGGCATACCCAGCGCATCAGCACCATTGAGTCACCGGCGACCGCGATCGGTCGCATGCGCGAACATCATGCGGACCTCCATAGTGCGGCGGCCCAGGGCCGCCGCAGCCGCATCGGCACGCCCCCACGGGGCGGCGGATCGTCGTCGCCGTCGAGCCGCCGCAGCGCGGCCAGGATGTCGGCGAGCCGGATTGTGTGACCCATGCCCGGTATCTCGCGCAGCGCGGGGCAGGATTCGACTGCGAACATGTCGGAGGCCCATGACGACAGAATGAGCCGCTTCTCCGGCACGGAGAGCTCGTTGTCGTTCAGGATGTCGTCCGGAGACGCATAGTGCGCGGCCGGATGGAAGAGGGGATTGAGATTGTCTGCGTCCGTGTTGGCGTTGGTCATTGATGCCTCCCTTTACGCTCCTTTCTCGGGACGGGTTCGGCGAGTTCGGGCGGCGGCGACCGCCGCCCGTGCGTGATGGTCTTTACTGCTTGTTGATCGCGATGCGCTTGACGCCCGCTCGCGGGTTCTCGGACTTCGGCAGCGAGATGGTCAGGACGCCGTTCTTGAACGACGCCTCGGCCTTGTCCTCCTCGACGTCCTGGAGCGCGATCTGCCGCTGGAACGAGCCGTAGTGGCACTCGGTGAAGTATCTGCCTTCGTCCTTGCGCTCGCTCTTCTTCTCGCCGCGGATGCTCAGCACCCCGTTAGCGATTTCGATCTGGACATCGTTCTCCGTCATGCCAGGAAGCTCGGCCGAGATCGTCAGCGCCTTGTCGGTCTCGCTGAGCTCGATGTTCGGCCAGCCGGATTGCCCTTCCATGAGCGGCGACAGGCCCGTCCCGCCGAAACCTCGGAAGACCTCGTCGAACAGGCGGTTCATTTCGCGATGCAGCGTCGTGAAAGGATCGTGGGTGCCACGCGTCGGCGCAAGGTCCTGGTTTCTCGACCAGGGAATGAGATCACGAACTGCCATGGTTTTTCTCCATCGTTGCATGAGACAGGGAGCGCGGCTGCGCTTGTGCGCGCCGCGTTCCGTGGTCGAACCTCGATCAGGCGTCAGGCCGCCTTCTTCTGCTCGATCTGCGAGGCGGGAGAGGCGCCGCTTCCGATCTCGATCCGGCGCGGCTTCATGGCTTCGGGTACCTCTCGGACGAGATCGATGATCAGCAGTCCGTCGCGGAAGGAGGCGTCAGTCACGTGGACGTAGTCGGCCAGGTTGAACACGCGCCGGAACGGACGCGCAGCGATCCCTTGGTACAGGTACTCGCCGGCCGCCTTCTCGGGCTTCCTGCCCTCGACGGTGAGCGCGTTCTGCTCGGCCGTCACGGCGATGTCGTCAGCGCCAAAGCCGGCGACGGCGAGCGAGATCCGATAGTGGTCCTCGCTGGTGCGTTCGATGTTGTACGGGGGATAGTGGTCTTCGCTCGCCTGGCGCAGCGTGCTGTCGACGAGGTCGGCCAAGTGGTCGAAGCCGATGGTGGAGCGCCACAGAGGCGCGAAGTCAAAGGTGGTCCTCATAACCAAGTCCTCCAAAGAGCAAGTTGGATACAAGGAGCGCAAGGCAGGACTCAGAGCGGGTCTGATACCCGGCCCAGCGCCCGCGCCGGACCCGTGAAGGCATCCGGCACACCGCTCTCGCGGCGAAAAATGACTTAGAAAAACGAGACGCCGTTTCAAGAGGTGGGCCGCAAAAAAATTCACAGTGACGGCGGGGCCCCGCTCCCCTTCCTGAAGGACTCGGATGCACGGCAAGAGGCGTCTTGACAGTGATCCTCGCTCGAATATTTTTCCGCGGGGAATTTTCTTCCCGCCTTCTCAACACCAAAGGATTGCGACGACCGTCAGGAGTGACGAGGATGCTCGATGAAGATCTGGACCGCATTCGCGCGCACCGCAACAACATTCACCGCTACCGGCGACTGCTTCGGACGAGGCTATCGGAGCTTGAACGTCAGTTCATCGAACGCCGCTTGGCCGAGGAGCAGAGCAAGCTCGTGGCCCTCGCGGCCACCACCTTCCCCGTCGCGTTTCCCATTCCGAAAAACCAAGTGGCTGCCTCAGTTGCGGAAGGCGGTCAATGAGCGACGCCCGCGAGCTTCTGCCGCGGCAGCGAGAAGGTCATCCGACACTTCTAAGACCGGCACATTTACCTGCATAACTTCGGGACAGCACCCGTCTGATGAGCAAGGCCGCCGGTTCACGCTGGCACTGTCCCATCAGTCTCGAAATAGAACGCTGCCGGGCTCGAAATACAGGTCCCGGCAGCGTTTCATTCTCGAACTGAGCGCTGAAATCCCAGTTGGTTTCGAACGTGCAACGGCCATGCCACAGGCTTGTGACAGGCCGGTTCATGCTGACGGGGCTATTTGGTAGGCTGCTTCGACTTCGGAACGATCTTCGGAAAACTCCGGTTAATCGCCATGAAACGCATCAAGCCAAAGCGAGCACCGCTCCGCCCCGATGGTACGCCCATGACGGACGACGATTTCCGAGCCCTCCATGACCAGATTGCTTCCTTTGACGATATCGAATGGATCGACGAGACTACGCGAGATCTCGTCGAGAGGTTCATGCCCGACTTGGCGAGTCGCCTCCCGACGAAGCGGACCGAGACCTTCGAGCAAGCGCTTGGTCGGGTTGGGGCCAAAGCCAAGCGGAAGGTTACAGCGGCGGAACGGAGGAGACCTAAAGGCCGTGGCAAGAAGCGGCGTGTTTAGTTCACCGCCTCGCTTCAGCCCTAGCCCCTTGAGCACTTCCAGGGGATTTTACGAATTTGCTGAAGTTCCTGCCCGGAACAGTGCTGAAGCGAACAGAACAACTCGGTGAGTTGAGTAGCCTGCGCCTCGCTAGCCCGAGGACCAAGCTTCCTCCAGCGGCTCCGGCCTTTCCGGTCCGACCCGCCTCAAAGGCCGGGGTTGTGTTCCGCGTTGGTCAGCAGCCTCACGAAGGTGCCGCTCTCGTGCAGCTCGAGCGAGCCTCGGTTGAGCCCGCTACCCTTGAGCGTGTACAGGAACGGCGCGTTGATCTTCTCGATGTGGATGCGGCCGTCCGGGACCGGCTCGATGCTCCTTGCGAGCTCGACCAGCTTGCGGGCTGCGGCTTCCGGGTCGGCGAAGGGACGTTCGGTCGTGAGTTTCATCGGTAGCCCATAGCTGGCACTGTCGGCGTATTCCAATCGAAGTCCGGCCGGACCTCGGCGCCTCGTCTACCGCAAGCCTGACAGATGAACCGCGACTCAAGATCCGACAGCCGGACGTCGTCAGACCATCGATCGGCGCTGAGCGCAACGCTATGGCCGCACCGATAGTCGGCGCAATAGACGAGGATGCCACGCACGCCCATGCTGCGCATGTGGCCGAAGGTGATCTTGAGCGGGCGGCCGTTATCGTGGGTGGGCATATGACGTCGGACAGGGCGAGGCATACCTCTATCAAAGCGGCAACATGATCACCTCGCAAATTGTCGATCTGTGGTAGCTCCGAGCCGCGCTGAACCACTGCGTCTTGTGGGTGTGCAAAAACCATCGCGAACATCTCTTGATCTTCTACACCGCTGCCAGATTGCTCGGTGAGCGCCGTGGGATGCATTGGTCTGCTCATGGCCCCGCGGCGGACATCCCACCGGAATTAGGAGCAAACAATGAAAAAGCTTTTCACTTGTGTGGCGGCCGTGGGCTGCCTGGTGGCGTTCCTCTCCGTCGCGCAAGCCCGCTCTGCATTCGACGGTTGCTGGAGCCTCATTTTCGTGACGCAAAGAGGCGCTTGCGATGCGACCTATAATTTCACCGTCGACATC
>NZ_JALGCN010000051.1:0-4279 GCF_038085055.1 Bradyrhizobium sp. ISRA442
GCTGATCCGGCGCTTTCACGAGGCCAAGGTCGCCGGCGCCAGATGCGTCACGGTCTGGGGCACCGGCATGCCGCGGCGCGAGTTCCTCCATGCCGACGACATGGCGGATGCCTGCGTGCATCTGATGAAGACTTATTCCGGGGCGGAGCTGATCAACATCGGCACCGGCAAGGACATCACCATCGCCGACTTCGCCCGCCTGGTCGCCGATGTCATCGGCTATCGCGGCGAGATCACGTTCGATCCCTCGCGTCCCGACGGCACGCCGCAGAAGCTGCTCGACATCAGCCGTCTCGCGGCGCTCGGCTGGCATGCGACGACCTCGCTGGAGGATGGCTTGAAGCGGGCCTATAAGGCGTATTTGTTAACCCTCCCCGCACAGGTAGATGAACGATGATAGGTTCAAGAGTTGCGTCTCTTGGGGCGCGGTAAGCTTGCAAGTGGGTGGGGAAGCGGCCATCCCTCGTACTAGGGGTCTGCGGCAAGTTGATTCCCCCTCGTGCGCGGCGCAGGTGGTCAGATAGTCTTTTTGCTGCGGGCGAATGTAGGTAGCGTATTCATCTCAGCCTTGATTCGCTCGGCCTTTTGTTAATATAGCTCATGCTGGCCGACGCGCTCGGAGCCGCTGTTCCGGGCGCCCACCGAAACCGAGGTCCCATGATCAGATTTGGCCTGCTTGGATGCGGGCGTATCGCCAAGCGCCATTCAGATCTTTTGGGCGGCAACCATATCGCGGGGGCGACTCTCGTCGCGGTCTGCGATTCCGAGCGGGCGCGGGCAGATACGATCGCGGTCAAATTCAGGGTCGACGCTCACTACGACATCGATTCGATGCTCGCGCGCAAAGACATTGACGCGGTTGCGGTGCTGACCCCGAGCGGGCTGCACCCCCAGCATGCGGTTGCTTGTGCGCGTGCGGGAAAGCATGTGATCGTCGAGAAGCCGATGGCGCTGCGTTTGCAGGACGCCGACGGTATGATACGTGCCTGCGACGAGGCGGGCGTCAAGCTCTTCGTCGTTAAGCAGAACCGTTTCAACGTCCCGATCGTCAAGGCGCGCGAGGCGCTCGATGCCGGCCGGTTCGGCAAGCTGGTGCTCGGCACGGTCCGCGTGCGCTGGTGCCGGGACCAGGCCTATTATGATCAGGACGCTTGGCGCGGCACCTGGGCCCAGGACGGCGGCGTGATAACCAATCAGGCGAGCCATCACATCGACATGCTGGAATGGTTTTTTGGCGACGTCGTCAGTGTTCATGCCCGCAGCACCACGGCGCTGGTGAGAATCGAGACCGAGGACACCGCTGTTGCGACACTGAAATTTCGCAGTGGCGCGCTCGGGATTATCGAAGCGACCACCGCGGTGCGTCCGGTCGATCTCGAAGGCTCCCTATCGATCCTCGGCGAAAAAGGAACGGTGGAGGTAGGCGGCTTTGCCATGAACCAGATCCGGCATTGGCGCTTCGTCGACGAGCTTCCGTCCGACAAGGAGGTTATCGAGAAGTTCTCGGTCAACCCGCCGAACGTCTACGGCTTCGGCCATCAGGCTTACTACCAGCACGTTGTCGACTGTCTCGCTGATCGCCGCGCCGCGCTGGTCGATGGGCTTGAAGGCCGCAAGAGTCTGGAACTGATCTCGGCGCTCTACGAGTCTATCGAGACCGGGCAGGAGGTTACACTCCGTTTCGTGCCACGTCGCAGCCGCCTTGGTGTCGCCTCGTGACCAGACCCGAACTGTGTCAGGCAGCCATCCGCGAGGTCGCATTCGGCGCCGGCGTGAGGGTCGTCGAGCCCTGCAATCTTTATGGCTGTAGGATCGGAGATGGTTGCTTCATCGGTCCCTTCACCGAGATCCAGAAGGGGGTCGTCATCGGCGCTCGCACGCGCGTGCAATCACATACTTTCGTCTGCGAACTCGTCGCCATCGGCGAGGACTGCTTCATCGGTCACGGGGTGATGTTCATCAATGACACTTTCGCGACCGGAGGGCCCGCGCGGGGTCGCAAGGAACTGTGGCGCGAGACCCGGATCGGCAATCGGGTCTCGATCGGCTCTAGCGCGACCATCTTGCCAGTCACGATTGCCGACGATGTCGTGATCGGAGCGGGAGCGGTAGTCACCAAGGATATCACGATTGCCGGCACCTATGCCGGCAATCCGGCGCGGCGGCTGACTCCGCGGAAATAGAGGTGCACATGGCCGTCCCTTTCGCGGATCTTCAACTCCAGTATCAGACCATCAAGAACGAGATCGACGCGGCGATCGCTGGCGTGATTGGCGACAATGCCTTCATCCGCGGGGCCTATGTCGACGATTTCGAGCGCGAATTCGCCAAAGCCGTTTCGGTCAGACATTGTGTGTCGTGCGCGAACGGTACCGACGCGCTGTACCTTGCGATGGCTGCACTGAAGTTGAAGCCGGGCGACGAGGTTATTACGACCGCGCATTCCTGGATCTCGACTTCGGCGATGATTACCCATGCGGGTGCAACGGTCAGATTCTGCGATACCGACGGCGTGACCTTCACCATCGACCCCGCGGCGATCGAAGAGGCGATCACGCCGCGTACTGTTGGCATCATCCCAGTGCACCTCTACGGACAGCCAGCGGACATGGACGCGATCATGGCGATCGCGAGCAAGCACAGCTTGTGGGTAATCGAGGATTGCGCGCAGGCACATCTGGCACGTTACAAAGGCCAGATGGTCGGAACTTTCGGTGTGGCCGCAACTTACTCATTCTATCCTGGTAAGAACCTCGGCGGGATGGGCGATGGCGGCGCCGTTGTCACGAACGACGAGGCCCTCGCCGAGTGGGTGACTATGCTGGCCAGACACGGCGGGCTAGTGAAGCACCAGCACCATATCGAGGGTATCAACAGCCGGCTCGATGGCATGCAGGCCGCGATTTTATCGGCCAAGCTCCCGCATCTGGCGGGGTGGACCAAAGCGCGTCAGAGCGCAGCCGCTTTCTATGATGCAGCACTGAAGCAGGTCAACGACGTGCAGGTGCCGCAGGTCTTGCCCGGGCGGGACCATGTCTATCACCTCTACACGATTAAGCATGCCAGGCGCGACGCGCTTGCAAAGTGTCTGAACGCGAAGGGAATCCAGACCTCGATCAACTATCCGACGGCATTGCCATTTTTACCGGCCTACCGCCGTTTTGAGCACACGGTCGAGCAGTTCCCACACGCCTGCGCCGACCAGACCAGCATCCTGTCGCTGCCTATGTTCGCAGAGATCAGTCGAGCTCAACAAGAGGAAGTGGTCCGCGCGATTCGAGAATTCTAGTGTTGGTTCCGCGATCGCCTTGCAAACGACTTCAAAGCCCTGCACTGTAGCGATGCTGGGGTCAGGTAACATCGCTGCGAATTGTCACCTGCTCTGCGGATCTGCCTTCGGTTCCGGCAATAAACAACAAAATTGACTACCCATGCGACCAATTGCATATCGCAATTAGAAGTTGTTAGCCCTATGGTTCTTTTATGGGCTCAACTTGGCTAAGCTGGCTATGCAGGAAATGGCGCTCGGCTGCTCCTCTCGGCGCAAGGGAATATTTGCTATCGCTAGCGAGCGATTGCGAGGCGGAAGATCAGGGAAACACCGCCGGATTGAACGCAGAGCGAACTAGTCGGGTAATCTTTGCCGCGCTGTGCGTTGCGCTTTTCAACATTCCCCTCGTAGCATGGAGCGAGCGAAGCTACGTTCCGCCCCCGCCCCCGCCGTGCGCAAACGCCTACAAGCTTCCGCTCCCCAGTCGCATCTACGCAGAAGGCTTCGTTTATTCAGCCCCAGTCCCGGCTCAATTCGAGCCTTACGCCGACGAGGATAACGACGCACAGAAGTCGCCGGTGCTGCTGTACGAAGAAGACAAGCCTCTTCCGATGCCGCACAGCCGAGGATGGGTGATAGCTGAGCAGGGAAGGGGCCGATACTCCCTGCAGCGTGGTCACATCTACTTCTCGAGCAGCGACAACTCCGATCCCCGCTCGAACCTCCGTTCCTACTGGCTGGTGATGCCGGACGGCATTGGGTGGCAAGTGGCTACAGAGGTTACCGCGCGCGTTTGCGGGCCTTGTTGCCGGCTTTCGGATTCGGTTCGGTGAGCCACATCAAGATCTTGGTCACGCCGAGCGCATCCGGAAGCTGATCCCGCTTCATGATGCGCTGCAGACTCGACGAGGTCGTGCCGATCTCGGTCGCCATGCCTCGAAGTATCTGGTCACGCTTGTCCTGCAAGAGCTCCAAGCCCCAGACCAAGGCGTGGGGACTGCGGTCGAG
>NZ_JALGCN010000052.1:0-4246 GCF_038085055.1 Bradyrhizobium sp. ISRA442
GTTCGCGTCCGTGGTCCAGACGGTGTAGAGGTCAGCTCCAGCCCACTTCCAGGCAACGTCGAAACCGGTTGCGGTCTGCTCCGCACCGATGGGAGCCCAGGACGAAAATTGCCCGCTCACCACCTGCGCGCCATTGTATTTCAGAATGGGCCCAGAGTTGCCGAGCTCATAATTATTCCCAACCTGCAGCAGGCTTATCGAGCCAAACGACTCGATGGTCGTGACCCCAGTCGTCAGCCCGATCGTGCCGTCACCGTTCAGGTCCTGGTGGAAGGTAGTCTCCAGGGTCTCCAGGGCGACGGTGGTACCGGAGACCGACTGCACGAGATTAGTCAGGAAGTTGCCATTCGCATCGGTGGTCCATACCGTATAACTGTCCGCGCTAGGGTCCTTCCAGGCGACGTCAAACCCGCTCGCCGTCTGCTCCGCTCCGATCGCCACCAAGTGTCCGCTCACCGCCGGCGCTCCGCCGGACTTCAACATCGGGCCGGAAATGCCAAGTTCGTAGTAGCTACCCTGCTGGAGCAGGCTCGTTGAGCCGAACGACTCGATTGTAACCGGCGCCGACGTGAAGTTGGAGCTCGCATATGTTGCATCCGAGAACTTGAAGTTCTCGATGCTTGTCACCGTATCCGTGCCGTCGGGTGAACCGGCGCGTTTGTCGCTCACGGTGAAGGTCTGCGTCGCCGCATTGTAGGTTATGGCGTAGTTGTTTTCCGCACCGGTCCACGTGACGGTGTCGGCCGTCCCGGAGCCACCGAAAATGATGTCATTGCCAGCGGTCTCAACCGCGGTTGCGCCATCCGTAATCGTCACATTGTGCAATACCGGCGCGCCTTGCGGCGAGGTCGACGATAGCGCGAGGGCGCCGTCGTTGAACGTCAATGACAGGTCAGCTCCGTTCAAGGTGGCCGTCGGCGCGCCCTGGATAGAGACGATGTTTGTGCCCGGCGTCTTGACGTGAATGCCGACGACACCGTCGCCTGTCATCGAAAACGAAAGATTCGATCCGTTGCCGGTTACCGATTTGAGGTCGGCGCGCATTGGCAGTGCGTCGATATGGGTGACGTCATCCTGCGTGGCACCGAGCGTGACGGTGAAGCTGCCGCCGCCGTAAGGCAGGAAGATGCTGTTGCTGTCGTAGGCGTACCAATTGCCCGCGTTTTGAATGACTTGGCTGCCGCCGTTGGTCACGTTCAAGGCCATCGCACCGAGATCGAGAGCGGTCGGATCGGGTGTAATGGTGGCGGTAATGACGTTGCCGCTGGTCGTCTCGGAAAGCGTCGCTTTCTGCTGCGCAGCGATGCGCGCAGCGAGATCTTCCGTGGTCACGAACTCATAGCCTTTGTTGAACGCGTAGGCGATGAAGTTCGTGAACATTGCCGTGGTGTAGCCCGGATCTGTACTCGTGCCGCTGGTGTTCCAGTCGGTCGGCCCGTAGTCATGCCAGGGCCATACGATCACGGGTGTATTTGAATTTGCGGAAAGCTGGTTGAACAGCGTCTCCCAATCTGCGAGGGCCTGTGCAGGAGTCTTTTTGTCGAATTGTATTTCGGTAAAATCGAAGGTGATGTTCGGAGCGATGTAAACGGAATTTGTATCGTCGGGACTAATGTAGCCGAAGGCATTCGGATAGCCCGAGCCGACGCCCGTCCATCCGCCCGTGACATACCCGGTCAACCCACCCGCCGTTGGGAAATACTGCAAAATCTGGTGCGCGGTTGCTGCGGTGTCGTTGGCCCCTGGGACTGCTGTACCAGCAAGCGTGATGCCGAGCTGCTGCTCAAAGATTGTCTTCGACTGCCCGAACTCATAGGCGAACGTCCAGTTCGGCGCGGAGCCATTTGCGGGTGGTGTGAGGTAGAGCGTATTGGTGTTCTCATCCCAGGTACCGGCCGGGATCGGATTCCCGTTCGCATCGACGGTCGGCGGGTTGATCAGATGGGTATAGGAGTGCGTTCCGAACTCGTTGCCCATCGCGATGAGCGCTTTGTAGAAGGCGGCGGACACCGCCCAATTCGTGGTGTTGCCGTTGGCAGGATTGGCGTTGTCGCCGATGTTGGCGTAGTAGCTGCCGACGAAATTATATTGTTGCTTCCACTGCTGCAGGATCGGCAGCAACACGTCGTAGATTCCGGGTTTGCCAGCCGGCGAGACGTCAGCGGGAAATTGTGATTGATCAAGGTCGGTGCGAGAATCGACAATGCCGGCCATCCGCGTGATGTCGAGCGTCAGGCTCGGCGTGGTGCCAAACACGGCATTCTGGATCGCGTGCTGCAGCAGATTGCTGTCGCCCAGCAGGCCGGTGGTGGCGAAATGCGTGTTGGTAGCGCCCGTGGTGGTCTGAACCACGCCTGCGACCGAGGCGCCGCCTTGAATATTGATGTCCGCGAGAACCGTTGCGGGTTTGGTGACGCCGGAAAAAGTAAGATAACCAGTGTTCGTGTAGAGGCCGGCCGTCGTGCCGGCAAACTGTCCGCTCGCTCCTCCGATCAACTCTCCCGGAGCGTATCCGGAGACCACTGAATTGTGGTTGGCAAGCGCCGTCGGATCTGCCGTCACGGAGTAGGTCGCGGTGCCGAACGAGCTCTGAGTTAGGTCCAGTAGCGACTGCATGGCGGCATAGGGCGCCGCAAAGGCGGCGCCGGTCTGATCGTTGGTCATGAACTGACCGGCCGTGATGATCGGAACGTGGTAATCGTAGACGACCTGGTGGAGCGCGCTTTCGATGGCCGCAGCCTGGCTGCTCTGAACGTTCTGCATATCCGGGAAGATCAGCGCACTATATTGCGCCATCTTCGCCACGTTGGTCAGGTCGGCCTCTGTGAGGATATCATAGGACACACCAGCGGCCCGCGCTTGCTGTTGCGCAGCCATGAAGAGGTCCGCATATGCAGTCTTGCCTGCATCACCGCCTCCGAAATAGAGCGCAGCAGTCGTCGCGGAATAGACGATCGCGACCTTCTTCACGCTGTGATCGACAGGGACGAGTGTCGAGGAATCGGTGATGTTGTATTCGGGGCTGCTAAAGCTACTGGGCAGTGCGACTGCGCCGTTGTTGCTCAGGTAGGCGAAGCTGATCGAGTGCGGTGCCGTCCCGCCGCTCGGGGTAATCAGTGACTGAGGGATGGCCAGTTCGACGCTTCTGCCGTCGCTCGATAGTGCAAAGTTCAGCGGTGCACCGCCGTTGAGCAGCGTCGGGGTTCCGGTGGCTGTGAGCGAATACAGATAGGGCGCAAGCGTGCCACCCAACGTGGAGAACTGCACTTCGTATTCCGCGCCCACGGCTCCGGCTGGGCTAAAGCCCGTCGCCGTGTTTTGATCCGTGTTGAGATAAATGGTGGTGCCGACGTCTATAACCGCAGTAGCGCTGGTTGCGTCGATGCCGACGACGTATGTATTCCCCAGCGTGGTGTCATTAAGGAGGGCGCCGTACACCTGATAGCCGGCAACGAAATTATCCGGTGTCATCAGGGAATCGGTGGCCGGCCAGTCCGTGAATTGGCCGTCGAGGGTAATCAGGTTGCCAATGATGGTGGCCATCTTTGTGACCCCTTAAAATAAATATGTAGCTGGAGCGCCATGCGGTGAGGCGCCGAACTGACACGTCCGCGCAACATCTGTTCTACAAACCACCTCCGAACGTATTCTCCGACGGATCATCCGTGGATTTACACGCTCTGGGTGTCGCCATGAGTACAGCGCGCGCGCGACCGGCAAGTCGAATCGGAAAATCTGTCGCGGGTCAGAAAAAAAACCTGGAGGGAGTCCCCTGTTAGCCTATGTTAGTGAGCGGATGCGGATATCCCGAAGTCACTAACCGTGGCGCGCCGTTGGTGGAGCGCCCCGCTCGGTCTCGCGGATTGGCCAACGAGCAGACCGTGGAAGAAAAGCGGCCGCCAGTAGAAACCAAGTCCTAGCCTATCCTGTAAGACCACGACCTAGCGGCGGCGGGTCACCAATTGGCCCGACTAGATAGCGGGCCAAGGGGCTGGTTGACCCCCTTCACGTTTTCGAGATTGGGTTGTCCGAAGCGGCAGGCAAAAGGCAATACCTCCCTTCGGGCAGCGGTCTCACTGACAGGTTGACGGAGCGGATGTCCCCCGTTGCTTCAATCCGAAGCGGCCCATCAGCGCAGCCGTTTCCGGCGCGAACACGCCCTCGATGCGGCCTTTGCCGAAGCTTGCGGGGTTCTTTTGCGAAACGCTTGGCGAGGTTGTAGCCCATGAAGGACGCCGCGATCGCC
>NZ_JALGCN010000053.1:0-3320 GCF_038085055.1 Bradyrhizobium sp. ISRA442
CTGTCCGACATCCTCAAGGCACGTCCGAACGCATTCGCGAACGAACGCGCGATCCTCCTCGAGAAATACGTCCAGCACGGATCGACCGACCAGTTCAGCAGGAGCATAGCCGAGTTGTGTCGCGCCGAGCGTATTGACGTTGAGGACAGTGCCGGCTTCATCGACCATGAAGTACATGGCGGGATTGTGCTCGAAGATGGCGCGCCACCGCTTTTCGCGATCCTCCAAATCGGCCGCACTCCGCTGAAGCTCGGCCGCAACGACACGCGCAGCCTCTCTTTCCTGGCGGAGCTTTCCGACCAGGTGCGCTCCCACAATCGAGGCAATAAAGAATGCAACAACCACCGGCAGATCTTGGGGGGCATCGATTCGCAGGCTGAACGCCGGCGGCGCAAAGTAGTAAGCGAGAGCAGCGATGGTTACGATGCAAAGCGCCGACGACGCGATGAGGCTGCCCATCAGCGAAAACAGCAAGATCACTAACAAGTACGCGAACGCCGTCGCGGCGAAATGCGCGTGAAGGTACAAGCAAGCCAGTGTTACCACGGTCAGGGTTATGCTGCCGAAGGTAAACTGAAGGGCCGAACGTTCTAAACTGCTGATCGGGCTACGCATTCTGATACCATCCGGCTGTTCTCCGGCGCGAGAGCTATAACATTTTAGGGCGCGTACTCATAAAGCCACGACAATACCGGGCCTCACGTCAGTTGTCCGCGCAGTTCTGGTTGAGGTGATCAAGCGGGTTTGTGGCGCAACCATCCCTTCATTTTGAGACCGTCCCGCATGTTGAGAGCAAGAAGTGTAATGTTTGTTGCGCCCGCGACGAGCTCGATCACCTGCACAGCATAGAACGTGGCATCGAATTCTGCCGCCTGAGCCTTGGACGCAAGGAAGAGCGCAGACGGAATAAGAATCAGGATGCCGTTTCCTGCAATGAATGGCATGCGCTTGAATTTGGCCCCGATCAGTCCGGCCCGGCGCGCCTTTGCCAAGATGACACCTGTACCACCGGTCGCAGCGAGCGCCGGAATCAGCAACAAGAAACCCCACGGTATGGTGCTCTTAACCGCTGCAACTGTGGCATGGGACGCGAACAGCTCGCTGAGTACCGTCGACAGCCAAAATGTGCCGATCGTTCCGATAGCCAAGGCGCCAGCGACAGGATGGATCAACTTGATCATGAGTATCTTCCCTTCCTAAAAAGAGCAGGGCTAGGCAACGCAGATGCCGGGCACGGCAACTTTCTGGAACAGATGAGGCGAGGCTATCGCGGAGGCCGGATAGCTGGCGATTTTTGCTAGAAAGTCAGGATGGGTGAAGGCCGCGCGGAAGTGTGCGGTGGATTCCCAGACGGCGTAGTTCAGATAGGTCGAGCTGTCGCCGAGAGCTCTGTGCAGCTGAGTGGAAATGAAGCCCGGCTGTCGCTTCATGAACGCTGCGTCGTCCTGCCAGGTCTTGAGAAAAGCCGCCTCATCGGCTTTGTCGAGTGTGAATGGGTTCACCAGGACGACCGAATTTGCCTCAATAGCGATCTGGCGGTCGATCGGGAAAGAAGGGTCGAGTGGGCGTCGCAGCGACATGAGTGCCTCCATTGCTATTTGATATGTGATGTCTAATTGGTATTATGATCACATAACACTTTGACATCATGATGTCAATAGAAAACAATGGTGACAAATGAAAAGAGCCAAGCGAACCCCGGAGGGTGACGCCCTGACCGACCTTGTTCTCGATCTATTCAGGCTCGACAGCCTATTTCTGACGGCCGGCGACCGTCTGGTCGCCCCGCTTGGCCTAACAAGCGCACGCTGGCAGGTGCTTGGCGCCATTGTGTCCGCCGAACGTCCCCAACCGGTCGCTTGGCTCGCACGTGACCTCGGCGGCAATCGTCAAAACGTGCAGCGGATTATCAATGATCTGCACAGAGAGGGCCTCGTATCTTTTGAGGTCAACCCGCATCACCGACGGGCGCAGCTCGTCGTGCTCACTAAGAATGGACAGCGCGCCTTCGAAGCCGCAATGGAGTTGCAGGCTCCCTGGATCAACGATCTTTCAGAAGGGCTGTCGGTCAAGGATATACGGATTGTCCATCGCGTGATCACGGCCTTGCGAGATAAGCTTGAGGGCAGCCGTGAGGACAAGTCGGCCTGACATGGCAAAAGCATTGTGATTGGCCCGGCGCCCGTGATTCAAGCTCCCAAACTGGGGCTTCGAATCATGCGCCATGAACTAACGGACTACGAATGGGCAGCTATCGGGTCTATGCTACCAAACAAGCCGCGTGGAGCCCCTCGGGTAAAACGACCGACGCGTCCTCAATAGTATCTTCTGGATGCTGCGATCTGGTGTATGGTGGATTTAATGAGTCTCAACCTTAGTACGCGGTTCGCGCGCCGATTGCCCTCAAGCCGCACGACCTCATCGCGCAGAACCGTCCTCGGGATATCGTGCGGACTTCGAGTGTACAAAGCATCTAACACTGATCTTGTTAAATCATGATTATCGAGAATTAGTGGGAGGTGTTTTTGCGACCGACCAAAGTTTGGCAGTTCATCTAGGAACTGCCGAGTGCATCCTCCAGAATAGCCTTAAGACGCGCGGCTCTCTTTACCAGCTCGCGATCCAGGTCCGCTTTGATGGCTACGGCATAATCGTTGCTGATCTCTACGGCATGGCCCGAATCGTTGTGGTCCAGCGTCCCTGCGGGCAGGAGCTGATAGGCTTTCATACCCAGGACGTGCGTATCGTTCGCCCAAGCGGCAACTCGTGCTTCATCATAGGGCGGGGCTTCGACTGTCGGCAGCGGATCGGCATCCAGCGGATCAGCATAACTCCGCCTGGAGATCGACCAAAGAGTCTTCCGACATGCTGTGGAATGTCGGCGCGCGCGTATATGACGTGCCGTCGGACCGCTTCGCGTGCAAGATGACATGAAGTTTGTTACCGCCTTGATCGCCGTTTTGTTCGCTTGCGTGCAACGGCTGCTCCAGGTCCCAGATGGACAACGAGCTTCAGCGCGCGGAACCTGTTTTCCTTAGAGCGCGAATTGTTTTTGAGGATCGCAATCGCCGCCGGAAGACCTTGGACGATGCAGGTGCCCTGGTTGCTTCCATCCTGGCGATCGAGGGAAGCGTCGTACGTCGGTGGTTCGATGTCAATATCGATGAAATGCCAGCGATGGGTGTCCTTCCGGTACGAATTTATAGTCATCCGCCCAGTTTGAGATGGCGGCCAGCGAAGTGTCGCCGATCGGCTCCTTGAGCTTGGCCTGCGCTGCCGGACTTAAGTGCCGCTACGCCAGTTGCGCAATGACCGAATGA
>NZ_JALGCN010000054.1:0-2522 GCF_038085055.1 Bradyrhizobium sp. ISRA442
TCGAGCAGGCGCAGCACCTCGCCGATCTGGTCGATCAGGAGGCCATAGGATTCGCCGCGCAGGTCGACGCCGACCGCCATCGGCACCTTGCCGTCGTCGGCCTTGGGCAGCCCGAGCCGGGCGCGCATGTCGATCACGGTGACGATGCGGCCGCGCAGATTGAGCACGCCGGCGATCTCGCGCGAGGCCAGCGGCACGCGGGTGACGCGTTCGGGCATGAACACGTCCTGGACGCGGGAGATCGGCAGGCCGAAGAGCTGGCCGCCGATCATCGCGGTGACGTACTCGACCATGGCGCCTTCGCTGGACTGGGTCTTGCTGCTCATCTTGCCTATCTCCTTGCCGCTTTACGCCGCCGCCCGGCTCAGCTCGGCGGCCCCGGCGGCGGTGGCGGTCTGTTCCTTCAGCGCCGCGATCAGGCCGGGGCGGTCGAACTTGGCGACATAGTCGTGGAAGCCGGCCTGGCGGCCGCGCTCGATCGCCGCCGCCGAGACCAGCGCCGACAGGCCGATGATCGGCATCGCGGCGAGATTGTGGTCGGTGCGCAGCGCCTCGGCGAACTCGAACCCGTTCATGTCGGGCATCTCGATGTCGGTCAGCACCACGTCGAAGCTCTGGCCCGCGCGCAGCGTGGCGAGGGCCTCCTGCGCGCCGGCCGCGGTGCGGACCCGGTAGCCGGCGGCTTTCAGCACCGGGGCCAGCATGTTGCGGAAGAACGCTGAGTCGTCGACCAAGAGCACCGACTGCGAGGCCATCGACGGCTTCATCTCCTTGCGGGTGAACCAGTCGGCGAACGCCATCGGCAGGAAGTGGCCGACATCGATCACCTCGGTGGCCTGGCCCTTGATCACGGCCGAGCCCAAAATGCCGCTGCCGGTGCCGCCGACCTCGATGTTGAGCCGTTCCTCGACGATGTCGATGATCTCGTCGACGACGAGGCCCATCGAGCGGCCGTCGTCGGCGAACACCAGGATCGGCTGCGCGCCCTGCGAAGCGATGCTGACGCCCTCCATCGCGACCAGCGGCATGAGCTGCTCGCGGTACTGCACCATGTAGCGGCCGTTACTGAACTCGATCTTGTCGGCGGGCAGCTCCTCGAGGCGGGTGACGAGGCCGAGCGGCACCGCCTTGGGCTGGCTGGTGCCGGCGCGGAACACCAGCAGCGAGGTGGTCTGCTCGCCAGTGCCGATGTGATGGGCGGCGGCGTCATCGGCCATGTCGTGGGCCGAGGCGCCGGCGGCGCCGAGCGCCTTGGCGATGCCGTTGGGGTCGATGATCATGATGACGGCGCCATCGCCCAAAATGGTGTTGCCGGAGAACATGTCGATGTGGCGCAGCTTGGTCGACATCGGCTTGACCACGATCTCCTCGGTGTGGAACACGCCGTCGACGACGATGCCGAAGGTCTGGCTGCCGACCTGGGTCACCACGATGAAGCCGTTCTCGGGATCGCTAGCGGCGCCGTCGTCGATCTTCAGGAGCTTCTTGAGGTGGATCAGCGGCAGCAGCTTGTTGCGCAGGCGCAAGACCGCGGTGTCCTTGATGCGCTCGATGCGGTGCTCGGAGTTGGCGCGGGCCCGCACCAGCTCGACCACGGACAGTTGCGGGATGGCGAAGCGGTCGCCGGCGGCCTCGACGATCAGCGCCGAGACGATCGCCAGGGTCAGCGGGATCTTGATGGTGACCGAGGAGCCCTCGCCGGCGACCGACTTGATGTCGATGGTGCCGCCGATCTGGTCGATATTGGTGCGCACCACGTCCATGCCGACGCCGCGCCCCGACACCGAGGTGATGGCGGCCGCGGTGGAGAAGCCCGGCGCGAAGATGAACTTGTGGATCTGGGCTTCGCTCATCTTCTCGAGCTCGGCCTCGGTGACGAGACCGCTAGCGAGCGCCTTGGCCTTGATCTTCTCGGTGTTGAGGCCTCTGCCGTTGTCGGCGATGCAGATGATGATGTGGCCGCCCTCGTGATAGGCCGACAGGCGGATGGTGCCCTGCTCGCCCTTGCCGGCCGCGAGGCGCTCGGCCGGGGTCTCCAGGCCATGATCGGCGGAGTTGCGCACCATGTGGGTGAGCGGATCCTTGATCAGGTCGAGCACCTGGCGGTCGAGCTCGGTGTCGGCGCCGTGCATCTCGAGCTCGATCTGCTTGCCGAGCTCGCTCGACAGATCGCGCACGATGCGCGGCAGCTTCTGCCAGGCATTGCCGATCGGCTGCATCCGCGTCTTCATGACGCCCTCCTGCAGCTCGGCGGTGACGTTGGACAGCCGCTGCAACGGCACCTTGAACTCGGTGTCCTCGTTGCGGCGGGAGATCTCCAGGAGCTGGTTGCGGGTCAGCACCAGCTCGGAGACCATGGTCATCAAATGCTCCAGCGTGTCCACGTTGACGCGGATCGACTGGTTGGCGACGCGGTCGCCCTCGGCGGCGGTCTCGTCGGCCATCGACCTCTTGGGCGCGGCCTTGGCGGCGGGTTTGGCAACCTCCTTGGCGGTCGCGTTGGCCGGCGCCGGCTCGGCCTT
>NZ_JALGCN010000055.1:0-2005 GCF_038085055.1 Bradyrhizobium sp. ISRA442
AGCGATCGCGGCGTCCTTCATGGGCTACAACCTTGCCAAGCGTTTCGCAAAGGACCCCGCAAGCTTCGGCAAGGGCCGCATCGAGGGCGTGTTCGCGCCGGAAACGGCTGCGCACGCCTCCGGCACCTCGGCGCTGCTGCCGATGCTGGCGCTCGGCATCCCCGGCTCCGGCACCGCCGCGATCCTGCTCGGCGGGTTGATGGTGTGGGGGCTCAATCCAGGGCCGCTGCTGTTCGTCGAGCACAAGGATTTCGTCTGGGGCTTGATCGCCTCGATGTATCTCGGCAACGTCGTCGGCCTCGCTCTGGTGCTGACCACGGTGCCAATCTTCGCGTCGATCCTGCGCGTGCCCTTTGCGGCGGTGGCGCCGATGATCGTGGTGTCCTGCGCGATCGGCGCCTACGCGATCCAGAACGCGATGTTCGACATCTGGCTGATGCTGGGCTTCGGCGTCGTCGGTTATGTCTTCAAGAGGATCGGCATTCCGCTGGCACCCTTCACGCTGGCCCTCGTGCTCGGTAACCGCGCCGAGGACGCCTTCCGCCTCTCGATGATCGGCTCCGCCGGGGATCTCAGGGTGTTCTGGTCGAACGGGCTGGTCGGTTCGATCACGACGCTCGCGATCGTGCTGCTGTTCTGGCCGGTGATCGACGGCCTGATGGGCCGCTTCGGATTGACCCCAACGCGCGAACATTAGGTCGCCGTAGGATCTGACAGAAATGTAATTTGGATCAACGAGTTAGTCTGTAGATGACATCGTAGTCCTACTGCGGCGCCAACGTTTTGTTTCCAAATGTTGCCGCCGCGCGACAGCCTCGGTTCCACTTGGGGCGTATGTTCCAGCCAGATTTTAAGTCTTTATCGCAGGGGGAATGTTATGAAGCGGATTGTGTTGGGAATGGCGGCGGCAGCCTCGTTGCTTGCGACGAATGCGATGGCTGCCGATCTGGCGGCGAGGCCCTATGTGAAGGCGCCGCCGATTGTCGAGCCCGGTTACAATTGGACGGGATTTTATGCGGGGTTGAACGGCGGCTATAGCTGGGGGCGGGCAAGCGAGACAGCGTTGATCGGCGCGCCTTTTCCTGCGGGATCCGTCGGCGCGGTCAAGCAGAACGTGGATGGCGGCCTCGGCGGCGGCCAGATCGGCTACAACTGGCAGGTGGACCGGAAATGGGTAGTCGGCGTCGAGGCCGACATTCAGGGCACCGGCGAACGCGGCCGATCGAACGACGTGCTGGGGACGATCCGAATCGGCAGATTCGGTGTCACGGCGTCCACAGCCGCCAGCACCGATTTCCCCTGGTTCGCAACCTTCCGTGGACGCGGGGGCTTCCTGGTCGATCCGAGCCTGCTGCTTTATGCAACAGGCGGTCTGGCGGTCGGTGAGGTCAAGTTCGCCAGCACGCCGACGCTTACGATTCAGGCGTTCGACGGCAACACGCCGGTCGGCGCTCCCATCTCGGCCACCGGTCCGACGGTGTCGGAAAGCCAGACCCGGGTGGGCTGGACGCTCGGCGCAGGCCTGGAGAAGAAGTTCGCACCCAACTGGTCGGCGAAGCTCGAATATCTCTACATCGATCTCGGCACCAAGACCTACTTCAGCGGAACAGGGAATGACATCGACGTCCGCTTCCGCGACCACATCCTGCGTGCTGGGTTCAACTACCAGTTCACGGCGGGCCCGGTCGTCGCCAAGTACTGATCGGCGAGCAATTATGGAATTGGAAAAGCCCCGGTCTTCCGGGGCTTTTTTCTTGGTTCGAATTCCGTGCGCCTCTCCGCTCGCTCACACCACCTTGCGCTGCCTAGCTAGCTCCGCCATCTCCTCCTTGCCGAAGCCGAACTCGGCCAATACCTCTTTCGTCCGCTCGCCGAATTCCGGCGGCCGTGCGGCCATCTTGCTCGGCGTCCGCGATAGCGTGACGGGCTGACCAACCAGGCGGATGCGGTCATCCGGCTGTTCGGCATCAGCGAGATCCTGCTGACGATGGAGGAGCGCCTGGCC
>NZ_JALGCN010000056.1:0-1588 GCF_038085055.1 Bradyrhizobium sp. ISRA442
GCTAATGGGATGGTCCGGCCGTGCTCCGGCCCTGCCAGCACGAGAAGCTGGCAAGGGGCGCTCAAGACAAGGAGCACGCCATGTCTCAGAAACCCAACGCGGCGATCGCCGTGATCGGCATCGATATCGGCAAAAACTCGTTCCACATCGTGGGTCATGATCACCGCGGTGCCATCGTGCTGCGGCAGAAGTGGTCACGCGGCCAGGTCGAAACGCGGCTCGCCAACCTGGGGCCGTGCTTGATCGGGATGGAGGCCTGCGTCGGCGCCCATCATCTCAGCCGCAAACTCCAAAGGCTTGGCCACGACGCCCGCCTGATGCCGGCGAAATACGTGCGCCCGTATTCGAAGGGACAGAAGAATGACTTCCGCGATGCGGAAGCCATCGCCGAAGCTGTCCAGCGCCCGACCATGAAGTTCGTCGCGACCAAGACCGCCGATCAGCTCGACCTTCAGGCACTGCACCGCGTCCGCGATCGATTGGTCGGTCAGCGTACCGGCGTCATCAATCAGATCCGTGCGTTCCTGCTGGAGCGGGGCATCGCCGTGCGGCAAGGCCCGCATGCCCTGCGGTCCGAGTTGCCGGGTATCCTGGCAACACGCACCGACGTGCTCTCGCCTCGCATGTTGCGCATCATCGAGGGGCTGGCGGAAGACTGGCGCCGGCTGGATGAGCGGATCGAGGGGCTCTCGAGCGAGATCGAAGCACTGGCCCGTCAAGATCAGGCCTGCCAGCGACTGATGACGGTGCCTGGCATTGGCCCGATCATCTCGAGCGCAATGGTGGCCGCGATCGGCACGGGAGACGTGTTCTCGAAAGGCCGCGACTTCGGCGCCTGGCTTGGACTGGTGCCGAAGCAGATATCGACCGGCGACCGCACGATCCTCGGCAGCATATCACGGCGCGGCAATCGCTATCTGCGCGCGCTGTTCGTGCAAGCCGCGTGGGTTGTGCTGGTCAAGGTCAGGTGCTGGGAGCGCTATGGCCTCGACGCTTGGATCGAAGCCGCCAAGAAGCGATTGCACCACAACGTGCTGGCGATTGCGCTCGCCAACAAGCTCGCCCGGATCGCCTGGGCGGTCCTCAACAAAGGACGCGCGTTCGCGTGCGTCAAGACGGAGGAGACGGCGTCCGGACCTGCTTGATCCTCGCGTCGTGCGCGGCGCCGTCAAGGCGCAGCCTGGCAGCAGCAGAGCAAGACGTCAGGACAGCACGACGGCCGGCCTTGACGGCCCCTTGCGCGCGGCGCCTCTGCGCGCGCAGGCCGGGACGAAGGAACGGCCGCCAGGGCACGAACAAAGGAACAGTGCGAAGTGAGAGGAGCTATCGATGACGTAACAACACCCTTACCCGCCGAGGTCTGCGAGAGGATGAGACGACGATGGAGAGTCGGTCTTCCCGGCGCATGCGAACACTGGTGACCCAAATGGTCCCTACGAGGCCTGTCCGCTAACCAGATCGCATGCGCGCTGATATCCATGATGGCCCGGAGCACTGCGCTCCAAGCAGAAGGCCGGATACATTGATGCAAGACCGCATCTACCGGATCGTCGAAATCTTCTTGCACCGCACGGCCGGACCATACATT
>NZ_JALGCN010000057.1:0-1577 GCF_038085055.1 Bradyrhizobium sp. ISRA442
CTTTCAATTACCCATAACTTTGACCACTCGAGCTGATCCGCTGATCGGCGAAATCTTGAATCGAAAGAATCACTTGTGATTCCTTGCTGAGCACCTGATTCGCGAGGGGGTGCTCTATGGGGCTGACATTAAGGGATCGATCGGCAAAAGGCTGTTTGCGGTCCTTGGACGGGGAATGTTGGATTGATCGAGAGAGTAGTGGATGCGAGTTTAGGGACGCGCGGCTCGGCGACAGATTCCGCAAACTGCTCACGCAGATTGGAAGCGCCATGGGACAAAGCATTCCGCTCGTCTGCCAGGATTGGGCGAATACGAAGGCAGCCTACCGCTTCTTTTCTAACGACCGGGTCAGCGAAGCGGACATTCTGGCCGGCCATTTCCAATCGACACGTGATCGTGCCGCCGCCACTGGAGATCTCGTTCTTGTGCTGCACGATACAACCGAGTTCAGCTATCAACGCGAGAAGTCAGAAGCGATCGGCATCACCAAGAGCATAAACAGTGGACGGGATAAGGCAGGTCGCCTCAGATCGCACACGGTTTGCGGCATCCTGATGCATTCGAGCCTCGCGGTTACAATCGAGGGGGTGCCGCTGGGGTTGGCGGCCGTTAAGTTCTGGACCCGGAAGAAATTCAAGGGGACGGCAGCGCTTAAAAAGAAGATCAATCCGACCCGGATTCCCATCGAGAAAAAGGAAAGCGTCCGGTGGTTGGAAAATCTGAAGCAGTCTACGCAACTCTTGGATCATCCGGGACGATGCATCCATATTGGTGATCGCGAGAGTGACATCTACGAACTCTTCTGCGCAGCACAGGAGATCGGAACCCATTTCCTGATCAGGACCTGCGTCGACCGCTTGGCTGGAGACGGGGATCACACCATCGCCGACGAAATGGACGAGGTCGCCGTCAAAGGGCTCCATCGCATCGAAGTCAGAGACAGCAACGGCGATCCCGACCAAGCCGTTCTTGAGATCAGGTATCGTAAGATTCGCGTTCTGCCGCCGATCGGAAAGCAGAAGCGCTATCCCGCTCTGACCCTGACAGTGATCCATGCCGAAGAGCGCGGGACGCCGAAAAACAGAAAGAAGATCGATTGGAAGCTGATCACCGACCTGCCTGTTGGTTCCCGCACCGACGTCATTGAGAAGCTCGAATGGTATGGTTTGAGATGGAAGATCGAGGTGTTCCACAAGATCCACAAATCGGGCTGCAAAGCTGAGGAGTCGAAGCTTAGGACCGCCCAGCGTCTGACCAACCTGATCTCGCTCTTTTGCATCCTGAGTTGGCGGGTCTTCTGGATGACGATGCTCAACCGTTCCGCCCCAGACGCGCCACCAACCCTCGCGTTGACTGCGACTGAAATCGGCGTGCTCGATCGCCTCGTCAACGACAAACCAAGAGCAAGACGGAGAACGCTCTCGCACTATCTGATCAAGATCGCCCGGCTCGGCGGTTATCTCGCCCGCGCCAGCGATCCGCCGCCCGGCAATACGGTCATGTGGCGCGGGCTGTCACGCCTCACCGACATCGCGCTGGGCGCCATGGTCGGAGGAGAATTTGTGGGTAATTGAAAG
>NZ_JALGCN010000058.1:0-1576 GCF_038085055.1 Bradyrhizobium sp. ISRA442
GGAACTTACAAACCGTTTCCCCGAAGGATTGCTGCCAAAGATCCGTTGGGTGGCACTTCCGCTGTGGATCGCTATTGCACCCGAACCATTCGCTTGCCGCGATTTTCGCCCGCCAGCAGCCCGACCAAAGCTGCTGGAAGGCTCTCAAGGCCATCGCAAACATCTTCGATGACCTTGATGCGTCCCGCCATAACCCACGCCTTCAGGTCTGCCAAAGCGAGATTTCGTTCGGCATTGAAATCGCTCATGATGAAGCCCTTCACCATAAGGCGCTTGACCACGATCTGGGACGGATTGACACGGGGGCGTGCGTCGGAAAGGTCACCATCATAGCTTGATACCGCTCCGCAGCATACGATGCGGCCGTGCAATTTCATTTGCGATGCGCAGACCTCAAAAGTCGTGCCGCCCACATTGTCAAAGTATATGTCGATGCCTGCTGGTGAGGCAGCTTTCAAAGCCTTAGTCAGGTCACCCTCTTTGTAGTTAACGGCATCATCGAACCCGAGCTCACGTACGAGCCAACCGCACTTCTCGGCCGAACCGGCAATCCCAATTACGCGACAACCCTTTATTTTTGCGATCTGACCGACGAAAGTCCCGACCGAACCGGCAGCGGCTGACACGACGACGGTCTCGCCTTCTCTCGGCTGTCCGATTGAAAGCAAGCCGTGATAGGCTGTACGGCCGGCAATGCCGTAGGCGCTCAACAAGTGCGTGAGGGGGTCCACCCGTTCGACTTTGGTCACGTTGCTGGCTGGTACAGCGATGTAGTCTTGCCAGCCTGTAGTCGTGAAGACGAGGTCTCCCGGAGCGAAGCCGGTAGCCTTACTGTCAACAACTTCGGCGATACCGTAGCCGTCCATCACGTTTCCTGCCTCCACGGCTGCACGATAGGTCTCGCGATGCATCCAGGCTCGATTGGCAGCATCAAGAGAAACTAGGCGCACATTGAGCAGAAGCTCTCCTTCGTTTGGTATTGGGATTGGGGCCTCACGCATTTTGAAATCGTGGACCGAAAGCTTCCCCTTGGGTACCACGGAGAGAATAATCTGCCGATTGATGGTGCGGTTCATAACCCCTCCCTTGGGTATTCCAAGTTCGAAGGCTAGTGGAAAGGCAGGTCCGGTACAACGACCTGAAGGATGATGTAGGTCGCCTATTGGCCCTTCGCGACCTATTGCATCGCCGCACGACCTCGGTCGCGAACGGGGGAATATCGGAAATCGCCCGGCCTCCGTCTATCGGAGAGGTCGACGCTCGTGACCCCAACCGGACTTCGCCTCCAGCATCGATATAATTTGAGCAGAGTTCGTTAGCAGAGCGAAAGGATGCTTACCTACATCGTAAGCAAAGCGTGCAGCATCAGCGGAGAAATCCCGTGACAGAGCTAGAGCAAGAGGCTGAGAAATTGACGGAGCTGTTGAAAGGAAAAACGGTCCGAGTTGTTTGGCGTCATCGCGCGGACGAGATAGCAATCGAGTTTGACGATGACGATAGAACCCGTTTGTTCGTCAACCGCGATCCTGCTGGACTAGACATTTCCGTTACTTGAAAGCGTAGCCTTGTCCGCTTG
>NZ_JALGCN010000059.1:0-1385 GCF_038085055.1 Bradyrhizobium sp. ISRA442
TGATGCTGTGGACGGCTCCTCCACCGGCACGAGAGTGCCAAGGAATGGGCGCCGTTTTGAGGCTCCCACGATTCGGAGGAGCGGCCTATGCAGCCAATTTCGACTATCGGTTTGGATATCGCGAAGTCCGTCTTTCAGGTACACGGCGTTGATGCAGCCGGCCAGGTGGTCATACGCCGCCAGTTGAGGCGCCGGCACGTCCTGGCGTTTTTCCAGAAGCTGCCGCCATGCCTGGTGGGGATCGAGGCTTGCGCATCATCGCACCATTGGTCCCGCGAGTTGCAGTTGTTAGGGCATACGGTGCGATTGATGCCTCCGGCCTATGTGAAGCCCTACGTCAAGCGGCAGAAGAACGACAGCACCGACGCGGAGGCAATTTGCGAGGCAGTCACGAGACCCAACATGCGGTTCGTGCCGACCAAGACGGTCGAGCAACAAAGCTGTCTGATGCTTCACCGGGCGCGCCATCTCTTCATCCGCCAGCAGACTGCCGTGATCAACTCAATCCGCGCCTATCTCGCCGAGTTCGGGATTGTTGCCCCTGTCGGGCGCAGGGGTGTCGAGCAACTGCTGGAAGTCGTCGCCGATACAGCCGACCACCGGCTCCCCGAGGTGGCCCGTGCGTGTCTTGCTGCTCTCGGCAGTCAATTGCGCGCACTGAAGGCTCAAATCCTGGAGTTCGACCGACGCATCATCGCCTGGCATCGATCAAGCGTGACGAGCAAACGGCTGGACGCGATCCCCGGCGTCGGGCCGGCGCTGGCAACAGCTCTGGTCGCCAGCATTGCGGATCCCAAGGCTTTCCGATCGGGACGAGACTTCTCGGCCTGGGTTGGGCTCGTGCCGAAGCAGAACTCGAGCGGGGGCAAGGACAAGCTTGGCAATATCAGCAAACAAGGGGATCGCTATTTGCGTAGCCTGTTCACGGCTGGCGCGCTCGCAGTGATCCGCTATGCCAAGATCCATGGCACCAATCATCGGCCCTGGCTCACCCGATTGTTGGCCCGGCGCCCCACCAAGGTCGCCGCCATTGCGCTCGCCAACAAACTCGCCCGGATGGCTTGGGCGATGATGGCAAGGAACGAACGTTACAATGAACCCGTCGCTCTCGCGGCGTGACGAGATCACACCGGTCATCCGGGTGTGACGTAACGGTTGGAAGGGCGAACAGCACTAATGCAGCGCCGGTCGATCCGGCGATCAGGACAACCCACTTGGGCCACAGCATCGTCGAATGCGTGCTATTGACCGGGACCTGATCCGCGGAGGGCATTATGGCCAGCGGTCATGCGTACCGCGTAAACAGGCCGAACACATGGCTGCTCCGACCAATGCTGCAAAGTGAAGATTCTTCTTGCCAACCCGGAGCCGTCCACACATGGCCC
>NZ_JALGCN010000060.1:0-1358 GCF_038085055.1 Bradyrhizobium sp. ISRA442
GGTCGTGTCCCCAGTGATGGTGTAGCTCGGTAGAGCAAAGCCGTCCGCACGCGCGCCCTACAATAGCGCCGTAGCGGGCGGACGGCTTTGCGGTGGTCACCGGCGATTCGCCGGTAGGGTCGGGTTGCTGACACCAACCTGATTCGAGGAACCACCGATGACCGACGAGATGATGAACCTGCGGACGCTCGTGGAGAAGACCCCTGATGCGGATCTGCTGCGCGAGATGATCGGCTTTGCCGCCCAGCGCCTGATGGAGCTGGAAGTGGAAAGCCAGACCGGAGCCGCCTATGGCGAGAAGAGCCCCGAGCGCCTGGCCCAGCGCAACGGCTACCGCGACCGCATTTGGGAGACCCGCGCCGGCGCGGTCGAACTGCGCATCCCCAAGCTGCGCAAGGGCTCCTACTTCCCCGGCTTCCTGGAGCCCCGTCGCATGGCCGAGAAGGCGCTTACCGCGGTGGTGCAGGAAGCCTACGTGCAGGGCGTCTCGACCCGCTCGGTCGACGATCTCGTGCAGGCCATGGGCATGAGCGGCATCTCCAAGAGCCAGGTGAGCCGGCTCTGCGCCGAGATCGACGATAAGGTGAAGGCGTTCCTCGCCCGTCCGATCGAGGGCGACTGGCCGTATTTGTGGATCGACGCCACCTACGTGAAGGTGCGCCAGCAGGGCCGCATCGTCTCGGTCGCGGTGATTGTCGCGGTCGGCGTCAACAGTGACGGCCGGCGCGAAGTTCTCGGCATGGATATTGGCCCGTCCGAGGCCGAGACGTTCTGGACCGCGTTCCTGCGCAAGCTCGCGCGCCGCGGCCTACGCGGCGTCAAGCTGGTCGTGTCTGATGCCCATGAGGGCATCAAGGCCACCGTCGCCAAGGTGCTCAACGCCTCCTGGCAGCGTTGCCGCGTCCACTTCATGCGCAACGCGCTCGCGCATGCCGGCAAGAGCGGCCGGCGTGTCGTCTCCGCCTTCATCGCCACCGCGTTTGCCCAGGACGATGCCGAGGCCGCAAAGACCCAATGGCGAAAGGTCGCCGACCAGCTCCGCCCCAAGCTCCCCAAGCTCGCCGGCTTCCTCGACGAGGCCGAGACCGATGTGCTCGCCTACATGACCTTCCCGCCCCAGCATCGGACCAAGCTGCACTCGACCAACCCGATCGAGCGCCTCAACGGCGAGATCAAGCGCCGCACCGAGGTGGTCGGCATCTTCCCCAATGAGGACGCCATCGTTCGCCTCGTCGGTGCGATCCTGCTCGAGCAGAATGATGAATGGGCCGTCCAGCGCGCCCGCTACATGACGCTGGAAACCATCGCGCCGTTGAGCGATGATCCCGCCGTCAGCTTCCCGGCAATCGCCAGCTGAC
>NZ_JALGCN010000061.1:0-1304 GCF_038085055.1 Bradyrhizobium sp. ISRA442
TGGGGCAGACCGCATCCTCGCTGGTTGCGGGTGCGCTGCACATCTCGACCGGTGCGAACTCGGATCTGTCGATCACCGGCACGGGCAACGCGTTGTCCGCGCTCGGCCTGACCGGTTCGACCGGCACCGGCACCGCCTTCACGGCGAGCCGGTCCGCGGCGTCGGGTGGCATTTCCGGCAAGACCTTGACCTTCTCCTCCTTCAATGGCGGCACGGCGGTCAACGTCACCTTCGGCGACGGCACCGGCGGCACGGTCAAGACGCTCGATCAGCTCAACACGGCGCTGCAGGCCAACAACCTGACCGCCACGATCGACGCCAACGGCCTGCTCACGGTCTCGGCGACCAACGACTACGCGTCCTCGACGATTGGTTCGGCGTCGGCTGGCGGCACGATCGGCGGTACGCTCAGCACGAGCCAGACCTGGTCGAACGCGACCGCGCCGGTTGCTGATGCTGTTGCCCAGGCGACCCGCTCCAACCTGGTGTCCCAGTACAACAACATCATGACGCAGATCGACACGACGTCGCTCGATGCCTCGTTCAACGGCGTCAACCTGCTCAACGGCGACCAGCTCAAGCTGGTGTTCGACGAGACCGGCAAGTCGAGCTTGAACATCACCGGCGTGACCTTCAACTCGAAGGGTCTGGGTCTGGCCGGCCTGGTGCAGGGCACCGACTTCATCGACAACTCGGCCACCAACAAGGTGCTGGCCAACCTGAACACCGCGTCGAGCACGCTGCGTTCGGAAGCCTCCACGCTGGGTTCGAACCTGTCGGTCGTGCAGGTGCGTCAGGACTTCAACAAGAACCTGATCAACGTGCTACAGACCGGTTCGTCCAACCTGACGCTGGCCGACACCAATGAGGAAGCGGCCAACAGCCAGGCGCTGTCGACCCGCCAGTCGATCGCGGTCTCCGCGCTGTCGCTGGCCAACCAGTCGCAGCAGAGCGTGCTGCAGCTCCTGCGCTAATCAGCGGTAGGCATCGCAAGACAGATACGGCGGCGGGGCTTCGGCCCCGCCGCTTTTTTGTCGCTTACGCGCTGTCGAAGTGCAGTTGCATGAGCCGTAAAATCGTAACCGTCCGTTATGGTTAATGGACAGATAACGAGCTAAAAAGATCAACGATTTCAGCTTGATGTTTGCTTCCGACGGAGCAGCGCCATGATCTCATGGTGAACCGCCGCTTACGGACACAAGTCCGGTTTCACCCTTTGTTAGCCATGTCGACGCACCCTGCCTGCGTCACTCGATCCATCGCGATCGAACGAAGACGCGTAAGCTACCAGAAGGGTAAAAGTC
>NZ_JALGCN010000062.1:0-1287 GCF_038085055.1 Bradyrhizobium sp. ISRA442
GTGCTGCGGCTGTTGGAGGCAATCCGCATCCTCGGCATGGAGAAGGAGACGCGGTTCTACCAGGCCTCGACCTCCGAGCTCTACGGCCTCGTGCAGGAGATCCCGCAGAAGGAGACCACGCCGTTCTATCCGCGCTCGCCTTACGGCGTCGCCAAGCTCTACGGCTACTGGATCACGGTGAACTACCGCGAGGCCTACGGCATGTTCGCCTCCAACGGCATCCTGTTCAACCACGAGAGCCCGATCCGCGGCGAGACCTTCGTCACCCGCAAGATCACCCGCGGCGTTGCCCGCATCGAGCTCGGGCTCGAGGACACGCTCTATCTCGGCAATCTCGAGGCCAAGCGCGACTGGGGCCATGCCAAGGATTACGTCGAGGGCATGCACATGATCCTGCAGGCCGATGCGCCCGACGACTTCGTGCTCGCCACCGGCGAGATGCGCTCGGTGCGCGAGATGGTCGAGCGTTGCTTCGCGCAGGTCGGCCGCCGCATCGAATGGCGCGGCAAGGGCGTGGAGGAGACCGGCGTCGATGCCAGGAGCGGCAAGACCGTGGTGCGGATCGATCCGACCTACTTCCGTCCCACCGAGGTCGAGCTCCTGATCGGCGATGCCAGCAAGGCCCGCGACAAGCTCGGCTGGAAGCCGAAGCGGACGTTTGCCCAGCTCGTCGAGGAGATGATGGCGAGCGATCTGGCCGAGGCCAAACGGGACGTCGCCAATGGCAAACGCAGCGTTTGAGCTGAAGGGCAAGAGCGTCTACGTCGCCGGCCATCGCGGCATGGTCGGCAGCGCGCTGGTGCGCCGGCTGGCGCGGGAGGACGTCGAGCTCGTCACGGTGGACCGGCGCGAGATCGATCTCTGCAACCAGGCCGCCGTGTTCGACTGGTTCGCGAAGGTGCGGCCGCAGGTGGTGTTCCTCGCCGCCGCCAAGGTCGGCGGCATCGCCGCCAACGACACGCTGCGCGCCGAGTTCATCTACGACAACATCGTGATCGCGGCCAACGTGATCCACGCCGCGCATCAAAGCGGCGCCGAGAAGCTGATGTTTTTGGGCTCCTCCTGCATCTATCCGAAGCTCGCGAGCCAGCCGCTGCGCGAGGACTCCATGCTGACCGGCCCGCTCGAGCCCACCAACGAGCCCTATGCGATTGCCAAGATCGCCGGCATCAAGATGGCGGAGGCCTATCGCAGCCAGTATGGCAGCGACTTCATCAGCGTGATGCCGACCAACCTCTACGGGCCCGGCGACAATTATCATCCCGAGTACAGCCACGTGGTCGCCGC
>NZ_JALGCN010000063.1:0-1267 GCF_038085055.1 Bradyrhizobium sp. ISRA442
ATGTCCGGTATCGTCCTCTCTGCGTCGGTTCGTCAGAACCTGCTCTCCCTCCAGTCCACCGCCGACCTCCTCGCCACCACCCAGTCGCGTCTGTCGACCGGCAAGAAGGTGAACTCGGCGCTGGATAATCCCACCAACTTCTTCACCGCCCAGTCGCTCGACAACCGCGCCAGCGACATCAACAATCTGCTCGATGGCATCGCCAACGGCGTGCAGGTGCTGCAGGCCGCCAACACCGGCATCACCTCGCTGCAGAAGCTGCTCGACAGCGCGAAGTCGATCGCCAACCAGGCACTGCAGACGACGGTCGGTTATTCGACCAAATCGAACGTCTCGACCACGATCGCGGGTGCGACCGCCTCCGACCTGCGCGGCACCACGACCTATTCGAGCGCGACCGCGCTCTCCAACGTGCTGTTCTCCGGTGCGGCCGGCGGCACCACGGCAGCGACCTCGGGTACGACGTTGGGCAGCGCCGCCATCGCCACGGTTACGGGCACCGCGATCAACGCGGCGACCACGGCGGCCAAGCTCTTGAACGGTGCGGCTGCGGGCGACGCCAACGCCGGTGTTGTCGCAGGCGATACACTTACCGTCGACGGCAAGACGATCACCTTTGCGGCTGGTGACGCGCCGGGCACGGCCCCTACGGGATATACCCAGGTCGCTGCTATTGCCAACACGACCACCGGCAACGTGTTTACCGATGCCAACGGCAATTCGACCGTCTATCTCGGCTCCACGACGAAGGCTTCGATCGGCGACGTGCTCACCGCGATTGACATCGCAAGCGGTGTGCAGCGCAACGTCGCTGGCACCTTGACCGCGAACACCGGCCAGACCGCCTCGAGCGTGAACGGCAGTGGCCAGCTCGTCCTCAACAGCTCGACGGGTGCTGATCTGAGCATCACGGGCAAGGCCGATACCCTGAAGGCGTTGGGTCTGACCACCGCGACCGGCACGGGCAGTGCCACGATCTCGGCGGCTCGTCTCACCTCAGGAACCAGCCTCGGCACTTTCGTGCAGGACGGCTCGACCCTGAACGTCAATGGCAAGACCATCACCTTCAAGAATGGCGGCACGCCGGGTACGTCGGAAGTTGCGAGCGGCTCGGGCGTGTCGGGCAACCTCGTCACCGACGGCAGCGGCAACTCGACGGTCTACCTGAACCAGGCAACGATCGCCGACGTGCTGAAGGCGGTTGACCTCGCCACGGGCGTGCGGACCACATCCAACTCCGGCGGTACGGCGACGGTCACCACGGCGA
>NZ_JALGCN010000064.1:0-1043 GCF_038085055.1 Bradyrhizobium sp. ISRA442
AGTTGCCGGCAGATTGAACTTGCTGCTCTCCCAATTGCCGGACAGGTTCTGCGCGCCCTTCGCGATCGAGCCGTTGCTCTCGATGACGCCAGGACACGCGATGCCGATGAACGGCGCGAGCTTGAACCCTTCCTCCTGCGCCTTCGCGATTAGGTCCGTGAGCATCTTGACGAGCCTCTTCACGGCGTTCTTACGGCTCGGATCGTCGTCGGCATGACGCCATAGCTCGGACTTCCAGACGCACGCCTTCGTGAGGTCCGGCGCCTTCTTGCGACGCGTTTCGACGACGCCACAGCGGATGTTGGCGCCTCCGATGTCGACGGCAAGGATGGAATCATGAGCTTCGAAGATCCAGGAAGGAGCAAGATGCAGCGCGCCAATTAGGCCTGCGTCGTCGGGGTGCTGATGGATCGGCAGCATCTCGATCTTGAAGTTCTCGGACTTCAGGATGATTTCGGCGCGCGCGATGGCGAGTTCGCCGAGGCGGCTATTGCTAAAGCCGCCGCCCACTACGATGCGCTCA
Source organism: Bradyrhizobium sp. ISRA442 (assembly GCF_038085055.1). Taxonomy (NCBI): domain Bacteria; kingdom Pseudomonadati; phylum Pseudomonadota; class Alphaproteobacteria; order Hyphomicrobiales; family Nitrobacteraceae; genus Bradyrhizobium; species Bradyrhizobium sp. ISRA442. The sequence continues at coordinate 524 of NZ_JALGCN010000064.1, forward strand.
GTCTTCTCCCAGGCTTTGGTCTTGAGGAAGCGACGCGTCACGTGGGCGAGCTCCTGTGCGAAGTCCTCGATCGCGCTCTGCACAACTGCCCAAGCGTCGGTATCTTCGCCGATCAGGATGGCGTCGAGTTCCTTCTTGCTGATTTCTTCGGAAAGCTCCTTGCCGAACGGATCTTCGCCGGATCTACGCAACGGCTTCCGCCACTTTTCGAGGGTGTCCCGGAAGGCGCCCTTGCTGGCACGGTCCCCAAGAAATCCGTCCTCATCCTTCAGTTCAATGTTGAAGCTGTCGACATCCACTGACGGAAGGCGGGAAGCGCCATGAGCAGCGATGCCGGTGGTCGTGATCGTCTCGTCAGCCATCTTGAACCTTGAACAAGCTGCAGGCAACGGGCGGCTTGCGTCAACACGCGTTCGCGACGCCGGTTCCTCAGTCCGGCTTTGCCGCGGTGCAGGGCCGGGTTGACGGTCGTGCAGCAGGCGCGAGATCCTCGCACTCCGTCTCACGCCCCTTTACCGCG
>NZ_JALGCN010000065.1:0-1036 GCF_038085055.1 Bradyrhizobium sp. ISRA442
AGTCACCATATCTCTCGAAATATCTTATCGCCGTTCTGGGTCCATCAGGCGCCGCCAATCGCTCGGGTGATCGTGCCGCTGCCACCGCAGTTCGGACAGGGCGAGCCGTCGATACGGCCTTCGCCGTGACACTCTGGGCACACGTCTTCGCCAGTACCTGGAGTTCCGGGAAGCGCCTCATCTCCGGGATTGAGCATCTTTGGGTTGCTCGCTATCATCTGGGTCTGTGAGCTTGATCCGGCATTTCGAGTGTTAGGAGCCTTGTTCTTCATCATGCTCGCCTCCTTGCCTTTAATCGAGAACACGCCTTGGCGAGAGAAGTTGCTCGAGCGGCGGGGTGCTACTATGGCGGACTGCTGGCGAGTGCAGGACATACCGTGCCGGTCGGCAGAAGCACTGGATCAAGATGAACAACTGGAGCCATCCCAGGATCAGGCGCGAATTGTGATCCTGCTAAATCACGCGTTCGTTTAGGAGCCAGCCCGTCTTGAGCGGATTGGTGCGTCATGAAACGCAAGTCAAAAGAGATCAGCGCCGGTACATTCCTGCTCTTTGCAGTCGCGCTGCTCGTTTTCACTCTGAGATCTACGAGAGCGCAGGGGCGATAGATCATGATCGAGATAATTCTGATCATGGCGGCGATTGGCATCCTTCTGGTCAGCTCAATCGTCACTGGCTTCGAGGCCAAGGCCGCGCTGGAGCGTCGCCGCCTCAAAGGATGATGCCCGCCACTGTCGACCACACTGCCGGTTGATTTTATCTGGACGAGCGTCATAGGCAATCAGCAAGCCGTCCTCCAATCCAGCGGCCATCCCCGATCTGGGCTCGCACCTCAATTTCGCTGCGCAATCCAGTAGCCTGAACAACGCGCGTTTCCTGAATGGCCACTCCACGTCCCGCGGCCAGAATTGCTCGAGAGCCTGCCTGAGCCGGAGGCGAATTTGTCCTGAACTGTCACCGACGCCCGAACTGCGCCGGAACGTGCTACGTAGCCTCTGAACCTGACCAAATTCGGATGGGTAACTATTCCGTCGGT
>NZ_JALGCN010000066.1:0-1036 GCF_038085055.1 Bradyrhizobium sp. ISRA442
GCCCTGGAGGACTGACGATGGCGGTGAAGCAGACGGGGCAGCCGAGTTTTATTGAGGCGTGGCTGCCGAAGGGAGCCGGTGCCAATGCGGCGCTGGATCGGTTGTCGAGCTTGGTCAAATGGTACCGGTTCGAGAAGCTGATGGCGCATTTGCGGGATGAAGGAAGCCCTGGCCGCCCGGGCTATCCGGTGCTGGTGCTGTTTCGCGCGCTGCTGTTGCAGTCGCTCTATGGTCTTTCGGAGCGCGAGCTCGAGGAGGCGCTGGGGGACCGCTTGTCGTTCAAGCGCTTCGTGGGTCTCAGTCTCGAAGATGCGACGCCTGATCACACGGTCCTGAACCGCTTCCGGAACCAGCTTGTTGAGCAAGGGCTGCTGGACAAGCTGTTTGGTGAGCTCGATCGTCAGCTTGAGAATGCTGGTGTCATCCTGAAGCGCGGCACGATGCTGGATGCGACATTGATCCAGGCGGTGTCAGCGCCTCCGACGCAAGAACAGCCGTCGAAGGATCCCGATGCCCGGTTTGCCAAGCGGCAAGGCAAAAGCGGCTCGACCTTCGGTTACAAGGCTCACATGGGTGTCGATGAGGGCTCCGGCCTGATCCGGTCGGTGCTGACCACGCCCGCCAATATCAACGACACGACGCCTGCGGACGATCTGATCCGCGGCGACGAAGCCGTGGTGTGGGCCGATGCCGCCTATGACACCCATGCCAGGCGGGCCCGGCTGAAAGCTGAAGGCAAAAAGCCCCGCATCGCACGTCGTCCCAACAGGCATCACCCGGAGCTGCCGCCGAGGCTCAAACGCTACAACCTTCTCATCGCCCGACGACGGGCAACGGTGGAGACCACCTTCGCCACCCTCAAACGCCGCATGCGACTGACCTGCATCCGTTATGTCGGTCTTGCCAAAGCAAGCGGGCAAGTCCTGCTCGCCTCCATCGCGTTCAACATGAGGAAATGGGCTGCGATCACAGCCTGAGCCGCCCGCCGAGGGCACCAGCCGACCCCTTCGTCGGCCCGCTACCCCGGCAACCAGCT
>NZ_JALGCN010000067.1:0-1027 GCF_038085055.1 Bradyrhizobium sp. ISRA442
GAGTGACCTGATGATCCGGCCCGGTCTCCCAGAGCCAGTCGGAAGCTGTTTCGGCGTAGTCGCGAAAGCGCTGTTCGCTTTCGCGCAGCGCGGCAAGTGTGTTTTCCAGGCGTTCCCTAGCTGCGTGTTGCTCGGTGACATCCATATGTGTTCCGATCAGCTCGCTGACGTTACCATCGCTGCCGACCACCACGTGCGCAACGGAGTGTATGCGTCTTATCCCGCCATCTGGTAGAAGGATACGAAAATCATATTCGAACCGCCCCTCCTTGTGTTCAATCGCCTGGCGCTGCACCTCCTGTAGCCGCGGCAAGTCGTCCGGATGGATGCGCGATCGAATGGTCTCGATCGATACCGGCTCTCGTGGGCTAAAGCCAAACAGACGATCGACCTCGGCGGAGCGATACACGAAATCTAGACCGTAGACGTCCCAGGACCAGCTGCCCGTGTGACTGAGATGCTGGGCTTCGGCCAGATAGGCCTCGCTGCGGCGCAGCTGCTGTTCTGCTCGCCTCGCCGCCGTAATATCCGTAGCTGCCCCAACAAACTCGATGTCACCAGAGGCTGTTTTCGTCGCTCGTGCCTGCGCATGGATGTGCTTTACCGAGCCGTCCGGTAGCAGAAGCCGGTATTCGTGCTCGAAATCGCTCGGGTCTCGCATCGCGCGATCGATAATCTCTTTAACCGAAGCCCTATCATCTGGATGAGTGCGCTCAACGACGAGCTGCGGCCCCGGCGCCACTGTCTGAGGATCTAATTGGAAAATGCGAAATGTTTCCTTTGACCAGAAGGCCTCGCCCGTAGTGGTGTTCCAGCTGAAGCTGCCTGTGTGACTCAACTCCTGCGCCTGGGCCAAATGTGCTTCGCTCCGCTGCAGGGCAAGTTCGGTCCGCCTTCGCTCCGTGATATCTTCGCAGGCGATAAGGACAATGGGCTGCTCATCGGCCCAGAGCATGGCTTTGGCATTTTCACGTACCCACAACACCGAGCCGTCCTTCCTGACTTTCTGGACGTCCCACGTGCGCGT
>NZ_JALGCN010000068.1:0-994 GCF_038085055.1 Bradyrhizobium sp. ISRA442
AAACTGCCTGCTGGCGAAGGAGGCCGGCGGGCATGGCGCCACCTCTTTCGATTGATCTCCGCAAGCGTGTGGTTGCCGCCGTTGCGGGCGGCATGTCGTGTCGGGAGGCCGCTGCGCACTTTCGAGTGGGCGTGTCGAGTGCGATCCGCTGGATGGCGCAAGCGCGCGAGACGGGCGAAGTGACGCCGAAGCCACAGGGCGGCGATCGACGCTCGCAGGCGATCGAAGCGCAAGCTGAACGCATCCTCGCGCTGATTGCGGCCAAGCCCGACAGCACATTGGAGGAACTGAAGGCGGCGCTCGCCGCCGATGGACACGCTTTCAGCGTCTCCGCGTTGTCGCGCTTCTTCCAGCGTCGCAAGATCACGCTCAAAAAAAGACTGTATACGCCACTGAGCAAGAGCGGCCGGACGTCCTGAAGAAGCGAGAAGAGTGGGTCGACGGCCAGATTGGCCTCGATCCTGACAAGCTCATCTTCATTGACGAGACATGGGCGTCAACCAACATGGCACGCCCGCGCGGGCGTGCGCCCCGCGGCGAGCGGCTGCGGGCCTCCATTCCGCACGGCCACTGGAAGACAACGACCTTTGTTGCAGGCCTGCGCCTGTCGGGCATGGTCGCGCCGATGGTTCTCGATGGGCCGATCAACGGGCTCGCCTTCCAGGCTTATGTGGACCAGGTGCTCGTTCCAGAATTGCGGGAAGGAGATATCGTCGTCATGGACAATCTCGGCAGCCACAAGGGCGCAGGCGTGCGCGCAGCGATCGAGGCTGCCGGCGCAAAGCTCCTCTATCTCCCGCCCTACAGTCCCGACCTCAATCCCATCGAGAACGCCTTCGCCAAGCTGAAAGCGCTGCTGCGCAGGGCCGCCGAGCGCACCGTCGAAGGCTTGTGGAACGCAATCGGACGCTGCCTCGATCGCTTCACGCCGCGCGAATGCGCCAACTACTTCGCAGCCGCTGGATACGAACCAACCTGATCGGGAACCGCTCTA
>NZ_JALGCN010000069.1:0-923 GCF_038085055.1 Bradyrhizobium sp. ISRA442
GACATGCGCACATTGTTCGCGGGCATCCCGCTCGACCAGATGAGCGTGTCCATGACCATGAACGGCGCGGTGCTGCCGATCCTCGCGCTGTTCGTGGTGGCGGCCGAGGAACAGGGCGTGCCGCCGGAGAAACTGTCGGGCACCATTCAGAACGACATTCTGAAAGAGTTCATGGTGCGCAACACCTACATCTATCCACCCTCGCCATCGATGCGGATCATCTCCGACATCTTCGCCTTCACATCGCAGCGGATGCCGAAATTCAATTCGATCTCGATCTCCGGCTATCACATGCAGGAGGCCGGCGCGACGCAGGATCTCGAGCTCGCCTATACGCTTGCCGACGGTGTCGAATATCTTCGCGCCGGCCTTGCCGCCGGCCTCGACGTCGACCGTTTCGCGCCGCGGCTGTCGTTCTTCTGGGCGATCGGCATGAACTTCTTCATGGAAGTCGCCAAGATGCGCGCCGCTCGGCTGCTCTGGGCCAAGCTGCTCAAGCCGTTCGGTCCGAAGGACCCGCGCTCGCTTTCTTTGCGCACCCATTGCCAGACCTCGGGCTGGTCGCTGACCGCGCAGGACGTCTTCAACAATGTGATGCGCACGACAGTGGAGGCGATGGCGGCCACCCAAGGCCACACTCAGTCCCTGCACACCAACGCGCTCGACGAAGCCTTGGCGCTGCCGACCGATTTTTCGGCGCGCATCGCCCGCAACACCCAGCTCTTCCTGCAGCAGGAGAGCGGCACCTACCGCATCATCGATCCCTGGGGCGGCTCCTACTATGTCGAGCGGCTGACGCGCGATCTCGCCGCGAAAGCATGGGGCCATATCCAGGAGGTCGAGGAGCTCGGCGGCATGGCCAAGGCGATCGAGGCCGGCGTGCCGAAGCTGCGCATCGAGGAAGCGTCCGCCAAGACGCAGGC
>NZ_JALGCN010000070.1:0-852 GCF_038085055.1 Bradyrhizobium sp. ISRA442
GCTTATCCGAGCACACCAGCGCTGCGGGAATTTTGGCGACAGGATTGATCGGCCTGCTTCGCTGGGACATTGCGTGCGACGTCGAAGAGGAACCCGAGAAGTGGCGGCAGCATCGGGCGACATTGGAGGCCCATCTTCCGTTTCGGGATCTCATCTACCGCACCGTGAATCGGACAGGTTCTCCGATCTATGTCCGCACGAGTGGCAAGCCTTTTTTCGATGGAAAGGGCAAGTTTCTCGGCTACCGTGGCGTCAGCACCGACATCACCGCTACCATTCGCGCCGATCAAGCCGAACAAGAACTACGAAAGGCACAAGCGGAGCTTGCGCATGTAACGCGTGTAACGACCTTAGGAGAGCTGACAACCTCCATCGCCCACGAAATAAACCAGCCACTCGCCGCTATTATCAGCAACGCGGATGCGTGCCTCGGTTGGATGGGCCGGGAAGCGCCTAATCTTTCCGCCGCGCGCTCTTCGGTGGAGTGGATCATCGAAGACGCAATCCGGGCAAGCGAGGTGATCCGTCGTATTCGCGCGCTCGCGAAGAAAGGCGAGATTGAGATGGTGCCGCTCGATATCAATGAGGTCGTTAAGGACGTCATTGCGCTGGTAACACGAGAGCTGGTGAGCCACCGAGTGACGTTACGAACCGAGTTGACGGCAGGGCTGCCTACGATCCTCGGCGATCGGATTCAGCTACAACAGGTAATCATCAATCTCGTGATGAACGGAATCGAAGCCATGGACGCAGTTACCGACCGGACGCGCGAACTGCTGATTCAATCATCAAAGGACGATGTGGGGCACATCCAACTTGCCGTGACCGATTGCGGCGTCGGCATCGCCGAGA
>NZ_JALGCN010000071.1:0-852 GCF_038085055.1 Bradyrhizobium sp. ISRA442
CCTCGGCGATGCCGACGCCGCAGTCGGTCACGGCAAGCTGGATGTGCCCCACGTCGTCCTTTGATGATTGAATCAGCAGTTCGCGCGTCCGATCGGTAACTGCCTCCATGGCTTCGATTCCGTTCATCACCAGATTGATGATCACCTGTTGTAGCTGAATCCGATCGCCGAGGATCCTAGGCAGCCCTGCCGTCAACTCGGTTCGTAACGTCACTCGGTGGCTCACCAGCTCTCGTGTTACCAGCGCAATGACCTCCTTAACGACCTCATTGATATCGAGCGGCACCATCTCAATCTCGCCCTTCTTCGCGAGCGTGCGAATACGACGGATCACCTCGCTTGCCCGGATTGCGTCTTCGATGATCCACTCCACCGAAGAGCGCGCAGCGGAAAGATTAGGAGCTTCCCGCCCCATCCAACCGAGGCACGCATCGGCGTTGCTGATAATAGCGGCGAGTGGCTGGTTTATTTCGTGGGCGATGGAAGTTGTCAGCTCTCCTAAAGTCGTTACACGCGTTACATGCGTAAGCTCCGCTTGTGCCTTTCGTAGCTCTTGTTCGGCTTGATCGGCGCGAATGGTAGCGGTGATGTCAGTGCTGACGCCACGGTAGCCGAGAAAATTGCCCTTTCCATCGAAAAAAGGCTTGCCACTCGTGCGGACATAGATCGGAGATCCTGTCCGATTCACGGTGCGGTAGATGAGATCCCGAAATGGAAGATGGGCCTCCAACGTCGCCCGATGCTGCCGCCACTTCTCGGGCTCCTCTTCGACGTCGCACGCAATGTCCCAGCGAAGCAGGCCCATCAATCCTGTCGCCAAAATTCCCGCAGCGCTGGTGTGCTCGGATAAGT
>NZ_JALGCN010000072.1:0-798 GCF_038085055.1 Bradyrhizobium sp. ISRA442
CTGATCCGCCCCTTGACGTCGATCGAGGAGCCGGACTGCCAACGCCGCGAGGTCAAGCCAAAATAGGCCGCCACATCGCGCGACCGCTTGAAGCGTGCGGGGTCGTCGATCGCCGTCATGAAGCTCAGCGCTGCCACCGGGCCGACGCCAGGGATCTGCATGAAGCGCCGGCACAGTTCATGGCTCGCCACCAGCTTGACCACGAGATCGTGCAGCCGGCAGTACTCCTTCCACAGCGCGGCGCGCGCGTTCAGCATGGCATCGATCAGCTCGCTGACCAGCGCATCACCCGCCACCGCCTCGCGCACCGCCTGCGCGAAGCCGCCGCGGCCAACATGACTGAGGCGAATGCCAAACACCTTCAGCGAGTGCCGAATCGCGTTTTCCAGATCCAGAAACTTGCGCTTCAGATTGCGCCGGTGCGTCAAGAGCAGCCGCAGCCGGTAGCAGGCTTCGCTCTTGATATGCGCCTTGCGGAACCAACCGGTGCGCATCAAATGCGCCAGGCCGAGCGCGTCCGTCCGGTCGGTCTTGTTGCGCTGCGCCTTCAGCGCGGCGCGGACGTGGAAGGTTTCCAGGCAGACCGCCGGCAAGCCGAGCTTTAACAGTTCCGGGTGCAGCCAGGGCGACAGCGACCCCGCCTCGTGGCCGAGCCGCCGCAAGCGGCCACGATACGGCGTGAGCGCCGCCTTGATCGCGTCCGGATCGGTCACCACCGCGACCTCCAGCGCGACCTTGCCGCTGCCGTCCACCACGCAGATTGCCGTCTCGTCCATGCCGACATCCAGGCCACAGAAG
>NZ_JALGCN010000073.1:0-617 GCF_038085055.1 Bradyrhizobium sp. ISRA442
CCCCACCGGAGGCTTACGGTTTCACAGGCCACTGCCGGTCCCAGACGACAGAAGTCCTGCTGCGCGGCGATAGCTCGCCGGCCGGGGCGATCGGCGCGTAGCCGGCAAACTCAGGATCGATGACCGCCGACGGCACGACCGACTTCTCGGTCCTGCAGAACGAGCTCAAGGGCAAATCGAAGAGCATCGTGCTCGTAGCTTTCGATCTGCTCTACCTGAACGGCCGATATCCGGAAGCTGCCTCTTTCTCAGCGCAAAGCCGAACTCAGGAAGATCCTAAGCGGCACGGACGTCCAGTTCAGCGAAAGCGTCGAGATAGATGGCCGCGAGATGTTTGCACATGCCTGCAAGCTCGGCCTCGAAGGCGTCGTATCGAAAGTACGGGACAGCGCCTATCCGAGGGGACGCACGAACGACTGGGTCAAGAAGACCTGCGTGCAGCGGGAGACGCTGACCATTGCCGGTTTCGCACGGTGGGGGAATTGGTAGACCCTCGCGACTGTTAATCGCGCGCCGAAAGGCACTGCAGGTTCGAAGCCTGCCCGAGCAGCGATCGTGTCCCTAGGCGTGGTGTAACTGGCGGTGGGACACCGCGTTCGCCGGCGAGGGCCGGACAA
>NZ_JALGCN010000074.1:0-417 GCF_038085055.1 Bradyrhizobium sp. ISRA442
TTGATGGGCAAGTTCCGCGACGGCATGCCGGTGACGGGCCAAGCGGTGACGGTGATCCTGTCCTCGATCGACCGCATCAAGGAGATTTTGGCCGGGCTCGAGGCCACCGAGGCCGAGCCCGAGGGCAATGACCGCGACCTGATCGAGAAGCTGGAGGCGATGGTCGCGCAGGGCATGGCGGCGATGGCGGCGGGGAGTGCGCCCGTCACTGAGGCGCCGCCGCTGGCGCCGGACGCCCCGGCCGCCGCCGCGCCGGCGATGACCACCGGCGCGCTGGTCGCGCAGACGCTGGAGCGTCCGCTGCGCCCGGGCGAGGTGTCGCTGGACGAGCTCGAGCGCGCCTTCCGCGAGACCGCGATCGAAGTGCCGATGCCGGTCGCCAAGGCCGACGTCAAGGCCGACGTTAAGGCCGACGTT
>NZ_JALGCN010000075.1:0-411 GCF_038085055.1 Bradyrhizobium sp. ISRA442
GACGTCGGCCTTGACGTCGGCCTTGGCGACCGGCATCGGCACTTCGATCGCGGTCTCGCGGAAGGCGCGCTCGAGCTCGTCCAGCGACACCTCGCCCGGACGCAGCGGACGCTCCAGCGTCTGCGCGACCAGCGCGCCGGTGGTCATCGCCGGCGCGGCGGCGGCCGGGGCGTCCGGCGCCAGCGGCGGCGCGTCAGTGACGGGATCGGCAGCGGTACCCGCCGCCATCGCCGCCATGCCCTGCGCGACCATCGCCTCCAGCTTCTCGATCAGGTCGCGGTCATTGCCCTCGGGCTCGGCCTCGGTGGCCTCGAGCCTGGCCAAAATCTCCTTGATGCGGTCGATCGAGGACAGGATCACCGTCACCGCTTGGCCCGTCACCGGCATGCCGTCGCGGAACTTGCCCATCAG
>NZ_JALGCN010000076.1:0-392 GCF_038085055.1 Bradyrhizobium sp. ISRA442
GTCAGGGCCATGAAGGAAGGAGCGGTCGATTTTCTCAGCAAACCGTTTCGCGATCAGGAACTGCTTGATGCCGTGGTTGCGGCGACCGAACGCGATCGCAAAAGACGGGAGGCTCAGCAGATCGTCGCGAACCTGCAGTCTCGATTTGAGAGCTTAAGCCCGCGCGAGCAGGGGGTGATGAAACTGGTCGCTGCCGGCCTGATGAACAAGCAGGTCGCCGCCGAGCTTGGGCTCGCCGAGATTACGGTCAAGATCTACCGGGGACACGTAATGAAGAAGATGCGTGCACGGTCGCTGGCCGACTTGATCAGAATGACTGAGACGTTGGGAATTCGCGCCAATCGTCCTGAACAAACCCAAGTATGATTTTACAATTTCATCGGTCGAGCCCA
>NZ_JALGCN010000077.1:0-353 GCF_038085055.1 Bradyrhizobium sp. ISRA442
AGTCATTGGAATGTCGCCATGGCCGGTAATGAAAATGATCGGAATATGTATGTTCAACCTTGCTAGCTCGGTCTGGTAGTCAAGGCCGCTCAAGCCTGGCAGCCGGACATCAAGAACCAGACAGCTAATAACGTCCGGGATTGGGCTCTGCAGCATTTCGCGCGCCGATCCGAATGCAATGACGCCTAACCCTACCGATTGAAAAAGATTCGTAAGCGAGCGACGCATGGAGATGTCATCCTCGACGACGAAGACGATCGCCTTTGTCGAGGCCTCGGCATTGCTGGCTTCATCTGGCGAGTCAAATCGTCCTGTCACGAGACGACTTCCTTATGCGGCGGTAGGGCAACCTG
>NZ_JALGCN010000078.1:0-353 GCF_038085055.1 Bradyrhizobium sp. ISRA442
GGTCATGGGAATGTCGCCATGGCCGGTAATGAAAATGATCGGAATATGTATGTTCAACCTTGCTAGCTCGGTCTGGTAGTCAAGGCCGCTCAAGCCCGGCAGCCGGACATCAAGAACTAGACAGCTAACAACGTCCGGAATTGTGCTCTGCAGCATTTCGCGGGCCGATCCGAATGCAATGACGTCTAATCCTACCGATTGAAAAAGGTTCGTAAGCGAGCGACGCATGGAGATGTCATCCTCGACGACGAAGACAACCGCCCTTGTCGAAGACTCGGCATTGCTGGCTTCACCTGGCGAGTCAAATCGTCCTGTCACGAGACGGCTTCCTTATGCAGCGGCAGGGCAAACTC
>NZ_JALGCN010000079.1:0-339 GCF_038085055.1 Bradyrhizobium sp. ISRA442
GTTCGCGTCCGTGGTCCAGACGGTGTAGAGGTCAGCTCCAGCCCACTTCCAGGCAACGTCGAATCCGGTTGCGGTATGCTCCGCACCGATAGGGGCCCAGGACGCAAATTGCCCGCTCACCACCTGCGCGCCATTGTATTTCAGAATGGGCCCAGCAGTACCGAGCTCGTAATTATTCCCAGTCTGCAGCAAGCTCGTCGACCCAAGCGATTCGATCGTCGTGGTCCGCACCCCTATCGTGCCGTCACCGTTCAGATCCTGTTGGAAGATGGTCTCTAAATTCTCGAAAACTGTGCTGCCGCCGGACACATTCGGTGCGATGTTCGCCGTATAGTTGCC
>NZ_JALGCN010000080.1:0-330 GCF_038085055.1 Bradyrhizobium sp. ISRA442
CAAGGCGGGCGATGGCGACGTGCGGCGGGCGCTTTATGAGGCGGCCAGTGCGCTTTTGACCCGCTTCAAGCGCAAGGACAAGGTCAAGACCTGGGGGCTTGCGATCGCCAAGCGCACGAGCCACCGCAAGGCGACCGTTGCGGTGGCACGCAAGCTGGCGGTGATCATGCATGCGATGTGGGTCGATGGCACGTTTTATTGCGGCGATCCGGGCGGCCTCGCAGGCGGACGTGCGCGCACGTGCCGCCGCCAAGGAGCGCAAGCTGCTCGGAGCCCATGCATGACCAACCCGAGCCGATTGCAGATCAATGACCCGATGACCGCAAGGCG
>NZ_JALGCN010000081.1:0-329 GCF_038085055.1 Bradyrhizobium sp. ISRA442
TAAGGCGGGCGATGGCGACGTGCGGCGGGCGCTTTATGAGGCGGCCTCCGCGTTGCTGACCCGCTTCAAGCGCAAGGACAAGGTCAAGACCTGGGGGCTTGCGATCGCCAAGCGCACGAGCCACCGCAAGGCGACCGTTGCGGTGGCACGCAAGCTTGCGGTGATCATGCATGCGATGTGGGTCGATGGCACGTTTTATTGCGGCGATCCGGCGGCCTCGCAGGCGGACGTGCGGGCACGTGCCGCCGTCAAGGAGCGCAAGCTGCTCGGAGCCCATGCATGACCAACCCGAGCCGATTGCAGATCAATGACCCGATGACCGCAAGGCT
>NZ_JALGCN010000082.1:0-309 GCF_038085055.1 Bradyrhizobium sp. ISRA442
GCCGCAAATATGATCGTAAAAGTCGCGAGGAGGATCAGGAGTACGCGCATGCAACAAGGATTACTCGAAACGATATATCGCAATTATGAAACGGCTCACATCCCGTGCCTTGGAGGAGGGGCGGCTCTTACGGGGCATCCCACGCACACAGCGTATTGGCCAGCAAAAAGCTCACAAACCTTGATACTCGTTCGTTTTCGCCGGTAGCCGCCGAACAGCGGGATGTTTGCGCTCAAAAAATGCATTTTCCCTTGAGGGCCGCAGGAATAGTGCAGCGAATTCGAGTGGTAATTTAGTGCTTGGCTATTT
>NZ_JALGCN010000083.1:0-308 GCF_038085055.1 Bradyrhizobium sp. ISRA442
GAATAGCCAAGCACTAAATTACCACTCGAATTCGCTGCACTATTCCTGCCGCCCTCAAGGGAAAATGCATTTTTTGAGCGCAAACATCCCGCTGTTCGGCGGCTACTGGCGAAAACGAACGAGTATCAAGGTTTGTGAGCTTTTTGCTGGCCAATACGCTGTGTGCGTGGGATGCCCCGTAAGAGCCGTCCCTCCTCCAAGGCCGGGATGTGAGCCGTTTCATAATTGCGATATATCGTTTCGAGTAATCCTTGTTGCATGCGCGTACTCCTGATCCTCCTCGCGACTTTTACGATCATATTTGCGGT